>JANNYB010000156.1:0-15140 GCA_031409875.1 Acidobacteriota bacterium | reverse complement strand
TCTGTTCAAATATCTCAAATTCTGTGGTATTATCCATCTGTAAAAGACCTTCCTTTTTGATTTAGTGTTTTTGTTCAAACTTAGATTGAATCAAATTTGAATGGTCTTTTCAATTTTTCAACGACTTTGCAATAGCCCTATTTTGACTTGACCATTTGACTGTATTTTGTCTATTCCTCTGCCGCTTGTAATAATATTAAAAACCCAAGTGATTTTAGGCAAGTCGTATTCAGGAAAACATCAAAATCCCAAGAGCCAATAAATTTAAATTTTAAGGAGAGTCTATTTATGAACACTTGGTTCAAAAACAATTTCAATTCGACGAAATTTCGTGTAACAACCACGATTATAACACTTCTTCTACTTTTATTGGTAGGAGTTGCCGTAGCCCAAACATTAAAAACAAATGTCCCCGTTATCACTCCAAAAGATGATTTAACGGAACAAATCGAAAAATCGCCCGATTTTTCTTTAACCATTGAACAAGACGAAGATGCGCCGATGAAAATTCTCGAAGCAAAAGTCAAAGAAATTTCATTGTCGGATTACGAAAAATTAACTTCTGAAAAATCCGAACTTCAAAAAATCATTTCCGTCCCGCAAGTAAAAATGGTAAATGTGTCGGATAAAACGATTACAGGCGTTTCGTTGCTTATTGATGATAAAGAAGCCGAAATCGGGAAAGGTATTTATTTACGAGAGCAAAACATTAAACCGGGCGAAACTTTTAATGTTTCTCGTGCGGGATTTGTCAGACCTGAGCAAATTACATCTGTGAATGATGCCGGCAATATTTCATCAATTAATAAAAACCCGATGAAAAATTCTGCATTCTGGCTACCGTTTCCCGACAACAATCGGCTCAAAGTCAGAACATTTGTCGAATTTTCCGACGGCACTAAATGGTTTAATCGAGAAAAGTAAGCGAATCAAAATAGTGATAAAATGGTAAAGCTAAAGATGCCGTAAATTTTACAGCATCTTTTTTAGAATTTGAATTTATCTTTATCCAAATTCGTCTAAACTTCTTTGTGTTTGCATATTTTCAACCTAAAATAATTCCCATTTTTTTACTTTCAATTTTGAAAATTTATTCAAGTAAAATCCAATTTCGTGCAGATTTTTATCATCTGAGCAATATCTTTCAATTGCGTGATAATTTCCGTCAAAAAATCTTTCTAATGTCCAAGTTGAAGCATCAAGACAAATTTCAATACTTCCATCGGCTTTCACTTCCCATCGCTTATCTTTTGTCTCCATTTCCAAAAACTCTAATTTTGCAAAAATCTTCTTGAATTTTTGAAATTGTTTTTCTGAAATTTTCACATTTGTTTCTTTTTTAATTTTTCCGACTTCGTAACCACCCTTGCCACTTAATTGTTTTGAAATTAAAGTGATTTCGTTATTTTTCCTTTCTAATCTGAGCGAAATCGGACTATTAAATGTTTGCCAAATCATTAAACGATAAATTTCAATTTTTTCGGTTTGATTTGAGTAAATCTGAGGTTCGGAAAATTTTGAAAGTTGCTCTAATAAAAATTCACTTCGTGCGAATTTCACAGACTCATTAGATTCCTGTGCAAAATTATAATTAATTGTTAGAAACAGACAAAAGACAATTAAAAAAAATCGTTTCATACAAACATCTCAACTTAAACTGTTTCAAAAACAAGTGCTTTCGGCGTAGGCAAAAGTTCGCCGTCTTCTTTATAAATCTGAATGACTTCCTCAATTGCCTGATTCAATTCGATAAAAACTTTCAAAGCATCGTTGCCGTGAACTCCGCCATACATTAATTCAGGACACATTCCGATAAAACAATTATCTTCATCGCTCCAATAAACTACTTTTTTGTAAAGGTCGGCTTCTTTTCTCATTTTCCTTTCACCTCGTCAATCGCATCTTTGACTTCTTTAATTTGATATTTTTTGCATCGCTCCCCGGATTGCCTGAAATTCTGACCGGCTGCAAACATTTCGGATGCTTAAAATTTCGATGACTTCCCTTACCACCGCGATTTATGAAACCGTTGCGTTCGAGTTCAGCAATTAATTGTTTTACTTTCGGCGGCATAAAGTATCAACAATTTTATTTTAACTCAAAGGAATTGATTTTAGAATGTTACGCCGTAAAAAGCCGAAAAAGCGTTGTTTCCCGCGCCGTAATTACCGAAATTATAGCCGACGAGGACGAATTGATTTTTCTTGAAGGCGTAATTTAATCCGGCGGCTGAATAGCCTAAACGATTATTGCCCGAATACCAATCGGCGAGAAAGCTCAAACGTCCTTTTATCGGTTGTTCGATGCCGAGAATTGCGCCGCGTTTTGTGCCGAAATCTCGTTGTGCGCCGACCATATTATAAAATCCGCCGGTTAATCTCGTGCCGTTTGTGGCTTTTATCGTTTTGCTGACGTTTGAATAAAGCATTGCAAACGTGCGCGTTCCGGCTGATTTATCGAGCGGAACGAAACCGATTGCGCCGGTTGTAACCGCGACACCGTATTTTTCGTTGTTGTAAGCGCGAAATTTAATATTCGGCTGAAATTCCTTCGGCGACGGACGATTTCCGTTGCGCGTGAAATAGAAGTTTGAACCGACTTCAAGATTTTTTCTTACGCCGTAAACCACGCGATAACCATAAGTTTGAAAGCCGCCTTTATCAGATTTTGCAAATTTCCCGATAAAATCCACTTCAAGATAAAATTTCTTTTCGGGCAAAATGTCCGTCGAAGGCGCGTTGAAGATTGTTAATTGCGCCGAAGCCGTCAAAGCGAAAGCACACAGCGCGAAAAGAACAAACGGAAGTTTTTTCATTACAGATTTCTCCTTTTTTAATAAGACAAATTCACGCGAAAATTTGTCCGTTTATTTATTGATGTGGAGCTATCTTACACGCTTCGCAAGTAAAAAGTAAAAAGTAAAAAGTTCGGAATCGGATTTCATTTTTTTACTTTTTACTTTTTACTTTTGCCTTATCTATTTTTGCTTCGGCGGATTTCGCGGCGTTCCCATTCGTCGAGAATTTCGGGGCGCACAGGCTTTTCGTCGGATTGCCACGCCACGACAAAACGCGGTTGCTGGCTGTCGCTCAAATGTTTGACGTAACTCAGAATCAAAACCCAGCCTTCATTCAAATATTGATTCAATTCGCGTGTTGAACTGACTTCGGCAGTCAGTTTAGTTTCTTCAATTTTCATAAGTTTCACCTTTTATCAGTCAGTTTTCCGTAAATCGAAGGAGATTTGAGGTAAATAATCAACGATTCTCTTTAAATCAAATTACAAATTACAACAATTTTCGTCTTTCGACATTGATTTAAGGTAATTTCAAATCGTCATAAACCGAATCTTCGTCGTTATCCCAAATTTTTTCAAACACTTTCTCAGACAATTTCGCCGCCGATTCGACTAATTTTCCATCATCGCCAAAGTCCGACAAATTCGTATCTTCCGAACTTTCAAAGTCGCGGTTTTCCATTTTGCCTTTTTACCTTTTACCTTTTACTTGTCAATCCCATTTCCCTGTTTTTTGTAATTTTTTTATTTTGCGTTTGGCAAATTCGCGTTTCAGCGTGGTCATTCGGTCAAGAAAAACGATGCCGTCGCAATGATCGGTTTCGTGAAGCACGCAACGCGCTTCCAAATCCGTAACGTCGAGTTCTTGAAATTCGCCTTTGACGTTTTGAAAGCGCACGATTGTCCGCAATTGGCGGCGGACTTTTATCGAAATTCCGGGAAACGACAAACAACCTTCGTCGCCCGTCTGTTCGCCTTCTTGCGCGATTATTTCGGGATTTATCAGCGCAAACCGACGCGAAATATCTTCGCCGCCGGAACAATCCATCACGAAAAGTCTTTTCGATTCGGCAACTTGCGGCGCGGCAAGCCCGACACCTTGCGCGTCATACATCGTTTCAAACATATCCGCGACCAATTTTTCTAAATGCTCATCAAAAATCTCGACGGGTTTTCCGACCGCGAGCAAAACAGGTTCGGGATAATGAACTATTTTCAACAAAGACATATTGATATTCTAAAGTAAAAAGTAAAAAGTAAAAAGTAAAAAATTTTCAGATGCAGAAATGTTTGATTTTTTTGCCGATTCTAAGCCAAATATAATTGGTTTTTCTTTGCGCGTTTGCGCCTTCGCGGGAAATTTCTTCGATGTTGTAATTCAACCGGCAAAACGCAAAATGCTTACCGAAACCGAAAAATTCGATTTTCGTTTGCTCGAATTTCGCAATGTTTTTGACGATTTCCGAAACTTCGCTTTTCTGCAAAAATCTGCAAAATGCAATCGCATCTTCGAGATGTTTTTTGACTGATTGCGGGTTGAAATTTTGTGAAAATTTACGAAAAAGCCTGATAAAATCTTCGCCCGAAAACTTGCGCGACAACGGCAGAAACTTTTCAATTTCGCGCAGACGTTTCCAAAAAAGCGATTCGGCAAAAAAGGTAATTTCTTCGGGCAAAACCGTTTTCAAATCTTCGATTTCTGCTTCATTCAAACCGTTTTCCGCGCCGATTTCGTCCGCCACAGACAAAAAATTTTGGCGCAAGCCTTCATCAATAAAAAGCCGCGCCAAAAAGTCTTGTTGTTTCTGCAAACTCATTATTTACAAAGCTGCAACGCCGGCTTCGGCAACCGCGTGATCGTCTTCGACCGAACTTCCCGAAACGCCGATTGCGCCGATAACTTCTCCGCTTGCATTAGTTAAAGGAATACCGCCGGGAAATGAAATCAACCCGCCGTTTGAAACTTCGATGTTATAAAGTGCGCCGCCGGGTTGAGAAAGTCCGCCGATTGCGCCCGTCGGCATATCGAAAAATCTGGCGGTTTTCGCCTTTTTAATCGCAATGTCAATGCTTCCGAGCCACGCGCCGTCCATTCTGACAAACGCTTTCAAATTCGCGCCCGCGTCAACGACTGCAATATTCATTTTTGTTCCGATTTCCGTTGCTTTCGCTTGAGCTGCCGCAACGATTTTTTCTGCTTGTTCAAGTGTAATATCACTCATTAATGTATAAAAACTCCCTTAAAATTTAATAATGTTTCTGTCGAATTACTTAACGCAATTCGATTATAATGCAGTTTTATTTTCAGATAGACGACGCGCTTCGTCAAGTTCGTCTAAAATTTCGGCGAACGGCGGAAAGTTATCGTCGCGCTCCAAAATTGCACCTTTGACATTGCATCTACGGCAAACTTCCGCAAAAACTTCCCAAATTTCCGTATCGGTTTTGTTCGCGTGTGCGTCAATCAAACGCTTTCCGTGTTGATGCGAGCCGACAAAATGAAGTTGAGCGACGCGATTTAGCGGAATTTCATCAAGAAACTTTCGCCAATCAAAACCGAAATTAACGGAATTGATATAAAGATTCGTAACATCGAGAAGCAATCCGCAATCGGTTTCTTCCAAAATTGTTTTGATAAATTCTGCTTCGCTCATTTCCGACGACGGAAACTGCACGAGATAAGTTATATTCTCCAAAATCAGCGGCGTTTTGATGCGCTGTTTGACTTGTAAAATGTTCTTAACAAAAACTTTAATCGCTTCCCGCGTGTAAGGCACAGGCGCGAGATGTCCGATTTTCACGCCGCCGGATTTTGTAAAACATAAATGATCGCTAAAATATTCCGGCTCAACAAATTCGACTAATTCGGCGACTTTTTCCAAATATTTTTCGTCAATTCCTTCCGCACTTCCCAAAGACAATTCGAGCGAATGCGGAATCAAAGGAAAATGTTCTTTCAATAATTTCAATTCTTCCAATTTCTGCGGTTTCGCGTCCAAATAATGGTCAGTCGTGATTTCCAAAAAATCAATTTTATCCCGATGAAGAAACAAATCTGCCCGAAATTGTTCCCGAAATCCCAACCCGATTTTGGTCTTCGGTTTTAATTCATCCCTCATCCCTCATCCCTCATCCCTTCTACGAGCATCCGCCGCCGCAACCGCCGCAACCGCCGCCGCAGGAACTTCCGCCGCCGTCGCCGCCCGAACTGCAACTCGAACTTGTCGAACAACTCGATCCGCAACCCGAACCGCACGAACTTCCCGAAGCGACCGATTGATTTTCGGCTTTTTTGAAGGCTTGATTATAACTGTCGAAAACCGTTCCCGCCAAAATCGCCGAGCCGAAAACGCCGACCGAAAGCAACATCGGATCAACTCCGGCAAAGGCTGTTCGTCGTTCGCCGTTCAAATTTCCGTTCGGAATATAAGGAGCTTGCGCTTCGTATTTCAGATTTTCAAACGCCATCTGCAAGCGTTCGAGATATGTTTTGCCGAGCTTTGTAATTCGCGGCAGATTTATCAAGGCAAACACCAAAACAACTCCGAAAACTCCTAAAAATATCGTGAAAATAAAATTGAAATTTCCGTGTGCAATCGCGGCAATGATTTTGTAAATTCCCAAAAGCGCGATGCCCGCCGCAAACGTCCATTTCCACACCGAAAGTTGCTGTTGCATTCCGTAATTGGTTAAAAACTGCGAAACTTCCAACCGTCTGTGATAATTCAAACCGTGATTGTCGAGTTGTCCGATAAGTCCGTAACTTGCGTCAAAAACTTCCTTCGCCTCGCGTTTTGCGCCGAGCCAATTTAGCGCAATTTGTTCGACTTGCGGCAAACCGGAAACGCTCGTTTGCAGATTCAAACGAATTATTTCCGAAGTCTTACTTTCGAGTTTGAGTTCGATAAAACCTTTTTGCATCAAACTGAAAACAACGGAACGCGCCATTTCGTTTGTGCCGCCGCGAAGGTATGCAATTTCATACGGGTCAATATTCGGCGGAATTGACGGCAGGTTTAATTTGTCCGATTGGTCAATTTGCAATTTAACGAAATAAAGAATTATTAACGCGGAAAGAATCACGAAAACGTAAAATATTAAAAAAAATCCGCCGTTCATTGTTCCTAGCGGATTGTCAAGCAGAATGTCCATTAAAGAATTCCTCCTCTTCAAACATTATAACGAGTTTCGGCGTATTTTAGTTTAAAATGTTACAAAAATTTAAGATGTTTTTTTCGGCTCTCAGTCCGATTAAAATGAGCAAATTGAATTCACTAAAACAAAGAAGTTGACCGCGAAACACGCTAAATACGTTAAAATAAAAACCAACATTTAAATCTTTCTTGGCTTTTTTTCGCGTATTTAGCGTGTTTCGCGGTTAATTCATTCGGCAATCTTCGCGTTTTCGGTTTTTGTCCAATCGCAGAGCGTTTTTATATCTGCCTCAGACATTTTCGCGCCCCAATGAATCCACAAATAAGAAGGCAGCGGCATCCGTTTATTCTCGATTACCTCGCAAATTTCTTCGAGTTTGCGCTTTTTGCGACTCGGCGTGTAAGTTGCCCAAACCGAAAAATTCAATTCGCTCCGACCAACATCAATGTGATCTTTCAAAAACCAC
Source organism: Acidobacteriota bacterium (assembly GCA_031409875.1). Taxonomy (GTDB): domain Bacteria; phylum Acidobacteriota; class Blastocatellia; order Pyrinomonadales; family Pyrinomonadaceae; genus CALMEH01. Next base: position 7,723 of record JANNYB010000156.1, on the reverse strand, counting down.
GCGCCCGGCTGAATTTTTGAATACCACGGATAAACCGTTTCGTTTGAATGACAATCGCTGCACGAACGCTTCAAAATTGCGCCGACATTTTCCGGCGTTTGCAAGATTTCGGCTGGATTTACCGGCGGATTCGTAAAATCAAGACGGAAAAATTGAAGTATAATAAACGCTGATGCGATAACGATGGTAATTATTTTTAAAACTTTTTTCATCTCAATTTTGTATCTAACCAAGTCGCTGCTGCTCCTTGTTCTGACTTTTTTCCTTGATTTTTTTGAACTTTGTCATTACTTTTTAGATTACAAATGTCAGAAATTCAAACGCTCAACATCAATGATAAATCGAAAGACGCGCCCGACACAAAACTCGTCGGACAACTTGGCGAAGATTTAGCCGCCGAATTTTTAATTAGACGCGGATTTCGCCTAGTTTGTTCCAATTTTAAAGTTCCAATCGGCAGAAACACGCGCAACGCAATCGTTACGGGCGAGATAGATTTAATCGCTTTCGATGAAGAAATTTTGTGTTTTATCGAAGTAAAAACGCGCTCGTCTGACGATTTCGCTTCGCCACTCGCCGCGATTGATTTACGCAAACAAAGGCAAATCATCCGCACCGCCAAAGTTTATCGCAAAATTTTTAATTTGAGCGAAATTCGTTTCCGTTATGATGCCGTGAGCATCGTTTTAAAGCAAAACAAACGCCCCGAAATCGAAATATTTAAAAATTTCTGGACGGAAAAAAAATTTAAGAAAAAGTTTTGGAATGAGTTTTGAGTCCCGCCTTCAGGCGGCAATGCGCCCGCAAAGCGTGGCGCGTTATTTCTTAATAACATTCAACTTAAAGAAAAAAAACGCTTCGCTTCGCTGGCGTTTTTGCCGCCTGAAGGCGGGACTCAAAACTTTTTAATCCTCACCTGCAACGGCGGCGCGTTCGGGCATTTCGATTTGTTTATCGCTGGAAATGTCGTCTTTGAGATTTTCGCTGTGCAGACGGTTTTCGTGCGCGGCTTTAACAAATGAAACGAAAAGCGGATGTGCGTTCAGAGGTTTCGATTTATATTCGGGATGAAATTGGCAACCGACAAAAAACGGATGCGTTTCACGCGGAAGTTCAATCATTTCGACAAATTTTCCGTCGGGCGAAATGCCGCTGAAAATCAAACCTTCTTTTTCCAAATGTGCGCGAAGTTCGGGATTAAATTCGTATCGGTGGCGATGTCTTTCGCTGATTTCCGCCGCTCCGTGATAGATTTCACGCGCCAAACTTCCCTCTTTAAGTTCGCATTGATACGCGCCGAGCCGCATCGTGCCGCCATATTGTTCGACATCTATAAGGTCGCGCAATTTAAAAATTATCGGAAAAGGCGTTTCCGCATTAAATTCGGTCGAATCGGCATCGCGCAAACCGGCGATGTTTCGCGCAAATTCGATACACGCCGTCTGCATTCCCAAACAAATTCCGAAATACGGCGTTTTCGATTTTCGCGCAAATTTTATCGCCTTTAACATTCCTGCAATTCCGCGTTTGCCGAAGCCGCCGGGAACTAAAATCGCGTCGAAATCTTGCAGACGCGAATCGTAATTTTCGTCCGTTACCAAACTTTCCGACTCGATCCAGCTAACATTTACCTTCAAATTATTCGCCACGCCGGCGTGCGTCAGAGCTTCGCGCAAAGATTTGTAAGCATCTTCGAGTTCGACATATTTTCCGACAATCGCAATCTTCACTTCGCCTTCGGAAGGTTCTTTAATTGTCGAAACAAGCTCGCGCCAACGACGCAAATCAGCCGTCGGAAATTGTTCGCGCAAGTGAAGCGTGTCAATAATCAATTCGTCCAAACCTTGTTCGTGAAACGCCAGCGGAACTTCGTAAATCGTTTTGACATCGAGCGCAGAAATCACCGCATTTATTTGAACATTACAGAAAAGCGCGATTTTCTTTCGCAAATCGAGCGACAAAGTATGTTCCGAACGGCACAACAAAATATCGGGCGCAATGCCGATTTCGCGCAATTCTTTAACCGAGTGCTGAGTCGGTTTTGTTTTCAATTCTCCGGCAGCGGCAATATACGGAACGAGCGTAACGTGAACAAAAATCGCATTATTGCGCCCGACTTCGTTGCCAATTTGCCGAATCGCTTCCATAAACGGCAAAGATTCGATGTCGCCGACTGTGCCGCCGATTTCGACAATCAAAACGTCCGGCGATTCTTTTTCCGCGACAACTTTCACCGCATTTTTGATTTCGTCCGTGATGTGCGGAATAACTTGAATCGTCTTGCCGAGATAATCGCCGCGCCGTTCTTTTTCGATTACCGAAAGATAAATTCGTCCGCTCGTCCAATTATTCGCCTGCGACAATTTCGCGTTCGTAAAACGCTCGTAATGCCCCAAATCCAAATCGGTTTCCGCGCCGTCGTCGGTAACATAGCATTCACCGTGCTGAAACGGCGACATCGTGCCGGGATCAACATTGATATACGGATCGAGCTTCATCATCTGAACCTTCATTCCCCGCGATTCCAAAAGCTGCCCGACCGAACTCGCCGCCAAACCTTTCCCCAAACTCGAAACCACGCCGCCCGTTACGAAAATATATTTTGTCATTTTTGTTTTCCTCTCTATTGTTCAAACACGAAAGTTCCCGCCAGAAAATCGTGCAAAGATTGTTTTTTATTTGTAAAAAATGCCATCAAATAGCCGATTAATAAAATCTGTCCCGAAAGAAATTTGCCGAATAATCTTAAAAATGCTTTGCCGACTGAAATTCTTTTGCCTTCAAAATCGCCGACTTTCAGCCCGAAAATCTTTTTTCCGATTGTCGCCTGCCAACGGCTGCTTTCCGCCAAAACGAAATACGGCACGATAATCAAGAGTTTTGCCACCATATAAATTAAAGCGAGCCGGACGAAGTTTTCTTTAACATAATCCGTCATTTCAACCGAAATGCCGCGCCCTTCAAAAAAAGAATATTCGATGGGGATTTGCAAAATCCAATTCAAAAACGCAATCACCAAACTATACAGAAACACTTCGATTAAAAGATCAAAAGCAAAAGCAATCGCTCTTTTCCAAACAGAAGCAAACTTTAATTTATTCGGTTTCGTCCGTTCCATTCGCCTTTCCTTCGCGTTTCTTTTTGCCGTAACGCCCTTCTTTCATTTGCGTTTGCACTTCTTTGGCTTTGGCTTCCGCCGGATTCATTAATTCTTGGAGCGCGTTCATACTTGCGCCGAGCATCGAAACGCTTTCTGCCGCGCCTCGTTCAAATTCTTCTTCGGTGCGCGTCTGCGGTTTTGCCAAAATTTTCAGCCCGACAATTATGCCGATAATCAGCAAAACAAAAAATATTAATCCAATCCAATCTTGCATTATTTCTTTCCTTTCAAACGTGCGAGTTCGGCTTTCAAGATTTCATTTTCGCTTAACAAGATTTCATTTTCGCTCAGAATGTCTTGATTTGCCTTTGATAATTCCTGCGCCGTCGGTAAAAATTCTTGTGTTTCGGGATTGAAAAATCGAAAATCCGCGCCTGTGTCAACTAATTCCAAGTCAAGCAAATGACTAAAAATACGATTGTTGTTAATTGCTTGGCGCACAAGGTCGCCGAATTCTAAATGATAAGCAATCAATGGTTGTGTTAAATATTTATATTCGGGATCAATAACAAAATATTCTTCCACGCCGAGCCGTTCATATAAACGGCGTTTGAATGTTACGTCTTTTTGCCACGTTGCTTCCGAAGCGACTTCGATAATTACTTGCGGAACTTGCTTTTCTTCCCAAATTTTATAACTGCGGCGTTTTTTGTTTTCGACACCGAAACAAACCATTAAATCGGGCGCGAAACGCCGATTCGGATTGCCTTCTTCGTAATAAACGATTAAATCGCTCGCCAAATAAATGTCTTTTTTTTCATTCAAAAACAGTCTTAGTTGCTGTTCTAAAATTGAAATTTGAATATGTTGAAAATCTGTTTCTCCCAATTTCTTTTTCTCCTCGCTCGGATAATATATTTCGCCGTTTTTCGGCTGAATTTTACTTTTCGGGGATGAAACTGCAATATTCGTATTCATAAAATTAAACTCCTAACAACATTTTAACACGCTCAAAATCTTCTGCCGTGTCAACGCCGACGGAACTTTCTAAAACTTCGACGACTTTTATTCGTGCGCCGTTTTCGAGTGCGCGAAGTTGTTCGAGCATTTCGGTTTTCTCTAAACTTGTCTGCTCAAACTTGGTAAATTTCAACAAAAATTCGCGCCGATAAACGTAAAGTCCGGTGTGTTTTCGATAAAGCGCAAGCAAATGTTTGTCTTCGCGCAGAGCGTTTTCCAAACTTCCGAACATTTTCACGGCTTCACGCGGAAACGGAATCGGCGAGCGCGAAAAATAAAGTGCGAAATCGTTTTTGTCGCAAACGACTTTGACGACATCGGGCGATAGAACGTCGTTTATGTTTTCGATTTTTTCGCAAGTTGTTGCAATATCAATCGAATCATCGGACAAAATCGCTTCGACTGCGCTCTCGATTGTGCGCGGCGAAATTGTCGGCTCGTCGCCTTGGACATTGACGATAATCGAATTTTCGGGCAAATTTTCGGCAACTTCGGCAATTCTGTCCGAACCGCTTTGATGATTTTCGGAAGTCAAAACGGCGATATTTCCGCTGGCTTCGACGATTTTTAAGATTTCTTTGCTGTCGGTCGCAACAATAACTTTTTCGATGTTGCAGGCTTTTTTCGCTTGTTCGACGGTGTGCAAAATCAAAGGTTTTCCGTGCAAATCGAGCAAAAGTTTCCCAGCCAACCGCGTCGAATGCAAACGCGCCGGAATGACGGCATAGACTTTTTGTTGATGATTTTTTCCGTGTAGCTCCACGGAATTTTAGGTTAGCATCAAAAGTTCCAAGTTCCAAATTCCGAATTTCAAAATATACGAAAAAACAAACTTGGAACTTGAAACTAATTTCGTTAAACTTTTTCTCGTGCAAAACGAAGAACCGCAAGAAGTTGATTTAAACTCGCCCGAATGGAAAGAGCTTTACGAATATGAAACCAATCGCGCCATTGTGCCGCCTTCGCCGAACAATCCGCCGTGGAGCAGCGGAATGGCTTTCGGAATGTGGGCGGTGAGCATCGCGGCGATTATTTTCTTTCCGTTTTTGTTTTTACTTCCGTATATTGGCAAGATTACTTCTGATGGAAGCGGTTCGCTGGCATCTCTCGAAAGCGATCCGAACGCGATTATTTTGAACATTATCGCAATTATTCCGGCACATATTTTCACGATAATTGTTGCTTATTATATTGTTACGAAAAACAGAACGCTTTCCTATAAACAAACGCTCGGCTGGACGCACGATAATTTTCGCTGGTTTTATTACATATTGATTCTCATCGGATTTTTCGCGGTGGCGGGCGTTGTAATGCACTTTTTGCCCGAACAAGACAATGGTTTAATGCGGATTTTGAGAAGTTCGCGCACGGCAACATTGCTGGTCGCTTTTATGGCAACATTTACTGCGCCGCTCGTTGAAGAAGTTGTTTATCGCGGTGTAATGTATTCGGCTTTTCAGAGAAGTTTCGGCGTTTCGGGCGCAGTCGGGATGGTGACGTTTCTTTTTGCGGCGGTTCACGTTCCGCAATATTGGGGAAGTCCGGGAACGATTTTGATGATTTGTCTGCTCAGTTTGATTTTAACGCTCGTCCGTGTCAAAACCGATAGTCTTTTGCCCTGCGTTATTTTGCACACGATTTTTAACGGTTTTCAATCAATACTTCTTGTTCTCGAACCTTATTTGCCTAAAGAATTAACCGAACCCGAACAAAAAGCCGCCGCAATTTTCAGACTTTTTTCTTGATAAGTCAGTAATGAATGCAAAAAAGCGCGATTAAATCACGCTTTTTTTACTTTTGCCTTTTGCCTTCAATTCCCTCTCGTTCGTGAGCCGGTGTTTTGCGGCAAATTGATTACCGGAGCAGGTTGACGCACGGGCGGAAACGGGTCGCTGTCTTGCGTTCTGGAATTATTGGGCGAAGTTCCCACATCGTTTTGAATCGCTTCAAACGGCGGGCGTGTGCGAACTTTATTCGTATTATTTGCGGTATTATTTCCGTTTGAATTGGTTACAACCGGATTAATTTGCTGATAATAAACCCAATACGGAAGCCGGATATTCCAAGCGTTCCAGCCGTAACCGAAACCGTAGGGCGAATTCCAACCGTAACCGAACGGCAGAAAACAATGACCGGAAATTGACGCATCATAAACCCAAAGACCGAACGAATTATACATATTCCAAGAATTATTGTTATAGCCGTTCATCAAAGTATTATGCAAAGTCCGGCGTTCGAGCCGCGAACTTAGTTTGGTAATTTCCTTTGAGCGCGTTCTGCTCCAAAGTTCAAGTTCGTCTTTGTCGTCGCGGTCGAATTTGGCAACCGTTGTCTGTCCGCCGCTGACCGTAACTGTTTTTCCGCCTTTAACTTCAGCCGAATTGACACGCGCTTTGCCTGTCCAAACTTCGAGTCTGGAAGTATTGTTTGGCAAAACATCAACGCGATAAACTCCTGATTTAATCGCCACAAATTGCGAATCGGGCGTGTTGATCATTACCGTATAATCGTCGTCGGCAAAAACTTCTAAAATCGCGCTTCCTTTTGACAATTTCAGACGCAAATCTTCGAGCGAATTCGTCAAAAATTCAAATTCCGAATTCGGTGCAAGCCGCACGAACGAACCCGGATTTAATAAAATTTCGGCTCTGCTGTCTGCGCCCGTCAAAACTTTGTCGCCGATTTCGAGTTTGTCGCCTTTGGCAAGCAAAACGCTTTTGCCGTCGGCGCGAACTACGGAAACCTTACCTTCGATTAAATTAACGCCGCCCGGCTTTGCCGAAATAACGTATAATTGAGAAGTATTTGAAACCGTTTTATCTCTCTGTGCGAAGACAAAATTTGAGAACATTAAAACGACTGCCGCGACGATAAAACTATGCGAAAACATCTTTTTCATAAATTTCAAGCTCCTTCGGAAACGGATTTATATTTAATTTTATCCGCTTTCGGCAAAACATACAAACTTTTTCGTAACTTAGTTGCGGAGTAAATAAAATTTGTTGCCGCAAAAACGGCAAACAACTTATTTTTAAATAGTCTAATCTAAAGAACTGCCCGACGTTTTTCGAGAGGCAAAAAAAATTATGGCAACATATCAAGACCCTGTGAGATGTTTCGCACCGCTCGAAGTTATTGAACGGCTTCTGGAAATTCGCGCCGACTTCGGTTTTTCCGAAGCACTCTATTTAGACAAATCATTTGAATTAGCCGAATTTCTCGACGCTTACGGATTCGATGTCTATTCGTTTTCGATGCGAAACGAAAAAATAAATTACGGAGATTACCGCGCCGTCATCGTCCCCGGCGGCGATGCTGTCCACTGCTGTCTGACGGCTCATTAAAAGTTCCCAAACAACCGAACGAACGCTTGCGAAAGTGAAAAAAAGGCAAAAGTTTGAAAATTGATTTTCAAACTTTTGCCTTTTTTATCCAAATTTGTCAGTAAAGAAAATATGCCTGTACAGGGCTTTCCTATAAAAATTGAAAACAAGGTTGTAAAAAGTTACTTTAAAGTTGCAAAACATAAAAAAGCAACTAAATATGCAACCTTGTCAGGAAGATAATCGCAGTTTTTTCGAGAAACTGCAAAACGAAAAAGGC
>JANNYB010000155.1:0-12966 GCA_031409875.1 Acidobacteriota bacterium | reverse complement strand
AGAAAAAGCCGAAAGGTGGCGAGTTAAGCGAGGCGGAAAAGGCAGCCAACAAAGTAATTTCACAAGAGCGAATATATGTCGAACACAGCATCAGGAGAGTCAAAGGTTATCGAGTAGTCAGGGATGAATTTAGGTTAACACAAGGGATTTTCCCAAGCGTCGTTTCAGTTGTCGTAGGTCTCATTCAGTTTGCAGACCTCGTGAACTAGATTTTCAAAGAACAGGCGTAGCTTTACTACTTTTTAACTTTATCGGAACATCTAAGGGGAAAAAACTTTGAAAAAGCCGAGCCGTATTACTTAGAAACCATAGAGATTAGCGACAAATCAACGTCTAACGAAAATATTCAAAAACTTTCAATAATCAATCAATACCGCGTTTATCTAATTGAGCGTTACGGCGAAAAGGAAGGCGGCAAAAAATCGGACGAGTTTATGAAAAATCGGACTCAAGTTTATACAACCTCTGACAATCAGCGTGTTTTGAACGGAATGGCGACCAAATTAGTTAAGCCTGAGTATCCGTCAGATGCTTTTATGATGAAAGCAAGCGGTAAAGTAGAAATTGAAGTAACGATTGGAGAAGATGGAAAAGTTACAAAAGCAAAAGCAATTTCGGGGCATCCATTTTTAAGACAGCCTTGTGAACAAGCTGCCAAAGCCTCAACTTTTTTACCGTCATATATTGATGGCAAGCCGATTATCGTAACAGGAATAATAGTTTATAATTTTTAGCAAATACTATAAAAACAAAATAAAATGACAAAAAATATTGACCAACTTTGTATTAACACGATTAGAACTTTGTCGCTTGATGCGATTCAGAAAGCGAATTCGGGGCATCCGGGACTTCCGCTCGGAATGGCTCCGGCGGCTTATATTTTGTGGACAAGGTTTATGCGCCACAATCCGAAAAATCCGAAGTGGTTTAACCGCGACAGATTTTTGCTTTCAGCCGGACACGGTTCGATGCTGATCTATTCGCTGCTTCATTTAACGGGTTACGATTTGTCGCTTGACGAACTTAAAAATTTTCGTCAGCTTCATTCAAAAACGCCCGGACATCCCGAAAATTTTATGACTCCGGGCGTTGAAATTACGACCGGACCGCTCGGACAAGGTTTTGCGAACGGTGTCGGAATGGGCATCGCGCAGAAACATTTGGCGGCGAAATTTAATCAAAAAGGTTTTAACCTAATTGACCATTTTATTTATTGCATCTGTTCGGACGGCGATTTGATGGAAGGCGTAAGTTATGAATCTGCATCACTTGCGGGACATTTGAAACTCGATAATCTGATTTATCTTTACGACGATAACAGCATCACGATTGACGGTTCGACCGATTTGGCTTTTACCGAAGACGTTACGAAACGCTTTGAATCGTGCGGCTGGCACGTTTCGGAAGTCGCAGACGGCAATGATTTGAAAGCAATCGAAAGTGCAATCAAAGAAGCGCAAAAAATTAAAGATAAACCGAAATTGATTCGCGTGAAAACGATTATCGGCTTCGGAATGCCGAAACAAGGCACATCGAAAGCGCACTCGGACGCGCCGGGCGAAGACGCGGTAAAAGAAACGAAACGAAATTTGAATTGGGACGAAAACGCGCAGTTTTTTATTCCGAAAGAAGCGTTGGCAGTTTTCCGCGAATCCGTAAAATCGGGCGCGGCATCGGAAAAAGAATGGGAAACGCTTGTTAAAAAATACGAAAAAGAATTTCCCGAACTCGGAAAAACTTTGAAAGACACGCGCACGGGCAAATTACCTGCCGATTGGGAAAAATCTTTGCCGACGTTCGATAATGTCGAATCAAAAGCGACACGCGCATATTCGGGCGAAATCATCAACGCAATTGCCGCGACAATTCCGCAAATGATCGGCGGTTCGGCTGACCTTGCGCCGTCAAATAACACGATGATCAAGGATTCGACCGATTTTCAATTCGGCAAATACGAAGGGCGAAACTTGCATTACGGCATCCGCGAACACGCGATGGGCGCGGCGATGAACGGAATGGCACTTTACGGAAGCGTAATTCCTTACGGCGGAACTTTTCAGACTTTTAGCGATTATATGCGCCCGACAATTCGCCTCGCCGCGTTGTCGCATATCCAAACTATTTTCGTTTTCACACACGATTCAATCGGTTTGGGCGAAGACGGTCCGACGCATCAATCCGTCGAACATCTCGCCGCGCTTCGGGCAATTCCGAATCTCGCCGTCATTCGCCCGTGCGACGCACACGAAACCCGCGAAGCGTGGCGAGCCGCACTTTTGCGAGATAATGCGCCGACCGCGTTTGCGTTTTCACGTCAAAAAGTTGCCGTAATTGACCGCAAAAAATTCGCCGACGCAAAAGGCTTGCACAAAGGCGCGTATATTCTCGCCGAAGCCGAAAACAAAAAAGGCAAAAAAGCCGTGCCGAAATTACTGATCATCGCCACCGGCTCGGAAATCGGTCTGGCAATGGAAGCCCGCGAAAAATTAAACGCTTCGGGAACGCCGACCAGAGTCGTTTCAATGCCGTGCTGGGAATTTTTCGACGAACAATCGGATGCCTACAAAGAATCGGTCTTACCAAAAAGCCTGAAAGCACGTCTGGCAATCGAAGCCGGAGTTTCGCTCGGCTGGCACAAATACGTCGGACTCGAAGGCGACACGCTCACCGTTGACAAATTCGGCGCAAGCGCACCAGCCGAAGACGTTTTCCGCGATTACGGTTTTACAGTTGAGAATGTTTTGAAGAAAGCGAAAAGGCTTATATGAAATTTCAAATAAAAAAGCCGTTAGCAAAATAAATGCTAACGGCTAAAATTCAGTTAAATTTTGCTGAATCAAATTCTGTTAAAGAACATTTAAATAAACGGTAGTGCGAACTGTCCCGCTTCCCGAATGACCTTCAACGGTTATTGGAAAATAGCCGCGTGGCGTTGAACTGTTGGTAACAATTTTCAGCGTTGTTCCATACCAAGTGCCGTTATTGCGGACATCAACCGATGTCGGAGTGAAGCCCGTTCCGCTCAGAACCTGACCGGGCAAATTGAGCGCGTAAAAATTTACTGCGCCGCGAAAACCGTTATTTGTGTAAGCGTAGGGATTAAAAAACGCAGTTGAACCACGAGTTACGGTAATCGTAATTGGGGAAGATGAAAGCGTGAAACTGCCGACGCAGACGTTGTTGTAACGTCGCGGTGTGTAGCCGTTTAATCGCGTCCATTGGCTGAAAGCCCGCACCACGCGGTCAACATTTCCATTTACCGTAGATTCCCAAGCCGTTACGCCGTTTGAACCGAATGAATCGAATAAAACAACGTGGTCGCCTTCGCGGTTAATCATATCTCCGGGTTGTAAATTCTCTCGCGTAATTGCGGAAGAAATATTCGGAAGAGTTGACGTGGAATATTTTGTCGAAAGCCCGAACGTCCTACCAACGTATCCTGAACAATCTACTCCCCGCGAACAAGATTCTACGCCGGTAGAATAAATCGGGATGTCTCCGGCTTGATAGCCTTGCGACATAAACGAATTAAATTGACTCACGCTATCGTTTCCGCCCCAATCGTATGAAACACTCGATTTAGTTCCGGCACTTCCCAAATATCTCGGTTTCGTTCTGCCGGAACACGCGCCGTTGATGTTCGCGTCGCTCATATTAACGCTATTGTTGATATAAGCATTTGCATTCGCCATGATTTGGTCGCGGCTTATCGAACACGCGACGGCGTTTTGTATCGTGCTTTCCGTTGACGGATCTCTGAATGTTGATTCATCAGGCAAAATCGAATTCAGATTTCTCTTGAATTTCAATTTTACGATGTCAAGACTTTTTTGACGGGCAACCAAAGCAAACACATCGCCTTGTTCCGTAACTACGACATTATTTTGAACATAAACATACGATTCGTTAATCGGAACTCTAGCGATTCCGAGCAAGTTGCCGTTTTTGTCGTAGCGACGAATTGTTTCGTCAACGTAAATCGTCGGCAGACTGACGACTTCCGTCACGGCTATAAAAACATCACCATTGTTTGTAACCGCTAATGGCTGTAATCCGCCGAGATAGTTTTGGACGCGAATGTCCTCAAACTTTTTACCGCTAACGGAAAGTTCCGCTTTGTTGTTAGACAAAGGTTCTTGAGCGGAAATCGGCATTTTGATTGAAGCCAGCGCGGAAACCGATTCTGAAATCGAGTTTCCGACGTTATCAACAAAGTCCGCGCCGTCTTTCATCTCGAAAACCAACTCGCCACCGTTGCCGATTTTAATGCCCGTCAAACCTTCATCACGAACCGAAACCGAAACGGAAATCTTTTCGAGAATCGCGCCCGCATCGCTCAGACGAAAAACAGCAGGCTCAATCGCCGATGTGTCGAGCGCGTAAATCTCACCGTCTTTAATTTCAATATCGGTAATGCCGACTGCACCTTCGACAGTAACTTCATTGACTTTGATTCCGTCCGGCGAAAACCACAAAATGCGGTTTGTCGGCGTATCCGCGATAACAAATTCGCCTTTTGAGTTAATTCCGAACGAAGACGGACCGACTTTTTCGATTTCTTCCAGCCCGTCGTATTCATATTTCAAATCGCTTCCGATTGGAATTGACAGGACGGTTGTGTATTGACCTTTACTTTTGCCGATGATCGCCAAGTCATTCGGCTGTGTAAAAACGACGCTGGTTAATAATCCCACCAACGCAAATAAGACTACGATTTTGTTTGCTAACGATTTCATATTTCCTTTTATCTCCTTAATATTGATTTTTCCTGCGGACAAGTTTTCGATTTTGTCCGAAACTTTCGACTCAATAGATTGCACGCTGATTTGCCGAGTTTCCTGACGGCTACGACAACCTTTTTGAAATAACATAATTTACTAACCTCCAAGTTTTGTTAGCGGTTTTCCGCTACAATTTCGAGATTAGTAGAAAATTTTTGTGCTGTAACTAGAAGGAAAAACGGGGGGAAAGTAGAAGAAAAGTGGAAGAAAAACGTAAGAAGAGAAAACAAAGAAAATTTCAATTAAGTTGCCATTTTGGTTCAGGATTTGTCGGTTCGTAAGACAGGTAAGCGTGATTAGAAATTAATGTGGCTTTTATTCTTTTCTCGAAGAATTCATAACACTCGTTATTTTCGCCGGAAATATTATTAAGCGCGGTTTTGATATTACTTTCAAGATTATTCCTTAATTGCTCCTGAGTTTTGTTTATGTCCTTGCTGTCTTCTTTAAATAACTCCTCAGCAGAAATTATTACATTAGGCGTATTACTTGCATTTAGCTTTTCGAGTAATTTATAAATATAGCGAATGCCGTCAGTTACCTTTATGTGAAATGGTTCTGAGTTGTTGAACACAATTTTCCAAACAGTTTTTTCCACACGCCTAAAAGAATATCCTGAATTTTCATTTGTTTCAGAGATTGTAGATTTTGTTTCTGTTTCCAAATTTGTTGATTGAATGAACGGAGTTTGTTCAGATTCTTTTGTAGAAATATCTACTTCTTGCCGGGCTTCAATTATTCTTATTCCAAACATTTTTTTCAGTTTATTAAAATTCAAGTCCGGCGCGTTCGGCAAAGATTCGGGTAACTTTTCCCTGTCAACTTCGCAAAGTTCCCACGCCAGATTAATACCATCAAGAATGGATTGAAAAGCATCTTCTAAACTGATTTTTGAAACATCATCGCTTTTAACTTTATTGAGGGCAATCTGTAAATTCTTGTTATTATCAGGATAATTAAATTTTCTAAATTCAGTTATCTCAGGGAAATCAATATGCTTATTGGCTTTCTTGTCAGAGCCTAATCTAACTGCTCCTTCCGTTGCCTTTTTGAACACAATAGGATCCACTTCATTGCTAATAGTTTTGAGATAAGAGTTGCTAAAAGCAGTTGCAAGAGCCGCCAGTTCCATCTTATGTGGGTTAGCCAAATTCCTTTTTTCATTCAACTCATCAGTTAAAGAGATTGCCGTCAACCAAGCATTGAAGAAACTGTTTCCAATTTCTCCTTGTATTACTCCCCATTCAGTAAAGTATGATCTTCGCGGTTTAGTTTTGTCATAACATTTAAGAAGGACATTTGCAGCGTCAAGAAATTTTTCCTTTGCTTCGTCAAACTTTCTCTCCGCTTCATAAATCATTCTCTTCTTTTTTAAGCGTGTTGCTTCATTTCTTAAATCTTCTCCCCACGCCCGCAAAAGTTTTGCCCATTGGGTGAACATGACCGGATCGCGGGCAAACTCCTTTTCCTCGGCAAGAGCTTTAACTATTGCTATGGCTACTTCCGGTTGTTTTCGCTTTTTGAAATATTCGTCTTTCAGAACTAGCCATTTTGTGTTTTCCGTAAAACCGAGTTTGTCATCTCTATAAAGTTTTTCAGCAGCGACCGCCAATTCACCAATGATTTTGTTAAAATCAACCCGACTTTTTAGGATTTCTTTGGCGCGTTCGGCGAAAACGTCGTGTCTTGCCAATATCAACGCGCCTTCCTGTAAAATCGCAGTTTCGCCGACAAGCGGGTCGAGAATTTCTTCCTCTAATTTTGTCTTGTCGCAACCCAAAGCCTCTTGAAGAACCAAATCCGTTAAAATAGGAATTCCGTCGCCGTGCAGAGCGATAATATAATTGTAGTAGTAATCAAGAGTTTTACCGTTAAGCGAACTTTTCTCTTTTAATCCGTCCAAAATATCTTTCACCCGCGCATCGAGCGTTTGGTGTTTGCGAACCCAGAGAATTGCGCTGAAAAATGAATTTTGCCGACTCGCTTTTGCCGTTGCCGCGCTCAGAAAACGATTAACGCGGAGTTCTCGGAGTTCTTGAGATGTTACCTCAACTCGAAACTCTATCTTACCCAACTCGCCCAAAGCATTTGCTTTTTCCCAAGCCTTTACAATTTCTTCCGCGTCTTTTTCAATGAGTATCCCGATTCTTCGTTTTACAAAATTATCTCCGAGATAAGTTTCTAAATCCGAGTTGGCGCGTCCTTCCCATTCCCAATGAGTTGTTTTGCTTGCCAGAATGAATTGGATATTATTAGATTTGTCATCTCTTTTTGCTAATTCGGAAATACCTTTTGCAAGCATCTGAGCGTCATCCGATACAATTACAAAATTTCCTTTTTTATAACGCAAATTTTCAATTAGTTTTGATAGATTACTCGCATCCTGTCGAAAAATAACTTGGATTTCAGGTTTGCGCTGCCGAATCAAATCGAAGGCGACTTGCCGCAAAATGGTTGATTTTCCCTCACCGCCGGGACCGAGAAGCAGCGTAACCGCAAATCTTCTATCAGTAGCAGCTTTGGTGATTTTTTCCAACAAATCTTTGACAATTGCGCGACGAGGAATACTGCTCGATAAGGCTTCGGTAAAAGAGGGTCTCGTGCCATTGAAAAAATTGGCGGCGGCTTTATCATCTAGTTTTTGACCTATGAGAGTGGCGTTTTCATTTAACCATCTATTCAAATAAAGCCAATCGTTGGGTAAGTTTAATTCCAAAAGCGGCGATGGTATATACTTTTGCCATTGCTCATCTTCATCGGATTTTTCGGCGAAAATTGATAATGTAAACTCTAATAAATTTTTTCCAATTTCTTTTGCTATCTGATTTTTGTTACACGAGCCTAAAACATCTTCATCAACTTGAGACCTGAAATATGAAATAAATAATCTTTTGTTTTTATCTTCTTCACTAGAAAGTTTCGGGTCTTGCTTGCAAAATAAAATCTTTGTTCGTGGAAAATCTTTTTTTGTCCATTTTTGAGCGGCTTCTTCGGATTGTTGCTTTGCTTGTTCCGGCGTGTCTGCAAGAAAGTATTGATTCAATCCGAAAAGTTTCCAGAAAACACAGATTATCAAATCCGGTTTGTGGACTTCGTTGATTCGCTCAATTAGAGGTATCGGCGTTTCATAATAAAAATAGCGCGACCAATCAGATTGCTCATCGGTTGAGAATTGCTCATTACACCAAACTATGTCGAATTTTACAGGATATTTATTTTCGTCATTTAATTCAATAATAGCTTTCTCTAAATCTTTCTCCGCAAAAACAACTTCATTTCCCAGAGCAAGCGCGATTCTTAAACTTTGTGGTTTAGTATTTACAGTTTCGGTCAGCATAGATTTATAAATGAGACTTTAGCATAAATCGGTTATGATTGAGAATAATAATTATGACTGCGAAAGAAATTTTACTCGAACAATTTACGGTTTGTTATGACGAGAACGGTTGGTTTGTGGCGTTGAAAAATGCTTTGAATAATCTGACGGTTGAGCAAGCGGTTTGGAAAATTCCGAATCTTGAAAATTCGATTTGGGAGATTTTGGCGCATTTGAATTATTACAATTTTGCTTATCTGCAACGATTCAAAGGAATTAAGTTTGTTTATGAGATTGCGAGCAATGACGAAACTTTTTCGAGCGCGGACGATGCGGCGGGAGACGCTTGGGCGGCGGAAATTGAAAAGTTTGAGACGATAATGTCGGAATGGCGAAGTTTGTTGACGGCGGCGGATGAGGCGAAATTTGACGAATTGGCTTCAAAGAAAAATCAAACGTCTTGGGCGCAACTTCTCGCGCACGTCAACGCGCACAACGCGCATCACGGCGGACAAATCGTTTTGATTCGCAAATTACAAGGCAGTTGGGATTCGTCGAAAGGCGTTTCTTAAGAATTTTTTGCCCACGAAATACACAAAATACACGAAAAGTTTTTAAATCTTTTTTCGTGTATTTCGTGTATTTCGTGGGTAAATCTTCGTTCCTGTTTTGAATTTGGTGGTTTTTAGTGTAAATTGACGCTGAAAAAATATGTCATACTTGCATTTGATTTTCGGCATTTTGCTGTTTGTCGTTTTTACGGTAACGGGGAAATTTATGCGTGTTGATTTTCCCGATAAAGAGTTGATTCCGCAAGATTTACGGCTTTTGATGCGGTCGCGGCACATATATATTTTGCTTTCGAGTTTGATTCATATTTGTTTGGGCGTATATTTGCGGATTCACGCGGAAACGTGGCGCAAGTTTTTGCAGATTTTTGCTTCGGTTTTGTTGATTTTGGGAAGTGTTTTGTTTGTTTGGGCGTTTATTTATGAAACTTACACGACACAAAAGTTTTCCGACATCAGCCGTTTTGCGCTTTATGCAACTTTGGGCGGAACGGTGTTTCATCTATTCGGCGGTTTTCGGTTAAAATCTAAAAAAGATGAATAAAATTAAAGTTTTGTTAATCGAAAATCAGACGCTTGTTCGCATCGGAATCAGGACGATTTTGAGCGCGTCGGACGAGTTTGAAATTGTCGGCGAAGCTGAAAACAGCGTATCAGGTTTTGCGCTTTTCAAACAATTAAATCCTGATGTAAATATTTTGGGATTGCGTTTGCCGGATTCGTGTGCGATTGATACTTTGGACGATTATTTTGCGGTGTCAAAGCGTGCTAAAATCTTGGTTTTGGCAGATACCGCAGGCGATGCGGAAATTAGCAAAGCGTTGAAAAAAGGCGCGTTAGGTTATATTTGCAAAGACATTTCGCCCGAAGAATTAACGAAAGCGATTCGCGTCGTCAATCAAGGCAAAAAGTATATTCCGAGTGATATTGCCGAAATTTTGAGCGAACATCTCGGCGAAGAAGAATTGACCAAAACCGAATCGAGCGTTTTGCGCTACGTTGTCGGCGGAATGAGCAACAAGGAAATCGCATTTGCTTTGGATATTTCGGAAAATACGGTCAAAACTCACGTTAAAAATATTTTTGAAAAACTCGGCGTTTCCGACCGAACTTCAGCCGCTACTTTGGCAATAAAACGCGGTTTAGTGAGAGTTCATTTGTAGGTTAGAAAGAAAAATTTAACCACAGATGGACACAGATAACCACAGATAGAAAATCTGGTAAAATCTGTGTTTATCTGTATCCATCTGTGGTTAAATAAAAATATGAAAAGACGTGAAATATTAAAAGGCTTGGCGGCATTTCCGCTGCTTGCGACAACGGTTTTGGGAAAAACGAAAAAAACTAAAATCATTAAACCGAAGCGATTAAAAACCGGCGATACTGTCGGCGTGATTGCTCCGGCGAGCGGTTTGAGCAAAGAATCTTTTGATAAAGCGATACAAAATCTCGAAAGTTTGGGCTTGAAAACTAAAATCGGGAAATCGGCGCGAGGCGTAAAAGGTTTTCTTGCGGCAAGCGACAAAGAACGGCTTGACGACCTTCATTGGGCGTTTGCGGACAAGGAAATTTCCGCCGTTTGGTGTCTGCGCGGCGGTTATGGCGCGGCGCGGATTTTGCCGATGATTGATTATGATTTGATTCGCAAAAATCCGAAAATCTTGATTGGTTATTCCGATATTACGTCGCTTCATTTGGCGATTTCGCAGAACACCGGACTTGTAACTTTTCACGGTCCGGTTGCGTCTTCTGCGCTTTCCGATTATACGAAAAAGCACGTCGTCAATGCGCTTTTCAATCCGTCTGCGCCTTATAAAATCGAGCTTTCGGAATTTAACAAAACGAGCGAATCGAATCTTTTCAAAACCGAAATTATCACCAAAGGAAAAGCCAAAGGGAAACTTATCGGCGGCAATCTTTCGCTACTTTCCGCACTCGCAGGAACGCCTTATGCCTTGGCAAGTTTGAAAGGTAAAATCCTTTTTATGGAAGATGTCGGCGAACAGCCGTATCGAATTGACCGAATGCTCACACAACTTCGGCAAACCGTTGACCTAAAACAACTTGCCGGAATTGCGCTCGGCATTTTTGAAGATTGCAACCCGAAAACACAAGGCACGCAAACGCTCATCGAAGTCTTAAAAGATCGTCTCGGCGATCTGAAAATTCCCGTCATTTACGGACTTTCTTTCGGACACATCCGCGACCAATTCACTCTGCCCGTCGGCATCGAAATCGAATTAGACACGGAAAGCGCGACAATGACTTTTTTAGAAACAGGTGTGATTTAAAACGAAGAAGTTTTGCCCACGAAACACACGAAACATACGAAAAAAAAGAAAATAAATCAGAAAATTTTTCGTGTCTTTTGTGTGTTTCGTGGGCAAAATATTTTAAAATCACCCGAAAGTATGAGAAAAATCTAGTCGTAATTGATGATTACAAAGCGTTTTTTCTGCGGTAGAATTGAATCATAATCCGAAAACGAACGGAGGAAAAAATTATGATTAAAGTTAGAAGATCGAACGAAAGAGGACACGCCGATTATGGTTGGCTCAATACGAATTATACGTTTTCATTCAGTAATTATTACAATCCGCAATTTATGGGTTTCCGCAGTTTGCGCGTGATAAACGAAGATTTCATCGCGCCGAATCAAGGTTTTCCGACGCACGGACATCGTGATATGGAAATTATAACGTATGTTTTGCGCGGCGAACTTTCGCACAAAGATTCGATGGGCAACGCCGCGACGATTTTGCCGAATGAAGTGCAAAGAATGACTGCCGGAACAGGCATTACTCATAGCGAATACAGTTCGCCGTCGGACGAAACGCATCTGCTTCAGATTTGGATTTTGCCCGATGAAAAAGATTTAACGCCGGGTTATGAACAGACGTTTTTTGCGCCCGAAGATAAAAAAGGCAAGCTGAAATTGGTTGCTTCGCGGGCGGGAACTGACGGTTCGGTTACGATAAATCAGGACGTAAATCTCTATTCGTCAATTTTGGCGAAAGACGAAGAAGTTTCGCACGAATTAGCGGAAAATCGCCACGCTTGGGTTCAAGTTATCAAAGGTGAAATCTTTTTGAAAGGCGAAGTTTTACAGCAAGGCGATGGCGCGGCAATCAGCGAAGAAACTTTGCTTAAAATTAAATCTTTGGCAGACGAAAGCGAGTTTTTATTGTTTGATTTGAATTGATGAAGGGTAATAGCTCAACAAAAAGTTAAAGAAAGTAAATGATTAGACATTTGTAATCGCACACTCGACAAACAGTGTCTAATCAGAAAAATCGGAAAATTAAACGATAAAGATATGCAAACAATCATTTTAGACGCGCTAAAATTTCAATTCGAGATAAAATAAAATCGTTAAATAATGCGAATACCAAATAACCGACTGCCAACTCATCGGGCGAAATGCTCCGCAAAGAGTTTTTGATTCCGATGAATTTGACACAAAAAGAACTTGCCGATGCCATCAAAGTTCCGTATCAAAGAATCAATGAAATTGTCGCGGGCAAGCGCGGCGTAACGCCTTCAACTGCCTTGAGATTAGCTAAATTTTTCGGAATGAGCGCGGAATTTTGGTTAAATTTACAAATCAAATTCGATTTATTTTCAGCTCAAAAAAAGGAGCAAAATATTCTGAAAAACATCAGCCGGCAAAAAATCACGCCATCATTACAAATAAGTTAGTCAACACACGGCGAATAAAAATTCGCCCCTCAACACCATCGCGGCACGCCAACGCATTGCCGATAAATTGATTGAAGCGAATACTTATACATTTTGATTTTGGATTTTAGATTTCGGATTGGACGCGCGTTTCGGCTCGCGTCCTTTTTTGTTTTTAGAGTAAAATGTTTTTGCAAATTAATTTCGCTATTCGCCCCCAAGTCGGGGACGAATTAGTCAACAACTTGTTGACTAATTAAATTTTGAATTTCTAGAACAAATCTCCATCCTACAAAAAATATGGCTTTAAGTTGGAACGAAATAAAAACCCGCGCGATTGAATTTTCCAAAGAATGGGAATTTGGTAAAGAGAAAAGTCTTATCCAATTGAAGAGTCAGATTGTTTGGAATTTGTAGTGCAAATTATTGATGAATTGTGTAAAATAAAAGAGTTAAATCTCAAGAAGTTAAAATTTTAACTTCCATTAGATGTTCCGATAAACTTCTCTAGAAAATCAAGTTCATTGAAAATTTATTAAGGTTATGAGTCTTGATAACCTAAAAATGTTTCCTAAAAATCGAATCAAGTCATTATTTGGACTTGAGCCGGAAGTCTTAGCCG
>JANNYB010000154.1:0-35311 GCA_031409875.1 Acidobacteriota bacterium | reverse complement strand
AGCAAAAAGTGGTAAAATATCCATCGAAACGAGTTGTTAATTTTAGTCGGAAAATTTCAGTAAAAATAATCTACTAAAAAACTCGTTTCATTTCATTATCTTATTTCAAATTTTCAAGTATCATTTGGCGAAGGTATTGACCAAATATCACCGTTATTATTGTCGAACCATTCTACTTCCTTTCTTTGAGTTGCTTTTTCAATTTCTCCACGACCGTCTATCGCAAGACCGTTATTAGATAAAGTTACTTTTTGAGTTATTTCGCAATCACCATAAGCCTTGATAACTTCCTTAACAGTTTCAGATGTCCAACCCATTGTGGAATTGTGGCTCGTTAATTTAAATGCAGCATCGTAATCTTCTTTTTCAAGCAACGATGCCCACTGGTCAATGAATTCAATAATTTCTTCATCTGTTGCGGAAACTTTTAACATAATTAATATTCCTAAAACGCCGGTTCTTCATAAATGCCGTAAACATCTCTTAACGCCGTGCAGATTTTCTTAAGCAAAAGCGTATTCGCCATATTTACGCAAAGCTGGAGAATGAAATGCGAGAAGGATTTTGTCTTTCGGCACGCCAAGTCGTTCTAAATCGGTGGCGATTCCTTCTTCGGTCGCGTCTTTTTGAATCCAAATTTTGCCGTTGATGATGTCGAGATGTGCGACGGTGTAATAAGTTCGCTCATATTTTTCCCAAGCGATATTAAACAAAACATATTTGTCGCGTTCGTGGTCAAAAACTACTTCAACCATATTTTCATCGGTTTTTTGGTCATTTATTCGGCGATAAAATTCGGCTTTCTCGTTTAGAACGGTTTCTATTATTTGCCGCAATTCGTTTATGTTTTCCATTGCACAATCTCCTCTTTTTCAATATCGAATCCGATTATTTTCAGATTAACTCTTTCGGTCAATTTACTTGCCTTTGGTTTCAGAAAAATTTCCTGAAATACTTCCATTGGCACGGCTAAAAACAGAATTCTTTCCGGCTCTTTTTCTTCAAGCGCGATTTGATAAACCATAAATTGCCCGACTGCCAAATGCAGATCATACATTGTTGATTTACCAATAAAAGTCTTGATTTCAACCGCGATTTTTTCATTATCTTTTTCAGCCGCGATAACTCTTTCAGCCGCCAAATCAATGAACAAACTTTCGCCGTTATCCCATTTCAAACTATACGGATCATCGGTAATCGTCCAACCGTCTTTGATGAGTGCGTTCTTTACTTTATCGTGAAAAATATCTTTTGCCGACATAATTTTTTAGAAAGCAGGTTCTTCATAAATGCCGTAAACATCTCTTAACGCTGTGCAGATTTCTTCGACTGTGGCGTAGGCTTTGACGGCTTCGATGGTTAGTGGCATTAGGTTTTCGTTATTTACTGCGCCGGATTTTAGTTTTTCTAAGACGTTTGCGACTGCGCCGTTGTCGCGGGTTGTTTTGGTTTGGTGCAATCTTTCGAGTTGGTGATCGCGGACGTTTTCGTCAATTTGTAAAATGTTGGTTTTTGAGAGTTCGTCTTGCATAAAATATTTGTTCACGCCGACGATGATTTGTTCTTTGCGTTCGACGCTTTTTTGATATTGATAGGCGGATTCTTGGATGTCGCGTTGCGGAAATCCGGCTTCGATGGCTTCGACCATTCCGCCGAAACCGTCAATTTTGTCGAAATAATCGAAACATCCGTCAATCATTTTTTGCGTCAAACTTTCGACGTAATAACTGCCGCCGAGCGGATCAACCGTGTTCACGACTCCGGTTTCTTCGGCAATGATTTGCTGTGTTCTGAGCGCAATTAACGCGGCTTGATCGGTTGGAAGCGCGAGTGCTTCGTCGTAAGAATCGGTGTGCAAACTTTGCGTTCCGCCGAGAACTCCGGCGAGAGCTTGAATGGCGACACGCGCAATATTATTCAAAGGTTGTTGCGAAGTTAGCGAAACGCCGGCGGTTTGCGTGTGAAAACGCATCTGCATCGTGCGCGGATTTTTTGCGCCGAAACGCTCCTTCATCGTCTTTGCCCAAACGACGCGAGCGGCGCGGAATTTGGCGATTTCTTCAAAAAAATCGTTGTGCGAATTAAAGAAAAACGAGATGCGCGGCACAAATTCGTCAACGTCTAAACCTCTGTCAACGCCGTATTTAACGTATTCCACGCCGTCGCGCAAAGTAAAAGCAAGTTCTTGCAAAGCAGTCGCGCCGGCTTCTCTAATATGATAACCGCTGACAGAAATCGGATTGTATTTTGGAACGTGCTTTGAGCAAAATTCAAACGTATCAATACACAATTTCATCGCCGGTTTGATTGGATAAATCCATTCTTTTTGCGCGATATATTCTTTCAAAATATCGTTTTGCAACGTGCCGGAAATTTTATTCAAATTACAGCCTTGTTTTTCGGCAAGCGCGACATAAAACGCCAAAAATATCCAAGCCGGAGCGTTAATTGTTTGCGAAACCGTAACTTCTTCGAGGTTGATTCCGTCAAACAAAACTTCAAAATCCGCAAAACTCGAAACCGCCACGCCGCATTTGCCGACTTCGCCTTCGGAAAGCGGCGAATCTGCGTCTAAGCCCATTAACGCGGGCAAATCATACGCCGTCGAAAGTCCGGTTTGACCTTGCGCCATCAAATATTTAAAGCGTTTATTGGTTTCTTCGGGCGAAGAAAATCCGGCAAATTGGCGCATCGTCCAAAGCCGTCCGCGATAACCTGTCGGATGAATTCCGCGTTTGTATGGAAATTCGCCCGGAAAACCGATTTCGTCTAAGTTTTCGGTGTCCGAATCGGTGTAAAGCCGTTCGACAGGTTCGAGCGAAATGCCTTCAAAACTCTTTTTTCGTTCCGCCGTTTTGTCCAAAACTTTTTGCAAAGTTTCCGCTTCCCAACGCGCTTTTTTCTCTTGTGCTTCCGTGATTGCTTCTTTAACTTCTGCCATAAAATTATTGTAAAATGTTTGATAAATTTGAAATCTTGTAATAGTTTAAGTCTGAAAAAAACGTAAGGCAAGAGAAAGAAAGAATTTGCCCGCGAAACACACGAAATACACGAAAAAAAGAATTTGATTTAATAGATTCGTAAATTAAGTTTTCGAGCATTTCGGCGAATGTTCGGAGTTCCAACTTTAGTTGGTTCTTCCGCCAGCG
This sequence comes from Acidobacteriota bacterium, assembly GCA_031409875.1. GTDB lineage: Bacteria > Acidobacteriota > Blastocatellia > Pyrinomonadales > Pyrinomonadaceae > CALMEH01. The sequence goes on along the minus strand of JANNYB010000154.1, from coordinate 32,162 downwards.
AAGCGCGGCGGGAAGCCAGCTAAAGCTGGAACTCCGAACACCTGAAAATTTAATTCACAGACTATTTAATTTCGTGTATTTCGTGTGCTTCGTGGGCAGATTCTCTTACCGATTTCGTCCGAGTTGTTCGTGCGATGAAACCCATTCGTCAGCAATGACGGCAGTTCCGAGCGATAATTCGCCGCATAAAACGGTTGCCGCGATGATTTCGGCGAATTTTTTTACCTTGTTATTGCCGTAACAATCGAGCAATTCAAGACATTCGCGCTGAGTTGGCAAACCTGTTCCGCCGCCGTGCGTGGCGACGATTAAAGAGGGAATTGTGATCGAAAAATAATAATCGCCCGATTTTGTGATTTCCGCATAAACTGCGGCGGCGGAAGATTCGGCGACGTTGGCGACATCTTGACCGCAAGCGATAAAAATTGCCGTGATACCGTTTGCCGAATGTGCGCCGTTATTGTTCACGCCTGCCAAATAGCCGCCGAGTTGCGAGGTCAGACGCGCTTCAAAAATTTGTTCGACCGAAACGTGCATTATTGATTTTAATTTTTCGGCGGAAATTGTCGCTTCGGCAATGACTTTTTTGCCGCGTGTGTGCAAAGTATTTACCCACGAAGTTTTTTTGTCAGTCGCAAAACTTCCTTCGAGTTGATAGCGTTCGATATTTGGTTGCACCGATTTTATCCAATCGCAAGCGGCTTTTGTCGCTTTGCCGACCATATTTTGTCCCGCCGCGTCGCCCGTTGTGTAATTAAAACGCAGATACAAAAATCGGCTGGCAGGGAATTGTTGAATGTCGCGCAATTTTCCGACGCTCGTCGTTGTTTCGGCTTTGGCTTTGATTTCAGCGAAATTTTCTTTCACCCAAAAGCCAAATTTTTGCGCTTCACGCGCCGATTTGAACACAAAAACCGGAGCGCGTTGCATCGCATCATCAACTACCGTCGTCGTTACGCCGCCCGATTCTTTGAGCAACTTCATTCCGCGATTATAACTCGCCACCAAAGTTCCTTCGGTTGTCGCAAGCGGCACAAAAAACTCGCCTTTCGCAAATTCGCCATTAACTAAAAGCGGACCTGCCAAGCCAATCGGAACTTGCGCCGCGCCGATAAAATTTTCGATATTTCCTTGCGTTTCCGCAGGTTCAAACGAATATTTTCCAACGTGATTTAGCTCGGCATTTGTTTGTTCTTTAGCGAAATCACGCCTATTTTTCGCGGCTTCGCGGGTGTAATCGTTTTCTTTATTTCGCGGAATTTTTGCGGTCATAATATTGAATATTGTATTTTACTCTTCGGAATAGCTGATAGCTGATAGCTGATAGCTGATAATTTAAGAAACGGCTGAGATTCGAGAACCAAATTATCAGTTATTCGTTATCAGCTATCAGTTATTCCGAAAGTTCTGTTTTCACTTCGCGCATCCAACTTTGCAATTTTTCAATGTCTTTCGTAACTGTGCGCGACGCGGCGAATAAAACAATTGCCAGCAAAACGCTTAAAATTGGGATTGCATACATTGCGGTATGAAGACCTTCGGCGCGAAACGGTTCGAGCGCGGTTTGTGAAAAATCTGTAATTCCGGCGAGATTTGCGGCGCGTTTTGTAAAAAAATCGCTTAAAACTCCGGTTGCGTAAGGTCCGAGCGACGCGCCTAAAACATACATCGCAAAGAAATAAACCGCCATTGCAGTGCCGCGCAAACTTGGTTCGACGATGTCTTGAATCGTCGAATAAACGGTCGAATAATAGAAATACATCAACGCGCAACCAATTCCCATCAACACTAAAAACGCCATCGTTGCGCCTTTCGGTTGTGTAAGCGCGAAGTATAGAAACGGAATCGAACATAAAATCGCAGTTGCGCCGACTAACATTCGTCCGTTTTTACGTTTTTTCATCACAATATCGCCGATGAATCCGCCGATTAAAAGTCCGGGTGCGCCCATTAATCCATAAACAATCATCGAAACAAAATTTGCCGATTGAATATTTTCGCCGTGATAACGCATCAAAAACGGCGTGATAAATGCGCCGATGGCATACATATTGAAATTGTGAATTGCGCCCGAAATTATCAACCAGCGCATTGTCGGCGAAGCGAGAATCAATTTATATGGCGAACCTTCGCGTTTTTGTGCGCCGATGTCGTGCGTTTCCGCCGCGCCGCGCATTGGTTCTTTGATAAATAAAACGGCAATCGCGCATAAAATTCCCGGAATTCCGGCGACAAAAAATGCCGCCCGCCAGCCGTAATCTTTCGCAATCGTGCCGCTCACCGCAAAACTCAAAGCAATTCCAACCGGCAAACCGAGCATAAAAAGCGAAAGTGCTTTGGCACGCCAACTTGCCGGAAATAAATCGCCAATCAACGAAGTCGCCGCCGGAGCGCACGACGCTTCACCGACTCCAACTCCTAAACGCAGAGCGAAAATCTGCCAAAAATTCTGCGCTAAACCCGAACCAACCGTCAGCAAACTCCAAACAAAAACGCCTGCCGAAAGAATGCTTTTGCGCCCGATTTTGTCTGCAAGTCGTCCAAGCGGAACGCCGACAAACGCATATAAAAGCGTAAAAGCCGTGCCGAGTGCGCCGAGCGCAGAATCGCTCAAACCAAATTCTTTGCGAACAAGCTCACCAATCGCGCCGAGAATCTGACGGTCAAAAAAGTTCATTGTGTTAATCGCAAACAACACGAAAAGCGCAAACCAAACGGCAGATTTTTTTTCGTTCATATTCTTGGCAGATTTCAATTATCTTCAATCGCATTTTGAAAGGCGACGTATAAAATAGTTAAGGTTGCCGCCGCCGCAATTCCGACTCCAACGCCGATTTTCGACATCGTTGACCAACCTGAATAAACATCTGACACATCGCGGTATGCAATAACTGTTGATTCTTTGGTTTTGGAATCTGTGAGCGTGAATGAATCTTCGCCTGCCGCGCTGATGTAGCCTTTCATTTTTGTTCCGTCCAACATTTTCACCTTGATTTTCTTTTTCTCGCCCGTGCCGCGTTTCAGTATTTTAGCTTTAATCTTTTCCGCGTTTGAAGCGTCCTTGTCTGCGCTCGTCTGGGCGAAAATAATCGTGGAATTAGCACTAAACATCAACAGACCAACTAGCACGATTGATAAATATCTTTTAATCATAAATTCTCCTTTATTTTTGTCGTTAATTAAACATTCGTATCAAAAACTTTGCCAAAATAATCCGAAATTTCGCTCGTCAATTGTTCGCGTTTTCGTTTTTTGATTCCGGCGAGTTCTTTGGCTAGATTTTTCTTAAATTCGATTTGCATTTGCCGCGCAATTTGGATGCGTTGCGCTTGCGGCGAGCCTGCGCCGTGCATTGATTCGGTTAAATATCCGACGGCGTTTCTGCCCAAAGTCATATTTTCGATAAGGCGTAAAATTCGCATTCGATTTTCGGTTGAAACATCGGCACGACCTTTCAAATATTTCTCCAAAAGATGCCCGATTTCTTTGCTTTGAAAATCTTTTTCGGACGGCATTGTAACCATCAAACCGCCAGCCAAATCTTGTGCAAGTCGTCCAATTTCATACGGCATTTTCGTAACGTGATGTTTGCAGACGTTGGCAATCATATCATCGTTCAAATACGCGCCCGATTTTGTTGGTTTCGACTGATACGAAGAAGCGATTCCGGTGGCGTAAATCGTTTCGTTAAGATGCGTCATTTCTACCAATTTATCTTTGATATGCGAAACTTTTTCGACACCGTTATATTCGGCAATTTGCGCCGCCGCTCCGATTAAAACGTCGCCGACACCACTTTTGCAAACATACGAACGGCGATGATAACAGGTAAATCTTTCAACTAACATTGACGCAAAATCGGTTTCGCCGTCCATAAAAATAAGCTCATTCGGAATAAAAACATTGTCCAAAATAACCATCGCTTCCTGTCCGCCGAAATTCGCATTACCGACATCAATCGTGCCGCCTTCCATCGCTCGCGTGTCGCACGATTGGCGACCGTAAATGTAAGTTATTCCTTCCGCTTCAACCGGAATTGCGCCGACAATCGCATAATCTTTGTCGTTTTCCGTCAAACGCATTGTCGGCATTACGATTAACCAATGCGAATTTAAACAGCCGGTTTGATGCGCTTTTGCGCCGGTAACAAAAACGCCTTCCGCAGTTCGTTTGACAATATGAACAAACAAATCAGGATCAGCTTGCTCGTGCGGCGCAAGACTTCGGTCGCCTTTAACATCGGTCATCGCGCCGCCGATAACGAGATTTGCCGTTTGCATTTCTTTGATAAACTCTTGCAAACGCTGGTGATAATTAGTTTTGCATTGCGCGTCAATCTCAAAAGTCGTCGAATAAAGCGAATTGAGCGCGTCCATTCCGACGCATCTTTGAAAACAAGTTCCGGTGAGTTGTCCCAAACGCCTTTGCATTTTATTTTGCAAAACAACTTCGTCGCGGTTCATTGCAATATTCAAAAAACGATTAACTTTTTCGCCCGTCAGATGCGAAGTCGCGCTTGCCAATTCAGGTTCGCGTTGCGCTAAATCATAAGTTTCAGCAACCGCGTTAATGCTCGGACGAATCAACGGATGTTCGACAATATCGGAAACCAATTCGCCGAAAAGATAAACTTTCAACTTTCGTCCGCGCAGCGAATTTATGTAATCTTCGGCAGTTACAATCGGTGTTTTTTGCGATTTCGTGTGTGCTGTCATAAATGTCAAAATTGTAAATGAACATTTTCTTAAATCAAAGCGTAAAACTTGAAAGACAACCAACAAAGCTCGAATTGCAAAGATTTTTTATAAAATTTAGAATCAACTGATGAGATTTTTTCAACAAAAAGCGTTTTTCGCACTTTTCGCAACAATCGCAAACCTCGCATTGCTTTCGGCTTGCGGAACTTCAAACGAAAACTCCAATCAAAACGCTAACTCCAACAAAATATCAAATATCGCCAACGCAAATGCCAACGCCGACGCAACCAAAGACGACCTCGAAGATTTTGCCAAAGTTGTTAAATTACCTTTCCAACCCGAAGAAGTTTCGTGGCGCGAATCAAGCGATAAGAAAATTATTGCCGTTTTGAAATTTTCCGCCACAGAAGCGAACAATCTCACAGTTCAAATTGAAAAACAAAAGCCGGCACAAAACTCAAAACTCAACGCCGAAAGTTGGTTTCCGCCCGAACTCGTCGCGCAAAGCCAGCAATCCGGCGATGAAACTCTCAAAGGCAAAGAATATTCGGCGGCTGATTTTTTTCTCGCGCCTTATACCAAAGGAAAAATCACGCGAATTGATGAAACTAATTATTTTGTTTTAGAATTAGCGGCACAATAATTTTCCGAATTTAAACTTCTTCATACTTTTTCAGCTTGCGGTAAAGTGTTGATAAATCAATGCCCAAGATGTCTGCGGCTTCGGTTTTATCGTCTTCGACGGATTTCATAACTTCCAAAATATATCGCCGTTCCATTTCTTCGAGTGTCGGACGCAAACCTTCGCTGTCGCGCATTTCAAATTGATTTGACGATTCATTTTTGATTTTCGGCGGCAAATTTTCGCGCAAAATTTCTTCATCGCTGAGTAAAAATGCACGTTCGACAGCATTTTGCAATTCGCGGATGTTGCCTTGCCAGTCGTAATTCAGCATCGCGGACATTGCTTCGCTTGAAAGATTTTTTTCCGGCGCATTTTGTTCTTTCGCCGTTTTTGAAACGAAATGTTTGACCAACAGCAGAATATCTTCGCGTCTTTCGCGCAACGGCGGAAGTGAAATTTCGATAACATTCAGGCGATAAAACAAATCTTCACGAAAACGATTTTCGACGACTTCGGTTTCGAGATTTTTGTTTGTCGCGGCGATTATCCGCGCATCGAATTTCACAGGCGAACTTGCGCCGACCGGCAAAACTTCGTGTTCTTGAAGTGCGCGAAGCAATTTTACTTGCAAAGATTGCGGCATCTCGCCGATTTCATCCAAAAACAAAGTTCCGCCGTCCGCCGCACGGAATAAACCTTTTTTATCGGAAATTGCGCCGGTAAAACTTCCTTTCGTATGTCCGAAAAGTTCTGATTCAAGAAGGTTTTCGGGCAATGCACCGCAGTTGACGGCGAGAAAAGGTTTGGCGGCGCGGCGGCTGTTGAAATGAATTGATTTGGCGATAAGTTCTTTGCCTGTGCCGCTTTCACCCTGAATCAAAACTCCGGCGTTGGTGTCCGCAATTTTTTCGACGATGCGGAAAATATCTTGCAAGCCTTCGCTTTTGCCGATGATTTCGTTGAATGAATATTGTTGATTTAATTCGCGTCGCAAGGCGCGGTTTTCGTTAAAAAGTTCTTTCGTGCGAATCGCATTTTTAACAGTTTTGAGTAAATCTTCGTTGACGAAAGGCTTCGTAACATAATCATAAACGCCTTTTCTGAGCGCGGAAATTGCCGAATCAACCGACGAATAAGCTGTCATCACAATCACGAGCGCGTCTTCGTCAACGGTTTTTATACGGTCGAGAAGTTCGAGTCCGTCCATTCCAGCCATTTTTATATCAGTCAAAGTTACGGCAATTTCAGCGGACGCGAAAATCTGCAAACCGTTTTCCGCGCTGTCGGCTGTTAAAACGCTATATCCTTCATTTTCAAGCAGTTGCCGCAAAATCGAGCGCATCAATTCTTCATCTTCAACCACTAAAACATTCGGTTTGTTCATAATCGAAAGTTTAACAATAAATCGGGCTTAGAGCATCTTGTTCACGCGCTTCAGCGGTTGTTTTTGAACTAAATCAAAAGCATCTGTTATAAAAAATAAAAAATAAATAAAATCTTGACAGCGTTATTTTAGTGTGGTAAGTTCAAAATAATTTCAGAAATCATTGTAAAGTAAAAGATTTCAATTAGCATAATATCTTAGGGGAACTTTACAACAATAAGTTAAGGAAATCGGAATAGATTTTTAAGTTTTATCGTGTGAAAAATTTATTTTCGGTTTAGGGTGTTTTTTATCAAGAACTAGAGGGTAGGGCATAATTGCCCAATTTAATAGAAAGTTCGAGAATCTTATTTTAACGTAACTCCATCCAAGCAATTTGGTTTGAATGTTGCGTAAAGGAGACTTTCTTTATGTTTGCTAAATTAATTTCGACTCAAAGAAATAATATAACGATAAATTTTGCGACTTCAACGCGCAATCAAAATTTTAATAACAGTATTTATAGACGGTTAGCTCGACTGTGAGTTGACCGTCTATTTGTGTGTTGGAATGAACTTCGGTTTGTTCCAAAAAAGGGTGAAAATACAAAAAGCCTGAACGGTAATTGCGTTACCGTTCAGGCGTAGGCTCACCGATTGAAACGGAGTGTCCCAAATTGATGCGACCATACATCTGCATCTTAAGACATTCCGTTTCCTAAAATCAACTGAAGTAACTGAATAACAAAGAATTATGACGATTGGAATTCATTAAATGAATCCGCCGTTTGTAAATCTTTGTATTTGAAAAATTTCTGAAATCCGCGGATAAAACTTTTTGTTACATTTTTGTCAACAAAATCCACCGCCTTACAGAAATAAAATTAAAGAGGAGACAAGAGTATGTTAAAGTTCACAAAATCAAATAAAAATAAATTCCCAATGAGGAATCGGGCAATTTTTACCCGCTTTCTAAGAGAAACATTTGCGCTTATTTGTTTGTTTGCGATTATTTTCACTTCCACCGCAAGCATCTCGGCGCGAACTCGAACAATTACACCGACAAATTACGGCAACCAATACGGCTTCACGGCATTTTCGTTTGCCTTCGGCGATTTGTTTAATCCGATAATTAATTTTTTCGGGGTTGGCACAAATCAAATCGCTGCTGACGAAAATCAAAGGTCTCGCCGCCTTCCGGCAAGTCCTTCGACCGAAAGCGACACGGAAATCAATGAATCTGCGCGAATGCCCGATCCGCCGACAATTTCGTCGGCTGTGCCTTGCACACCAACGGGCGTTACGCTTAATGTTCCCGGCTCTTACGCAACAATTCAGACGGCACTCAACGCCGCTAATCCGCTGGGCGGAGACGCGATTCAAGTTTCCGCCGGAACATATACGGAACAGTTGGTTATCACAAAATGCGTCAGCATCATCGGCGCGGGAGAAGCCTCGACCTTTATTCAATCGCCTGCCGCACTTGCTCCGACGACGATTCCCGGCATTCCGAATATTTATTCGATTGTTGAAGCTCGAAGCGGTGCTTACGTCAATATGTCGGATTTAACGGTTCAAGGACCTGTTCCGTTTTATACGACTGCCGGACCTTTCGCATCGTCAACTTACGGCATTTTTGTTGCTGAAAACGCGACACTCGAAATGGATAACGCGAGAGTTACGGCAATTCATAAACCGTCCGGCATTGACGGCGTGCAAAACGGAAATGCTGTGCAAGCCGGCAGAATGGCTTATAACCAAATCGGTTCTTTGGATTTTGATAATGTAACGATTGATACTTACCAAAAAACCGGCGTTCTCGTTGACCGAACCGGATCGAGCGCAATCATTGCAAACAGCACGATTTCGGGAATCGGACCGACGGCGGTGATTGGGATGAACGGCATTCAAGTCAGTCGCGGTGCATCGGCAACGATTACTGACAGCACGATCAGCGGACACGAATATACGCCAAACACAGTATCTTCAACGGGAATTCTTCCGTTTAATTCAACTAATGTAACGGCGACAGGCAATACTTTTAACGGTAATGATGTAGGAATTTATCACTTTACGAGTCCGGCTCCGATGAGTTTGTCGGCTTTGAATATTTCCACAAATACTTTTACCAACAATCCCGACGCGGGAATAATTTTCGATGCCGTAACGCCGACGATTACAGACAATTTCATCAGCGGCAGTAATTGGGGCATCGGTGCTTTTCCGGTGAACGGACAAACAATTCAAACAAGCCGAAACTCGATTTCCGCACCCGTCGGAGCAAACAGCGTCGGCATTTATGTTGACGATTACGACACGGGAAGCCCGACGACAACGGCAACCATTAACGCGAATTTTACGCGCATTACCGGACACACGGCAGGAATTCAAAACGACAGCGGAAGCGCGGTCAACGCCGTGAATAATTTTTGGGGTTGCAACACCGGACCTGGCGGAGTCGGCTGTGATACGGTTGCCGGAACAGGTTTGGGATTAGTTACTTTCAATCCGTGGCTGGTTCTCAATAACACGACAAGTTCTTTGCCGTCAGTCAATACGGGCGGAATGGCGACGGTTACGACAAATTTGAGATTTAACTCGGCTATGGTTGATACCTACACGCCGACAACACGCTTGCCGAACGCGATTCTTTCGAGTCCGAACGGCATTCCGGTTAATTTTTCGAGCAACGCTTTCGGCTCGGTTTCGCCGACAAGCGCACCTTTGTTTAACGGACAAGCGCAAACCACATTTACCGGCGGCGGAGTTTTCTCAGGCGATCAAACGGCAGTCGTAACGGTGGCGGTTGATAACGCGACGGATTCGGTCAATATTATTGTCGAAGACACAACTGTGCCGACGGTTACGATTGAGCAAGCCGCCGGACAACCCGATCCGGCAAATGCTGTTCCGGTCAATTTTACGGCAGTCTTCAGCGAAGCCGTAACAGGTTTTACTAATGCAGATATTTCAACAGCCGGAAGCACGGCGACGATTCCGGGCGGAAATATTACTGTAACCGAAATCGCACCGATGAACGGCACGACTTATACCGTTGCAGTTACGCCGACAACCAGCGGTTTCGTTACCGTAAGCATTCCGGCAAATGCGGCAATTGACCCCGCAAGCAACGGCAATGCGGCTTCGACTTCAACCGATAATACGGTTTCATACTTTGTCGGCACAATCGAATTGATAGTTGATGATGACGGAATGGCATCGGCGATGGATTGTAACGCCGTTACTCCTTCATATAACACTATTAACGGCGCAGTTGCGGCGGCAAGTGCCGGTTACATTATTCGCGTTTGTCCGGGAACTTATCCGCTGGCAAGCACGGTTAATGTCGCTTTAGCTAATTTAACGATTGTTGCGGCACAAGCAACGAAACCCATAGTTCAAGTTGGCGGCACGATGGACGGCTTCAATGTTACAGCAACAGGCGTAACGCTCGAAGACCTTGAAATCGTGAAAATCGGCACGGGCGACCAACATCATATGGTTCGCGTCTTAGCCAATAATTTCACGGGAAAAGACAATTACATTCACGGACCTTCGTGGCAAATGCCGAATCACGTCAGCCGTGCGTTTATTATCGCACCGGGCGTAACGGGCTTTTTGATAGATGCAAACGTCATCGAAGATTTGCGCCAACCGGCATACACCGATCCGGGAACATCGGGAACGGTGAGCAACAATACTTGGACGGGAACGAAAGGCTGGGTTAATGACGGCGGATTGATTACATTTACGAACAACACGATGACGACGTGTGCGGCGTGTGATACGGATATTGCTTTGTTGAACAATGCAGATCCGGCGTATCAAACATTTTACGCCAATCGGTTGGCATTGAGTAATGGAAACAACAATGCCCACATTGACGTTCAATTCACACCTGCGGCAGACAGCGGACGTGCAATTTCGTATGTCAATAAAGCAACAGGTTTGTCAACGAATGACGGTCGTGTAACTACGCCGTATCAAAGCATTCAACAGGCGATATTCAATCCGACGAGCGGAATTGTTGACGGAACGCTTCCGGGCGGCACAGTCAATGTGGCGGCTGGAACATACATCGAAAATATTGATGTCAGCCGACAGTTGAGCGTTCTCGGACCGAATGAAGCAATCAATCCGAATACGGGAAGCCGTGTCGCGGAAGCTGTCATTACAACGGCTGTTTCCGACAACGATTTTACCGACGGCGAAGACGATAATACTTCGACGGTTGTTCGTCTGAACGCTGAAGGTATTATATTCAGAGGCTTTACGGTTGATGGCGATAATCCGTTGCTGACTTCGGGCTACACCTACAACGGCGCAGACCTCAATGCTTTTGAAGGAATTGTCGGAACAGGCACGAACAATCCGAATCTAACCATTACGAATAACATCGTCAAAAATATGGGCGAATTCGGGATTGATGTCTGGGGTGACCAAAACACGACTCAAGCTATTCCGAATCTCAGCACGATTACCGATAACAAAGTTGATAATGTCGTCGGATATTTCTTCGGCTGGGGAATATTTATGGGTAACAACGCGCCCGGCACAATGACCGGAAACGTCGTAACCCGTTCATTCGGCGGACTTTATTTGCATCATTTCAACGGTCAACCGGCATCGCGCCCGGCATCAACCGTTTCGGGCAATAATGTTTCGGTTTACGGCTTCGGCGTTTGGTTTAACCTGCATTATGCCTATTCGGGAACACCGAACGGCGGCTTTACGGTTTCGGGAAATACGATTAATTCATATACCCAAGCTCCTGAAAACGGACAATTTGCCAATCAAGTTTCCGCAGAAAAATCGAAAGCACTTTCGACCAAAGCACCGACCAGATTTGCCGAAATGGGCGATAATGTTGCTCCATTCGGTTGGGACAGATGGATCGGTGTCCGCGTTGAATCAATTAACGGATTAGTTCCGGTTACGTTCAGCAATAACACAATCGCACCGAACCGCGCGGCACTCGTTACCGACGGTTATACAGTTATTGACGGTTTCAGAATTACGAATCCTTCAACAACTACGGCGTTGATTGATATTACTGGAAATACGATTAACGGCGCGAAACGCGGGATTGCCCACACTGCCGCCAATGCGGTGCCGGAAGTTTCTTGTAATAACATTACAAACAACGAAATCGGTATTTACATCGGCAACGGTGTTGACTATGACAATAATCCCGAAAGCGCGATTAGCGGCATTCTTGCCAATAACAATAATCTTTTGGGCAATTCGCTCTTCGGTGTTCAGGCTGACAGCGGAACATCGGCGGTGAATAACGCACAGATGAATTATTGGGGCGCGGCAGACGGTCCGGGACCGATTGGTCCGGGAACAGGCGATAAGGTTTCAGCGAATGTTGATTTCACGAATTTCCTGATTGCGCCGACAAACTGCACGCCGGTTGCTCCGCCGCCGACGGTAACAATCAATCAAGCAATGGCACAAAACGATCCGACAAATATGTCGCCGATCAACTTTACCGTTGTCTTTAGCGAATCAGTTACAGGTTTCGGAGATGCTCCGGCAGATGTCGTTCTAAGCGGCACGGCTGGCGCAACAACGGCAGTTGTTACCGGAAGCGGCACGACTTATAACGTCGCGGTTTCGGGAATGACAACAAACGGAACGGTTATCGCAATGGTTGCACCGGGCGCGGCAACAGGCGCAAACGGCGCAAACGTGGCTTCGTCTTCGACCGATAACACGGTAACTTACGACACGATTTCGCCGACGGTTACGATAAATCAGGCAGGCGGTCAAAATGATCCGACGAATATGTCGCCGATTAATTTTACCGTTGTCTTTAATGAACCGACGACGAACTTTATCACCGGCGACGTAACACTCGGCGGCACGGCTGGCGCGACAACGGCAACCGTTACGGAAATCGCACCGATGGACGGCACGACTTATAACGTGGCGGTTTCGGGTATGACAATGAACGGCACGGTTATCGCTTCGATTGCAGCAAACGCGGCAACCGATACCGCCGGAAACGGCAATGTGGCTTCGACTTCGACGGATAACACCGTAACTTACGATGCCACAAATCCGACTCCGACGGTTGAAGGCGTAACCGATCCCGATTCGACTTCGCCGGTTGATTTCACAGTTGATTTCGGCGAAACCGTTACGGGCTTTACGGCTTCGGATGTTACGGTAACAGGCTCGGCATTTACCGGAACGCCGACTGTTGTTGTTACGGGTGGAATGCAAGTTTATAACGTCGCCGTCAGCGGAATGAATCAAACCGGAAACGTCGTCGTTACGATTGCGGCAAATTCGGTTCTCGATGCGTCGAACAATCCGAACAACGCTTCGATTGCCGGAACTCCGAACGGTAATGACGTTCAATTTAACGTAACGAATACGACTGTTTTGGTTACTCCGGTTGATACGATGACGTGGGCATTCTTCCAAGAAACAGCGGGAGTTGCCAGCGGTTCATTGGTTACAGGTCCGGCAACACCGCCGCTCGGCACGGGAAGCGCACGCTTAACGGTTGATACAGCGGCTGGTATGGCATTCGGACGTGCCGGATATTCGGGAACGAAACTCTCGGACATCACACGATTGTCTTACTCGAGCTATCAAACGAGCGGCGCACCTTCGGTTGCCATCGCGTTCCAGTTTGATGTTGACAGCGATTTGTCTGATGGCAATACGGGTTATCAGGGACGTTTAGTTTATGAACCGTCCAATGATCCGGCAAACACGATCAATTCCGGTGCGTGGCAGACGTGGGATGCTCTTTCACCGACTGCCAAGTTCTGGGGTTCGGGTTCGGGTGCTTCTCGTCCGTTTTCGGTTGCTTGTCCGCAGACTGCACCTTGCACAAAGGCGTTTATTCTGGCGAACTTCCCGAATATCGGTGTTCGCAACGGTCCGAGCGGAACATCGGGCGTAATCTTGTTCAAAATCGGCGCGGGCGTAAGTCCGGCGTTTGACGGAAACATAGATAACCTTGTTCTTGGAGTTAATAGCGTCAACACGACGTTCAACTTTGAATCAACACCGCCAAATGTTTCAATTAGTGATGCAACGGCTGTTACGGAAGGCGACAGCGGCACAACAACGGCGAACTTTACAGTTTCGTTGGATGCCGTCAGCACTCTGCCGACAACAGTCCAAGTTTCGACCGCCAATGGCTCGGCAACAACCGCAGATAATGATTATGCTTCGGTTGTCAATCAAGTCGTAACAATTCCCGCCGGTATGACTTCAGCACCGTTCACGGTTAATGTCAACGGCGATAACCTCGTTGAAACTGACGAAACCTTTACCGTTAATTTGTCGAATGCTGCCAATGCGGCAATCGGCGATGGTCAAGGCACGGGAACGATTACGAACGACGATGCTTTCGGAACACTTCAATTCTCGGCTGCGACTTACAGCGTTACAGAAGGAACTCCGAATGCTTCGATTACCATTACGCGCACGGGCGGAAACGACCAAGCAGTTTCGGTAAATTGTTCGACTGTTGCAGGCGGCACGGCAACCGGCGGCGGAGTTGATTACACAACCGTAACCAATCAATTGATTTCATTCGCAGATCAGGATTCGGCAAATAAAACCTGCTCGATTCCGATTACGAATGATATGATTTTTGAGTTAGCGGAAACGGTCAATCTGTCGCTTTCAAATGCAGTCGGTGCGGCAATCGGTTTGCAGTCAACAGCCGTTTTAACTATCAACGACAGCGGAAACTTTATTCTGATTAGCGGAAACATTCAGCAATATAACGCTCCGTCGCCGAATACCAATTTGGCTGGCGTAACGGTAACGCTGAGTGGCTCGGCTTCGGGAACGACTGTAACCGATGCGAGCGGAAACTATGTCTTTAACGGCGGCTTGCCATCGGGAACTAATAATTATTTAGTGGTTCCTTCGTTGGCTGGCAAAGTTTTCGATCCGACTAATCGCAGCTACGTTAATCTGACATCGAACGTAACTAACGCCAATTTCGTGGCATACAACGTCGGTGCAGTGCCGCGTAATGTGCGGGTCGTCAACACATCGCAAGCAACTTACACGAGTAACGTAACAGTGCCAATTGTGATTGACAGTTTGGGGACGGAAAACGCCCTCAGCTTTAGTCTTAACTACAATTCGGCATTGCTTGATTATTCGAGTATCGCTTGTGGAACTGATGCGCCGGGCTGTTCGGTATCAGTTAATGACGTAACCGGAATGCTCGGTGTCGAGTTCACACGAGCCGACGATATGATGAGCAATCCGACCGCGTTTGCTGCCGGAAACGGAAAACAAGTCGTGTTGGTAACCTTCACGACGACACCGGGCGCGGCATTCAGCACGCCGGTAACTTTCGGAGATTCGCCTGCCCTGCGCGATGTCAATGACGTTGACGGCAATTCCGTTCCGACTAATTATGTCAACGGAATAGTTGTCTTCGCACAAGGAGTTGAAGGAGACGTTGCCGGACGAATGACCGGAAGCGGCGGTGCGATGCCGTTGGGATCAAACGACGTTACGGTTCTGCGACAGTTCGTTTCGGGTGCAATTACGCCTGATCCGACCTTCAATGAATTTCAACGCGCCGACGTTGCGCCAGCCGGTAGTAAAGGCGGCGGAAGTCTTACTTCTGCTGATGTAACTGTGCTGCGAAACTACATTGCCGGCAGCATTTACACTCCGGTAGGCGGACCAACTGCGCCGATGGGTATGTTGTTTGATGCTGAAGAATTGACAAAATCGAACAAGCGTTTAACCGAAACAATGGTTATCGCTCCGGGCGATGTTAGTGTTGTCAGTAAAAATTCATCAGCCGGTTCGACAGTCAGCGTGCCAATTCGATTGGAGTCAAACGGTAACGAAAATGGCGTAACTGTTTCGTTACAGTTTGAACCGACTAAGCTCACCTTTACGGGAGCTGTGCCGGGAGCGGCTATGGTCGGACAACCGAATACGACGTTTGACACAAACGTAACACAGCTTGCCAGCGGAAGAGTCGCAATCTTTCTGACTCTTAATGTCGGACAAACATTTCCGGCAGGAACGAGGGAAATTATTATTGTCAACTTTAACGTCGCGCCGAACGCGCCGATTGGGTTGACACCGATAAGTTTCGTCAACAATCCGTTGAACAATGAAACTAATGACACGAATGGTGATGTATTGTCGGTATTTCCGAACAATTTCATCGCCGGCAATGTCAATGTTCTCGGACCGCTTTCGTCGAATGTTTCGGTTGCCGGACAAGTAACCAAAGCCGACGGCGCAGGTATAAATAATGCGGTTGTAACAATTACGGGGCAAAACGGAGTTACGCGCACAATGCGGACAACGACGTTTGGCAATTACCGTTTTGAAGAACTCGAAGCAGGTCAGACTTATACGATAACCGTTAATTCTAAACGGTTTGCGTTTAAACAACCTTCGAGAATCGTAACGCTTAACGAAAATCTTGACGGATTCGATTTCGTCTCGATTGAATAAAATCCGATGCAAACCTAAAAAGTTTGCATCGGATTCGGACAAGCAAAAAGGCGGAAACTTAGTTTTAAGTTTCCGCCTTTTTTGTTGTGCAGAAACACGCACGAAGTAAGTGTGTTTCCGCATTAAGTGAAAGTTCTACTGAATTATGTTCGCTCCGACTTACTGCGCCGAAAAATTTAATTCGGCAACGCTTTCGTTTAGTGTTACAACTTGCGGCACGAATTGAAAACGCTTTGAGATTACTGAAACAACGATTGTCTGTCCGGCTTCGAGGTCATCGAAATTATAATAACCGAACGCGCTCGAACGAGTTGTCAAGACTTCGCCGTTTGCGAGCGTTAAAGAAACTATCGCATTGCGAACTCCGTTGCCGTCAGCGTTTAAGATTCTTCCGCCGACGGAAACTCCGGCGGCAGTCGGGGCAAAATTATTGACGAACAAAAAGACCGCGCCCTGGTCGGCGGCTTGGGGCGCGAACGGGACGTTGACGGAAGCATCGGAAAAGGGTGCGCCGACGATGATTTTGTCGCCGCTGATTGCCACGCTGTTGCCGAATCGGTCGCTTGCCGCGCCGCCGCTACCGTTTAATTGTTGTTGCTGTGTCCAAACTGTGCCGCTTCGGACAAAGACGTAAGCCGAGCCTTGATTGACGTTTGCGCCGACAGCATCTCCATACGCGCCGACAATTGCCGTGTCATCGCTGATTGCCACGCCGTAGCCGAAGTTGTCGCTTGCCGCGCCGCCGGTGGCGGTTAATTGTTGTTGCTGAGTCCAAACTATGCCGCTTCGCACAAAGACGTAAGCCGAGCCTTGATTGGCGTTTACGCCGACATCATCTTGATATGCGCCGACGATTGCCGTGTCGCCGCTGATTGCCACGCTCCAGCCGAAGAAGTCGGTTGCCGCGCCGCCGCTACCGTTTAATTGTTGTTGCTGTGTCCAAACTATGCCGCTTCGGACAAAGACGTAAGCCGAGCCTTGATTGACGTTTACGCCGACATCATCAGCATACGCGCCGATAATTGCCGTGTCGCCGCTGAGTGCCACGCTGTAGCCGAAGTTGTCGCCTACCGCGCCGCCGGTTGCATTTAATTGTTGTTGCTGAGTCCAAACTATGCCGCTTCGCGTAAAAATATATGCCGAGCCTTGATTGGCGTTTATGCCGACATCATCAGTATTTGCACCGACAATTACCGTGTTGCCGCTGATGGCAACGCTGTTGCCGAATTGGTCGTTTGCCGTGCCGCCGGTGGCGGTTATTTGGGCTTCTTGAGTCCAAACTATGCCGCTTCGGACAAAGACGTAAGCCGAGCCTTGGTCAGCGTTTGCGCTGACAGTATCAAAATTTGCACCGACGATTGCCGTGTCGCCGTAAATGGCGACGGCGTATCCGAATTGGTCGCCTACCGCGCCGCCGGTTGCAAATATTTGTTGTTGCTGAGTCCAAGCCGTGCCGGAACGAACGAAAATGTAAGCCGAGCCTTGGTCGCCGTTTGCGCCGACATCATCAATATATGCGCCGACAATTGCCGTGTCGCCGCTGATTGCCACGCTGAAGCCGAAATTATCGTTTGCCGCGCCGTCGGACGCGACATTTTGGGCTTCCTGCGTCCAATTTGTTCCCAAAACACGAAAGACGTAAGCCGAGCCTTGATTGCCGGTTGCGCCGACATTATCACCATACGCGCCAACGATTGTCGTGTCGCCGCTGATTGCCACGCTTCTGCCAAAAAAGTCGTTTGCCCCGCCGTCCGATGCGTTTAATTGCGCTTGCTGAGTCCAAACTATGCCGCTTCGCACAAAGACGTAAGCCGAGCCTTGATTGCCCGTTGCGCCGACATCATCAAAAGGTGCGCCGACGATTGCCGTGTCGCCGTTGATTGCCACGTTGTAGCCGAATTGGTCGTTTACCGCGCCGTCCGATGCGTTTAATTGTTGTTGCTGAGTCCAAACTATGCCGCTTCGGACAAAAACGTAAGCCGAGCCTTGGTCAGTGTTTGCGCCGACATCATCAAAAGGTGCGCCGACGATTGCCGTGTCGCCGCTGATTGCCACGCTTAAGCCGAATAAGTCGTTTGCCGCGCCGCCGGTGGCGTTTAATTGTTGTTGCTGAGTCCAAACTATGCCGCTTCGGACAAAAACGTAAGCCGAGCCTTGATCGCCGTTTGCGCCGACATCATCAGTATATGCGCCGATAATTGCCGTCTCGCCGCTGATTGCGACGCTGGTGCCGAATAAGTCGCCTACCGCACCGTCCGATGCGGTTAATTGGGCTTGCTGAGTCCAAACTATGCCGCTTCGCGTAAAAATATATGCCGAGCCTTGGTCAATATTTGCGCCGACACCATCGCTATTTGCGCCGACAATTGCTGTGTCGCCGCTGATTACCACGCTGTAGCCGAATAAGTCGCCTACCGCGCCGTCCGATGCGGTTAATTGTTGTTGCTGAGTCCAAACTATGCCGCTTCGGACAAAAACGTAAGCCGAGCCTTGGTCGCCGTTTGCGCCGACATTATCTTGATATGCGCCGACAATTGCCGTGTTGCCGCTGATTGCCACGCTTAAGCCGAATTGGTCGTTTGCCGCGCCGCCGCTACCGTTTAATTGAGCTTGCTGAGTCCAAACTGTGCCGCTTCGGACAAAGACGTAAGCCGAGCCTTGGTCAGCGTTTGCGCCGACATCATCAGAATATGCGCCGACAATTGCCGTGTTGCCGCTGAGTGCCACGCTCCAGCCGAATTGGTCGTTTGCCGCGCCGCCGGTGGCGGTTAGCTTTGTCGTTTGTCCGATTGCGTCTTCGGTTTGTGGTTCGTCCGTTTGCCCGTTTTCTTTGCGGGCATCGCGCACCGCGTCCATTAACGAGTCGTATTGTCCCGTTTGTTTTAATTGATTAATTGCTTCATCGCCGCGCAGAGTTTCGTTTTGCGCGAATAGGGAAATGGAGAAAAGAAATAAGCACGCCGCTATTGCAGATATTTTTTTCATTGGGGAATTTTCCGAAATTGAATTATTTTCGGGCGCAAGTCGGGAGAATTGCGCCCGAAATGTTATGTTTTTATGGATTTACAGTAACGTAAATCGGGTCTGATGGCAAGCCGTAGTTTTTATTGTTCTTTTTAAGTTGAACAATGACAAGAAGTTGTTCGGCTTTGCCCGGTTCGCTCGGTGTAGTTCGTTAAAATATTAACGAAAACCAACCGAATGGTTAAGTCGCACGGAAATTAGTTTAGGGAATGATGAGCAAAGTAAGTAACTCACCTTACGCGGAAGAGGAGTTTTTGGCTTTTGTCGCTGAAAGCGACCAACATTATAGCCCAGCGAGAATCGCTGGGTTGGGTTTAATTAATGCACCGCTCGCTGAAGGCGAGCCACAAATAGCCGCAACCTTTTGTTAGTCGCTTTCAGCGACGGAATTCATTGTCAATGCTGACCTAGCGATTCTCGCTAGGCTATAATGTCAGTCGCTTTCAGCGACAAAAACCAAAACTGCGTAACGTGAGTTAAAAGACAAGATTTTTTACGACGCAAATTAAGTAGAAAAAAAAATTACCGCGCAATGCTCTCGGCATTCAAATTTATTACGCCTTTCGTGATAAAATTTTTGTAATTCGATGCGAACTTCTCAAATACTTAAAAATTTAATACTTATCGCTTTTTGTGCGGCTCTTATCACAGCCCAGCAGACAAATCCGGTGGACAAGCAGGTTTCTAATCCGATAACCGATACGCCGAATGTAAATCCGGTTTCGGAACAGGACATCAAAGCTCCGAAAAAGCAAAATTCCGGTTACAAACAAGAAGGCGGCGGCGGCGAACTCGTCGT
This sequence comes from Acidobacteriota bacterium, assembly GCA_031409875.1. Taxonomy (GTDB): domain Bacteria; phylum Acidobacteriota; class Blastocatellia; order Pyrinomonadales; family Pyrinomonadaceae; genus CALMEH01. Next base: position 12,184 of record JANNYB010000154.1, on the reverse strand, counting down.
TTATTCCGACAACCAAACCGTTGAAGGCGAGGACGGCAAACGAGTTCTCGTGCATTCGGGAAATGTTGATGCGCGTTACGGAATTTATCGTATGCAAGCCGATACGATTACGATTTATGAAGAAACGGGCAAGATGGTTGCCGTCGGCAGTGTCGTTTTTGACCAAGGCGACGACCAGCGCATTACCGGCTCAAAAGGCGAATGGAATTACAATACGAAACTCGGATATTTTATTGATTCGACAGGTTTTACGAATCAAACAAATGATGGCACGGTGATTTATTTTACGGCTGATCGCGTGGAAAGAGTGAGTTTGAACGAAATCGTCGTAACCAACGGAAAATTTACCGCTTGCGTTGATGCCGTGCCGCAATGGAGTTTTACGGCAAAAGAAGCGCGAATCAAGCCCGATGATGAAATTAAACTCAAAAATGCTAAATTTAAAGTGCGCGATGTAACGATTTTGCCTCTGCCGTTTGCCTCGATTCCAATAAAAAAACGCGACCGTCAATCAGGTTTCTTAACGCCGACTTTCGGGTTTTCGCAAAACAAAGGCTTTCGCTTTTCGGGCGCGTATTTTCAAACCTTGGGACGTTCGGCGGACGCAACTTTTCGACTCGATCTTTACACAGGACGCGGCATCGGTTACGGGTTGGATGTGCGAACTCGCGCCAATTCGCGTTCATATTTTAATTTCGGTTTTTTTGCCGTCAAAGACAGAATTTTCGGCGCGAAAGCGTCGGATGCCACGCCCGATCAAGGCGGAAGTTTAATCTATGCCGAAGGCGTGCAGTATTTTCGCAACGGTTTTACGGCAGTTGCCGATGTCCGTCTGACTTCAAACCTTGCGTTTCGCCAAGTTTTCTCCGACGGCATTCAACAAATCATCTCGCCAATTGAAGTTTCGCAATTTTTCGTCAATAAAAGCTGGGATTCTTATACGTTTAACTTACTGGCGCGTTCGCAAGTGATTTCGATTCCCAACGTGCGGATCAAAACAAGAAATCTGCCGAGCGTGAATTTTGAAAAACGTCCGACGGAACTTTCGTTTTTGAAGAATCTCTATTTTTCGTTCAAAACGAGTGCCGAAGGCGTGTCGCGCCGCGAAGAAACCGACAATTTATATCTTTATCAACAACAAACCGGATTAGACCCGACCGTTTCGCCCGCGCTCGTTCAGCGTTTGGACGTTCATCCGCAGTTGATGTATCCGATAAATACGAAATATTTTACGCTGACGGCAACCGTCGGAACTCGCGTAACTTATTATTCCAATTCATTTAACGATATGCGCCGCGTCGTCGGGCGCGACGTTTTGCGGAAATACGGCGAGTTTGAATTAGACTTTCGTCCCGTGGCTCTAGCGCGAAATTTCTACGGCAAAAACGATGCTTTTCGCTTTCGCCACGTTATCGAACCGTTTCTGACTTATCGCTACATTACCGGCGTAAATAACTTCAGAAAAATTATCCGTTTCGATTATTCCGACACGGTAACGGACACGAACGAACTCGAATTCGGTGTTACGAACAGATTTTTCACGCGCCGTTATACCGAAGCCGTAACCGACGAAGCGCAAAAAGCTCTGCGCGAAAATTCCGTGCTGTCCAAAGATCCGCTTGCGGTTCAGCCTTACGAGATTTTTACTTTGACGATTCGTGGAAAATATTTCTTTGATACGCGCTTTGGCGGCGCATTAATTCCCGGACAGCGCAATCAAATCCAACCGATAACCGCGCTCACATTTTACACTTTCGGCGGCGTTCCGCGCAGGTTTTCACCAATAAACATTGACGCAACTTATCGTCCGCGCAACGGAATTTTTCTGAATACAAGAATGGATGTCGGCGTGCAAGGCGACGGTTTGCGGGCGATTTCGGCAACCGTCGGGCTTGATACTAAATTGGTGAAATTTTTCCAGACGTTTTACTACACACGCGCCGTTACGCTGATTCCTTCGCTCGAACAATACGGCAATCTCGACCGCCGCGAAGCCGGAACTCTGCGCGGTTCGCAATGGAGTCCGTCAATTTTCGTCGGCAACCGCGACAAAGGTTTCTACGGCGGTTTATCGCTTTTCTTCGACTTTGAAAACAATCGCGCTCTGCGAAACACGCCGCTCGTAAGTTCGCTCTACACCATCGGACACGCTTCCGATTGCTGTTCAGTTACCGCGCAATATTACACCTACAACGTCGGCGTTCGACGCGAAAATCGCTTTGTGTTTAGTTTTAGATTAAACGGAATCGGAACTTTCGGGACGGAACAATTCGGGCAGGGATTGAGATAAAGATTGGATTAACGGCGGCGTTGAGGTGGCGCGAAACCGATAACAAGCAACTCCGCATTAACCAAAAAACGTGATAAAAAGGTCGCTGTTTCGCGCTCACGTCCAACAAATTGTTGGGTGCGTTTTGGTTTTCATGACTCTTTGTTTTTCGTAAAGTTTAATGTTACCCAAACTGCCCAAATTTCTTCTGCAATTAGCTGATAGTCAATTTCAATTCCAGCTTCACCATCGTCAAACCTTATAAGTTTTGATAAGTCTTTGCCAGAATAACCGTGATTAAAACTGCGGTCAAAAACGTCGTAAATAATTTTTCGAGCTTCTAAAACAGACTTTGCGTTTTTAAGTTGCGGTAAAATTTTACTCGCTTCGCCTGCGTATTCGTCTGTTGGCGCACCAGACACCGCCAAATAAATCGGATCGTGCCGATACAAAATTTCAGTAACCTGATTGTAAAAAGAACCAAATTGCTCTTTAATTTTCTGTCGGGTTTCGCGGACACTATTTTGCGATTGTTTGGTTTTTAGGTTTTCCACGCTGTGTATTTAAAGTAGAATTCCGTCAAATTAATTTAACGGAATTCTATAAAATGAAAATGTTAATTTATTTTTGCGGAATTTCTTCGCCTTCCGCGAAAAATTCGAGCGACGCGGAATTTAAACAATAGCGTTGACCTGTCGGCGGCGGACCGTCGGGGAAAACGTGACCTTGATGACCGTCGCAACGGGCGCAGCGGATTTCTTCTCGAATCATACCGAATTTCGTGTCGCGGTAGATTTTCAGATGTTCTTTGTCAAACGGCGCGTAGAACGAAGCCCAACCCGTGCCGGAATGAAATTTGTCGTTTGACGAAAACAGCGGCAAACCGCACAAAGCGCAGGCATAAACGCCCGATTCTTTGTTGTCCGTCAAATTTCCGCAAAACGCCGCTTCCGTGCCGTGTTCGAGCAAAACGCGATACGCTTCGTCGTCCAAATCCAACGCTAATTGTGCGCGTTTTTCATCAGAAATCGGCGTAATATCGTAACCGCTTTCCGACAATTCTTTTTGTGTTTCAGGTATCATAAAAAAACTCCTTACAAAGTATGATTGCAAAAATTCTAACAGATACCAAATCACCGAAGCGCGTGAAAATATTCCGTTAATTATTGAAGAATTTGTTTTTGTTTTTCTTAACGTAATCTTTAATCTCGCCGACACTTTTTAAGTTTTCGAGATTTTTATTTTGGACTGCATATGTGCGAAAATCGTCATTGTAATTTTCATAAATCGCGTTTGTCGGATAAGCACTTTTTGCGCCGAGACAGCTTCCGGCAATAATAATATCCGTGTCGCCGTCGCCGTTGAGATCGTCGAACCCGACACCTTCAACCCAACAAGCCGATTGTTCGTCAAACGCATCGGGAAAATCATAATCGAGTTTGCCGTCTTTGAAAATATGAAACGTCGAACCGCGCGGAACGTCTTTTTCGTCAAGCATATCTTCTTTGCTTGCAAAAGTTACGAAACACGATTTCGGAAATGGTTTGAAATCGAAAACAAAGGTTTGATCGGCAATCAGACGCTTGCCGTCCATTTTCGCTTTCAGACATTCCGATTTGTCGCCGCCGCCGGATTCGGTTTTCTTTGCGGGCGTTTCTTTGGTATCTTTATTAGACGTATTTTTCGCCGTTTCTTCCGAAGGTTTCGGAGTTGCCGCGTTCGTCGCGTTTGCCGCGTTCGTGTTTTGAACCGTTTGCGTTCCGCTATTGCTTGTAAATGTGCAACTCGAAACAAAAATTGCGATTGCCGTTAAAAGTATTGTATTTTTTATCATTATTTTTAGTTTGAACTTGAAACTATTTTTCGATTATTCGAGCGAAAAGTCAAATATTATGGACGAAAATATTACAAACGTATTTCACGGATTTTTAAATCTGTCGGCAAAGGAAAAATTGAAATTGGTCGAGGCAATTAACGAATATTTCGATTCCAATGAACGTGAACCGATTCGGGCGGATTGGGAGAAAAAATTTGCGGAAATTGATTTGGAGAAATCCGGTTGTAGATGTTGCGGCAGATGACACATATCTAATAACTGATAGATAATAGATGATAACTGATAGATTTGATTAGGTTTAAGTTATCATCTATTATCTATCAGTTATCATTTATTAGGTAGGAAAAAAATCTATGAGTTCAAACATTTTACAAGAAAAATCATTCAAATTCGCCTTGAGAATTGTAAAATTAAGTCAATTTCTCAACGATGAAAAAAGCGAATATGTGTTATCGAAAAAGATTCTCGATTCGGGAACTTCGGTCGGCTTATACATCGAAGAATCAAAACAAGGCGAAGACCGCGCGGATTTTCGACATAAACTCGTTATTGCAAATAAGGAAGCCTTCAAAACAAATTTTCTGCTACGGCTTTTGGGCGAAAGCGAATTTTTGACCCAAAAACAATCCGAATCGCTTTTGCAAGATTGCGAAGAATTACAGAAAATGTTGATTGCATCACTAAAAACTACGAAAACCGAATAATTTATGACAGCTACAAAAAAATCTTCGTTTTTAAAACCATCGCTCGATTGGCTTTTGATATTTGTGCCGATTGCGATTGCGCTCAGATTTATTCCGGGTTTGGAAAATCCGACCGCTCTGTTTATCGTGGCGTGTTTGGCGATTATTCCGCTCGCCGGTTGGATGGGCAAAGGGACGGAACATCTGGCAGAACATCTCGGACCGGGCGCGGGCGGTTTGTTGAGCGCGACTTTCGGAAACGCGGCGGAGATGATTATTGCGATGTTTGCGTTGTCGAAAGGTTTGGAAGGCGTTGTCAAAGCCTCGATTACCGGCTCGATTTTGGGGAATTTGTTGCTTGTTCTTGGGCTTTCGTTGATTTTCGGCGGAGTTAAATACAAACGCCAAACCTTTAACAAAACCGCTTCGAGTATGTCGGCGACGGCTCTGACTTTAGCGGCGGCGGCATTGCTTGTGCCGACGATTTTTCACTACGTTGCTTCTGCTGTTCCCGTCGCAAACGGCGGTTGGACGGCGCAAAAAGAACAAAATCTTTCGTTGGCGATTTCCGTCGTTTTGATAATTACATATATTTTCACGCTGATTTTCTCGCTCGTAACGCATAAAAAATTATTGGTCAGCGATTCGATGCACGCGGCGGAAGGCATCGGAAAAGAATTGGAAGATGCAGGCGAACATTGGTCGAAAGGCAAAGCGTTAACGATTTTGTTGATTGCAACTTCGTTTGTCGCAATGATTGCCGAATTTCTCGTCGGCGCAGTTGAAGAAGCCGGAAAAACGCTCGGTTTGACAGAAGTTTTCGTCGGCGTGATTGTCGTGGCGATTATCGGAAATGCGGCGGAAAATTCGTCGGCAATTCTGATGGCTTTGCGGAACAAAATGGATTTATCGCTCGGCATTTCGCTCGGTTCGTCATTGCAAATCGCGCTTTTCGTTGCGCCGATGTTGGTTTTTGCTTCATATGCTTTCGGCAAACCAATGAATCTCGAATTTACTCTGCCCGAAGTTTTTGCGGTAATGATTGCAATTTTAATCGTTCAGCAAATTTCTTCCGACGGCGAAAGTAATTGGATCGAAGGCGTTCAACTTCTTTCGGTTTATGCCGTTTTGGGCATTTTATTTTACTTTTTACCTGATATTCATTCGGCTGTCGAAACTCTCGCGCCGAAACATTAAAAAAAATGATGGTGAACTAAAAACAATGTTTTTATTATCCACAGATGAACACAGATAAACACAGATGATTTATCTGATTTCTTATCCGTGTTCATCTGTGTTCATCTGTGGATAAATTTTCTTTTGACTTAATTACAGTTCACCGCCGAAAAAAAATATGTCGAAAATAAAATCCGATAAAAACTCTTGGCTCAAACCTTCGCTCGATTGGTTGATGATTTTTGTGCCGATTTCAATTGCTCTGCGGTTTATTCCGTCGTTCGATAATCCGACGGCTTTGTTTATCTGTTCGTGTTTGGCGATAATTCCGCTGGCAGGTTGGATGGGCAAGGCGACCGAACATTTATCAGAACATTTGGGGCAGGGAATCGGCGGGCTTTTAAATGCGACTTTCGGCAATGCGGCGGAATTGATAATTGCGCTTTTTGCGTTGTCGAAAGGTTTGGAAGGTGTTGTCAAAGCCTCGATTACCGGCTCAATAATCGGGAATATGCTCCTTGTTTTAGGGCTTTCGATTGTCGCGGGCGGCACCAAATACAAGACTCAAAGATTTGATCGAACAGCGGCAAGCACTTTGGCTACGGCTCTGACTCTGGCGGCGATTGCCTTGCTTATTCCGACGGTTTTCCATATTGTTGCGGCACAAGTTCCGGTCGCAAACGGCGGTTGGACACCGCAAAAAGAGCAAAATCTTTCGTTGGCAATTGCCGTTGTTTTGTTTTTAACTTACCTCGGAACGCTTTATTTTTCGCTCGTTACGCACAAAGATTTGTTTGTCGGCGAAGCCTTGCAAGGCGCGGCGGAAGAAGTCGGAAAGGAAGAAGAAAAATCAGGCGAGCATTGGACGAAAGGGAAATCAATCACGGTTTTGCTGGTGGCGACTTTGTTTGTTGCGCTGATTTCCGAATTTCTCGTCGGCGCAGTCGAAGCTGCACGCGGTGCGCTCGGATTTACGGAAGTTTTTGTCGGCGTGATTGTCGTGGCAATTATCGGCAACGCGGCGGAACATTCGTCGGCGATTTTGATGGCGATGCGGAACAAAATGGATTTATCGCTCGGCATCGCGCTCGGTTCGTCATTGCAAATCGCGCTTTTTGTTGCGCCGATTTTGATTTTCGCGTCTTACGCTTTTGGCAAACCGATGAATCTGGAATTTTCAATACCGGAAGTCGTCGCGGTTTTCGGTTCGATTTTAATTGTTCAGCAAATCTGCTCCGACGGCGAATCAAACTGGGTTGAAGGCTTGCAATTGTTGGCAGTTTATACGATTTTAGGCATTTTGTTTTACTATTTGCCCGACGCGCATCACGCCGTAACATCGGCGCATTAAAAAAATATTTTTCTGCGATGACCCTTTTTTTAAACGAATGTCGTTTATAGAAACAGAGGCGAAAAATTTTTGCTTCGTAAATTAAAGATGGAAGGTGAAAAAAATATGAAAAGAAATTTAGTTAATTATGCGTTAGTTTTGGTATTCGCGGCAATTATGAGCGTTTCGGCGATGACGGTGAAAGCCGGAAATTTGGCGAGTTATGTTTCAATGGAAACGAATTTGACAAATTTCGGCGAACAGGATTTTGTTCTGGTAAATAGAACAGGCGTTGAAATTTACGCGCTTTATGTTACGCCGCACAGCGCGAAACAATGGGGCGATGACGTTCTCGGCATTGATACGCTGTATCATAACGAATTTACGACAATTACGTTTGCGCCCAAGACGAGAGCGACATATTGGGATTTGCGAATTGAAGATGAAGAAGGAAATTATATCGAATGGGACAAATTCAATCTCAAGAAAATTTCCAAAATTCAACTTTTCTACGAAAACGGCGAAGCCACCGCAATTTTTGAATAATTACAGTTAATCAAACACACAACTTCCTTAAGAGCAAGAATAGAATCGAAATTCGGTTTTATTCTTGTTTTTTTATTTAATCTTTTATTGCAGATTTGTTCCCGTTGAGACTTTTTGCTATGCGGACTATAAATCAAATATCGAACACATAAAAATTTTTTCTGCTCAAAGTTCAATTTGCTTTCCACATCTCAGTTACATATAGTTGAAACGCAAATCAAACGACTCCCAAAGAAAAATTTGGAAAGTGAGAAAAAATATATGAAAAAAATGATGTTGAATTTAGCTGGAATTATGTTTTTGGTCGGGTTTATGAGCTTGGCGACAGTTTCAGCCAAAGCCGAAAATCTGGCGAGTTATGGGTCAAACAACGTATTTGAAACAAATGTTTTGCCAAATTGGGCTGAGCAGGAATTTGATTTGGTCAACAAAACAGGCTGGTTAATTACTGAACTTTATGTTTCTGCAAACAACGATGATAAATGGGGCAGAGATATTCTCGGTGTTGACACGCTTTCAAACGGCGAAACTGCCACCATCACTTTCGATCAGGGAGAAGGAGTTACATATTGGGATTTGAAGATTAATGACGCAGACGGAGACTCTCACGAATTGCGTAAAGTCAATTTGAAAAAAATTAAAACCATCGAACTTTATTACAAAAACGACGAAGTTACCTCAATAATTTCCTATCAAAAACGGAAAAGTTAATTCAATCTTGAAGTAAAGTTGTAAAAGTCAGAATTACGAAAAAATGGAAAGAGAAAACTCCTTCCATTTTTTGCTTTAAAGTGGCGGAATGTCTAAAATCTCAACAGATTACAATGAAAGCAGATTTAATTATTCATAACGCGCAACTTTTAACTTGCGCTTCAAACGGCACAGCCAAAAAAGGTGCGGCAATGCAAGATTTAGGCATTATCGAAAATGGCGCGGTTGCGATTTCAGATGGTAAAATTATCGCGGTCGGGAAATCCGAAGACGTTTTAAGCCAATTTTCGAGCGAAAATGTTATAAACGCAAACGGCAAAACCGTCAGTCCGGGATTTGTCGAATGTCATACGCACATCGTTTTTGCGGGAAATCGGCTTGACGAATTTGAACTTAAAATCAAAGGCGCAGATTATCTCGAAATCTTGGCAAACGGCGGCGGAATTCTCTCGACCGTGCGCCAAACGCGAAGTGCGAGTTTGGCGGATTTGGTTGAACAATCGCGCTCACGGCTCGACAAATTATTAAATCTCGGCGTTACAACTTGTGAAATCAAAACAGGTTACGGACTCGACACCGAAACCGAACTCAAAATGCTCGAAGCGATTTTCGAGTTGGATAAAACACACGAAGTTGATTTGATTCCGACATTTTTGCCCGCACACGCAATTCCGCAGGAATTCAAAGAAAATCCTGATGAATACGTTGATTTGATTTGTAATGAAATGCTGCCGAAAGCAAAGGAAATTATCAATTATCAATTATCAATTATCAATTATTTCGTTGACGTATTTTGCGAAAAAAACGCTTTTAATCTCGAACAATCGCGCCGCGTTTTAGAAACCGCAAAGCAACTCGGTTTCAAATTAAAGGCGCACGTTGACGAATTTACAAATCTCGGCGGCGCACGAATGGCAATCGAACTCGGCGCAACTTCGATTGATCATTTGGACGCGATTTCTCACGATGAAATTAAACTGCTTGCAGATTCGGAAACAATCGGAGTCGTTACGCCGACGGTCAATTTCAATTTCGGCTCGAAGGAATTTGCCGACGCACGAAAATTGATTGATGCAGGTTGTGCCGTCGCGCTTTCGACCGACTACAATCCGGGCAGTGCGCCGTGTCCGTCTTTGCCGAATGCGATGGCGATTGCGTGCCGTTATCAAAAACTTCTGCCTTCGGAAACCTTTAATGCCGCGACGATTAACGCCGCTTATGCCGTCGGTTCTGGCAATAAAATCGGTTCGATTGAAACAGGCAAATTCGCGGATTTATTGATTTTCGACACAAAAGATTATCGTGAAATCGCTTACGAATTCGGCGGAAATATGATTGAAAAAGTTTTCAAAAAAGGTAAAATCATTGTGAGGTGAATTTATGACAGCCGTTCCGATAAAAAAATACACAATTGAAGAATATTTTGAACTCGACCGGGGATTTGGAGAATAATGGAAAGTAAAAATCTGTTACCGACAACAAATTTGGGAGCAGTCGTTGATGTCTTGAAAGATATGCAAAAGCAAGGCATTATCTCTGAGTATGCGATTGGCGGAGCAGTTGCGGGCATTATTCATTATCAGCCGATTAACACGATTGACCTTGATATTTTTTTCTTTTTAACCAAGCCGCCCGAATTGATTTTGCCTATGGAAGAAATTTACGATTATGCCCGAAAACACAATTTCTCTTTTGATAGCGAATTCATCAAAATTCACGGCTGGCTTGTCCAATTTGTCGAAGCAAGTCATAATCCGCTTTGGATTGAAGCATTGGGCGCGGCTGAAATAAAAAGTATTGACAACCGCGACATTCCGGTTATTGACATTGAGCATCTGGCGGCGATGTGGATTCAAGCCTCGCGGTCGAAAGATATTTACAAAATAATTCTGTTTGATGAAGCCGGAATTATGGATGCTTTGCGGTTAAACGATATTTTGAATCGTTTTGACTTATTACAAAAATGGAGAGCTAAACAGGATAATTTTTCAGATGAATATCAATTCTGAGCAAGAAACATATAAAGATTTGAAGCGAAGCAAAGAAAGATTGCGCCGTTATATACTTAATCTTTCGCCGACCGAAAAAATTAGAGAACTCGAACTTTTGCAAAAGCGAAATTACGAAATTCTGAAAGAACTGGAAAAAAGTGGCGGGCGCAAAGTTCCCGACTTATGGAAAAAATGGCGAGAAGCACAGGATTTTTAGATTATTTTTTTGCAATCAATAAGTAATAAAAATTATGCCGGATATTTTTTCTAAATTTTCATCAAAAGTTAGTAAAATAAGTGGTTCGCGCTATGCTTTTCTGTCGGCGATTCTCTTAATTTTCGGTTGGATAATTTCAGGGTTTTATTATAATTGGTCGGACAGCAATTCTTTATTTATCAACACGATTACGACGATTGTTACTTTTCTGATGGTTTTTCTGATTCAAAACACGCAAAACCGAGACACCGAAGCCTTGCAATTAAAACTCGATGAATTGATTCGCTCAAGCCAAAGTGCGCGAAACGAGGTTTTGGATTTGGAAGATTTGGACGAAAAAGAATTAGACGAAATCCGCAAAGAATACATCAAACTTGCCGAACTTGCGATTGCGGTTCGTGATAAGAAAAAATCAAATTAACGCAGGAGAAATAATGTTGAGATATTTAAGTTATGCAATTTTAATCGGGCTTTTGACGATTGCAACAGCGGCACAGCAAACACCGAATTTCAGAGATTTACTAACGAAAACGCTGGCGCAATCAAAACGCGGCAATCAAACCGGAATCAAATTTTCGGATGTTTGCAATGTTGACGAAGACCTCGTGGCGGCGCGGGTTTTTGCCGATTACGGCGCGATGTTTGTTGCCGCGCTGAAAAATCCTTTGGTCAAATTTCCGAATAATTGCATTTTGGATTCAAACGGCGTGCAAACTTATCAGACAAAAGCCAGCCCGACAATCCAATCAATCGGCAGAGTTCAAATAACTTTGCAAAAACCGGCGATGGACGCGCTGATGGATGCAATCGCTGAAGCTAAAAAAAATAATCTGATAATTTCTCCGCGCGGCGGTTCGGAAGCTGCTTCGCGGTCGTATGAAGACACGGTGCGGCTTTGGAATTCGCGTTTTGTTCCGGGTTTGAATCATTGGGTTGCGAAAGGAAAAATCAATCGAAAAGATGCCGAAACCGCGAAAAAAATGAATATTCACGATCAAGTTGCGACGGTTCTGGATTGGGAAAGTCAAAAACTTTGGTTTAGCACGGCTTTCGATAAATCAATTCTTTATTCGGTTGCCGCGCCCGGCGCATCACAGCACGTTTTTATGCTTGCGCTCGATGTTTCGGAGTTTTCAAATAAACAAGTGCGCGAAATTTTAGCAAAACACGGCTGGTTTCAAACCGTCCAAAGCGATTTGCCGCATTTTACATATTTGGGCGTAAGCCGCGATGAATTAAGCACTTACGGGCTTATTAAAAAAACCGTCAGCGGTCAGGAATTTTGGATTCCGAATCTTTGATTCAAAAAATTGGAGCGCGGGCATCTTGCCCGCCGCGCGTTCGAGGCTTTGCGAGAACAGGCGCGGAAACGCCGCACATTGAATCAACTTTCGAGTAACATGAGTCGTTCGCGCCTGTTCTCG
>JANNYB010000153.1:0-11107 GCA_031409875.1 Acidobacteriota bacterium | reverse complement strand
AGTTTGAGGACTTTAACCACCGCACTTTTACAAAAAACCAAGTATCAAAATAGAAAAGCGCAACTGGATGATTTTGCCGATAATTTTGACAATCTGATTTTATCATTAAAATTACTCAATTTTTTATAGGAAAGCCCTATTGAGGCATAAGACATCTTTACTAAATAATTGAGTAACGCTTGATAAGTTTGCGATAAAAAGTCCGACACACTTTAGTTTGTCGCTGACGGTTAATCTCAAAACTGTAAAATATCCGATAAACTTTTACTTCAAAGATATTTAGCGGATCAACAAGCTAAAGCGTGTTGGACTTTTAAGAAAATCTTTCAGTTGTAAAGTTAATGAAATCAAATATTTATTTTGGAAAGTTGTCTATTACAAAAAATTGAATCAAAAATGACTTTGAAACCAAAAAAGACGCTGATTTTTTAAGTCAGCGTCTTTTAGTGAAGTAAGGAGTGAGCGGAAAATCTATCTTTGCGCGAATGCCGGAATATCTCCGTTTAAGCCGAATTGCGCGGCAAAAAACGAATTATCCGAACTGCGCGTAACATACCAAGTGCCATTTGACGGACGAAAAACCGCAATATCTGCCACGCCGTCTTTATCGAAATCTGCCGCAACGGGAATATCTTCGCTCAAACCGAAACGACGAATTATTATCGAATTATCCAAACTACTGCGAATATACCAAGTTCCCGTTGAAGGACGATAAACAGTTAAATCAACTTTTCCGTCGCCGTCAAAATCTCTTGCCACCGGAATATCTCCGTTTAATCCCCAATGCTCGATTTGGTAATTGCCGGTAACAAAATTATAGATATACCAATTTCCTTCGGATGGACGAAAAGCAATAAGTTCATCAACATTATCATTGTTAAAATCTCCGACAAGCGGTTTGTCGCCGTTCGTTCCCCATCGAATTACTAATTCCGTCGGTCCGCCGAATTCCTCAGCGAGTGGTTTGATAATGTCGCCCATTCGTTGGATATACCAAGTTCCGTTTAGCGGACGGAAGATGCCGAGATCGGAAGTGTTATTTCTGTCAGAGTCTATGGCTAACGGAATATCGCCGGGCAAGCCCCATTGAATAGTTCGCAGAGAATTGTCGGAAGATCGCAATATTTGCCAAACACCTTTCCCCGGATAATTCGGATTATCGGTTTGAAAAGCCGTGATGTCCGCTTTATTATCGCTGTCGTAATCGCCGACAACAAGTTTGTCGTTGGCGCGTCCGAAATTTATTGTTTGAACTTGATTATCGGAACTTCGTTGCACATACCAATTTTGTTCGGAAGGACGAAAAACCGCTAAATCGGCAATTCCATCGCCTTCAAAATCGCCGCCGGCATTGACCGCGTTGGTTGTCAGAGGCATTTGCGAATAACCGTTCGGATGATTTGCCGTAAAAGCTATGACCGTTAAAAGTCCTTGTCTTAGTAAGTTGAATTGATTTTGGGTCAGCACTCCGCGCTCCCAACCTGTTCCGTTCGCACGATACCAACCGGAAGTAGGATTAGTAAGTTGAAACGGTATTGTTAAAATCTCAGTTCCCGGTATTCCGGGTTGTTGACTCGGTTCGTGGAGGGAAATTTTGGTAATCGGTTCGGTTGCGAACACTCTTGAACCGGCTCCCATATAGAACATTCTCGGCGTGGAAGAGTCAGGAAACGCGATTGCACCTCCAACCCGCGAACAATTATAAGGAAAATTACCTCCGGTTTCGGCAAAGCCGTATAATTCTTCATAATCATATTGATTACGAGTAAAAGCACCGGATAAAAAAGGTTGTCCATTCTTTTTGATTTCCATCGTGTCGCCAACTCCGACTATCGGAACATCTTCAAATAAAAACCAATTCCATTCAAAAAGTTGTCCGGTTATTGAACTAGTTCTTGGGGTCAAAGTTCCTACTTCAACTCCGTTAAGATAGCCTTTGAAAATTGTATTAGCCGGAAATTGCTGATTAAGATTGGTAACGTAGATTGAGAAAGATTTGCCTCCATTTCTCGCAATCTCAAACCCTGAGTAGCCAATTTGATCATTTGTTTGCGGCGTTGAAAGTGTTACCGAAGTTCGCGTTACCGCTGAATAAGGCAAATAGTCGCACGGGGATGTTTGCGCGGCAATGTTGATGTTTGCGGCGGCAAAAATTCCCGCAAGCAACAAAATTGCTCCGACACTTCGCCAAAGAATATTATCAAGATTTATCCAACATTTTTTTCCGATTTGTTTTTTCATAATTTTATCTCCTCAAATTGCGTATTCAACTATTTTCGTGATAACGATTTAAAACAGTTGTTTTGATTCAAGAACGAGTTTAGCTAAAAGTGCGGATGAAAGTCCTTACAAAATGCTTACAATTTTGTTTTAATTTTCTGATAATAACACCTAAAATGAACAATGAAACAATTTTTTTCTACGAATTCGGCGATTATCGTCTGTCGTCTGCCGAACGCCAACTTTCACGCGGAAATCGTCCGATTGCGCTGACACCGAAAGCGTTTGAAACTTTGCTTGCGCTTGTCGAACACGAAAATCGTCTGGTTACGAAAGATGAATTAATGGAATTAGTTTGGGGCGATGTGATTGTCGAAGAAACCGGTTTGACGCGAAATATTTCGGTTTTGCGAAAGATTTTGGACGACCACGATCATCGAAAGCCGAAGTTTATTGAAACAGTTTCGCGTTTCGGTTATCGTTTTGTTGCCGAAGTGCGGAAAGTTGCCGAAACTTCCGGCGAAAATTCTTTGCAGACAGTTTCGTTGGCGATTTTGCCGTTTCAAACCGTTGGTTTAGCCGAAACCGATCAATATCTCGGACTCGGTTTTGCCGATTCGCTGATAACTCGTCTGAGCAGTATCAAAAGAATTGTCGTGCGCCCGACGGGAAGCGTTGTGCAATATGCCGGACAAGAAAGAAATCCGCTCGAAATCGGCGCAGAACTCGACGTTCAATTCGTGCTTGACGGCGTTCTGATGCAAATCGGCGAAGATGTCCGAATTACCGTTCAAGGCATCAATCTTGCTACGCAAAGCTCGACTTTCGGCGAAAAATTTGAAGCCAAACTTCACGATTTACCGCGTCTGCAAGATATGATTTCCGAGCAAATCGCGCAGCAAATTTTATTGAATTTAACAACCGAAGAACGCGCCGCGCTGTCGCCGAAATATCTGCCGAACGCGCAAGCCTATCAAGCATATTTGAAAGGTCGGTTTTATATGAGCCGCCAAACGCCGCAAAATCTTTGGGAAGCATTTGAGCAATTTGTTTCCGCGACGCAACTTGACCCGAATTTCGCGCTGGCTTTTTGCGGTTTGGCGGACGTTTACGCGCATTTGCATCTCAGAATGTCGCTTTCACCAAAAAGCGAACATCTCGTTAAAGCGCGAATTTGTTTGACGAAAGCTCTCGAACTCGATCCGAATATTGCCGAAGCACACGCAACTCTCGGTTATTTTGCATACTTTTACGATTGGGATTGGCAACGCGCCGAAAAAGAATTTCTAAAATCTTTGGAAATTTCGCCAAACGATGTCGAAACGCATCGGCTTTATGCAAATTTTCTCAGTCGAAAGGGAAATTTCCGCGAAGCGCACGAGCAAATTCAACGCGCTCTGGAATTAGATTCGTCATCGTTTCAGACTTTGTGGCTCAAAGCGCAGATTTTTTACCGCGAAAATAATTTTGAATTTGCGTGGGAAATCGGCGAGCGTTTGATTGAAGAATACAAAGACGAACCGAAACTTTATCACGTTTATTTGCTGTTCGGCACGAGTTATTCGATTCGCGGACAGCACGATGTCGCGTTTGCGCTGCTGCGAAAAGCCGAAACGCTTTCGATGCGTTCGTTTGACGGCGCAAAAGAATTAATCGGCACATTCGGCGCGGCTTTTGCGCGGGCGGACAATACGGAAAAAGCGGAAAACTGTCTGCAAAAACTCGAAAATCTTTCTAAAGAAAATGATGTAAATTATGAATTGGCAACTGTTTATGCGAATTTAGGCAGTTTTGATAAAGCACTCGAATATCTCACCGAACTTGTCGAAAAACGCGATTGGCGATTGATTCATTTGCAAGCCGAAATGGATTTTTTTGTGCTTCACGAAGATAAGCGGTTTCAGAGTATTTTAGAAACTATCGGAATAAAATAATTGGAGCGCAGGCATCTTGCCTGCCCGTTCGAGCGAAGCAAGAACGGCAAACTGTCGCAGGGAAAATCAAGTTTATTCGATGTGCGGCGTGTCGCGCCTGTTCTCGCAAAGCCTCGAACGCGCGGGCAAGCACGGATGCTTGCGCTCCAGTCAAAGACGATAACGAACTTTATTCTTTTTCAATTGCGCGTCTTCGTTTTCAAAATTTTGCAATCGCAAAGTAACGTCCGCCGTCATTTTTAAATCCGAAGTTTCGCCGTTTTTCAGATGAAAATATCCGGCGGCGGCAATCATCGCGGCGTTGTCGGTCGAAAGATGTTTTGACGGAAAATAAACCGGCAAATTGCGTTTTGCGCCGAAATTTTCCGCCGCAAAACGCAATGCACCGTTACACGCCACGCCGCCCGCGACGATAAGAGTTTTCGGATTTAATTCGTTCGCAAGTTTTTCGACATTTATCATCAAACTTTTAATAACCGTCGCTTGAAAACTCGCGGCAATGTCTTTTATTTGCTGACTCGGCGTTTCATCATATTTTGCAGGTTCAATTTCATTTTCACGAATATAACGCGAAACGGCGGTTTTCAGTCCGCTGAAACTAAAATCAGGTCGTCCGTCAGAAATTTTTGCAATCGGAAATTTTATTTTCGTCGCATCGCCGGTTTTTGCAATTTTTTCAATCACAGGTCCGCCCGGATAACTTAAACCGAGCATTTTCCCGACTTTATCAAACGCTTCACCCGCCGCATCATCGCGTGTGCGCGAGACGACTTTATATTTGCCTTCTTCGGGAATGTAGAAAAGATTCGTATGTCCGCCCGAAACAATCAACGCCAGCGCGGGATATTCGACTTCGGGATTTTCAAACGCAATCGAATAAACGTGTCCTTCGATATGATTTACGCCAATAAACGGAATGTCCAACCCCCAAGCCAGAGCCTTCGCATAACAAACGCCGACGAGCAGCGAACCAATCAATCCGGGACCTTGCGTAACCGCGATTGCATCAATTTCCTGCAAAGAAACATTCGCTTTTTTCAACGATTCTTTGACAACAGGTTCGATTTTTTCGAGATGTTCCCGTGCCGCGAGTTCGGGAAAAACGCCGCCGAACGGACGATGAAGTTCGATTTGCGAAGAAATGACAGACGATAAAATTTTCTTGCCATTTTCAACGACTGCCGCCGCCGTTTCGTCACACGAACTTTCGATGCCTAAAATCAACATAAATTTATTATATCTTAATGAGGAAGAACGCACGAAATAAGTGCGCCAACTCTTGAAAAGTTGAGGCACTTATCTCGTGCGTTCTTCCTCATTCGATAAGGATTGAGGGGTGAGAACAATTCTGTTTTTTTATACTACTGCCGCTTATTTTCGATATTTGCAGGAGTCGTCGTAGTTCCGTCGGTTGCCGTCTTTGCAAAAAACGCAAAGAAAATAATTGCCGCAACAAGTATAAACATCGCCATACTGCCCAAAGCCCAAATCACGCCGCGATAAGATTTCGCCGTATCTTCACGCACAAGTTTTTCTTCGCCACCGACATTTATAACTTCATTTGACATCTGTTTAATTAAAAATCCCCAAAAAATTTCAATACAACGGTTTTATCTATTGCAATGACTGTGCCAAATACCGTATTTGTTGGTTTTTAAT
This sequence comes from Acidobacteriota bacterium, assembly GCA_031409875.1. Taxonomy (GTDB): domain Bacteria; phylum Acidobacteriota; class Blastocatellia; order Pyrinomonadales; family Pyrinomonadaceae; genus CALMEH01. Next base: position 5,294 of record JANNYB010000153.1, on the reverse strand, counting down.
AGATTTTTGAACAAATAGAAAATAGTTTTGAACCGTTTTAATACACATTTTTTTCGTAATTTTGTAAAACATCCCAATTTTCGCGCGAAACTTCGACACCTTCGCCAAAATGCACGAGAAAATCAGCGCGTAAATGTGCGGCAGACGTTTCCAAATATTCGTCCAAAGCCGCTTGATTAAACGCTTCGTATTGAATCCGATAACGATTTTCGACGGAACGCGAAATCCGTGCGCCGCGAAAAAATCCCGTTTCCATCAAATCGGGAATATGCTGCTCGCGCATATATTTTTCGTAACTTTCAATCAAATCGGCGCGAACGCTTGCCGTAATTTCGTAAATTATCATTCTATTTCATAAATCTTTTCGTAAAATTGATTGGTATTTTCTCATTCAATTCTAAAACTACTTCTGTGGTCGTGCGGTTTTCCAAAACACTTTTATTGCTCCAAGTCAGTATAATTAGGTTTTTGAATAATACTCCAAAATCGTCTATAACTAAAACTTAAACAGTTTTTGATATGGAAAAGTTAAAATTTATTGACCTCTTTGCAGGTTTGGGCGGATTTCATTCGGCTCTCTCAGAATTAGGGCATAATTGCGTTTTCGCCAGCGAAATTGACGAAGATTTGCGAACACTTTACAAAACAAATTTCGGTCTTGATTGTGCCGGCGACATAACTAAAATTGATATTTCGACAATCCCGCAACACGATATGATTTGTGCAGGTTTTCCGTGTCAACCGTTTTCAAAAGCAGGAAACCAAAATGGCTTAAAAGATATTGCTAACGGAAATCTGTTTGATAAAATTATGGAAATTGCCGATTTTCATAATCCCGAATATATTTTTTTAGAAAATGTTCCGAATCTCAAAGGACACGACGAAGGCAAAACTTGGAAATATATTTACGATAAACTTTCGGTAAATTATGATGTTAAAGAAGATGTGCTTTCGCCGCATAAATTTGGAATTCCGCAACATCGTTCAAGAATTTATATTGTTTGCCGATTGAAATCTAAAGGCGGACTTTGGAATTTTGAATTTCCTCAAGGAGATTTTAAAGGCACTCTTTCGATTAAATCTATCCTTGAAAAAAATCCCACAGAATATACTTCATTAAAAGAAGAAACTAAAAATCATATTGCTGTTTGGCAAGAGTTTCTCGACAATTTGAAAAGTGAAGAAGTTCCGCGCTTTCCGATTTGGGCAATGGAATTCGGCGCAAGTTACAAATATGAAAATGAAGCACCTTTTGCACAATCCGCAGACGAATTGAAAAAATATAAAGGCAAATTCGGCAATAAAATTGACGGTCATTCATTTGACGAAATACTTGAATGTTTGCCAATATATTCACAAATCGAACAAAAAGAATTTCCGCATTGGAAAAAGTATTATATCCGCGCCAACCGCGAATTTTACGATAAACATAAATCTTGGTTGGATGAATGGATTCCAAAAATTGAGGATTTTGAAAACAGTCATCAAAAATTTGAATGGAATTGCGGCAACAAAAATCCGTTAAAAATGAATGATAAAATTTTGCAGTTTCGACCTTCGGGAATCAGAGTAAAAAAGCCGAACTTTTCGCCCGCTTTAGTTATTGTAACAACTCAAATTCCTATTTTCCCATGGCTCGACCGATATATGACGCACCGTGAAGCCGCGAAATTGCAAGGAATGGAAAAACTGAAGGAATTACCGAAAACAACTGCAAAAGCATTTAAAGCATTGGGAAATATTTCCGCTAAAAACACATTAACCAAATTTTATAAATTAGCTGCATAAAAAGTATGGAAATCGAATATAAATTAGTCTATCAGCTTTTTCCGCGTTCTTTCGGAGTCAATGACGAAATAAGAGCCGTAATTGCTTGCTTTGAAAGAAATTACGAAAAAATAAAATCGCCTGAAAACAAACTAAGTAGCGATGGCGTTTTGAAAGTTATTTCCGCCGATTTGAAGCAATTAAATTTCAAGGTTGAAGAAAGCAAAGCAAGCGTTGATAAGATTAAAATTCCGGTTCTTTTTAGCATAAACAACAAAATTGATAAGTTTTTCGATGCTGATGCCGTAAGCGCAGACGGAAAAATTGTTTTAGAAGTCGAAGCCGGAAGAGCGTATAGGAATAATCAATTTTTGAAAGATATTTTTCAAGCCTGTATGATGCCCGAAGTTGATTATTTGATAATTGCAGTAAGAAATTTTTATCACGGAACAAATGACTTTAACTCAATATTTCAATTTCTCGAAACTCTTTACATCAGCGGCAGATTACAACTTCCGTTAAAAGGCATTGTTCTCATCGGTTATTAAAACGCACATTATTTCTCGCCATTCTCGACACAAATATCGAACTTGTGATTCAAGGTTCGACGGAAATTGATTGGAGCAATGCGACATCGCATATTTTGATTGGGGCGGAAATGTTGAATCGTGGTTTTACGGTTGAAGGTTTGATGGTTTCGTATATGCCGCGTTACAGTGTGGGCAAATCTAATGCCGATACGATTCAGCAGCGTTGTCGTTTTTTTGGTTATAAACAAAATTATTTGGATTCGTGCCGCGTTTATTTGCCGAGTGATTCGATTATGGAATACTGCGAATATGTGGAACACGAGGAAATTATGCGAACCAATTTGCAAAAATCTTCGCTTGCCGAATTTGAGCAAGTTTTGATTTTGGATAAAACCTTAAATGCTACTCGAAACAATATTTTGTCGGTTGACGTTGTTAAGTCTAAACTCAATGGTTGGCGACAGTTAAATGCGCTGCAACATATCGAAGAAAACACTTTATTTGTCAAAGATTTTCTCAATAATCAAACTTTTACAAACTTTCAAGACTTCAAAACAGCCGACAGAAATCATCGTTACGCGAAGATTGAGATTAAACAGGCAATCGAATTTTTGAAGGATTTCAAACTCTCAAATATGCCCGATGCTTTGCGTAAATCTTCAACTATTCAATATTTGCGATATTTGGCGGACAAGCAAGAAATTGAACACGCTTACATTTTTGAAATGGCTTTTGAAGTCGAAAAAGGTCGAGAAAGAAGTTTGGAAGGCTCAAACAATCAACTAAAAATCAACAATATTTTTTCAGGTCGTTCGACAAGCGGAACAGACACATATCCGGGCGATAAAGGAATAAAATTTGAAGATTCGCTTTGCATTCAGATTCACAAAATCAAACTCAAACACGATTCGATGTTGTGGGGAAACAAAGTAATTTACACTTTGGGAATCTATTATCCTGAAGATTTTGCACATTCGTTTGTTGGTATTGCGCGGTAAGAATTTTCCCGTTCAGAGTTCACGCTTCAGCGTGTCCTCGCCAGCGAAGCGCGGCGAGAGCAAACTGAAGTTTGGACTCTGAACTTTTCAAAATATGAAATCGGTTTTTAACATATTTCAAAAACTCAAAGAAGAAATCAATGACAAATCCGACGGCTTTGTTATTGCGTCTTTGCCTTTGGTCAAAAATCATAAAATCGGCGTGTCAGCCGAAGAATTACCGATGTTTTTTATCAAGTGTGATGATTCTGATTCAGTAAAAACTTTAGACTACAACCTCGAATTTATTTCCGTCCAATTTAACCGCGAATGTCAGTTAATTTCGGGCGGCAAACAATCGGCGAAAGGTTTTTATACGGTTATTTCTCTGAAAACCGATTCGATAGATTTGCAGGAATATTTTTTAGATGTTGTGTTTTTGGTCGTCAAAAATCTTCCGCCGAATCCAACGCTTCGAGAATTAAAAATTGAAGTTGAAAAACTGATAAATTTATTCAGCCAATTTTCAAAACCGCCGCAAAAAACGGTTCAAGGACTTTGGGCGGAATTGCTGGTTATTGAGCAAGCGAAAAACTCCGACTATTTAATTCAAGCGTGGCATAGCGAAACAACCGACAAGTTTGATTTCAACGACGGAATTGATAAAATTGAAGTCAAAAGCACGAGTAAAAGCAAGCGAATTCACAGTTTTTCAATCGAACAATTAAATCCGAACAAAAATTCAAATCTAATTATCGCGTCAGTTTTCGCCGTTGAAACAGGAATAGGCACAAGCATTTACGATTTACTGAATTTGATTGGAAACAAAATTAAGGATAAAAATCTATTTTTTCGCGTTAATGAAATTGCGGTAAAAACGCTCGGAAAAGATTTTGAAAAAGCATTTGAGGTAAATTTTGATTATCAACTGGCGGTTGATTCATTAGCATTTTACGAAAGCGCGTTAATTCCAAAAATTGATATTTTCACTATTCCAAACCAACTTTCAAACATTCGTTTCGATAGCGATTTAACGGAAATTGAACCAATCAAAAAACTTAATACACAATCGTTATTGCATCAATCCGCGATGTAAAATCAAATATGCAGATTTTGGTGCAAATCATTCACAATTTTATACCAATCCTTAAAACTCATACTTTTATAATCATCACCATAAAAATCCGAACAAACTTTGACAGTTTCGAGAACTCGATTTTTCTTGAGCATTGGCATAATTTCAGCAATTAAATTTTCATCTTCAATTTGAACTAGCTTTTGAGGCAAAATAGGTTTTGATTTAGCAGAGATTTTAGGTTTATTTTTTGGCTGGTTAATTTCAGAAACATCAAATAAATTCGGGAGTTTTTCAAAAAATAAAGGTAAGTTTTCTCTATCAAAAAGAATAATTTTTTCTCTGTTTGATAAATAGCCTTCCTTAAATTCGTTAAAATTTATTTGCGATTGAAAAGATTCTCTCGAATAAAGCGAAACATTACTTTTGGCGTTCAACCTCTCTTTGATTTTGTAAGGATTCCAACAAACATAAGCGTCATTATCAATATCATAGCCAAGTATTACAAAAGGAATTTCAGTTTCTACAATTTTAGAGAAATGACTGCTCAAAGGTAATTGCACTCGTGTAATGTCAGGCAATTTTTTGAAATGCGCCGAAGAAATATTTTTGAGAAAGACAAAATACTGAAGATTTCCAATAGTAATCAAAAACGGATTTCCATCTTCACAGCTAAAGTTTTCAGTTTGATTTAGTATTTCAACAAACTTGAGTTTCAGTTCTTTTGCTAATATATTTCTCATAACTATCTCTAAAGGTAAATTCTATTCATATTTCCATATTAAATTCAGCCAACATCTTAATCAATACTTCGGACAGTTTTTTGATATTTGAAAGCCAATAAAGACGGGCTTTTTAAATTTGAACAAGTGAATTAAATCAAACTTAGCTCAAAACCTGACTTTGATTTAATTCATAACTTCAATGTTTTTCAATAATTTACAG
>JANNYB010000152.1:0-4465 GCA_031409875.1 Acidobacteriota bacterium | reverse complement strand
CTGTAAATTATTGAAAAACATTGAAGTTATGAATTAAATCAAAGTCAGGTTTTGAGCTAAGTTTGATTTAATTCACTTGTTCAAATTTAAAAAGCCCGTCTTTATTGGCTTTCAAATATCAAAAAACTGTCCGAAGTATTGTTAATTAAACAAACTTTAAACCATTCATTCCCGCAATCAAACCGTTCATTTGCCATAAAAACGCTTCGACTAAAAATCGGTAACAATGAATTTATTTTAATCGTAAAATTTTCGTTTGAAATAAAATTCAGTTAATACCGATATGAAAACCAAATTTTTACAAGCAATTTTACCGGCAACAATCGCCGTTTTTCTTCTGTCGTTTACTGCATTCGCGCAAAGCGGCGGCATTATTCGCGGCACAATCAAGAGCGAAGCCAACGGAAAACCTCTGGCAGGCGTTTCCGTAACGATTACGCAGATTTCCCGTTCGACCGAAACAGACGATAACGGCGTTTATGAATTCAAAGACGTTCCGGCAGGGCGATATACGATTGTTACGCATACGGACGGTTTTTCAGACCGCGCTCAATCAATCGCTTTTACTTCAGGCACGACCGCGACGCTCGATTTTTCATTAAGTATTACGGCTTTGCGCGAAGAAGTAACCGTTACCGCGACCGGCAAGGAAGAGTCGGTTTTTGAATCGTTTCAGACGGTTACGGCAGTCGGTTCGACAAATATCCGCGAACAAGCAAGCACTTCAATCGGCGAAACGCTCGACCGCGAAGCCGGAATCGGGAAACGCTCATTCGGCGCAGGTTCATCGCGCCCGACAATTCGCGGATTTGAGGGCGACCGCGTTCTGATTTTGCAAGACGGCGTTCGCAACAGCTCGCTCGGTTCGCAATCGGGCGACCACGGCGAACCGATAAATACTCTGAATCTCGAAAGATTGGAAGTCATCAAAGGTCCGGCAACTTTGCTTTACGGCTCAAATGCTATCGGCGGCGTGGTCAATGCCGTAACTGCCGACGAAGACCAAGCGCACACAGGTTTGCGCGGATATTTTACCGCTTTGGGCGCAACGGTTAATCGTCAAGTCGGTTTCGGCGGCGGAATCGAATACGGATTTAAGAAAATCGTTGTCAACTTCGGCGGCAGTTCAATCCGCGAAGGTGATTTTAATACGCCGCTCGGCAGAATTCCGAATTCTTCTTCGCGGGCATTCGGCGGCACTTCGAGCGTCGGATATTACGGCGATAAATTTTTCATTAACGGATTTTTCAACTTTGACCGCAGACGCTACGGCATTCCTTACGCGCCGCTTTTTGAATCAGGCGCGTTTGTTACAACGCCGAACGGCGAACCTTGCGGAAAAGGCGCAAAAAGAATCTTGGGCGAAGATAAACCTTGCGTTTATGACATTTACGGTATTCAAGCGATGTTTGCAAATCAACTGCCCGAAGCATCGGACGAAGCGATTGATTTGAAAATGCGGCGTAATAATTATCGCGTGCGCGGCGGTTTTCGCAATCTCAAAGGCTTTATTTCGCAAGGCAATTTTTCGGTAGATTTTTCGCAATATAAACACGAAGAAATCGAAACCGCCGATAACATTGACGAAGTTGCGACGACTTTTACGAATGATGTTTTTTCGTATCGCGCAATGTTTCAGCAAGCAAAATATAAACACTTTTCGGGGCGTTTCGGTTTTGAAGGTTTTCAACGAAGCTATCTTACGACAGGCGCGGAACAGCTTATTGACGGCAGAGTTCGCCAAAATAATTTCGCGGTTTTCGGGCTTCAGGAACTCGAATTCAAGCGCGTCGCTTTTGAATTCGGCGGCAGAATCGAATCAAACCGTTATTCGCCCGTTAATACCGCGCTTTACGACGAACGAAGTTTTACAGGCTTTTCCGGTTCGGTCGGAGCGCGTTTTCGGCTTACGGAGAATGCGTCTTTGATTGCAAGTTTCACGAGTTCGTATCGTGCGCCCGCACTCGAAGAACTTTACAATTTCGGGGCGCACGTCGGCACGGTTACATTTGAAATCGGAAATCGGGATTTAACCCGCGAGCGTTCAAACGGTTTTGAGATAAGTCTGCGTCAAAATTTCAAACGGGTTCGCATCAACGGCAGTGTTTATATCTACAACATTGATAATTTCGTTTTTCTCGCGCCGCAAGACGTGGACAATAACGGATTTATTGACGTTGAAGACAATTTGCCGATTGCCGCATATTTTCAAAATGATGCACGATTTGTCGGCGCGGACGTAACGGCGGATTTTGACATTCACAAATATTTCGGCGCGTTTGTCATTGCCGATTTTGTTAATGCGGAATTGCGAACCGAAAACGGCAATCTGCCTCTGCCGCGCATCACGCCGGCGCGTCTTCGCATTGGCGGTGATTTTCGCTACAAAGGCTTGAGCGTCCGTCCCGAACTTAATTTCGTTGCCAAAAAAGGTTTGAATAATATTTTTCCGCTCGAAACGCCGACTGACGGTTACAGCCTTTTCAATCTCAACGGCTCATACACTTACGCAACCGAACATTACGCCCATATTTTCACCTTCGGCGGCACGAATTTGAGCGATAAACTTTATCGAAATCATCAAAATTTCATCAAAGATTTACTGCCCGAAGTCGGACGCGGTTTCAAACTTTCATATACGATTAGATTTTTCTAAAGTCAGAACCGCCTGCGGTAGCGGGCGGTTAGCGTTTTAATATCAAGTTGCGTAAATATAATGCGAAAGACTTTTCAAGCAACTTGGTTAAGTCCAACATTTTCAAAGGGAAACATTAAGCCGCCCGCTACCGCAGGCGGTTCTGACTTCCATTTTCGATTGTGAAAATTTTGGCATTTGCGCCGAATTTTTCGATAAAACTTTCTTTTGAAGTCGTTACGAAAGTCTGCGTTTTGTCGCTCAAAAACTCCAAAAGCTGACCGATGCGTTTGTAATCCAACTCCGCATCAACGTCGTCCAATAAAAATAGAGGATATTCCTGATTTTGCTCAAAATAAACGGAAACTGTGGCGAGTTGCAAAATCAAAAGTGCGCTTCGTTGCTGTCCGCTCGAACCGTATTTTCGCAAATCGTGTCCGTCAAAACTGATTTCCAATTCGTCGCGGTGCGTGCCGATAAGTGCGTATCCCGAAGCTAATTCGGCTTGGACGCGCAGTTTTAATCTTTCTTCAAAAAGCGCGGGAAAATCAGACAAATCGCCTTTGCCTTCGAGCGACGAAACATATCGAATCAAAATTTCTTCTTTGCCGAAGAGTTTTTTCTGCAAAACTTCGTTTAATCTTTCGACATAACGAATTCGCGCTTTATGAATCCGCGACGCAAGATTTATAAGTTGTTCGTTCCACGGTTCGAGCAATTCCGAAACCTTTTCGAGCGAAAATCCGTTGTCCTGCGCCGATTGCAAAAGCGAGTTTTTTTGTTTTATAACGCGGTTGTAATCGGTCAGAGTTTGAATAAACGGCGGATAAATCGAAACAATGCCGCCGTCGAGAAATTTGCGCCGAAATTCAGGCGTTCCGCGCACGATTTCGAGTTCGTCCGAATTAAAATTAACGGCGTGAAGCTCGCCCAAATAACGATTTACCGTTTCTTTTTTGTTGTTAATGCTTAAACTTTTTGTGCTGCCTTCAATAGCGACTTGCAATGTGCGCCGGATTTCTTCCGATTTGCGAACCGAACCGCGCACGATTGCCAGCGTTTCATCAAATTTTACAGATTCTTGCAACCGTTGAGTTTTAAAAGATTTTGTCGTCGCAAGCAAATAAATCGCTTCGAGCCAATTGGTTTTACCCTGTCCGTTTTCGCCGAAAATGATATTGAGATTATTGGAAAATTCGAGCTTTCCGTTAAGATTTCTGAAATTTTGCGCTTCGAGCGATTCAAGCAACATACGAATATTTTACCACACGCGCCGATAAAATTTTCGCTATTTAACCCAAGTTGCAAGTTTAAAAAAGTAAAGAGATTTGCCCGCGAAACACGCGAAATACACGAAAAAAAACAAATCCTATTAATTCTTTTCGCGTCTTTCGCGTGTTTCGCGGACAAAAAAATCTTGACATTAGTTGATTTTAGGATTACAAAAAGACTATGAAACTTCAATTTCTAATTCTCGTTGCGTTTATTTTTACGTTTTCCGCGTTCGGACAAAAAACAACAGGTGAAAAAAAGAATGAAAAACCGTTTGCGCCCGAATTAAAAGCCGTAACAATTGACGGAAAAAACATCAATACCACAGATTTGCGCGGCAAGGTTATCGTTTTGAATTTGTGGTTTATAAATTGCCCGAATTGTCTGCAAGAGATTAAAATGCTCAACGCACTTGTTGACGAATATCAAGGCAAAGACGTTGTTTTTCTCGGTTTGGCGACCAACAATAAAACGGAACTGCAAAAATTCGTCAAAAAAACCCCGTTCAAATACCAGATTATTCCCGACACGGCAGCGTTTATGCTGACAAGTTACGGC
>JANNYB010000151.1:0-1982 GCA_031409875.1 Acidobacteriota bacterium | reverse complement strand
TGCCATGAAAATATTCTCTCTGTATTTTGGTTAAAAAGAGGTCGGAAGTCGTAAGTTTTTCAACTTATTAAAATCTCTTTGCGCGGTTTTTTAAACGAGTTTTACGCAAAACCCGTATTTCTAATCTATCACAGAAAACTTGTCGGCTTCAAGTGTTTTTTGCACGATAGCAATTTTTTTCTTCATATTGTCAGAACAGCGAGCGGTAGCGACCTGTTTAATTGCAACTTTTAACAGGTCGCTACCGCTCACTGTTCCGACAAATCCGACAACTTGCACTTATTCGATTTTTCCACTAACTTAAAGAAACATTTTTCTTAAATTCATAGAAAATTGCGTTTCATTCGTGAAACAGTATTTCACAAACATCTTTTTTTGTGCTACACTTCAAAATGTCTTCGGATAATAAAAAGCATAAAGGAAGAGAAAAAATGGCTGGAGAAGCAACAAAAATGGTAACGGAAGCAAAAAGCAAGGCAATCGAATCGGCACTTGCAAATATTGAAAAGAAATTCGGCAAAGGCTCGATTATGCGGCTCGGCGAACGTCCGGTCGAAGAAATCGGCTCGATTTCAACGAATTGTTTAAGTATTGATGCGGCAATCGGAGTCGGCGGTTTTCCGCGTGGACGCATTATCGAAGTTTATGGTCCTGAAAGTTCGGGCAAAACGACGCTTGCATTGCAAGTTGTCGCATCGGCGCAAAGAGCCGGCGGAGTTGCCGCATATATTGACGCGGAACACGCAATGGACCCGGAATATGCCGAAAAACTCGGCGTAGTTATTGATGATTTGCTTATTTCGCAACCTGATTCGGGCGAACAAGCGTTGGACATTGCCGAAACTCTCGTGCGTTCGGCTTCGATTGACGTAATTGTTATTGACTCAGTTGCCGCGCTCGTTCCGCGTGCCGAAATTGACGGCGAAATGGGCGATTCACACATGGGATTGCAAGCGCGTCTGATGTCGCAAGCATTAAGAAAATTAACCAGCGCGATTTCAAGCACGAACACTTGTTTTGTATTTATTAACCAACTGCGCGATAAAATTGGGGTAATGTTTGGAAGCCCTGAAACAACGACGGGCGGCAAGGCTTTGAAGTTTTATGCTTCGGTCAGAATTGACATTCGGCGCATTGGTGCAATTAAGGACGGCGATAAAATTGTCGGCAATCGAACGCGCGTGAAAGTTGTCAAAAACAAAGTTGCGCCGCCGTTTCAGGATTGCGAATTCGACATAATGTATGGCGAAGGAATCTCGAAAGAAGGCGATTTGATTGATTTGGCGGTGGTTCATAATATCGTTGACAAATCGGGCGCGTGGTTTTCATATAAGACTGAAAGGCTCGGGCAAGGACGCGAAAACGTCAAAAAACTGCTCAAAGAAAACCGCGAAATGTTCGGACGCATCGAACACGAGGTTAAAATCAAACTCGGTTTAATCAAAGCGGACGACGCGGAATAGGTAATTGGTAACAAGTAATTAGTAATTAGTAAAAAGCGTCCGATGTATAATTCACAACGGACGCTTTTTGCTTATTACCTGTTACCAATTACCTGTTACTTTTTATTAACTTGCGGCGTTTTGTCCGAATCGGTCATTGATTGCCGCGAATTGACGTTGCCGTTCATCATATTGCTCTGCATTTGTTTCAGAGTTTTTTCGTCGGGAATTCCGGGCGTAGGCGTTCCTTTCGGATTCGGTTTGATGTTGACATTTCGCGGATCGGGAATGCCCGGAGTTGGCGTTCCGTTCGGATTTGGCGCGACATTGATGTTTTTCGGATCAATACCGGGAACGGAATTGCCGTTGGTCACGATTTGTTTGTTTGAAAATTCCGCCGGAACATTCGCCTGATTCGAATTAGTCGAATCGGACGCGCCGGAACAAGCAAAACTAAACGCGCAAAAGGCGCAAACTAAAATAAATAACGTAATTTTTGACATAAAAATATAAAAACCTCAAATAAATCGAATTTAAAAA
>JANNYB010000150.1:0-8369 GCA_031409875.1 Acidobacteriota bacterium | reverse complement strand
AATACCGATTAGCCCAAGGCATTTTCCCAACTGTTGTTTCAGTCATTGTCGAACTGCTCCAATTTTCAGATTTAATGAACTAAGATTTGAACAGAACAGGCGTAGCTTACCTACTTTTTAACTTTGTCGGAATATCTATTAGAAAAATCTGGTAAATTGGATTTCTCCACATTCTTATAAATTACAAAGTCCGAAGCCTTTCGACTTCGGACTGATTTCACATCTCGAATTTCAAATCTGAAATTAAAAATTATAAGTATTCGCTTCAATCAACTTATCGGCGATGCGTTGACGCGCCGCGATTGTGTTGATTGGGGAGTTGTTTTTCGTGAAACGCTTGAGCGCGACGAGGAGCATTTTCGCGTCGTCGCCTTCGAGCATTCCGGCGATGGTGTTTTTGGCTTTGGCTTCGATGCGTTGGATTGCGTCGTTGCAGAAAACCTGCGCCATATCTGTTTGGCGTGAAGCGTCGCCGCCTTTTCCGGCGAGTTTTTTGGCGCGTAAAATGGCGGTTTCCATTTGGTATGCGTCCATAATGATGTCGGCGCAGTTGGACAAGATTTCTTGTTGCTCCGAAAGCGTCATCATATATTTTTGCGCCGCCGTGCCGAGAACCATCAGCGCGACTTTTTTGGCATTTTGGGCGAGTTTTGTTTCCATTGCGAGCAATGAATCGTCGTCGTCAAACGACATTTGCGGATTCATAATTTCGTCTTGCAAAGCCTTTGCCGCCGGAATAATTCCGAGTTCGCCTTTCAGAGCGCGTTTCATCAATTGTCCCGGAATGAGCAGACGATTGATTTCGTTTGTGCCTTCAAAAATGCGGTTGATTCGCGCATCGCGGTAAGCCTTTTCCGCCGGATAATCTGCCGAATAACCCGCGCCGCCGAAGATTTGCACCATTTCATCAACGACATAATCGAGTGCTTCCGAGCAAGCGACTTTGTTAATCGAGCTTTCGACCGCGTATTCTTCAATCGAGCGCAATTTTTTCTCTTTATCGCCGCCGTCCTCGCCAATCAGTGCGTCAATCATTCCGACTGTGCGATAAGTGATTGATTCGGCAACCCAAACGCGAATAGCCATTTCCGCGAGTTTGTGTTTCATTGCGCCGAAGCTGGAAATCGGTTTGTTAAATTGTTGACGTTCGTTGGCGTAGCGAATCGCTTCGTGCAACGCGAGTTTTGCGCCGCCCGTAACCGATGCGCCGAGTTTGAAACGTCCGACATTCAAAATATTAAAAGCAATCTTTGCGCCGTCGCCAACTTCGCCGATTAAATTTGTTACCGGAATTCGTGCGTCTGAAAGAATTAACGGCGTAGTCGAACTGGATTTGATGCCCATTTTATGCTCTTCATTTCCCGGACGACAATTTTCCGAACGCTCAACTACAAAAGCTGAAAACTGTTTTTTCTCGCCGTCAACTTTCGCAAAAACGATGAAAACATCAGCAAATCCGCCGTTTGAAATCCACATTTTTTCGCCGTTCAAGATATATTCCGTGCCGTCTTCGCTCAATTTCGCGTGGCATTTCGCGCCCAAAGCATCAGAACCGCTTCCCGATTCCGACAAACAATATGCCGTAACGACTTCGCCCGAAACGATGCGCGGAATCCACGATTTTTTCAATTCTTCCGAACCGAAATAAAAAATCGGCAACAAACCAATCGAAGTTTGCGCCCCGAAAGTCGTCCCGAAACCGCCGCCGCGTCCGACATATTCGGCAACAATCACGCCCGAAACTTGATCGAGTTCCGCGCCGCCGTATTCTTCGGGAATATTTGCGCCAAGCAAACCCAAATCGCCCGCCGCTTTGACCAAATCACGCGCTTTTTGCCAATCGTGTTTTTCCATATCCGGCAACGCGGGGCGAACTTCGTTGTCCACAAATTCGCGGATTGTTTCCGCAATCATTTTATGCTCGTCCGTAAAATCTTCGGGCGTAAAGCAATCGGCAGTCGTGCCGTCGCTAATCAAAAATTCGCCGCCTTTGATAAATTCTTTTTTCATTTGTGCGTCCATAGTTTTTCTTCCTTTTTGTTTAATGAATGAATGCTCATTCATTTATAGTTTTTTTTGACAGAAAAATCAAGTATTTTTTCGATTATTTTCTAAACATCTTGCGGTTTGATGGCGTTGATTTCGGTGAAACGCTTGAAATCATTCGGATTGAGCGTCAAAATATTTTCAATTTTATGAACAATCATTGCCGCCACGATGCGCGTATCGTGTGTCGGTTTGCCGCTGACTTTGTGTTTTGTAACAAGCGTTTTCCATTCGTCGAAAATTTTCTCGTTTTCGGGCAACACTGTAAAAAATTTTTGCAGATTTTTCAGTTCTTTTTCAGTTTCCGCAGTTGAAAGCCCTAAGCCGTTGACATCTGTCGGACGAGTGGCGACAACCCAAAATTCGACCAAAACCTGCGGCACGATGACAAGTTCTTCGCCGTCTTGTTCGAGTTTTTTCAGACATTGGCGAACAACCGAATTAAGCGGATGATGTGGTTGCGATAAGCGCAAAATCACACTTGTATCAGACAAATAAGCCATTAAAACCTGTCCTCGTAGATGTTTTCCCGACGCAACGCTTCATCGGACAAAAGCGGCGTGTCGGTTCTGTGACTATCTACCCATTTATCAAATTCCGTCACCCACTCTCCTTTGGTTGCCCTTTCTTGAAAATGTTTTTCTTTTGATTCGGCTTCGGATTTTTCATCCAAATTGTCTTCGATAAAAACTTCGATAAAAGTTTCAATCGGCAACCCATTTTGTCTCGCTTTTTCTGCCAGACGCTTTTCGGTTTCGGGTTTTAATTCTAGTGTTACAGTCATAGTTTTAATTCTTTTCCCAAAATTTAGCCGATTCTATTTTATACTTTTCCCGCAAATTTTCAACTAATTTTTCTCCGCTTGAAATAAAGTAAAACCAAGGCAAATCTGCTTTTTTCAATTCCGGTTCGCAAGGTTCATACCAATCTTTATCGCTATTAGCTGAATCTTCGCGTTTGCATAAACCGAAAGTTCTTCGGCAGATATTTGTTTCATCACACCAAAAAAAATAGAATTTTTGCGGACAAATATCTGCCGATGGTTTTACTTCTTTCTTCCAATTCATTTAATTCAAACGCTCAAAAATTCCCGCCACGCTTGTTTTACCGAATGCTTTTCGCTTAACTATAAAAATTATCACTTTTGATGCCAAGAGCGTGATTAAATCTTGCCCGGTAATTTTCAAACGCGATGCTCGCCGTTAATTCAACGATTTGTTTTTCGTCAAAATATTGCTTTACGCGGGCGAACATTTCATCGGAAATTTTGACGGGAGTTTTTGAGATTGCATCAGCATATTCCATTGCAGTTTTTTCACGAATAGAGAACAAATCGCTGTCGAAATAATGTGAGACCGCGCTTATTTCCGCGCTCGTTAAAACGCCGCTCTTTACGCCGAGCGCGGGAATAATATCAATGCAAAACGGGCATTCAACGATTTGCGCCGCCCGAAACTGCGCCAAAAAATGGATTCTTTTTTCGACTTTACCTGATTTTTCGATAGCAATTCCGAAGAGATTTGCAAACCACGCAATCGAAGGACGATGCGCCGACACTTTTAACGAAGTGCTGACTTTTCCCGCGATTCGCTTGAAACCGATGTAAAGCGGTTTCAAAATGATTGGCGCATCTGTTTCTTCAATTCCTGTAATTCGCTGTGTCATTTAATCCAATCGCTCAAAAATTCCTGCCGCGCCCATTCCGCCGCCGACGCACATTGTTACCATTCCGTAACGTCCGCCGGTGCGTTTGAGTTCTTGCAAAAGAGTTGCCGTCAGTTTCGCGCCCGTGCATCCGAGCGGATGTCCGAGAGCGACTGCGCCACCGTTGACGTTGACTTTTGCGGGGTTCATTTCCAAAACTTTCATCACGGAAAGACCTTGAGCCGCGAATGCTTCGTTTAATTCAAAAAGGTCAATATCCTCAAGAGTTAAACCAGCCATTTTCAAGGCTTTCGGAATCGCATAAACCGGACCGATTCCCATTTCTTCGGGCAAACATCCCGCCGTTGCAAATGACACAAAACGTGCTAACGGCTTTAATCCCAATTCGTTAGCTTTGTCCAAAGACATCACGACAGCCGCCGCCGCGCCGTCCGACATTTGCGAGGCATTTCCTGCCGTAACAGTTCCTTTGACGTGGAAAACAGGACGCAATTTCGCAAAACCTTCGATTGTCGCATCAAATCTTGCACCTTCATCGGTATCAAAAACGACTTCTTTGCGAAGCACGCGACCTTTGGCATCGAGTTCGTCAACGAAAATATTCATCGCCACAATTTCATCTTTGAATTTGCCACCTTGAATCGCCGCCGCCGCTTTTTGATGTGATTCCAACGAAAATTGATCGGCTTGTTCGCGGGTGATTTCGTATTTTTTCGCCAAATTTTCCGCCGTCAACCCCATATTCAAATAATAATCGGGATAAGTTTCCGCCAAATTCGGATTTGGACGAAAACCGTTGCCGCCCATCGGAATCATCGTCATCGTTTCGAGTCCGCCCGCGATGATAATGTCCGCGCCACCCGTGCGAATTCTGTCCGCCGCAATCGCAATCGTCTGCAAACCGCTTGAGCAATAACGATTTACAGTCATCGCCGAAGTTTCAACCGGAAGTCCAGCCAAAATCGCCGCCGTCCGCGCCACGTTCATACCTTGTTGCGCTTCGGGAAACGCGCAACCCATAATCACGTCATCAATTTCGTTGACGTTCAAGCCTTCCACGCGAGCCACAGCTTCTTTAATCGCCGCCGCTCCCAAATCGTCAGGGCGAGTATTTTTCAACGTCCCTTTCGGTGCTTTTCCAACTGCCGTCCGCACGGCTGATACGATAACTGCTTCTTTCATAATGATTTCCTCAACTAAATAATCTTTTTTGCATTTCCGGCAAAATATTTTCCAGAGAACCTTCGTGAACTGAAATTTCAAACTTTTCAGCAATACATTCAAAAGTCGAATCGTGAAAAGTAAAAACAAAATGCTTATATTTTTCAAAATGCTTCGGCTTATGATACTCGTGAACCGAATTCATTCTTTCGAGTTTTCTTATCCACGAAGAATTTTCAACTTCAAAAAATCCATACGAATGCAATCCGCGATTTGCTAAAGGATGCCCGTGAAATGCTTCATCATTCGGCGAACCAAACATTAGAGAACGCCGATTCTTAAATTCAACAATCGCTATCGGTTCTCCGCTTTTTTCAAAGTCTTCGGCTGTCGGATTATTCCAATTCGGCTCATCTTGTAGTAAATACGCCAGTAAAGTTTTATATTCATTACTCAAAACAATCGGCAAAGGCGAACCGACAGAAGATTGCGGAACATCTTTTAATTCGATGACTTTATCTTTTTCATCAACTTGATACATCAATTTTACAAAATGAGTGAATGTTCATTCATTTTTACAATATACTAAAAACAAAAGAATTTTGCCAATGAAATTTCTGAAAATTCTGATATTGGCAAACACTTTTATTTAGCACAAGTTTTATGACGTGCTATAATTTGTTTTATGAGTGCGAAAAAAACAAAATATCTTGCATACATCGAAGATACCAGAATACATCACTTGAAAATTAGCGAGGCGGCGAAAAAATCTGCCGAAAATGCAATTTTGGATTCTCAGGAAAAAGAAATTCCCATAACATTTCTTGAAGGCGTGGAAATTGTGCAAGTCGCTTCCAACGGTCAGAAAATAACTATCGGAAAAGTTGAAAATAATCGCAGACAGGTTCAAATTGGTGCAAAAACAACATTATCAAAAAATTAAAAGATTGCGCGTTTTTGCCGGTCCGAACGGTTCGGGAAAATCCACAATCTTGAATCAAATTGATACGCAATACGACATTGGTTATTACATAAATGCAGACTTAATTGAACAAAAATTAAAATCTTCGGGCAGAATTGATTTGTCGGAATATGGCATCTCTAAGTTCAATGATCTTTCATTCGGAAAATTCGTAAAATCCCACTCGATTACAGTTAAAGCCGAAAACGACGGCTATACGCTTGATGTCAAACTGAAAAACGGTAAAACTATCATCACCAACACGGAAAATCTTTCGTATGAGGCTGCGCTAATTGCAGATTTTCTACGAAAAACACTCGTAAAAAACGGAAAGAAAATAACTTTTGAAACCGTTATGTCGCATATTTCAAAAGTGGATTTTCTGAGAGAAACGCAACAGATTGGATACAAAAACTACCTCTATTTTATTTCTACCGAATCTCCTTTAATCAATATCGAACGAGTCAAACAAAGAGTCGAACTCGGCGGACATTTTGTTCCTGAAACCAAAATTAAAAGCAGATATTTCAGTTCGCTGAAATTGCTGAAAGAAGCTGTAAAATATACACACCGCACTTTCGTTTTTGATAATTCGGAAAAAGAACCGAAATTGATTTTGGAAATTTACAAAGGCGAAGAAGTATTTTACAAATATCCCGAAATACCGAAATGGGTTGACGAATACTTATTGCTCTAATCCAAAAAATTAAATCGTTTTCGCAAACTTTAATTTTCCCTCACCAAAGTAATTTCCTCCGGACGCGCCACGACTACCGAAACATTTTCGACATCAACATTATCGGCATCCAGCCCGTAAGCGACATCTTCGCGGATGCTGAACCAACGGCGCAGAATGTAATATGAGCGCATAATAAAGTTTTGTTTGGCGGGTAAATCGTTTTCGTAGCTTAAGAATGAACGGAGCAAAACGAAGCGAACATCGCCGCGAATATCGTATTTTTTCAATGCCGGATGGCGGCTGGTTAATTCGACTTCGTTACTTTTGACTAAATCTTCGAGCGCGAGTTCAAAGAAATAATTGATGCGCGGTTCAATTCTAAATCCGAGCGTAAATGTTAGAAAATAAACATCTTCTTTCGCTAATACTTCGACTTTATATTTAGTTGTAAATGGATGATCGTCCGTTTTGATGTGAACAAACCAATAAACATCGGCGCGTTTTGGAGTCTTTTCCAAAATTGATTCAATCGTTTCGCGTTCAAGTTTCTTGGGCGAATCCGAAGCCGTCAGATAAACTAAATGCGTCGAATATTGAGGAATCGTTTGGTCGTTGCTCAATTCTTTTAACGTCACGAAAAATTCGTCTGTTTTTTCCCAAACGGTCAACTTTTTGCGTAACTTTCTGCCGTTAAACCAAACCCACATAATTGCGAAAAGCACGAATCCGACACCAACCGAAACGTAACCGCCTTCGGGAAATTTTTCTAAATTTGCAATCAAAAATGCGCCCTCGATAATCAAAAATAAACCCGTTAAACCAAACGTAATAATGGAGTTAAATCGCCGTGAACGTAGATAAACAAAGAGCAAAAACGTCGTCATCAACATCGTCAGCGTAACCGAAAGTCCATACGCGGCTTCCATATATTTTGATTCGTGAAAATACAAAACGATGAAAATACAGCCAGCCATCAATAACCAATTGACTTGCGGAATGTAAAGTTGACCTTTGAAATCAGTCGGATAAACAATGCGTTGACGCGACCAAAATGAGAGCCGAATTGCCTCGCCAATCAGCGTAAAACTACCCGAAATCAAGGCTTGCGAAGCGATAATCGCTGCCAAAGTCGCAATCACAATCGCTATCGGTAAAATTGCCGGCGGAACAATCGAATAAAATGGCGTTATACCTGTAAGTGTTTTGCCTGATTGACTTAGTAACCACGCGGCTTGTCCTGCATAACTCAACAAAAGACAAATTTTGACAAAAATCCAACTGAAACGAATGTTCGCCCGCCCTGCGTGTCCCATATCCGAATACAAGGCTTCCGCGCCCGTTGTGCAGAGAAAAACTGCGCCGAGCAACCAAAAACCGTGCGGATATTCCGCTAAAAGTTGATAAGCATAATACGGATTTATCGCTTTCAAAACGGATAAATCTTGGACAAAAGCCATCAACCCAATGACACCGATAAAGCCAAACCAGAGTGTCATTACAGGTCCGAAAAACTTTCCGATAAACTGCGTTCCAAATTGTTGCGTGGCGAAAAGTCCAATGATAATAGCAATTACAATCGGCACAGTCGGAATATTTGGCGAGTAAATCCGCAAGCCTTCAATCGCGGACGAAACCGAAATCGGCGGCGTAATTATGCCGTCAGCGAGCAAAAACGAACCGCCAATAATCGCAATATACATCAACCAATTTCCGGCATAGCGTTTAATCAAAGTGTAAAGCGAAAAAATTCCGCCTTCGCCGTTGTTGTCGGCTCGCAACGCGATAATGACGTATTTAATTGTCGTCTGAAACATCAGCGTCCAAAAAACCGCCGACAATCCGCCGAGAACTAACATC
>JANNYB010000149.1:0-16993 GCA_031409875.1 Acidobacteriota bacterium | reverse complement strand
GAAAAAAGTAGCTTTAATTGCCTGTGCCAGAAAATTGATGACTTTTCTAAATTCAATGGTCAAAAATAATTCTGCTTGGAATCCCAAAGTTACTCAAGTTTCGGCTTGACTTTTATCACAGTTGCTCTGTGGATAATTTTTCTTTGCCATTTACTTTTCTTCGCCTCTACCTTTAACTTCAACGCCGGTTTTCGTTTCAAATGCGGGCAAAATCAGTTTTCGATTCTTTTTGCTCAATTTCAAAACAGCGTATTCCGTATCGGTTTGAATCGTCAACCAATGTCGCCGATGTTTTGTAAATCCGAGCGGAATCGCCACGAGCAACAGCGGGAAAAAAAATAAACCTGCCGCGCCCAAACCCAAACCCGTTTTCCAACGCGGCTTTTTCGTGTAGGAATATTCCGAATCTTTGATTTCCGAATACTTAAAAGTCTTCAAAACCGCACCGTTTGCCGTTGAAACGATTTGCAGTTCGTCCGCCAAAAAATCAAGGCGCACACGCCGTTCGCTGACTTTATCGCCGTTTTGAACTAATAGTTCCACTTTGTCGAAACTTTCGTTTTTCGTTTGCGAAAATGCGGGCAAAGCGACATTGAAAATCAATGCAAAAAGCAAGATTCCCGATAGAAAATGAGTTGATTTCATAGATTATTCCTCAAGTTTAATTAGGATAGATGTTTTTGAAAGGGATAATTTAGCACATTGTTACGATTTTTGAAGCATCACAATAAAACTTTTTCAAAAGAAGTGCGAATATTGAGCCGGTGAAGCGTGAGATTTTCGAGCAATTCGCCCGTCGAAGCAAGTTTCATTCTCTCGCAAATTATCCGCAGAGCATTTTGATTGGCAAGTGGCAAACGGGTTGAACGCCCGATGACGAGGCGCAGATTATGGTCGAGTTCGGACAGAAATTTGTAGCCTTCCGAGAAATGTTGAAAATCTTCAATGTTCAACGAATTGTTTTCAAAAAGTTTCCGCAAAGCAAAGGTTGTCGAACGGTTTTCGTCCGCGTCCGGCACGTTATCACGAAGCTGTAAAAATCGCACGGCAAAATAAATATCAAGCATTCCGCCTTCGCCGAATTTGATGTCAATTTCGTCTTTGCGCCTTGATTTTGCTTCGCGCAGACGTTCGCGGATGCGTCCGGTTTCGACTTTAAGATTTGAAATTTCAGATGTTTGCGCCAATCGGTGGATGATTTTTCGCGCTTCGTTTTCAGTAATTTTTGCCAAAGGTAAATCGCCGCCAACGCCTCGAAGTTTGACGTAAGCCAGCCATTCCCAAATCGCCGCACGATTTTCCAGATAATTCAAAAATGCAGTTTTTTCAATCGAAGTCGCGCCGTTTTTTCCGTCGGGACGAAGCCGCAAATCAACGCGATAAAGATTGCCTTCGCGTGTAAATGCGGAAAGCGCGTTTGTGAAAATCTCAACCGCCTTTGGGAAGAAAGAAGGGGAGAAAGTGAGAAAGCGAGAAAGTGAGATTTCTCCAAGTTCAATCTCGCTTTCTTCATAAATCAAAACCAAATCCAAATCCGACTCATAATCGAGCGAACCGCTGCCGAGTTTTCCCAAACCGAGAACGGCAAAAGGGAAGTGTTCAATTTTTACCGAAAAACGCTTTTCGAGTTCGCATTTTGTGATGAAAATCGCGCTTTCGATGCTGGCTTCGGCAAGATTGGTTTGGGCTTTTTTGGCTTCGGAAATCGAAATCTTACTAAAAATGTCAAACGCGACGATTTCAAGTAAAAGCCGCGACCAAGTTTTTCGCAAAATTGCCAAACGGCGCGAAAATTCCGTTTCGTCTTCAATGGCGACGCGCAAAATTTGGCGATAATCTTTTTGCCAAAAATCTTTTTCAACATCAGGCAAACTCACAATTAAAGCCGGATTTGCCGCAAGTTTTTCGGCGAAATAAGGCGAAACTTCAACGATTTTTTCGACTGTTTTTAATTTGCTTTCCGACAAATCAAATTTCAAATTCGATTTTTCAAGCGATTGCAAAATCGGCTGAAGTTTATCGAATTTCGATTCGTCTGCGCCGATTTCAGAGTTCAAATCTGCAATTTCAAATTCATTTTGTAATTTGTAATTTGTAATTTGTAATTGTTTTGAACCGGAATCAGTCTGAAAAATTCGAGTAAAAATTTCGCTGACATTTTCGGTGTGAAATTTCAATTCGCGCTCAAATTGTGGCAAATCGCGGCAATTCATTCGACGCGCAATCAAAAGTTTTTTGGCTTCGTTTTCAGGAACAATATGCGTCTGCAAACCGTTCTCCATTTGCAAGCGATGTTCGAGTTTTCTGAGGAATTTGTATGCTTCGGAAAGCGCGGTTAATTCGTTTTCGCTCAACAATTTGCGGTCGGAAATTCGCGTCAAACTTATTAACGTATGCGAAGCGCGAAGCCATTTGTCGTGTCCGCCGTGCGCGAGTTGCAAGGCTTGTGCGATAAATTCGATTTCGCGGATTCCGCCGCGTGCCAATTTTACGTCAAAACCTTTGTCGGAAAGTTTTTCAAAATTGATTTTTTCCTTTGAAAGCCGCACATTTTCCAGAGCTTTCTGAGCCGTCAAATCTTTTGAAAAAACAAAATCTTCGATTGATTCAAAAAAATCGTGGAAAATTTCCGCGTCGCCCGCGCTCGAACGTGAACGAATCAAAACTTGGCGTTCCCAATCTCGCGCCGATTTTTTGTAATATGAAACCGCTTCCGCCGAAGAAATCGCCAACGCGCCAACGCGCCCGTTCGGGCGAAGCCGCAAATCAACGCGATAAGCCGCGCCTTCGCCGGATGTCGAACCGACGATTTTTGTGATAAATTCTGAGAGTTTGACGAAATATTCACGGTTTGAAACCGCTCCGCGCGAACCGCTTCCGCTCGTCGTGCCTTCCGCCGAATAGAGAAAAAGAAGGTCAATGTCCGACGAATAATTCAACTCTTTCGAGCCTAGTTTTCCGAGCGCAACGATGCAAAATTTCGCTTGTTTGGCGCGACCTTTTTCGTCAATTTCGAGCGGATTTCCGAAACGGTTATCCAATTCCTGACGCGCAAATCTCAGCGCATATTCCAAAATCGCGTCTGCTAAATTTGAAATTTCCTCAGTAATTTCGGCAATCGTGTCGAGATTGCGAATGTCTTGCAGATAAATTCTAAGCAACTCGCGGCGGCGAAATCGTGCCAGCAAAACATTGGTTTCGAGCGTCGAATTCGTTAAAGCAAAACGCGCCAGAGATTCGAGCAATTCTTCCTTGCCGCGCACACTTGCGGATTTTCTTTGATTATTCAGCCAAGATAAATATTCGGGATGCTGCAAAATCGTCGTCGAAAGCAAAGGGCTGAACGCGGCGATTGTCAAAACATCGGACAACAAGCCTTCGTTTTTCTCTAAAATCTTTGTTTTTGAAGGATTTTTTTCCGCGAATTGTTCATAAAAACGCCGCGCAGATTCGGCATCGGGCAAATCTTTCAATAAATTTTGAAGTTTTTCGTCAATCAGGATTGTAAATTAAGCTGTTTGAAGTTCAGAAAAAGCAATGCTGATGCCTTCCGATTCGAGATACCAAATCAAATCTTTCAAATCGGCATCTTTGAAAATTGATAATAAACTCAAAAATTTTTCACGCGCTTTGAAATGATTTATTCGCGCAAGCGCAAACATTCCGACGTGAGCAACCGTTATCGTTCCGCGCACAAATATTTCCCGGTTACGTTTTTCGCACACTGCTTCGCTCAACATTTTCAAGAGATTGTCGTCAAAATCAGTTTGCAAACGATTGCTGATTTCATCCATTGCCGCCGCTCGCCACAAAAGAGAATCGCTATTTAAAAACTCTCTGAGTTTGGCGTTCGATGCTTTTTGTGTTTGCCGGACTAAATTCATATTATCTGTCGAAAATCTCGGATTTTCGTTCTCTCATTAGTTTAACAATTTTTCGGGCTAAATCATAATCTTTCTGTTCGCGGGCAAATTTCAATTCTTCGGCAAAAGCCCAAAACTCCATCGCCCAAAATTTTTCGTCATCTTCGCGGTAAAACATCAAACCCGGATAACCGAAGGCTTTATCGTCGAGAAAATGTTTAAATTCGTGTCTCAGTGCAGCTACCGAAGCCTGCGGATCGAGAATGAATCTGCCTGCACGATTTTTTGCCGGAGAATATGCCATCATCGGACGCGATTGGTCAATGTCAACGCCGTTTTCCCGAAGAATTTTTAAAACTTGTGAGTATTCTTCAGGATGCGAGTCTTTTGCCGCACCGTATTTTTCACGCGCCGGGTCGCTTGTTGTCAGAAACTTATTCCACATCTTTTTTATCGAAATCTTTTTGGATTAATGCCGTGTTTTTTGATTTTGTAACCGAGAATTCTTTCCGTCGAATCTAGCCTTCGCGCGGCTTTGGCGATGTTTCCGCGTGCGGATTTGAGCGCGTCGGAAATTAAATTGCTTTCATATAATTCGACTGCCGAAACGAGCGTTAATTTAGTTTCCGTTCCCGAAATTTCGGCAGTTTGCAGCGTTGGCGGTAGATGATGTCCGTGAATTACTTGCTCGTCGCAAACCAAAACAGCGCGTTCGATGACGTTTTCGAGTTCGCGGACGTTGCCGGGAAAATGATATTGCGCCAACATATCAATCGCCGGCGTGGAAATACGTTTGATGATTTTGCCGTGTTCGCGTTCATATTTGGCGAGAAAATGTTCGGCGAGAAGCAAAATATCAGACTTTCGTTCACGAAGCGGCGGCAAAAAAATCGTAAAAACATTCAGACGATAAAATAAATCTTCGCGGAATTTGCCGATTGAAAGTTCTTCTTCGAGATTTTTATTTGTCGCCGTAATCAGCCGCACATTTGCTTTAATCGTTTCCGTTCCGCCGAGTCGTTCAAACTCTTTTTCCTGCAACACGCGCAACAATTTAACTTGAGTTTGTTGCGGCAAATCGCCGATTTCGTCGAGAAAAATCGTTCCGCCGTCGGCAATTTCAAACGCGCCTTTTTTGTTTTTGAAGCCGAAAAGTTCTGTTTCAATCAAAGTTTCGGGCAAAGCCGCGCAATTTACTTTGAGAAAAAGTTTTTTCGAGCGCAAAGAATTGTAATGAATCGCGTGTGCAATCATTTCTTTGCCCGTGCCGGATTCGCCGCGAAGCAAAATCGTCGCGTTTGACCGCGCAACTTGCGAAACCTGATCATAAACTTGCCGCATCGAAGCCGAATTGCCGATGATATTTGAAAAATCGTATTTTTCCTTCAATTCCTGCCGCAGATGCGAAGTTTCGTCTGCCAATTTTGCGCGTTCGGCGGCAACTGCTTTTTCAACTTTAATGCTTTGCGCCAAAAGTGCGGTAACGACCGACAAAAATAATTTCGCGCTTTCGATTTCAAAAAAATCAAGTTCCGCAAATTCTGCCGCAAACGCACCTGTAACTTGATTTTCCAGCGCGACCGGCAAGATTATCAAAGTCGTTTCTTCATCAAATTTCGGCAAAAAAACGAATGAAATTTCGGTGCGGAAAGACGAAATAATCATCGCCTCGCCCGTTTCAAAAACCGTCTGCAAAGAAGTTTTTTCGGCGCGTATTTCAAGTCTGCGAAAATCTGCCGCCGTCAGATTATTTACGGCAATCGGCGTTAATTTGTCGGTTTCAGGTTGGTAAATCAGCAGAAACGAGCGCAAAACCGCAAAATCTTCGGCGAGAATTTCCAAAACGCTCGAAAGATTTGATTTCGGTCTGTTAGAATCGTTCAGCGTTTGAATGACTTTTTTAATTATTTCGAGTTCGTTCGCATTCATTTGATAACTTAATTTTTACCACATCGAAACATAGAACACATAGAAGGGAAAAAATTTATGTGTTCTATGTTTCTGTGGAGATAAGAAAATGTTTTCAGGTCTTTTAAAACTCGCTAAACTGTTGATTTCAAACAACTCTGCAACTTTCTGTAACTCTGCAACTTTCTGCCAACTGCTTATGTGGTAAATTTTGTATCTGTGAGCGAAAAAATTTATTTTCAAATTGAAGCGGAATCTTATAAAAAACGGCTCGACGATTTTTTGTTCAATGAATTTCATTCGTTGAGCAAAACTTATTTGCGCGAGCGTTTGAAGGCTGGAAATTGCGAAGTCAACGGTTTTGAAGGAAATGCCGGAACTAAGCTGAAAACAAACGATTTTGTCGAAATCGAACTCGATTTGGAGCGCGAAACGGCGATGAAACCGCAAGCAATTCCGCTCGAAATTGTTTATGAAGAAGATTTGTTTCTCGTCGTCAATAAACCTACGGAAATACTCGTTCACCCGACACACCGCGAGAAAAACGGAACGCTTTTGAACGGACTTTCACATTATTTGAATCACAATCAATCAAAAATCAAAAATCAAAAATCAAAAATCATTCGTCCCGGATTGGTGCATCGGCTCGATCAACAAACGTCGGGTTTGATGGTGATTTCTAAAGATTCACGCGCACTGCGGATTTTATCGAGTCATTTTGAGCGAAAATTAGTTGAAAAAAAATATCTCGCGTTGGTCGAAGGAATTGTTAAAGACGACGCGGGAGAAATTTCCGCGCCGATTGGAAGATTTGACGAATTAAAATATTGGGGCGTAAAAATTGACGGCAAAGCATCGAAAAGCAAATTTCGCGTTATCGAAAGATTTGAAGATTCAACGCTTCTCGAACTCGAACCCGTAACCGGCAGAACCAATCAACTTAGGATTCATTGCGAATTTTTCGGACATCCGATTTTGGGCGACACATTACGCGGCGGGCGCGAATATTTGCGGCTTTGTTTGCACGCTTACAAACTCGCTTTCTGGCATCCGAACGGCAAACATTGGCTTGAATTTATTTCCGAAATGCCCGAAGATTTTATTATGAAAAAGAAAGAAGAAATTGACACCGAAAAAAGTTACAGCGTTTCACAAAATGTCGCCAAACTGCGCCGCCTTGCCGACGCTTTGGAACAAGGAAAACCATTTGAAATTCAAATAGAAAACAACAAAATCATCGTTCCGCCCAATGCGGAAATCGAATTTGAATACGAAAAAAACGACGACGGCGAAGAAATTGAAATCGAAATAAGCTGGAAATAAAGTCAGAACCGCCTGCGGTAGCGGGCGGTTGAAGTTTAACCTTTAGACGTTAATCTGTTTCTCGAAATATGTAGTTAAACCGCCCGCTACCGCAGGCGGTTCTGACTTTAAGATTCTGCAATCGCGGCGTTTTCGTCGCTGTTGCTGAATGGTTTATGCAAATCCACGGGCTTGGTTTTTGTTTTTCTGAGTTTCATATTCAGAAGTTCGACCAGCACCGAAAATGCCATCGCAAAATAGATGTAGCCTTTCGGAATTTTTTGGTGAAAACCTTCCGCAAGAAGCGTTACGCCGATTAAAAGCAGAAACGAAAGCGCAAGCATTTTGATAGTCGGATGTTTTTGGACAAATGCGCCGATTGTGCTTGCAAACAACATCATTGCAACAATTGAAACGACAACCGCCGCAATCATAATCCCAACTTTATCAACCATTCCGATTGCCGTAATCACCGAATCGAGCGAAAAAACAATGTCGAGCAGAGTGATTTGGACAATCACGCTGGCGAACGAAGCATAAACTTTTTTCGATGCCGCGCCTTCTTCGCCTTCGAGCGAGCCGTGAATTTCGTGCGTTGATTTTCCGATCAAAAATAATCCGCCGATTATTAGAATTAGATCGCGCCCGGAAATCGGATGATTAACGATAGGCAGCGTAAAAAGCGGTTCAGTCAGAGTCATCACCCACGAGAGCGAAAACAGCAAAATCACGCGCATTAGCAACGCCATCGAAAGCCCGATAAAACGCGCCTTAGGTTGTTGCTCCGGCGGAAGTTTGCCCGACAAAATCGAAATAAAAACGATATTGTCAATGCCGAGAACGAGTTCGAGAACCGTCAAAGTCAGAAACGCAATCCAAACTTGCGGATCGGTTAAAAAATCCATTTACTAAAAAATCTCCCTTGTTCGATAGTTTGTGAAAACGTCTTTTAGATTAGCACGAGCAAAAGTGAAAATCGAAATTGTTTATTTTATTTCGATTTTTACCGAATATTTCGCAAGTTTATTTTTATAATTTGAGACGTGAAAGACAAAATCGCCGTCTTTTTCGAGTTTGGCATTAAATCCGTTTGGCATTTTAGCGACTTCGGCTTCTCCGTCCAAAAGGTAAATGCCGGGTTCGGATTCATTACTTGTTACGGAAAGTATTTGACCTTTTTTGGCTCTGACAATGAATCGTTCGGTATCTTCTTTGGGAGAAAAAATTACGGTGAAATCTTTGCCAGATGCACCTTTGGCAAAAATAATTCGGGTTGTCGGATAGATATTTTGCCTGATTATTTTGCCTGATTGGACAAAGGTTTCTCCGTCCCAGCGAAATTTTTCGGTGGTAATAAATTGAGAACAACAAGCACCGCCGCGCAATCCGGCATCATTTCTTTGGATAATAACCAAACCGTTTTTGATTTTTACGCCTCGCACGCCGCCAAAAGCGCGGTCGCCGACTCCGAATCTGTCAATGCGGACAGGTTTTCCGTTTTTCAATTTGAAAACAAATACGTCGGAGAAAATTCCGCTTCCGCCACTCCAATCGAACAGCGAAACAATTGCTTCTTCAGTCTTATCGCCATCAATATCGCCGAAAGCCACATCACCAACTTTGAACCAAGATTTATGAATTTCATTTTCTTCTGAAAACTCGCCGTTTATTACTCTGACTTTTCTATAAATATCGCCCATAACCGGCGGATAGAGAAAGTTTTTGAAGTCAATCCGGCGGATGTTTTTTACGGGTAGAAAATCTTTACGGGAAATATTTCGGTAGCTCTCGGCTTCATACAAGCTGAAGAAAAGAGCGGTTTCGTAAGTTTTTTTGCCGACATTTTTGACTTCGATAAGATAATCGTCTTGTCTGCCTGTGAGAACCTCAAAATCATCAAAATCGTCAAACCATTTATCAGTTTTCGTATCGCCGTTGAGGAGTTTTATAAACGCCACGCCATCGGGGTCTTCGGTGTCAACACCAACCGAAAGAGTTTGTTTGGCGGATGACGGAACAATAAAAAGCTGCGCTTCGCCCGCTTTGAGCGAGATTTCGACAATTTCTGTTGCGTCATAATTGTCGGGCGGAATATCAACGCGCTTTTGGCTCTGAATATCAACGCTGAAAAGCACCAGAAAAGACAAAATAAACCACAGTTTTACACGCATATCAACTCCTTGACAAAAAAAATCTAATACCGTAATAGCACAGTTTGACCATTTAGTAAATGATTTCTTTATCGGCGATAAACAATTTTTCCGCCGACAATTGTGGCAACTGCCGCGCCCGTGAAATTCCAACTGTCAAACGGCGAATTTTCGGATTTTGATTTCGAGTTTGAATTTTTGTATGTCCATTCGAGCGTTGGATCAATAATCGTAATATCGGCAATCGAACCGACGCGCAAAGTTCCGCGTTCTTTTAATCGGAAAATCTTTGCCGGATTTGTTGAAAAAAGTTCGATTAATCGCGCCAAATCAATAATTCCTTTGTGAACTAATTCGTTAAAAGCCAAGCCGATTGCGGTTTCGAGTCCGGTAATTCCCATTGGTGCGCGGTCGTATTCGAGAGCTTTTTCGTCGGCGTGATGCGGCGCGTGATCGGTCGCAATCGCGTCAATCGTGCCGTCTTTTATGGCTTCTAAAATTGCTTCGAGATGTTCTTCACTTCGCAAAGGCGGCGACATTTTTGTATTCGTGTCGTAGCCTTCGACCGCCTTATCGGTGAGCGTAAAATGATGCGGCGTAACTTCGCAAGTTACGTTTATTCCTTCATTTTTTGCGCGGCGGACAATTTCAATCGCGCCTTTCGTCGAAATATGCGCGATGTGAATATGCGCTCCGGTTTCTTTGGCGAGATAAATATCGCGCACCGCGTCCAAATCTTCTGCCAAAGCGGGCATTCCTTTTAATCCCAACAAAAGCGAGATTTTCCCTTCGTGCATCACGCCGCCGGATGAGAGCGATTTGTCTTCGCAATGGTCAACGACAGGCAAATCGAAATCCTTCGCATATTCCATCGCACGGCGCATTATTCCGGCATTCGGCACAGGTCGCCCGTCGTCCGAAACTGCAACCGCGCCCGCCGCCTTCATCTCGCCCATTTCGGCTAATTCGTGTCCGTCCGAAGATTTCGTAATCGCGCCGACAGGAAAAACATTCGCCAATTTTGCGCGTTCAGCCTGCTCGATCATATAGCGCGTAATCGCCGCGTTATCGTTAATCGGCGAAGTGTTTGGCATCGGACAAACGCTCGTAAAACCGCCCGCCACCGCCGCCGCGCAACCCGAAGCAATCGTTTCCTTATGCTCCTGTCCCGGCTCGCGCAGATGAACGTGCAAATCAATAAATCCCGGCGCAACCAGCAAACCGCTCGCATCAAAAACTTCCGCATCTTTTGGCACTGATTCATTCTGTTTCAACCAAGCGACAACCTTGCCGTCTTCGATTAAAACATTCATTCCCGTATTTTCCTGTGATAAAGGGTCAATCAAATGACCGTTTGCAATTAAAAGTTTCATTTCTAATCTGTCGCCTCAGGCATTTGATTTATAATTTCCATTGTTTTGACGCTGACCGTCGTTACTCGTTTGAGCAAATCAATGACCTGTTCTTTGTAATTTTCAAATTTATAAGTGTTAAACCGTTCGGCAATCGTCGCGTCTTGCGGTTTCTTTTCTTTGTATTGGTCTAAAATCCATTCGAGCGCGGAACGGTTGCCGAGTTTATATTCCCACGCTGAATACGGAACGCCCGTTAAAATCGTGTGCGAATCTATTTCGATCGCTCCACTCGTTTTATCGGCGCGAAGTTTCGTTTTCGGCTTTGCGATAAACGGTTCGTTTTCTGTTT
This sequence comes from Acidobacteriota bacterium, assembly GCA_031409875.1. GTDB lineage: Bacteria > Acidobacteriota > Blastocatellia > Pyrinomonadales > Pyrinomonadaceae > CALMEH01. The sequence continues at coordinate 6,066 of JANNYB010000149.1, read as the reverse complement.
CCGTGTTATCGGCGAATAAATTTTCCTGTTTAATTTTCTGTTTCGCAGTCAAATCCAAATCTTTTCTTTCGAGCGCAAATGGTTCTTGCGTTTCGTAATTGATGTGCAAATCCATCAAACTTTCGCCCCAATCGCGCCAAATGGTGAAATCATCATAAAACGGCAGACGCGGAAACTCGCGCTTCAAATTCTGTTCGTATTTCTTGCGATACTGCGGCGAATGAAGAACGCCGTAAGTGTAGTAAAAAATGTCCTGCTTCGTGATGTTTGCGCCGTTCGTCCTGTCAGAACCATCTGCGGTAGCGGATGGTTGAACGTCGGTGATCAAGTCGTTTTTCGCAGGGAAATTTTCAGGCGTTTGATTCTTATCTTTTGTCTTTTGAGTTTGCCGCGTTAAACCATCCGCTACCGCAGATGGTTCTGACATCGCGCCGTAATGAGTTTGAAATTGATTCAATGCCCAATCGGTGATGTTTTCGTGTTTTTGACCTTCGGAATCGTAACGATAAAGTGGAAGTGTTTTTGTTCCTCCTGCGGCATTACTTAAACCATTCAAATCATTTACTTGATTAAATGCCAAAACCGAAAATGGAACAACTGTATCTTTTCCTATGTAACCAATACACAAATTTGGTTTGTTATTATCATCAATTGGAAAGATTTTATCTTGCTGATAAATTCTGTGAGTAATAATTCGGTCAAAATATGTCCATTTTTTAACGAAAGGACGATATAAAGAAGTTCTGATTTTATTCTCATCAAACTTCAATTTTGAATCTCTATTGAAATGGTCAAGAATTTCATCTGTAAATTTGATTTCAGAATCGTTAAATTTTTCTTTATCTTTTAGTTTTAAATATTCTATTTTGCTTTTTGCATAATGTTTACAGAAGAATTCACTTTTATTTTCTAAATTGCTTTTAGAAAAATCATAGTTCCAAATATCTCTTGCTGTTAATACACCTAAAGAAAATAACTCAAACACTGTTTCATCTTGTTTCTTTCCTAATTTCACATCTTTATCAATTAACGGCATCAATGTTTCAAAATCAGTATCGGCTTGATTAATCCAATTATGTTTCGCGTCGGGTTCGAGGCGTTCAAATTCGATTTTTTCAATCGGATTGTCGTTTAGCCAATTTAATTTTTCTTCCTTGCGCCAGAAATCGTCGAGCGCGATGTAATAGATTTTTGCTTTTCGTTTATTTCGGTCGTTTTCGGCTTGTTTCTTGACCAAAAACATAATCGCTACGCCGGTTTGAATGCCGAAAACATTGTGCGTTGTTCCGGCAATTTTAGGATTGGCGCGAACGTCCGAGCGCGTATCAACGATATACGCAATATCAAATTCGTCTTCGACAACTTTGCGGAAACCGTCGAAAGTTCTCGAATCAATAAACGAACGATTCGTAACAAATGCGAGAACGCCGTTTTTATCAATTCTGTCCATTGACCAACGATAAAAACGCGCATACATATCATAAACTTTCGTCTTTTGCGCGGTTGAATGTCTGACGTAAGTATCTTTGATTCGTTTATCAATTTCCTTGTAATCGCGGTTTTTGTTGAAATCGTTAAAGTTCGCTTGATTTGCGTTATACGGCGGATTGCCGATGATGACGCTGATGCGTTTTTCGTTTTGTTTTTTGATGCGTTCGGCGTTTTCTGAACTTATGCCGCCGAGCATTAATTGTTTGCCCGAATAGGCGAGCGCGTCGGTGTTGTCGAGCGTGTCAACGAAACAGATGTTTTTGAATTCTTTATATTTGCCTTTGCGCTGTTGATAAGTATATTCGATGTTGAGATTAGCGATGTAATACGGCAGAATGGCGACTTCGTTGGCGTGCAGTTCGTGTTCGTATTTGTATTCGAGATTGTGAATGTTGATGCGGTCAATCAGTTCGGCGATGAATGTTCCCGTTCCCGTCGCCGGATCGAGAATGTCCACGCCTTTATCACTCAAACTTTTACCGAAATGCTTTTCCAAAAGCCAATCGGTCGAATCAATCATAAATCTGACAATTTCGTTCGGCGTATAAACGACACCTAATTTGTCCGCGCCTTTCGGATTATAAACTTTGTAGAAATTTTCATAGACGGTTTTGAGAAATTTCTGCTTTTCGTGATTATCCGTAATGCCCGAAGCTGCGTCTCGAATCGTTTTGTAAAAGTATTCGATGCGCTGTAAATAGTTTTTACGAACTTCGCGCGTCATAAATGTTTCGATGACGTTTTCCAATTCACGCGCAATGTTATTCGAGCGATGAAAATCGGCATCACCGAAAACATTAGTGAAAATATCTTCGGTCAAAATGTGCTGAATTATCATTTCGCGCACATCTTCGGGCGTAATTTCGGGATTAATCTCACTTCGCGCAATCTCCAAAAACGAATCGCGCATCTCGCGGAAATCTTGATTGGTTTCCGCTTCACGTTCCATCAGTTCGCGCAAACCTTCGACAATCGTCGGCACGTTTTCTTTGAACTGTTCGAGAGCTTTGTTGAATTCTTTAACTTCCGACGGCTGATATTCAACGAATTTGTCGAGCAAATCGTCAAGCAACTTCCATTCATTCATCAAAACGCGCATCACTTGAACGCCTTCCTGAATCAAAACCGCCGTTTGCGTGTCTTCAAAAATAATGTTTTTCGACGGATAACCGGCATCGTTGAGTTTTTTATGAATCTCGTCGTCGAGTTTGTCTTTGCTGTCTTTGGCTTCCCAATAACCGACATCAATGCCGCCGAAATACTTCAAAACGCCGTCCGGTCTGATGCGCTTGCCGCTTTTCCCGACAAACTCAAATTGTTCAACCAAGAGCAAACCTTTCTTTCCCGCGTAAGCCCGCAGAAGCGTCGCAAAAGCAAACGAAATCGAACCTTCGTTGCGCGTTCCGCCCGCGTTGAGAATCTCGTGAAGCTGGTTGTAATATTTCGTTATGAGTAGTTTTGACATATAACTTTATCCGTTTATTGCCGTGCCGCCGGTTGCTAAATATAAAACTGCCATTCTGACGGCAACGCCGTATTTTACTTGGTCTAAAATCAAACTTCTTGAACTGTCGGCAACGTCGGATGAGATTTCGATGCCGCGATTCATTGGTCCCGGATGTAAAACAATTGCATCTTTTCGCGCAAGTTCTAATCGTTCGTTGGTTAAGCCGTAATGAATTGAATATTCGCGCAAGGTCGGGAAAAAAGCGGAATCCATTCGTTCGCTTTGGATTCGCAAAATCATCACGACATCTGCGCCTTCGATGGCGGATTCGATGTTTGGGCAAACTTCTAAATCTTTTTCGACGAGATGCGCGAAGTCGTTTGGAACTAATGTTTTAGGTCCGGCAACTCGAACTTTTGCGCCGAGTTTTGTTAGCAGATGAATGTTTGAACGCGCCACTCTCGAATGCAGAATGTCGCCGACGATGGCGACTTCCAAGCCGTCAATTTTGCCTTTATGTTCACGGATTGTCATTGCGTCGAGAAGTGCTTGCGTCGGATGTTCGTTTGCGCCGTCGCCGGCGTTGACGATGGCGGCTTTTGACACTTTCGCCAACTGATGCGGAACGCCTGCCGAACCGTGCCGAACGACGATGCAATCGGGCGACATCGCATCGAGATTCATCGCTGTATCAACCAAAGTTTCGCCTTTTGTAACCGAAGAAGATGAAACCGAAATATTCACCGCATCAGCTGAAAGACGTTTGGCGGCGAGTTCAAAAGATGTTCGTGTGCGCGTCGAATTCTCGAAAAAAAGATTAATAATCGTCTTTCCGCGCAACGTCGGAACTTTTTTAATTTCGCGCTGATTTATCTCGCGGAAATTTTCGGCAGTATTCAAAATTCCGACAATTTCCTCAGCAGAAAGATTGCGAATTCCAAGTAAATCTCGACGGCGAAAAGGTTTATCCATAATAATTTACAAAAAAAGCAAGGCATTTAACCTTGCTTGAAAATTAGGCAGCTTTTAAATCGCTGTATCGAATTTCTTTCGGACTTTGAAAACCCAAAACGATGTCATTTTCGTCAATACCGGCATTAATTAATTGTTCAACAACTTCTTGGTCAGTGCCGTCCCATTCAACCCAAACTTTTTCATCTTTAATGCGAATATGAATCGGATAACCAAGTTGCCGGCGACCGCTCGGATGCCAACCGACATTTAACAAAATGTAGTTGTCAGTTTTTTCATCACAAACGGCAAAGTCTTCGATTTTGTCGTAGCTTGATTTGAAAGAACTGTATTTTTGAATCAGATTTTGGATGATTTGGCGATATTTTTTTATTTTTTCCATAAAGTTATGACCTCTTCTTCAGGATTGAAAACAAAAATTTTGATATTTTGCTCTTCGACAACGTATTCTATCGAGATGCGCTCGAAAAAATCTTTATATATTTTATCAGAAACGGCTAAAAACAACTCGCGTTCAATGCCTAATCTTTTCATCAATGAACGATAAAGATTATATTGACCAAGTGCCTTTTCAAAATCTGAGATAGTTGAAACGCCACCGAAAACTTTTATTTCAACAACAATTTTTTGGTTGTCTTTTTCCGCCGCGAAAACTCGTTCCGCGCCTAAATCCGCGTAAACTGTCAAATCTTCAAAACGAAGCATAAACGGATCATCCGTAATGCGCCAACCATCTTTAATCAGAGCATTTATGACCGTTTGATGATAAGCATCTTTTGCCATTTAAGGCTTTTCGTAAATCCAGACGGCTTCTTCGTCGTCAAATTCTTTGAGCATAACTTTGACGATTTCGGCGCGTTTTGTTGGCACGGTTTTGCCGATGTAATCTGCTTGAATCGGCAGTTCGCGGTGTTCCTTGCCGCGGTCAATCAAAACAGCGAGTTGAACGCGATTTGGGCGACCGAAATCCATTAATTGATCCATTGCGGCGCGAACTGTTCTGCCCGTATAAAGAACGTCGTCAACTAAAATAATTTTTTTGTTTTCGATGTCTGCGTCGAGTTCGGTGCGATTGACAATCGGATTTGCGCCGACGGTTGATAAATCGTCGCGGTAAAGCGTGATGTCAATAATGCCGTAGAGCGGTTTTTCGCCTTCGAGTTGTTCGATTTTATTGACGATTCTTTCTGCCAGCGGCACGCCGCGCCGACGAATTCCGACAATATACAAATCCTTTGCGCCGTGATTTTCTTCAACAATTTCCGACGCAAGCCGCGAAAGGGCGCGTTTCATCCGCGCCGAGTCCATTATTTTCGATTTTTCAACTAATCCGTATTCGTCTGCCATAATTTTCAAGGCAAATCGTATCATTGCTAAAGTTAAAGTTCAACATTTATCATTTATCATTTATCATTTCAGTTTAAAATGTCGAAAATTTACGAAAAATTGATTCGCCCAATGCTTTTTAATTTGTCGCCCGAAACGGCGCACGAATTTGGGATTGAAGCGTTAAAAAGCGGTTTGGGAACGAAATTCGCGCAAGATTTTGTCGGGAAACGATTTGCAAACGAATCTTTCGGCGAGATTGAAAGATTCGGTTTGAAATTTAAAAATCCGCTCGGAATCGCCGCCGGATTTGATAAAAACGGCGTAGTTGTCAATCAGCTTGCCGCGCTCGGATTCGGTTTTGTCGAAGTCGGAACGGTAACTTTTAATCCGCAGAAAGGAAATGAAAAACCTCGAATGTTTAGACTTCCAAACGATCAAGCGTTGATAAATCGGCTCGGATTTAATAATGAAGGAACTGCAAAAGTTATCGAAAGGTTAAAGAAAATTCAGCCGAATTGTGTTCTCGGCGTGAACATCGGAAAAAATAAAGATGTTCCGAACGATGAAGCGATTGAAAATTATTTGGCAAGTTTTGATTTGGCGTTTGAGGTTGCCGATTATATTGCGGTTAATGTTTCTTCGCCGAACACGCCGAATTTGCGCGAATTGCAAAAAGCGGAAAAGTTGGAAGAACTTTTGAGCGAATTGCAAAAGCGGAATCATGTTTTGAGTCCCGCCTTCAGGCGGAAACTTGATGAGCAAAGAATTCCGCCAGAAGGCGGGACTCAAAACTTAAAAACTCTGCTCGTCAAAATAGCACCGGAATT
>JANNYB010000148.1:0-12832 GCA_031409875.1 Acidobacteriota bacterium | reverse complement strand
TGCAGGTTATCAGCGCATCAAAATCAAAATATCGCCAACTTGGGATTATGATGTGATCAAAAAAGTGCGCGAACATTTTGGCGATATTCTGCTCATGGGCGATGCAAATTCGGCTTATACGTTGGCTGATATTGATAAATTAAAAAGTTTAGACGAGTTCAAATTGATGATGCTCGAACAGCCTTTGCCACACGACGACATTATTGATCACGCCGTTTTGCAACGCGAAATTTCCACGCCGATTTGTCTTGATGAACCAATCAAATCGCCCGCAGATGCACGCAAAGCAATTTACTTAATGTCCGGCAAAATCATCAACGTCAAAAACGGACGAGTCGGCGGACACAGCGAATCACGACGAATCGAAGCAATTTGCCGCAGCGCAAATATGCCAATCTGGTGCGGCGGAATGCTCGAATCAGGAATCGGACGCGCCCACAATATCGCCATTTCAACGCTCGCCGGTTTCACGCTTCCCGGCGACGTTTCCGCCAGCAAAAGATATTGGCACGAAGACATCATCGAACCCGCCGTCGAAATTACGAAAAAAGGAACAATAATCGCGCCCGAATCAGCCGGAATCGGTTTTGAAGTAAAGGAAAGTTTGATTAATAAATTAGCGGTTAGGCGCGTTAAGATTTAGTTTTATGAAAAACTTTGCGGAGTATTATAAAGACTTGCTTGAATGAGAAAGCGTTGATTTTCATCGGCTGTCGCCCGTTATCACGGGCTTCGGAGTTTGCGCCTGACTCACCTTGCGCTCACGCACAAAGGCGGCGAAGCGGTGTGCTGACACCCGCGACGCGGGTTAAATCCGCTGATGTCAAAAATTAAAAAGAAATTTTAATCTGACAAAGTAGAATTAACAGATATTCAATATACTGATTTTTTGTTATCATTGAGCTTCTGTTTAGTCATATTTTTTCAAAAAGCGAAAGTCCTATGATAAAAAGAATTCTTGTAGCATTGTTAACGGTGGGTATTTTTCTTAGCGATAGTATAGGTGTGTTGGCATTTGAGCGCATTCAAGGCGTGATGAAATCTGCTCCCGTAACTATCGAGAAAATGATTGTGGCAGACGGCAGTGTCGTCTTGAATGTCAAGATGAGCCGCCTCAGCGAATCAAAAAGCGGGACTTTGCGTTTCCAAGCGGAGCGCGAATCTGCTCTAACGGTCATTGTGGCAAACAATCAACTGCGCGGACCTTTGCCGAGTTCGATGAGGATTATTTCGGAAAGTTCGTTTGAATTGCCGATGAAAATGAATGCGTCGGCAAATGATTTAGTGGTCGAAGTGATGCCGTTTGGAAACCATTATGAACTCGCCGTTCGTGATGAAAAAACGGGATATACGTTTTTCTATATCGAAGGACATCAATACGATTATGATTCAAATAGTCGTGCGTTTAGCATAAATGAAGGCAGATTAATTCTGTCGGAAGAATATGCGGCTGATTTGGGGCGTTCGGCTGATGCCAGCTCGATTGTCGGTGAATTTTCTTCTTCGACGACGATGAAAACGATTGATTCGCTGATTGACGGCAAATCCGAAACGGATTATCTCGTCGAAAACAGCGGTGAAATTTTATCGGGAACCGATGCTTTTACCCGTTTGTTTAATTCGACTTCGCAATGTGGAGCAAATGCCGGAACGATTCCGGGTCCTGACGTTGTTGTCGGCGATGTTGTCGGACTCGCGCAATTCGGCAGTGCTGTCGGAACGCAAGTCGGTTTGGCAGTCGGCACGGACTCGTGCAATTACGGCACGATTGATTTGAATTGGTTCGCTAATTCGAACAACGATCATCCGGTTATTCCGCAGAATCTCTACCGAATGAGCGCAAACGGTGATCGTTTCGAGCAAATCGGTCAAGGACAAGTCAAACACGCTTTTACCGCTTTAACCAACAATCTTTGCGGCTTGGGCTGTAACGGTGTCGGCGGCACGCGGCTTGGTTCGGGTTGTTCCGATCCGTATTCGGCAAGTTTAAATTCAGGTCCGAATCTCGGTTCGAAAGCGTGGATTAACCCGTTCACCGGATTTTTTCCGCGAAACGACTCCACAACGCCGAACAACAATCACACAGGACACGCACACGTTGGCACATCACACAGAATTTTGGTTGAATCGAGTAACTTAAGCACATCGCAGAATTCAGGCGCGACATATTTTGCCGAAGCGCAATATGTTACACCGCACGAATATACTTGGTGTCAAACAAATCCGACGCAGTGCAATCAGAACAACAATGTTTCGTATCGCCAATACAGCGTTACCGGCACAGCCAGCCCGTTCAGTTTCTCGGCAGCCGGCACGACACAACGCCAAAAACCGGCGATTTATGCTTGGACAGGCGCAACATTGGCAACTATCCGACCTGATGCAATCAATGACGGAATAGCAATTCTCGGCTACAAAGCAACAAACCCGTCGCCGGGAGTATGGCACTATGAATACGCAATTTACAATCAAAATCTCGACCGCGCCATCCAATCTTTTAGCGTCGCATTGCCAACCGGAACTGTATTGACCAACGTCGGATTCCGCAATCCGACGCAACATTCGGGTTCAACTGCAGACGGCACGACAGGAAGCACAGGTTTTAGCAATACGGCTTGGAGACAGGCGCAAGCGGCGAGTCCGAATGCCGATTCGATAACTTGGAATACAGATACAGTTGCTTCAAATCCGAATGCAAACGCAATTCGTTGGGGAACGATGTATAATTTTCGTTATGATTCCAATCTTCCGCCGCAAGCCGCGAATGTAACAATCGGTTTTTTCAAATCAGGCAGTCCGATGAACATTCAAGTTTTTGCTCCGACAGCCGCGTCTGCTTCGGTTTCAGGTCGCGTGATGAACTCGGCAGGACAAGGAGTTCACAATGCTGTTGTCTCGCTTACCAACTCAAACGGCAATTCGCAATCTGTGCGGACAAGTTCGTTAGGCTATTACACCATTGATAATGTCGAGACCGGCGGAACATACACCATCGAAGTTGTATCAAAACGTCATATATTCACGCCTCGAATTTTACAAATCAACGACAAGCTGACGGATATAGACTTTACGGCTGAACCGTAGAATCCAAATTCAAGGCAGTTTTCGGACTGCCTTTTTTTAATTCAATGCGGAACTTAATTTTCTAAAAATTCGTATCAACTTTTTGTAACCAACCTGCATCAAAGCGGGCGAAACCAAAAAGTTGTAGCTTGGTTAATTTTTTTAATAAAGGAGAATTATTATAAATGAACGAATTTGAAACAGAAGTTAAAAAAGCGGAAGCAGAATTGGAGCAAAGCCTTGTTCCCGTTGTGTCGGAAGAAAAATTAGACGACGAATATTTAGGAGATTGGAAAATGCAAGCGCAAGAATATCAACAAAAATTTAATGACGCGGCAGGCAAAGCTAAAGATTTTGCGAACGAAAAATTCGCTCAAGCAGGCGATAAATTCAAAGAGATTTCGAGCAAAGACCCGAAAGAATTGGTCGAAGACGCAAAAGAATTTGCGCGTCAAAAACCCGGACAGACGATTCTGATTTCGGCGGCTGTCGGTTTGGTTATCGGCTTTTTGCTTAAAGGTGGAAGAAAATAAGGTCAAAATTTTTAAGGAAAAAACAGGCGATTCGAGGTTCGAGTCGCCTGTTTTTTTTGAAATTTTGTATGATTGAGCTATGAAAAACTTCAAACCGACAAAAGAAGATTTGCGCGATGCGGTGAATCGCACGATGGAAGATGTTATTGATTACAATTTGAAGGTTTTATTTTGCGGCATCAATCCGGGAATTTGGTCGGGCGCAACGGGATTTCATTTCGCAAAACCGGGCAATCGTTTTTGGAAAGTTCTTCATTTATCGGGCATTACCGCTAGAATTTTGCATCCGTCGGAAGAATACGAACTGCTCGAAACCGGCTATGGCATCACCTGTTTTTGCAAACGCACAACCGCCCGCGCCGATGAATTAACTAAAGAAGAATACATCGAAGGCGGACAAATTTTGGTCAAAAAAATCGAAAAATACAAACCGCAAACGCTAGCGGTTTTGGGCATTACCGCGTATCGCACGGCGTTTCAAAATCCGAAAGCAAAACTCGGTTTGCAACCCGAAAAAATCGGCGGCGCAGACGTTTGGCTGCTCCCGAACCCGAGCGGCTTAAACGCACATTATCAAGCCGACGATTTAGCCGAACTTTTTCGGGAAATACCGAAATAATAAAACAAAGAAAATTTGCCCGCAAAACACACGAAACACGCGAAAAATGTTGAAATGCTTTTCTTCTTTTTCGTGTATTTCGCGTGTTTCGCGGGCAAATAACTTTATCTCAAGTTTAGATTAGTTAGATTTTGCCTGACAATTGTCGAGCCATTTTTGGGTTAATTCCCAAGAAGTATTTTTGGTAATCGGTGTATTCATCAAAAAGCATTCATAACCGTCTTCATCAACAAATCGGACATCATATTCGCCCGCTTTAAGACCAGTCAAGTTAATGAAAGTGTCTTTTTCTAAAATTCTGCCATCAAGCCATTCTTTTCCCCAATTTCGTTGGTTCTCTGAAGTTTCGACATAAACTTCGGTAATTGCCCATATCGCCCGATTGGTAATGGTCAGCGTGTATCTGTTTTGCGGCGTGTTGTTGAACACATTTTGCTCAACATTGTTCAAATCAAACGACGGGGCAGTCGTAAAAATTGACGATTCAGCTTGCACGTTTCCGGTCGAAACCAAAACTGCCAGCAACATAAAAACAAAGGTTAGTGCTAATTTTTTCATATTTTTTTCCTATCTATCTAATTTTCGTATTTTGGGAATTAATCGAAAAAAATACAGTCGCCCAAAAACCGTTTCGACGTATTTTTAGCATAAAGTCTGGAGTTTTCAGCATTAATCTGAAAGGAGAAAGTCTCATTTCAACTTTAAGTCAAAAGCACTTTACCAAATATTAGCTATGGAAATCAAGCATTTTTTTAATTTTTGGCGACGAATTTGAAAATAAAATATTCTTTTTAAGAAAAATAACTTTAAAATCTTTCATTCCCACTCAATTGTGCTTGGCGATTTTGATGAAATGTCATAAACAACGCGGTTGTTCACTATTACTTCCGAAACAATTTTGATTTTCAAAATCTCAAGCTACTTTTTTTAATTTGTTTGCTAAATCGGAAAGAAATAAAGGATTTTCGAACATCTCCAGCGTAACGACCTCGCTTTTCGGGCTTTTGGTGCGTGCCATCGCCTTGCGAAGTTCGCGGTTAATCTGCGTTTGATATGGCAGATTTCCCTGTTCGGCGGCGCGTTCTTTGTAAAAATCCAAAATATCCGCGTCGAGCATTATCGTAACTTTCAACTTCTGCTGATTGCGCGGAACAAAATGTCTGGCGCGACGAAATTTATGAATTCCGACTCGCGGCAAATCTTCTTCCGAATATCCGTTTTCGCGCATTTCCTGAATGTCGGCTTCCGTATATTCAACCTCAAATGTTTTAGATGTCGAGTTCGTTTCTTGCTTTTTCATAACTTTCATTATCTTTCAAAATTTATAATCCGCAATCAGCAATCCCAAATCCGCAATCGAAATCATTCCCACTCAATCGTGCTTGGCGGTTTTGATGAAATGTCATAAACGACGCGGTTGATGCCGCGAATTTCGGACGTGATGCGCGATGAAACTTTTTGCAGAAAATCGAACGGCAAACGCGACCAATCGGCGGTCATTCCGTCGGTTGATGAAACGGCTCGGAGCGCGATTGTTTTTTCGTAAGTTCGGAAATCGCCTTGAACGCCGACCGATTGAACGGGAAGCAAAACGGCGAAGGCTTGCCAAACGTCGTTGTAGATTCCGAAATTGTGAAGTTCTTCGATAAAAATTTTGTCGGCGCGTTGCAAAAGTTCAACTTTTTCGCGTGTGATGTCGCCTAAGATTCTCACGCCCAAACCGGGACCGGGAAACGGATGACGTTGTAAAATTTCGTCGGGAATGTTCAAATCTTTGCCGATTAAGCGAACTTCATCTTTGAACAATTCTCGAAGCGGTTCAATCAATTTCAGATTCATTTTTTCGGGCAAACCGCCGACGTTGTGATGCGATTTTATTGTAACGCTTGTGCCGCGAAGCGAAACGGATTCGATAACGTCGGGATACAAAGTTCCCTGCACGAGATATTTTACATCGCCGATTTTATTGGCTTCGGCATCGAAAACATCAATAAATTTTGCGCCGATTGCTTTGCGTTTCAGTTCGGGATCAACGATATTTTCTAAAACTTCGTAAAATTCTGCGGAAGCATCAACGCCGATAACATTTAAATTCAATTTTTCTTTGTAAAGTTTTAATGTTTGCTCAAATTCGTCGGCGCGAAGCAGACCGTTGTTGACGAAAATGCAAGTTTGGCGCATTCCGATTGCTTGTTGAATCAAAACTGCCGCGACGGTCGAATCAACGCCGCCGCTCAAACCGCAGACGACATTATCGTTTTCGCCAACAATCGCACGGATTTTTTCGACTTCTTCGGCAATAAACTGTTTCGATGTCCAATCGCCTTTGCACAAACAGATGTTAAACAAAAAATTGCGTAAAACGTCTTTTCCCAAAGGCGTGTGCGAAACTTCGGGATGAAATTGGACGGCGTAAATCTTTCGCGCAGGATTTTCAATCGCAGTTACAACTTCGCCTGTCGTTGCAGTTTGATGAAAACCTTCGGGCAAAGTCGTAACGTGGTCGCCGTGGCTCATCCAAACGTCGAGAATTTCGGGCAAATCTGTAAAAAGTTCGGTTTTGCCGCTCAATCTTCTAAGTTTCGCGTGTCCGTATTCGCGCTTGTCCGAAGGCGAAACTTCGCCGTTTAAATCCTTCGCCAGCAGTTGCATTCCGTAGCAAATACCGAGAATCGGCGCGGTAATTTGTTCGTAAAAATCAGCCGAAATCTGCGGCGCGTCCGTTTCATAAACCGAATTCGGTCCGCCGGAAAGAATCACGCCTTTCGGATTGCGTTCGATGATTTTTTCTACAGCGAAATGAAACGGCACAATCTCGCAATAAACGCCCTGTTCACGCACGCGCCGTGCGATAAGTTGCGTATATTGAGAGCCGAAATCGAGTATTAAAATTAGTTCGTGTTGCAAAATTGAATCTCCAAAATTATGTAAAGAGAAGATTATACTTTGAGTTTGAAATGGTGAGAAATCTATTTATAGTTTTTTTGCAGATTCACTTGCAAAGACATATTTTGCAGTTCTTCGTAGCGGTTAATTGCAAGACCGGCGACAACTCTCATAATCTCAAATGCTTCTTCCTGCGAAATTTTCCGTTTTTCAAAAGGCGTAATTATATCGAAATCATCAATCGTTGTTGCATAAACCGTCGCATCATTGAGATAGTTTTCTTGAATGTTTATTTTAGTTTCTCTATCATTGGTTGATTGATTTTGAAAAGAATATTTAAGCGTATTTAACCATCTTTTTTTGATAAATTCTTGAGCATTTTTAGGAACTTCAACCTTAACCACTTGATTAGTTTCATCTGTCAATTCAAACCAAATTTTCGGCAGTTCTTGAATTTCCAAAGAAGTTTCTAAATCTCTTTCAAATTTTACGGGTAGATTTTCACCTTTAATTTTTACTTGATTTTTAGTAAATGAAGAAGAAAGTAAATTTGAATCAACAACGCTATTAGTTTCAAATGACGAAACATTTTTTGTTTTTTGAGATTCATCTGTCTTTTGCAGAAGAAGCGCAAAACTTAAAAGTAAGCAACCGAGAAAGAGAATTGCGCCAAACTTAAATCTAAAAGAATCTTTCATATATTTGTTGGAAAAGAAATTTGGATTTATAATCTTTTACGCTTCACATTGAAGAATATCTCTTGTAATATTCATTTGCAAATTCCAAAAAAACTCCAATGACAGATACATTAAAAACAGACGAAGTTTCAAAAGCAAAAATTTGGCAAGTTATCGGCGCATCGAGCGCGGGAACGGTGATTGAATGGTATGACTTTTATATTTTTGGAAGTCTTGCCGCGACGATTTCGCCGCTTTTTTATCCGAAAGGCAACGACACTTTGGCGATGATTGCTTATCTTTCGACGTTTGCCGTCGGGTTTATCGTGCGTCCGTTTGGCGCGTTGTTTTTCGGGCAAATCGGCGATAGAATCGGGCGCAAATATGCGTTTTTGATGACGCTTTTGCTGATGGGCGGTGCGACGGCGGCAATCGGATTTTTGCCGACTTACGAAACAATCGGAGTGCTTGCGCCGATTGGTTTGATTGTAATTCGCATTTTGCAAGGTCTCGCGCTCGGCGGCGAATATGGCGGCGCGGCAGTTTATGTCGCCGAACACGTTCCCGATAACAAGCGCGGATTTTATACGAGTTTTATTCAAATTACCGCATCATTCGGGCTTCTCATTTCGCTTGTCGTAATTTTAATAATTCAAGGCAGAATGTCGGCGGAAGATTTTTCCAGATATGGCTGGCGAATTCCGTTTTTGCTTTCGATTATTCTTGTCGGTTTTTCACTTTTCATACGCCTGAAGATGAAAGAATCGCCGATTTTCCAGCATATCAAATCAACCGGAATGTCTTCGGCAAAGCCTTTAGTTGACGCATTTAAGAATCCCGAAAATCGCCGGCGCGTTTTAATTTCATTGTTCGGCGCGACTGCCGGACAAGGTGTGGTTTGGTATACCGGACAGTTTTACGCGCTCTTTTATATGCAGACGGTTTTGAAAATCGAAAAACAGACAGCGTATTTAATTGTCGCCGCAGCGATTGTTTTGGCGATTCCGTTATTTATATTTTTCGGTTCGCTTTCGGACAAAATCGGACGCAAAAAGATTATGATGGCGGGCTGTTTGCTGGCGGTTTTAGCGTATTATCCGATTTACAAAGGAATGGCTTATTACGCCGGAAACAATGTCAGCGCGATTGAATACACGACCGATCCGGTAACGACGGAAATAAAACTTTCGCCTGTTTCCTACGCCGCAAACGAAACAGCGGCAACGCCCGTAAAGGATGCGCCGAACGTCAATGTGCCGATGATGGTTTTGCTGATTTTCCTGCAACTCATTTTCGTTACAATGGTTTACGCGCCGATTGCCGCATATCTCGTCGAAGCATTTCCGGCAAAAATTCGCTACACATCTTTATCTTTGCCATATCATATCGGCAACGGCGTTTTCGGCGGACTTCTGCCGACAATCGGACTTCTCGCCTGCGCTTACACGGGAAATATCTACGCCGGACTTTGGTATCCGATGATTATTGCGTCAATTACGTTCATCGTCGGAATGAAATATTTGCCCGAAACGCACAACAATAAAATCTGGGATGAAATGGATTCGACAAAGTAAAAAGTAAAAAATGCAGAATATTTTTGCATTTAACTTGACAAGAAACGGCAAAATCTTTAACCTAAAAATTCGTCTTTTCGAGGACGATATTCCGCAGTAGCTCAATGGCAGAGCATTCGGCTGTAAAATAGTTGCAGCTTTCACGGGCGACCGTGATTGAAAAATCGGATGAATTAAACTGGGGCGGTAAGATGGTAAAAGCTACCGACATTGCTTGGCTTAGTGGAATCATTGATGGAGAAGGTTGCGTTTATGCAAGACAGATTTCGATAAGAGGTTTGACCTTTCGTATTACAATCGAAACCGTTAGTGAAACTATGATTGATAAAGTGCGTGAAATTCTAAATCAATGTGAAGTTGATTATCGAATTGAACCTCCTATTTGGCGTAAAAACTCGACTAGGTTTGCACTTCGTCTAAAAGTTGATAAAAAGCTGGCAGTTCATAAACTTTGTAATTTAATTTTACCGTATTGCGTAGTGAAAAAATCTGAACTGATTCTTATCAAAAGTTATCTTGATAAGGCAATCGGAACTTATTATTCAGCTACGGAAGAAGACCTAAATATTCTTACTAAATTGAAAGAATTAAAAAAGGTCGCCTAGCAGGGAAACCTTCCCTAATGCAAATTAGAATGGTAATCCTGAGCGAAGCCTGTTGAATGGTTTAAGAGTAAACAGGAACGTGCAGAGACTAGAGATTGAGGAAACCAAACCAATAAAATCTCAAATAGCGTCCGACAACTTTGAAAAAAGTTGATGAGATAGTCCACACTCAAACGAAAGTTTGGGATAAAGTGTAACCGAAGGGTTGTAAGTTCGAGTCTTACCTGCGGAGAATTTCTACAAATCGGCAAACTTAGCAATGAAGCGAGTTTGCCGATTTTTTATTGTGTGAATTTTCGTTTTAGCTCCGAATCTATTGCCAAGTAAAAAAACTTCATATAAAGTAATTAAACATTCAGCTTTCAAGCCGTTTCTTAAATTTTCGGAGAAATTAATGAAAAAAAGTAAAAAAATCGTTTTGATTATCACGCCTGTTTTGGGTTCTCTGCTTTTTAGTGCTTGCCGAAGTTCTTCGTCATATAGACCTTCAACGCCTTCTTCGTCAACGCGGGACGTTTATCAAAGTATTGACGATTGCAAAAAAGATTGGGGCGAACAGGATTTGTGCGAGCAGATGAACGACGGCGACACGGACGAATATCGCAGAAATGGCGGCATAATTGCGGGCAGAGGTTTTCGCGGACCGAATTATTATTCCGGCGACCGCGCCGTTTCATACAAAGGAAAAACCATTTCGCCGACTTCGACCAGCACTTCGCTGAAATCTTTTACCGTAACTTCGAGTTCGTCTTCGAGTTCGAGAAGCAGTGTTTCAACGCCGCGCTCGTCATCTTATTCATCTTCATCTTCATCGTCGTCGTCATCTTCGAGCCGAGGCGGTTTCGGCGGCGGCGGTTACAGCAGTTCGTCTTAAAAGTTTTGAGTTCCGACTTCAGTCGGCTTTCTGCGAGCGAAGCAAAGCAGAAACTTTCGGCACATCGAATATCTTTAAGATTAAACAAAAACCGCTTTGCTTCGCTCGCGGTTTTGCAGACTGAAGTCGGGACTCAAAACTTAAAAAAAATGTTTCGCAAAGAATTCAAAAAGCGCGAAAATTACGCTGAAAGATTAGACGAAATCGGGTTTCAATATCACGACATTCCTTCAAACGACGGCACGCCGTATTGGACGGAAGGCGCGGCTTACGAATTTACGCTCGAACAAATCGAAGAAATCGAAGCGGCAACGGAAAATTTGCACGAAATTTGTCTGGAAACTGTCGGCGAAATAATCGAATCGGGCGATTACGCGGAAGGTTTTCGATTAAATGACGAATCAAAATCGCTGATTGAAAATTCGTGGAATAACGACGACGCGCACATTTACGGCAGATTCGATTTGCTCTTTGAACCGACGAGCGGCGCAATAAAAATGTTTGAATATAACGCCGACACGCCGACATCTCTGCTCGAAGCGGCAGTCGCGCAATGGCATTGGCTCGAAGAAGCGGAAAATGTGCCGCACCGCGACCAATTCAACAGCATTCACGAAAAATTAATTGCGCGTTGGAGCGAAATCAAACCGCAAACCGAAAATCCGATGCTTTACGTTTTCGCTTCAAAAGACGGGCATTACGAAGATTGGGGAAACTTGGAATATATCGCAGAAACGGCGGTGCAAGGCGGCTGGGAAATTCATATCGAAGAGATTGAAAATCTCGGCTACAACGCTCACCGCGTCGAATTTACGGACACGGCAGAAACGGCTGTCGAATACGCTTTCAAACTCTATCCGTGGGAATGGATGATGCGCGAAGAATTTGGCGAATTTGTCATTGATTGCCGCACGAAATGGTTTGAACCGGCGTGGAAGATGCTTCTGTCAAACAAAGCGATTTTGCCCGTTTTGTGGCAAAGATACCCGAATCATCCGAACTTGCTTGCCTCTTTTTTTGAAAACGACAAACCGGCTATGGATTTCAGCCATCGCTTTGTCAAAAAACCGATTCTCGGCAGAGAAGGCGCAAACGTGCAATTTGCCGGAACATTTGCCGATTCGCTCATTGCAGGTTCGCATCACGCGCCGCAATATGATGCCGACGGCTATATTTATCAAGAATTTGTTACTTTGCCGAATTTTCAAGGTTGGAACGCCGTCATCGGTTCGTGGGTTATCGGCGACGCGGCGGCTGGCATCGGCATCCGCGAAGACCGAAACATAGTTTCCGGCAACAATTCGCATTTCGTGCCGCATTATTTTGTAGATTGAACAAGATTTATTAGCCCACGAAATACACTAAATACACTAAAAAGTCTTTAAAATTTTCGTGTCTTTCGTGTGTTTCGTGGGCAAAAAAGGAGAAAAAATGAAATACATTACACTTGAGGCTTTAGGAAATTTTCTTTTATACACTTTTTCGAGTCTTGCATTGCTCGGAATTTTCGGCAAAATTTACCAATGGCTCACGCCGTATCACGAACAAGAGCAAATCAAAGCGGGCAATGTCGCGCCGGCAATCGCGCTCGGCGGTGCGCTTATCGGGTTCACTTTGCCGATGCTTTCGGTTTCATATCACGGCGTAAATTACGTTGATTTTCTGATTTGGGCAGGCGTAGTCGGTGTTTTGCAGATTATTTTGTTTAAAATTTTGTATTGGATAATTCCGATGCAGATTGAAGAAGACAACAAAGCGATTTCGATAATTTACGCCGTTCTCGCAATTTGCGTCGGCTTAATCAGCGCGTTTTCGCTCATTCCGACGGATATGCCGCCACCTGCATAATGAAGAAAAATGTTTTTATTATCCACAGAGCAACTGTGATAAAAGTCAAGCCGAAACTTGAGTAACTTTGGGATTCCAAGCAGAATTATTTTTGACCATTGAATTTAGAAAAGTCATCAATTTTCTGGCACAGGCAATTAAAGCTACTTTTTT
>JANNYB010000147.1:0-2896 GCA_031409875.1 Acidobacteriota bacterium | reverse complement strand
GCGTAAGTAGTTGCCGACTTCTTCATTGGTTTCATCGGGCATACTGTCATAAATCTGTTTAACTTTATCGCCGATTTCCGGCTTGACGGGCAGAATGTTTAAAAAATTAACGATTTCTTCCTTGTTTTCGGCGGAATAATCAAGCAGGCGTTCGATAGTTTTGGCGGAAGGTTTGATTTGATATGAAAGCCGCGAAAATTTGCCGTTCTGGGTTGACCAATAATCAACCAAATCTTCAATCGGCGCATCATCGGGCGGAAC
The DNA here is from genome assembly GCA_031409875.1 of Acidobacteriota bacterium. Taxonomy (GTDB): domain Bacteria; phylum Acidobacteriota; class Blastocatellia; order Pyrinomonadales; family Pyrinomonadaceae; genus CALMEH01. The sequence goes on along the minus strand of JANNYB010000147.1, from coordinate 2,635 downwards.
ATTGTCTTCGGACAAAAACGCCGCATCGCGTTCGCGCTTCGGTTTCGCCGTAACGTAAGAATAATCACGCGGCGCAGGCGCAGGTAAATCCAAAATTTGCTTCAACAAACTCTCGATTTTTGCATTTTGAGCGAAACCGTTTGAACAGAAAAAAAGACACAAAAGAAAAGCAAAGACAGATATTTTTGACATTTAAAAAAGCGACTCCTTTCGCAAATCATTAGACGCGATTATCTGACTTTTGTTGCCATATAGCAAGAAAAAAGTTGCCCGACTGAAATCAATTTTCAAAAAAACTTTCGCTCACCGATAAATTTGAATATAAAAGCGCAAAAGCGATACGAAATGTCGCTTCATCCGTCTGCGTCAAATCGGCGCAGACTGCTTAAAATGTCCGATACGCTTTAGCTTGTCGAGTTCCGGCATTCAACAAGCTAAAGCGTGTTGGACAATTAAAACAAATTTTTCGCAAACTAATTTCTGTTAAGTATATGTTAAAATACAAGCGGAGAGATTTTATGAATACCTTCGTTATAGATTTACCGCAAACATACGAAATCGGCTCGTTTGAAATTCGCAATGGGCAATACATCTCGTTTGAAGATTACCTCAAATTGAATGTCGAAGGCTCACGTCTCGAATGGATTGACGGAAAAGTTATCGGTTTTATGTCAAACAATTTAAAGCATCAGCGAGTTGGCGGTTTTTTAGAAAAAATAATGGGATTATTTGCTGAATTTCATAATTTGGGCGAAGTAGTTCAAGCCGGTTATGCAATGAAACTCGAAGCACAAAAGCGCGGGCGCGAACCTGATTTGGTGTTTGTCAGAAAAGAAAAATCCGAAATTCTCAAACACGAATATCTCAATGGCGCGGCTGATATTGCGGTTGAAATTATCTTACCGGAATCTGTCGAACGCGACCGCAAAACGAAATTCGGCGAATACGAAGCCGCCGGAGTCAACGAATATTGGCTGATTGATCCCGAAAAACAGGAAGCCGAATTTTACCGTTTGGACGAAAACGGACTTTACAAACAAATTCAAATTGATGAAAATGTTTTCCGCTCGGAAGTTTTAGACGGATTTTTCCTGCGCCTCGAATGGCTTTGGCAGGAAAATACGCCAACCTTTGAAGCCTTGCGCGAATTAAATTTGATTCAATAACTTTTTATAGGTTATTCGACTGCTCCGGCGTTTTTAAGCATTTGAATAACTTCGTTTATTTGCGGATTCGGAAACGCCTCCGCGCTTTTCATTGCCAGCGATAATGCCGTAACCTCTTTGTATCTGTCTTTTAGACTTACATCTGCTCCATTTTCGATCAAAAACTTAACGACCTGGACGTTGCCTCGTCCGGCGGCATCCATCAAAGCCGTTCTTCCTCCGTAGCCTTGCGCGTCAATATTGGCTCCGGCTTTCAGTAAAACAGCTACTGTTTCGATATGTCCGTTTTGGGCGGCAGTAAAAAGCGGCGGCGACCAATCATCAGGATTAACTTTGGCTTTGGCGGCAAGTAGAAGTTTGACAATTTCGGTATAGCCGTAAGTTGAAGCCCACGTTAGGGGCGAAACTGTCTGCGAACCTTTTATGTTCGGGTCTGCTCCGGCTTCGAGCAAAAGTCTGACGACTTCCGGGTTGTTTCGCATCGCCGCCATCGTTAAAGCATTGGCATTATTTTTAAAACGCGAATTTGCGCTGATGCCTGTTTGGAGTAAAAACTTTATCATTTCCGGCTGTGAAATTCCGGCGGCGATTGACAAAGCTCTTGCCGCATTCTGCTCATCTGATAAATCGTTTTTACCGCCTTTGTCGTAGATGTATTTTGTGATTTCAATATTTCCGCTTTTGATTGCGTAAAGCAGAGCCGTCATTCCTTCCACGTCTTTTACCGAAATATCGGCATTTGCGTCGAGTAAAAGTTTTATGGATTCGAGATTGTTGGTTTCCGCCGCAAACAGCAAAGCAGTTCGTTTATTGATGTTCCGCTGATTGACATTCGCGCCGGATTCTAAAAACTTTTTAACGGCACGTGAACACCAAACCGAGCGAATTAGAGGCGTTGCGCCGTATTTCGACTCGGCATTAACATTCGCGCCGGCTTTCAACAAAATATCTATCAATTCAAAATCGCCGCCCGAAACCAAAATAAGCGGCGAAAAACCGCGACTGTCAAATTGATTAACGTCTGCGCCTTCCGAAATCAGACGTTTAACCAATTCAATATCGCGTTGACGAATTGCTTCCAAAAACGGCGTATCATACGGAACATTTTCACCAACCGGACAGCCGCCCATTCCCGGCTTCACGACATTGAAACAAAAATCACGGGTCGCCGAGGTTGTCGGAGTCGTGTTTTCTTTTTGTCCGAAAGCCGATTCAACCGTAAGTAAAAACAAAAAGACCAATGTGAATTTGAATAATAAATTTTGCACAAGTTTTCTCCAAACTTCCTTATTTGATAAATAGATTCTCCGACCGTTATGAAAGGTTGCTTAATTCTACTTTGTCAGATTAAAAACTGCCTTCGCCGCACAATGTCCTTGTGCCTGACGCGGTGTCTTTGATGGATTGTTTCCATCAGTATTTCCGGCTCATCCAACTTATTTTTGAGGATGTTTCCGAGCATCAATTTG
>JANNYB010000146.1:0-13518 GCA_031409875.1 Acidobacteriota bacterium | reverse complement strand
GACAATCAAATTAAAAACTTTTCCGCCTTGTTCGCGCCGCCACGGTTGGCGTTCACCGATAAGACTTCGGTCGAGTGCGCGTGAGCCGAAAGTTAAATCAAATTCGCCGTTTTGAATCGGTTGGACGAGTTTCGGCAGTTCGTCAATCGGTGTTGAAAGGTCTGCGTCCGAAAAAATTGCGATGTCGGCAACGGACGCGAGCAAACCTGTTTTGACGGCAAACCCTTTGCCGCGATTTTTTTCATATCTGATGACTTTTGTTTGAATTTCTGGAAATTCGGCGCAAACCGTTTCGCCCGTTTCGGCGGTTTTATCGCCTGAACCGTCGTCAACGATTATCAATTCGGCGGAAAGTTTTTCGGTTTCGATATAACGCAAAATCGTCCGCACGGATTCGCCGAGGCGGTCTTGCTCTTCAAAAGCCGGAATAATGATGGAAATTGCAGGTTTCATCTGACAAAAGTTAGATGTTAAATTCTTGTGTGCAAAAAGTAAATCCGAATCAAACATAAATTGCTAAAAAATAAAACTCCTTAATTGAAAACAGCTCATAAAAATCATTAATAAATAGGGTTTTCTCCTAAAAATTGAAAGTTAAACAAAAACCGAAAATTAACTGGGATTGAAGCGATGAAAGGGATTTTTTTAGTTTTTTTTTCAATTGTTATCCCTTGCATTCCATTTATCCCTGTCAATTTATTCTTGATTGGCAAGTTACCGGCAAATTTGTTTTTATGAGAAAGCCCTGCATTAATAAATACAAAATTTCAGACGACAATCGCAGAATAATTTTCGGCAACTAATTTGTGTTACAATCGTAAAAAGCGTTGGAGTTTTTTCTGATGAGCAAAAAAATTATAATTTTAGGTATTGCCATTGTTTTAGCCGGAGCGATTTTCGGCGGAATTTTCGGGCGTTTGCCGCTGCAAACTTCGGCTGACAGTTCGTTGACACCTCAAAAAGTCGTCGGCGATTACAGCGAAGCGGTCAAGGTTATCGAAACAAATTACATCGGTAAAATCGAACACGAAAAAATCACCGAAAGTTCGATTCAAGGAATGCTTTGGACGCTTGATCCGCATTCTTCTTTTTTTACGGCGGATGAACTTCGCAAAATGAAGGAAGAACAATCATCGCAATTTTTCGGCATCGGCGTTTCGATTTTGCAACACCGCGACGGCGTTTATGTTCAATCGGTCGTGCCGGGAACGCCAGCCGATAAAGCCGGACTTCGCTACGGCGATAAATTTTTAACCGTTGACGACAAAGACGCGCTGAAATGGACGAGCGCGGAAGTTTCCAAAAATGTTCGCGGTCCGCGCGGAACGAGCGTGCAAGTCAAACTCGAACGCGCCGGAAGTGAAAAGCCGGTCGAATATACGCTTATCCGTAACGGCGTTCCGCTGCCTTCGATTCGCAATTATTTTATGCTCAAAGACGGCATCGGTTATGTCGGTTTGACGGGCGGATTTCAAGAAACAACGGTTGACGAATTAGACGAAGCGGTCGGCGAATTGAAAAAACAGGGAATGAAAAGCCTGATTTTGGACTTGCGAAACAATCCGGGCGGCATTCTTCAACAATCTCAGGAAGTTGTCAGCCGATTCATTCCCGAAGGCAAAACGGTGGTTTCGGTTAAAGGTCGTTCGCGTTATGAACAGACGAAAAATTTGCTTTCAGTAGGCGGAAAATATGATGATTATCCGCTCGTGCTTTTGCAAAACGGCGGTTCGGCTTCGGCTTCGGAAATCGTCGCGGGCGCGATTCAAGATTACGGACGCGGTTTGATTGTCGGTTCGGAAAGTTTCGGCAAAGGCTTGGTTCAAGGCATTTTTACGCTGCCTTCGGGAACAGGTTTGACGCTGACTGTGGCGCGATATTACACGCCTTTCGGACGTTCGTTGCAGAAGGATTATTCAAACGGTTCGATCTACGATTATTACACCAATAACGGCGAAGATGAAGAAAGCCCGCATACTGCGCCGCTAACCGGAAAAGAAGTCGAAGTTGCCGGCGGCAGAAAGTTCCGCGACGGGCGAATCGTGCCGGACGTAAAAGTTTCGCCGTTGCAATTTTCACCGCTACGAGGACGTTTGAACGAATCCGTATTCTTTTTTGTGCGCCAGCTTGTTGCCGGAAAAGTCAAAGGTTTTGAAAATTATAAAGCCGAAAAACAATCGTTTAAGTTATCGGTAATGAATGACGAATTTTTGGTGAACGATAAATTATTTGAAGCCTTTCGCGCTTTCACGACGGCAGAAAAAGCCAACGGTTTGACGGCGGAAAATATCAACAGCCAGATTGATTACGCCAAAGCGCGGATTCGTATGGAAGTTGCCACCGCAAATTATTCGAGCGAAGCCGGACAGCAAGTTTTACTCGAAGTTGATCCGCAAGTTTTAAAAGGTATCGAGCAAATTCCCGAAGCCGGGAAGTTGTTTAAAACCATTGGTGCGGCAAATTAAATGTCAGAACCGCCTGCGGTAGCGGGCGGTTGAAGATAGCGTTTCAAATGTAAATTAACAATTTAGAGCATCAAGTTAAACCGCCCGCTACCGCAGGCGGTTCTGACATTATCCAATCAAAAAATACTTCACGAAACCGCATAATCCGCCGGCAATTACGACTAATAAAACATCAACTTTAAAGAAATAAAGCGCAATGAAAGCTGAAATTGCTAAAATTAACGCGAAGAAATTCACTTCCGAATTCGCAAAAATTACCGTCCAGCCGAAATAAAGCGCGAGATTAAGAATTACGCCGACAACTGCCGCCGTAACGCCTGAAAGTGCGGAGGCGAGATTTTTATTGTGGCGCAATTTTTCGATATACGGTGCGCCGATGAAGATAAACATAAACGACGGAAGAAACGTAGCGAAAGTCGCCAAAAGTCCGCACAAAACGGCGAAAGCAGTTTGATTCATTGTGCCGGAATTATTCCAACCGGTCATAAATCCGATAAATTGCAAAACCATTATCAGCGGTCCGGGCGTAGTTTCCGCCAAAGCTAACCCGTCAACCGCTTGCGCCGAAGTTATCCAACCGGCGGAAACAACCGCTTGATTAACGTAAGCCAAAACCGAATAAGCACCGCCGAAAGTTACAAACGCCGCTTGTGTGAAAAACAGATAAATTTTCACCGCGACATTTTCAAATCCGAAAACCAAACCAACGGCGAGAAACGGAACAATCCATAAAATCGCAAAAGCTGAGATTAGTTTTAAAAAACGATTTTTGTTCTTCGGCTTTTGGTCTTCGGTTTGAGATTTCAAATTTGAAATTTCAGATTCAGAGATTAAACCGCCCGCTACCGCAGACGGTTCTGACTTAGCGAATTTGGAAATCAAAAACCCTAAAATTGCGGCACAAATTACGATTAGCGGAAAAGGAACGTGCAGAAAATAAATTGCTATAAAAGCCAAAGCCGCGATAATTGCGTGCCAATAATTCTTAAAAGCCTTTTTTGCGATTTTCAGAACGGCTTCGACAACGATTGCCACGACAACGCTTTTGAATCCGTCCAAAACCGCCGAAACTTGCGGAACATTGCCGTAAGCCGCGTAAATATAGGACAAAATTAGCAGTAAAAATATTGAAGGAATGACGAAAAACGCGCCCGCAACAATTCCGCCGCGAATGCCGTGAAGTCGCCAGCCGATATAAGTTGCAAGTTGTTGCGCTTCGGGTCCGGGCAGAAGCATACAAAAATTCAAGGCGTGAAGAAAATCATCTTGGGCAATCCATTTTTTGTTTTCGACGAGTTCTTTTTGCATCAAAGCAATTTGTCCCGCAGGTCCGCCGAATGAGATAAATCCGAACTTGAGCCAAAAGCGAAATGCTTCGCCGAACGAAACTTGTGTTTGATTTTGATTCATTTGCTAAAATCATACTTTAATTTTGATTTGCGGAAAAGGCGTTACAATATAGAAAATTTAAGTCTTTTGCTTTTAGCATTTTTCGCGCTTCTAAAGTAAAATAAACTTTTTGCTTTACCGCATTTTTTTGCAGTTTTTATGTATAAACAGATTGGAGTTTTAACGGGCGGAGGTGATGCGCCGGGGTTGAACGCCGTGATTCGCGCTGTTGTGAGAACGGCAATCGGCGAGTTCGGTATGAAATGCGTCGGTATCGAAGACAGTTTTGAAGGCATTTTAGGTGAACCGAAAGTCGTCAAATTGACAAAAAAAAGTGTCGGCGGAATTTTGCCGCGTGGCGGAACGATTTTGGGAACGAGAAATCGTGGAAGTTTTTGCAAAATGATCAACGGCGTTCCCGTAATTCCCGAATTGCCGATTGACGAAGCTCTCGATAATCTTAAAAAACTCGAAATCGAAGCGTTAATCGTCATCGGCGGCGAAGGAACTTTGGCGATTGGAGAAAAATTTCATCGGCGCGGATTTCCGGTAATCGGCGTTCCGAAAACGATTGATAACGATTTGTCGGCAACCGAATTGACGTTCGGATTTATGACCGCGATTGACATTGCGACCGAAGCTCTCGACCGCTTGCACACGACCGCTGCTTCGCACGACCGCGTAATGATTTTGGAAGTGATGGGCAGAAATACGGGTTGGATTGCGCTGCATTCGGGTTTGGCGGGAAGCGCGGATTTGATTTTGATTCCCGAAATTCCGTTTTCGTTTGATTCGGTTTTGCGAAAGGTCAGAGAACGCGAGCGCAGCGGCTCGAAATTTACGAATATCGTCATTGCCGAGGGCGCAACCGAAGTCGGGACAACGCCGATTTATTTAGACGCGGAAGCGATGCGTTTGGGCGGAGTCGGAAGTCACCTGCGCCGTCGAATCGAAGCTGAAACGGGCAAAGAATCTCGGTGTGTTGTTCTCGGACATCTTCAGCGCGGCGGTTCGCCGAATGCTTTTGACAGAATGTTGGGAACAAATTTCGGCGCGTGTGCCGTTCGCGCTCTGGCAAACGGGCAATCCGGCGTAATGGTTGCGCTCCAAGCCGGCGAAGTTCACACTGTTCCGCTGGCAGATGCGATTGCGAACGTCAAAAAAGTCAAAATTGACGGTCAACTTGTCCGCACCGCCCGCGACATCGGCATTTCGTTTGCCGCGCCAAACGAATCAAAACTTTGAGGATTTGGGATTTAGGATTTGGGATTTGGGATTTCTTCTTGCAAATCCGCAATCCCAAATCCCAAATCCCAAATATAAAATATGGAAGAAGTAAAAAAACGATTAAAAGACGAACTCGAAAAACTCGAAATAGAATTACATTTCGCGTTGCCGAAGGAAATTCAAAAAGCGCGTGAATTTGGCGATTTGCGCGAAAATGCGGAATATAAAGCTGCGCTCGAACGGCAATCAATGGTTTCGGCGCGAATGGCGCAGATTATGCAACGTCTGAGCGAAGTTGACTCGATTGATATTAATAAAATTCCCACAGACCGCGCGGCTTACGGTTCGGAAGTCATTTTGTATGACCTTGACCGCGACGAAAAAATCAAATATAAATTGGTCACGTCTGAAGAATCAGACCCCGAAAACGGTTTGATTTCAACGGTTTCGCCAATCGGTCAAGCCGTAATGGGCAAAGAAGAAGGCGATGAAGCACAAGTGAAAACGCCGAACGGCGTTCGCAATTTCGAGATTTACAGATTAAAAACGATACACGATTTAGCAGGGTAATTGGTAATAAGTTCAAAACCAATTACCAATTACCAATTACCAATTACCAATAATGATAGGAGAAAGCATCGGACACGGGGCAATGAAAATCATCAATGCGATGGTGCGTGTCTTAGCGTCTGCCGGAGTTCATCCGAACATTTTGACGACCATCGGCGTTATGATAAATGTCGGGTGCGGCGTGCTTTTTGGTTTCGGCGAATTCTTTTGGGCGGGAATCGTGCTGATCGTAGCGAATTTGTTTGATATGCTCGACGGAAACGTCGCGCGTCTGACGGGAAATGTCACGAAATTCGGCGGTTTTCTCGATTCGTCGCTCGACCGTGTTTCGGATATGGTTTGTTTCTTGGGCATAATGGTTTTTTATGCCGGAAACTCGCCGCAACATTCGCTTTTGAATGTTTTTCTCGCCGGTGTCGGCTGGCTCGGCTCGGTGATGGTCAGCTACACGACGGCGCGTGCGGAAAGTTTGGGCGTGAAAGCGAATGTCGGCTTTTTGCAAAGACCGGAACGAATTGTGTTGTTTATCATCGGTGCGCTTTCGACGTGGAATTGGAACTCGGATTTCTATTTATTTAATCGAATGCCGCAAGTTCTCTGGGTTTTGGCAATCGGTTCGATGTGGACGTTTGTTCATCGGATGATTTTTATTTGGAAGGAATTTAAGCGCATCGAAGCCGAAGAAGGCGAATAACAAATGGATTTTATTTGGAATTGGTTGGTTAATTATTGGGAAACTCTGACGTGGAGCAAAGCCCTTTGGACGCTGTTGTTTATGCTGATTACAGTGGTTATCAGCTATGGCGCAATCGTTATCGGAATGATAAAAATTCCGGCTGATTATTTCAGTTCGACTTATGCCAAAGAGATAAAATCAGACCAACATATCACGCTTCGCTGGACGGCTTTAATCATTAAAAACATCATCGGGTTTCTGCTGATTATCGCCGGAATTATTATGATTTTCACGCCCGGACCCGGCGTTCCGACGATTCTTTTGGGCTTGATTATGATGGACATTCCGGGCAAACGCCCGCTCGAAGCGCGACTCATAAATCGTCCGATGGTTCTTTCAGCCGTCAACGATTTACGCGCTAAATACAACAAACCGCCTTTGATAATGGATTAGACAAAATGGGACTTTTTGATATTTTTCGGCGAAAAAAAGTAGAAGAACATTCAGCAGAAAAACGTCGTGAACTTCTGCGAACGAAAGGCAGAATTTGCGACGGAACAATCATTGACACCGAAACGACCGACGCGGGCGAAGAAGTCGCTTATTACTTCTACCAAATTCAAGGCGTAGATTTTGAGTCGTCGGATATTTTAACCGACGAGCAGAAAAAAAATCCGGTAAAATACGCGCCCGGCGCAAAAATCGGCGTTCGCTTCGACCCGCGAAATCACGGGAATTCGATTTTAGATTGATTTTCGGCGTGATATAATTCAAATGAGGTGAAAATGATGGAAAAAAATCACAATTCAAAAAACGGCACAAAGCCGACGGAAAAAGAAACAACAAGGAAAATTCCGATTATCGAAACTTTGAAGCCGAAAAAGCGATACACGAAGCTAGAAAAAGAATTAATTAAAGCCGGTCAAGCCGCGATGGAAGTAATCGGAAGAAATCAGGAAAGATTAAAAGAATTAGAGAATGTCAAAGTTTCATAATTTCGTTTTTGACCAAAATATTTTCACAAAACATTGGAAACGAATCCAAAAAAGTCCGTTACTTTTAGCCAAAATGCACTTTTCGAGTGTTGTTTTATATGAATTAGCGGCGACAACAGTTTCTGCCGATGATTTGGACGTTTATGAAAGTTGGCGAAAATTTCACGACAAGCACAAATCGCTCATCACACCCGACAAAGTTGATTGGTGGGAAACGGCGAAACTGATTCGCCGTTTGCGTTTTGGCGATAAATCGGCTTCGCACGGATTAACTCCGAAACTTACACACGCGCATCAACTTCAAAATGATGCACTTATTGCACGAACGGCGACCAACGCGAAATGTTATGTCGTTACGGAAGACACGGACGATTTTCTGCAATTTTTGCCGTTTATGCCGAAGTTGGAAATCGTTAGCGGCGAAGACTTTTTTGGTTAAAATTTTACTTTTTACTTTTTACTTTTTACTTCCGCAGGCTTATGTTCAAAAAAATCTTAATTGCCAATCGCGGCGAAATCGCGTGTCGAGTGATTCGTGCTTGCCGCGAGATGAAAATTGCAACGGTTGCGGTTTATTCCGAAGCCGATAAAAACGCGCTGCACGTCAGAATGGCGGACGAAGCGTATTTTATCGGTGCGCCGCCGTCTGCGGAAAGTTATTTGCGCTGGGAAAAAATTATCGAAGTTGCGGTAAAATCAGGCGCGGAAGCAATTCATCCGGGTTATGGTTTTCTGTCGGAAAATTCGGAATTTGTCCGCGAAGTTACCAAACAAGGCATCACATTTATCGGTCCGCCACCGGAAGCGATGGAAGGAATGGGCGGGAAAATTTCGGCGCGAAAGATTGCGATTGCGGCAAAAGTTCCCGTTGTTCCCGGCACGACCGAACCGTTAAAAAATTACGAAGAAGCGCGTGAAGTTGCGGGCAGTTTCGGTTATCCGGTGATGTTAAAAGCATCTGCCGGCGGCGGCGGAAAAGGAATGCGGCTTGTCGAAAACGAAGGCGATTTGAAAAATGCACTCGAAGCCGCGCAATCGGAAGCGACCGCGAGTTTTGGTGATGACGCAGTTTATGTTGAGAAAGCGATTGTTCGTCCGCGTCATATCGAGATTCAAATTTTTTCGGACAAACACGGCAATCACGCTCACTTAGGCGAGCGCGAATGTTCGATTCAGCGGCGGCATCAAAAAGTTATCGAAGAATGTCCGTCGCCGATTAACGATGAAAATCTGCGCCAAAAAATGGGCGAATGTGCGGTTTTAGTTGCGAAAGCAGTTAATTATGTCGGCGCGGGAACAGTCGAATTTTTAGTTTCGGATTTGGATAAATCGTTTTATTTTCTTGAAATGAACACGCGGCTTCAAGTCGAACATCCTGTAACCGAATTAGTTACGGGAATTGATCTTGTGCGCGAGCAAATTAATGTTGCGTTTGGCGAAAAACTTTCGTTCACGCAAGCCGACGTAAAAATGATCGGACACGCGATTGAATGCCGCGTTTATGCCGAAGACCCGGAAAATAATTTTTTGCCTTCACCGGGAAAAATTACGCGCTTGAGATTGCCGCAGGGAAGCGGTGTGCGCGACGACGGCGGAATTTATGAAGGTTCGGAAATTTCGATTTATTACGATCCGATGATTTCTAAGTTTTGCGTTTTCGGGCGCAATCGTGCCGAAGCGATTGACCGAATGCGCCGCGCTTTGCAAGAATACGAAGTCGGCGGAATTAAAACGACGCTGCCTTTTTTCCGCGAAGTTGTCGAAGACGCGGAATTTATTGAAGGTAAATTAGATACAGGTTTTATTCCGAGATTTAACAAACGCAAAAAACAAATTGAAATTGATGAAACAGAGCGCGATATGGCTTTGATTGCTTCGGCTTTGGCATTTTCGGGCGAAAAAAAAATCGAACAAACCGAATCGCAAAAGTTAAGTCGTTGGGCGATTGCCGGACGCTCGGCTTTGCATCAAAATCGTTTATAACTGTTTTGAGTCCCGCCTTTAGGCGGCTTTCTTCCGCCGCGCTTCGCGGGCGGTTGCCGCCTGAAGGCGGGACTCAAAACTCGAAAAAATTATGGAAGACTTTTTGAAACAATTAATGGGAAAAGAAATAGACGTTTCGTGTGGCGCAGGTGCGACCGTGCGCGGCGATGTGGTTGATGTTAAAGACGGCATTTTGTATATACGCGACGAACAAGAGCGCGTGGCATATATTGCCGTCGAAAAAATCGCGGTGATTTGGGAAGTCAAACCGCATACGAGCAGACCGGGTTTTGTTGGATAATAAAGTAGAAAACTTTCTAAATAATTGAGTAATACTTAATAAGTTTGTGATAAAAAGTCCGACACACTTTAGTTTGTCGCAAACATTTAATCACCAAATTGCTGAATATTCGGATGAATTTTAATTTGAAAGATGCTCAGCCTGTCAACAAACTAAAGTGTGTTGGACTTTAATGAATCTAAAAATTTCAGAAAAATCTTGGAAAATCATAATTGTCGCCATCAGCTTAATCTACGTTTTGCTGAGATTTTGGAATTTGACAGATTCGTGTTTGTGGTTTGACGAGATTTTCAGCGTTCACGCCGCTACTCATACTTGGAACGATTTGTTCGGGTTTGTCGCGCAAGATTTGATTCATCCGCCGTTTTTCTATGTTTTGCTTAAACTTTGGATTTCAATCGGCGGCGAAAGTTTGTTTTGGCTTCGATTTTTTCCGGTATTTTTCTCGTGTCTTGCGCTGATTCCTTTTTATCGGCTCTGCCGCCGTTTGAAGTTAAATTATTCGTCAATTGCGCTTGCTTTGCTGATTTTTGCGGTCAACGGTTGTTTGATAAAATACGCGCAGGAAGTCCGAATGTATGCGGTTTTGCTGTGTCTTTCGCTTTTTTCGCTGTGGCTTTTCGTGCGTTATTTGGATTTGGGCAAGAGTTTCTGGATTTTAACAATCGTCAATATTTTTCTCGTTCATACGCATTATTTCGGCTGGTTTGTGGTGCTTTCGGAAGTCGTGGCGATTGCGATTTTGCAGAGAATAAAAATCGGACGGATTTTGATAATGCTCGGCATAAATCTGGCGGTTTTTGCGCCTTGGGCTTTGACGGTGATTCGCGCTTCGGAAACAAATGCGGGCTTGGCGCAAAATATCGGTTGGATGTCGAAACCGAATCTTTTTTCGATTTTTCAGTTTGCTTTCGATTTGGTCGAGCCGTTTTATTATCAAGCGAGCGGCATTAATTTGCCGTCGAATTATTTGATCTCACTGCCGATTTTGCTCATCTTGGTTGCTTTGCAAATTTTGTTCATCGTTAAATGGAAAGCAAAAGACGAAACCGAAAAACGTAATTATATTTTGCTTTTGATTTTTATAAAACTCCCGTGTCTGTTGGCTTTTATTGCAAGTTGGGTTTTTCCTTATTCGATTTGGGGAACGCGCCATTTGATAATCGTTTTCGCGCCGTTGGCGATTTTGATTGCTTTTTTTGTTGAAAACATCGAGATAAAATCGTTGAAAATCGCGTTCGTTTCCTGCTTTCTTGCGCTTTTTGCAATCGCTTTCGCGCTTAAAATCATCACGCCCGAACCGAAATTTATCTGGTGCGCGTGGGAAAATCTGGCTGGCAATTTAGACAAAAATCAAGCGACTAAACTATACGTTTTTGAAGATTTAACGGCTTATCATTTTTGGTTTGCAATGCGCGAAAGCGATAATTTTAAAGTCTTTACCGTAAAAAATATTGATGGCTTAAAAGAAGATACGTCATATTTTTTGCCGCGCGGTTTCGATGCGGTGCAGACGGCGAAAATCGAAGACATCAACGATCAAAAATTTTACATCGCTTTTCGAGCGCAAGATTGGAAAGAAACAGAACCGCCGCTTCGTAATTTTATGTTAAAAGGCTACAAAATCGGTGAACCGAAAATCATCGAAGCACAAAGCGGAAAGGCATTTTTAGTTTTATTGGAGAAATGATTTATGAAAAAACTTATTATTTTGACGCTTCTATCAATCGTGTTTTCAGCGTGTTCGAGCGCGGAAACTAACAACGCCGCCAACAAAAATGTCAATACGAACTACAACCAAAACACGGCGTTTCAACAAATTAGAAATCAAGTGCAAAAACCGGCTGAAAATCATCAAAAAGACATAAACGCGCTTCAAAAAGAGATCGAACAAGGCGTTTCAAACACCGCAAATTCGAGCAATCGGAACACCGCAAAAAATAGCCTTCACGAATCGCAACACGCGCCCGAAACTCGATAAAATCAGCCTTTGAGAAGTTTTTCAATTATTCTTTAGATTTGTGCAATTTTTCCAAAGCAATTTCGATTGACGTTTTAGGTTCGCCGCGCATTTTCTTTTCAAATTCTTGACGAAAATCTTCTAAAAGCGGCAAATCAAGCAAATCTTTTTTTCTGCCCGAAGCCTTTTTGCTGGCAATTATGTCGCGGATATTTGCAACCGGAAAACCATCAATCAAAATACGTCTTTTTTTTGCTTCATTAAAATTTTCAATTCCGTCGGGCGCAAATACCAAATCCAAATCAAACGGACCTGTTTTAAGCTGAACAAAATCTGCTCCTTTAATAATTTTCTCAGACGTTTCTTCGTTCACCTCAAAACCGAGTTCGTGTAAAGCTAAAATCAATCTTTGTCCGTTTTCAATACTTTTTTCGGGAAAAATATCAACGTCTTGAGTTGCCGCCGGATAACCGAGAATAATTGCGCCACTTTTGCCGATGAAAAGAAATTCGACGTTGTGTTTTGCAAATATTTCGGTAACTTCGACGGCTTGTTGAAGTTGAAAATAAGTTCGATTAGGTTGATTCATCTTCTTTTTTCACAATTTTGTAGCCAAGATATTCAGGCAAATTTTCGTCTGCCCATTTTCGATATTCCGCCATCGTTTCAAAAATGCGATACGGTGCGTCGTCCAAAACGGGTTTATATTGACGAAAAAAGCCGTATTTCAGCCGTTGCTCAACTGTTCGCTCTAACTGTCGCCGACATTGTTCTCTAAATTCTTCGCTCATAAATTTATTTTCTTTTCCATCTTACGCCGTCTTTTGTGTCTTCCAACATTATTCCTTTTTCCGCCAAAATATCGCGGATTTCGTCGGAACGCGCAAAGTTTCGATTTCTTCGGGCTTCTTGGCGTTCTTCGATTAAGTGTTCGATTTCAGAATCTAAAATTTCTACTTCCACCGTGCCAAAAATACCGAAGACTGAATCGAATTTTTTGATGATTTTTAAGATTTCGTCGCGGTCATTTGATAAAACCGTTTCATTTGCGAGAGCCGAATTTGTTTCGCGCACGAGATTATGAAGTGCGGCGAGTGCGTTTGAAGTGTTGAGATTATCGTCCATCGCCGACTCAAAATCTTGTAAAAATCCGCGAGCTTTTGCTTGCAATTCCGCGTTTTCGCCTTTTTTTAAGTTTGCTTCCGTCAGACGCTTTTTGAAATCTTGCAGACGTTCGATTGTTGTTTCTGCGCCTTTTAATCCTTCAAACGTAAAGTTTAACTGTTTGTCGTAAGGCACAGAGAACAGCAAATATCGAATCGCCAAAGGCTTGAAGCCGCGATTGATGATGTCGCGCAAAGTAAAATCATTGCCTAAACTTTTCGACATTTTTTCGCTGTCAACTTTTAAAAATTCGCCGTGAAGCCAATATTTTGCAAAAAGTTTTCCGGTTGCGCCTTCACTTTGCGCGATTTCGTTTTCGTGATGCGGAAATTGCAAATCAATTCCGCCGCCGTGAATGTCGAAAGTTTCGCCGAGATATTTCATCGCCATTGCCGAGCATTCGATGTGCCAACCCGGACGACCGCGACCGAAACTTGCGTCCCAACTCGCGGAATCTTCATTTTCGACTAATTTCCAAAGCGCAAAATCACGCGCATCTTCTTTTTCGTATTTGTCGGTATCAACGCGCTCCGAACCGCCGACAATATTGCCGGCAAACGAAATTTTCGACAATTTTCCGTATTCGGGAAACGCCGAAATCCGAAAATAAATCGAACCGTCCGATTCGTAAGCCTTGCCGTTTTCGAGCAAAGTTTCGATTATCGAAATCATTTCCGCAATATGTTCCGTCGCACGCGGCGCAACTTCTGGGCGTTCGATTTTGAGCGAATCAATATCTTCCCAAAACGCTGTAATAAACGGCGCGGTCATTTCGTCAATCGAAATAT
>JANNYB010000145.1:0-24691 GCA_031409875.1 Acidobacteriota bacterium | reverse complement strand
AAAACAATAAGATAAGTAATGAAAGTAGCTGATAACGAACTCCTCTCTTGGCTCGTAAGTCAATGATTTCACCTAAACTTGCCACCAATGGCGGATAAATTTTCTGTTCAAATATCTCAAATTCTGTGGTATTATCCATCTATAAAAGACCTTCCTTTTTGATTTAGTGTTTTTGTTCAAACTTAGATTGAATCAAATTTGAATGGTCTTTTCAATTTTTCAACGACTTTGCAATAGCCCTATGGTGAGTAGTGAGTGGTAAGTGGACAAATTTTATTTACCACTTACCACTTACCACTCACCACTTTCTCTGCCTTGACTCTAATTCTTGCTTATCTTACGATTGAACTTGTGCCATAATTCTCAAACTTTTATTTAATTAAAAAGAGAATTTCGGCTGTTTTGCTTTTCTTACTTTGCTCAAAAAGGGATTTTATAAAGATTTTATGTCCGAATTTAATTTATTCGACTATGCGCCGATTGGCATAATGTTTTTAGTGGCAATGGGATTTGCCGCGAGCCAGCTTTTGGTTACGCACTTAATCGGTCCGCGCAAGCGCACGGCAACAAAATTAATGCCCTACGAATGCGGCAAAGACCCGATTGGTTCGGCACGCGACCGTTTTTCTATAAAATTTTATACGGTTGCGGTAATTTTTTTGCTGTTCGACATCGAAGTTTTGTTTATGATTCCGTTTGCTGTTGCCTTCAAATATTTGTTGGCGCAGGAAAAAATCAGCGGCGTAATGTTCGGCACGATTGCGTTGATTGAAATCTTGATTTTTATCACGACACTGATTGTCGGATACATCTACGTTTGGAAAAAAGGCACGTTCGATTGGGGCTTGCAATCACGCGCCGAAGCCCGCGCCGAAGCCAAAGCAATGGCGAAAATCAATCGGGAAAACGTGATTGAATTAAAGAAAGCCGCATAGCGATTTGGGATTTGGGATTGCGGATTGCGGATTTGTTTGAATTAAAACTTGATTTTAATATTTGGAGGGGATTTTTGATTAAGCGATTTTAGATTTAACGAGTTTTTCAAAACTCGAACAAATCCGAAATCCGAAATCCGAAATCCGAAATCGAAATGGGTTTAGAAAATAATATTTGGGAATCTTTGCCCGATGTCGTTACGGTCAAACTCGATGCCGTGATAAATTGGGCGCGTAAATCGTCTATCTGGCCGGCCACGTTCGGCTTGGCTTGTTGCGCGATTGAAATGATGAATTCGGTGTCGGCGCGAAACGATTTGTCGCGTTTCGGTGCGGAAACTTTTCGTGCTTCGCCGCGTCAAGCTGATGTGATGATTGTTTCAGGGCGAGTTTCGCGCAAGATGGCTCCGGTTTTACGCAGAATTTATGACCAAATGCCTGAACCGAAATGGGTTATTTCGATGGGCGCGTGTGCGACGAGCGGCGGAGTTTTTGACAATTACGCGATTGTGCAAGGCGTTGACAAGATTGTTCCGGTTGACATTTATATTCCGGGCTGTCCGCCGCGACCGGAAATGCTTGTTCACGCGATTATGATGTTGCAGGACAAGATTATGAAGGAATCGGTGAAAGATCGCCGCGATACTTTTGAGGAAGAATCGCGTGTTTCGATTGTTCCCGGAACTTTGCCGGTTACGGAAGGCACGGCACTCGAAAGAGAAACCGAAATCGAAGTCGCGCAGAATAAAGTTTCGCGCCCATACACGATTCCGTCCAAACACGAAAGACGCAAATCATCGTAAGTTTTTTTTTATTTGACGCATTTTCATTAAAATATGGCTGACACAGCAGTTTTACACGAATATATCGAAAAATTGAAAGCGGAGAATTCCGCTTGGGTTGATGATTTTAAAGATGCGCGGGGCGAGGTTACGATTACTGTTCCGCGTGAATCAATTGCCGAAATTTGCACGTTTTTGAAATTCCAGCACGGTTTCGATATGCTCGCAGATTTGTGTGGCGGCGACCGAGGTCCCGAAGACGATCCGCGTTTTGAAGTCAATTATCATCTTTTCGGAACGAAACATCATCAACGTCTGCGCTTAAAAGTTCTTCTGAGCGAAGACGCGCCGAATGTCGAAACCGTTTCAAATATCTGGAAAACCGCGAATTGGCACGAGCGCGAAACTTACGATTTATTAGGCGTGATTTTCGACAATCATCCCGATTTGCGAAGAATTTTATTACCGTCCGATTTTGACGGACACGCATTGCGAAAAGATTATCCGTTGCGCGGTTATGAGCCGTATAGTTTGAGCTAAATATGATGATTACCGAACAAATTCGACAAGCATTAAACGAAGTTCGTCCGCTGCCGATTCGTTACACGGTGGACGATTTGGAGTTTATGCCCGAAGACGATAATCGCTATGAACTTATTGAAGGAGAATTAACTGTGGCGCATTCACCGCATCTTGACCATCAGCAGTTAGCGTCGAATCTAAATACCGAATTTGGAATTTACTTAAAGAAATATCCTATCGGACGTATAGTTCAAGTCCCCGGAATAATTTTCAGCGAAGATGACGCGGTAATTCCCGACCTTGTTTTTGCGACTCACGAAACCGTGAGAATTTCAGTCATCTCCGATGGTAAAAGATTTGCGGGAAAATTTAACGCCGCGCCGGAAATCGTTATTGAGATTTTATCTTACGGCAAAAAAGACATCGAGCGCGACCGCGTTATCAAACGTGAACTTTACGGAAAATACGGAGTCAAAGAATATTGGATAGTTGACGGAATGTTTAATACGATTGAAGTTTATCGTTTGGGAACGCAGGGACTTGAAAGAATCAAGCGTTTCGATTTGCACGAATCAATCGAAACCGACATTTTGCCGGATTTTTCATTGAAATTGACGGACATTTTTAGATTTTAATTTTATGAGCGTTGCAGTAGAAAATTTACCGAGCGAAGTTGAACTTCTTGATCAGCCTTTAGAATCGCAAATGACGCTTTCGATGGGACCGCAGCATCCTTCGACGCACGGCGTTTTGCGGCTTGATTTGCGGCTTGACGGCGAACTCGTCGTCAAAGCAATTCCCGACATCGGCTATTTGCATACGGGAATGGAAAAGCTGTTCGAGTATAAAAAATATCAGCAAGGCATCGTCATCACTGACCGAATGGATTACTTGAATCCGCTCGGAAATAACTTGGTTTATGTGATGGCGGCGGAGAAATTGCTCGATTTGGAAATTCCCGAACGCGCACAGGTTATCCGCGTTTTGATGTGCGAATTGCAGCGCATCGCCTCGCATATGGTTTGGCTCGGAACGCATTGTTTGGACATCGGCGCGATGAGCGTTTTCTTTTATTGTTTTCGTCAGCGCGAGAAAATTTTGAACTTAATCGAATCGGCTTCGGGCGGACGAATGACACCTTCGTATTTTCGTATCGGCGGTTTAATGATGGATTTGCCGGCAGGTTTTGAACGCCGTTGCAAGCAATTTCTCGAAGGTTTCCCTGAAGCGATGACTACGTTTGAAACTTTGGTTACGGGCAACACGATTTGGCAATCGCGCACAATGGGAATCGGCGTAATTTCAGCAGAAGAAGCGATTGATTGGGGTTTGACCGGACCGTGTTTGCGCGGCAGCGGCGTTGACTTGGATTTAAGACGCGATAATCCTTACACGGGTTATGAAACTTACGATTTTGAAGTTCCGATTGAAACAGACGGCGACGTTTGGGCGCGTTTTCGCGTTCGGATGCGCGAATGTTACGAGTCTTTCAAAATCGTCCGTCAAGCGTTGGACAGATTAAAACCGGGACCGACGAAAGCCGATGCGCCGAAAATAGTTCTGCCCGACCGCGACGATATGCGAAAACATATGGATTCGCTGATTCACCATTTCTTGATTGTCGCCGAAGGTTTCAATGTTCCCGAAGGCGAAGTTTATCACGCCATCGAAGCGTCAAAAGGCGAACTCGGCGTTTATATGAAATCAAACGGCGGACCAAAACCCGAAAGAGTCCATTTTCGCGGTCCGAGTTTTGTCAATTTACAAGCCTTGCCAGTAATGAGCGAAGGCGAAATGGTCGCCGATGTCGTGGCAATTATCGGTTCGCTCGATATTGTGCTTGGGGAAATTGACAGATAAAAATTATGGATGAAAAAACAAAATGCGAATGTGTTTCGGAAGTTGCTCAAATTCGTGCTGAATTAGAAGAAGTGTATGCAACAATAGACTTTCGCGGGAAAAGTTTAAGTCCGAAATTAGTCAATCTTAAGAATAAAGTTGAAAAATTATTTTCTCGAATCGAGAAAGCAGAACAAAAATTAGCGGCATAAAATATGGCATCAGCAGTTGCAACAGATTTTACAAACCAAATCGTTTATACGGACGAAGTAGCGGAATTTTCGCCCGAAGTCGTGGCGGAAATGGAGTCGCATTTGACGAAATATCCGGCAGAGAGAAAGCGTTCCGCGCTTATTCCTTTGTTGTTCGTGATTCAGCGCGAACGCGGTTGGATTGATAACGCGGGCGTGAATTATTTAGCGAAGTGTTTGGATTTGGAAGTTACGGACGTTTGGGAAACGGCGACGTTTTATTCGATGTTCAATCTTCGCAAAGTCGGCAAATATCATATTCAAGTTTGCAAAACTTTGTCGTGCCGTATTATGGGCGAACCTGATATTACTGAACATATTTGCAATAAATTAGGAATTCACGTCGGCGAAACTACGGCAGACGAAAAATTTACGATTTCGCGTGTCGAATGTTTGGGAAGTTGCGGAACTGCGCCGATGATGCAAATCGGGTTTGATTATCACGAAGATTTGACTAACGATAAAGTTGATAAAATTTTGGATTCGTTAAAATAATTATGAAAAAGTTTTTGTGTTTCATCATTTTTCTGCTCGGTTTGACGATTGTGCAAGCGCAGGAAGGCGGCAATCGCACTTACGGCACACAGCGGCGCAAACCGCAGGAAAATTCCGGCGTTTTGTCGGCTGTCGTGAACAACAAAGAGGTTTATTTTGTTGAAGCAAATGTTTTGATGAATATGAAGCCGGATTCTTATGTCGTAGTTTTCGGTATCGTGCAGGAAGGCGCAAACGCTTCGGAAAGCAATACGAAATTGGATACGCAAATTGACGGTTTTGTCCGCGATTTGGAGAAATTGGGAATTAAGAAAACCGATACTTTTGTTGATTTTATCGCGCAAAATAAAATTTACGATTTTACGACAACCGGCACGATTATCACCGAAAAATTTTCGGGTTTTGAAACTAAGAAAAATATCAACATTCGCTACAAAGACAGCGAAACATTGGAGAAAATCTTGGACTCGGCAGTCAAAGCCTCGATTTACGATTTGATCGAAGTGCAATATGTCATCAACGATATGAGCGGCGTGAACGCCAAACTTTTTAACGAAGCCGTAAAAAGCATCAAGCAAAAAGAAGCTAATTATGCCAACGCTTTCGGCATAAAATTAACGCCGACAAACGTCGCCAACGAGAAATACGACACTTTTTATCCGAGCGAATTATACGGCACATATCAAGCATTTGAAGGCGGCACGACTTACAGCGACTATAATCGAACGGTCATCAGACAACGCAAAACGCGAACATTTTTCTACGAACCGCTCGATGTCAGCAAATTTGACGCGGTCATCAATCAACCCGGAATCGAGCCGATGGTGCAATTTACGCTTTATTTGCGGATGCAGTATGATTTGAAAAAGTGATTTTTACTTTTGGTTATTTGAAAAAATGTCATCGGATTTAACCAGTAAAAGATTGATTGCGATAAATCCCGATGAATGGGTGCGCTGGGCTTCGGGTTTGTCGGATGTCGGCGGTTGCGAGATTGTCAGTGGCGAATTTCAATTTGTCAGACGCTTTACCGATACATTGGTTTTGGTCAGACATTCGTCGGTCGGAGAATTTTTGGTTTTGTTTGAAATTCAAACTTTTTACACGCCCGCGATGCCGAATCGGATGCGGAGTTACGCGGCTCTCGCGTCGGAAGTTTATAAATTGCCGGTGTTTCCGGTTTTGATAAACATCAAACCTTACGGAAAGCCGATTCCGACAAGGTTTGAAAGCGAGTTTTTAGGTTTGACGGCGCGGCAAGACTATCGCGTAATAAATCTTTGGGAAATTGATGCAGAAGAAATTTTGCAAAAAGATTTATGGGGCTTGATACCGCTTTTGCCCACAATGCGCGGCGCAAACGAGCAGTTGATTGAAAAGGCAAAAGCGCGAATCGTTTTGGATACCGAGATGCAATTAACTAAAATTGCCGATGAACTCGAATTCGCCCTTGCGCTTTTTACCGAAGCGTTTTTCGGCAAAGAATCTGCGTTAAAGATTTTTGGAGGTAAAATGTTGGAAATAATTGCACAAACATCAATGTATCAGGAAATTCTCGGCAGAGGACGAGAAGAAGGAATCGAACAGGGGCGAGAGCAGGAAGTTCGTAAAATTTTGTCAAAACTTTTGACAAAACGCTTCGGCGAAATTGACGCGGAAACCGTTGAAAGCATTAACGACCTTTCCGTAGAGCAAGCCGAAAATCTGGCGGAAGCGATTTTTGACTTGGAAACACGGGAAGATTTGAATAGTTGGTTGGCTAAATTACAAAGCTAATAAGGAAATGTTTTATAAAGTTGTTCTGCAAAAATCTGAGGAAGGTTATAGCGTTTCGTGTCCGGCGTTGCCCGGCTGTTGGTCGCAAGGCGAAACCGAAGATGGAGCGATTGAAAATATTAAAGACGCGATTGAGGATTATTTGTTTGTTTTGAATAATTAGAAATATGCGCTCCTTTATCGTTTGCACAATTTTAGTTTTTTGTTGTTTGGCAATCGGCTGTAAAGGATTGGCTTATAAAGTGGTTACTGTAAATATGTCGCCGACGTTAAATCCCAGCGATGCGTTCACGGTAAATCCTTTGGCTTATCAATCAAACCCAATTGAGCGTTTTGACATTGTTATTTATGAAGCACCAGAAGCTGTAAAAGAGGCAAATAAAATAAATGGTGAACTTAGAATAGTAACAAGAGTAGTCGGTTTGCCCGGCGAAAAACTCGAAATCAAAAACAATAAACTCTATATTAACGATAAGTTGTTAGATGAGCCTTTTGAAAGGATAGTAGATGAAACCGACAAGAGAAAAGATTTTCCGGCAATAGTTATTCCCGAAAATGAATATTTTTTGATGGGAGATAATCGCCCGAAAAGTATTGACAGCCGTTATTACAAACCGGCAACCATAAAAAAAGAAGATATTTACAGTAAAATTTTGGAAATTTATCGAGAGTATTACAAAAATCGCTAAACAGTAGAAACTGTATGGAAATTAAAGCAATCGGATGTGAACCTTTGCAGTTGAAGCGAGTTCATTTGAAAGACTCGCACACGCTCAAGGTTTATCAGGAAAACGGCGGTTATGCGTCGCTGAAAAAGGCGATGAATATGTCGTCGGACGAGATTATTAACGAAGTCAAAGCGTCTGCACTTCGCGGGCGTGGCGGCGCGGGTTTTCCGACGGGAATGAAATGGTCGTTTGTGCCGCGTGATTCGCCGAAGCAGAAATATATTGTCTGTAACGCCGATGAATCTGAGCCGGGAACATTTAAAGATCGTTATTTGCTCGAACTCGATCCGCACGCGCTGATTGAAGGAATGTTGATTGCGGCTTTCGCGCTTGGGAGCGAGGCTTGTTACATTTATTATCGCGGCGAATATAATTATTTGATTGACATAATGGATTCAGCCATCGAAGAAGCGAAAGCGGCAAATATCGTTGGCAAAAACATTTTGGGAAGCGATTTTAATTGCGAATTTTACACGCACACGGGCGCGGGCGCGTATATTTGCGGTGAAGAAACCGCGCTTTTATCAAGTCTTGAAGGCTTTCGGGGACATCCGCGAATGAAACCGCCGTTTCCGGCAATCGAAGGACTTTATGCTTCGCCGACAGTTGTTAATAATGTCGAAACTTTGACGGCTGTGCCGCAAATCATCGAAATGGGCGGCGAAGCGTGGAAGGCTTTAGGAACAGAAAAATCGGGCGGAACAAAACTTTGGTCAGTCAGCGGTCACGTCAAAAAACCGGGCGTTTATGAACTTCCGATGGGCTATATGGATATGGAAAAGTTCATTATGGAAGACTGCGGCGGAATCCGCGACGGACACGAATTGAAGGCTTGCATTCCCGGCGGTTCATCGGTTTATGCAATGCGTGCCGATCAAATTTTCGGCAAAAAAGTTAGAATGGATTACGAAGGTTTAGTCGAAGCCGGTTCGCTCGTCGGTTCGGGCGGATTTATCGTGATGGACGAAACGGTTGATATGGTTGATTCGACCAAAAACTTAACCGAATTTTACAAACACGAATCGTGCGGCTGGTGCACACCTTGCCGCGAAGGAACGGATTGGCTGACGAAAATTTTTACGAGAATCGCCGACGGCGGCGGACGACCGGAAGACGCGCAACTCGTTTTAGATTTGTGCGATAATATCGAAGGAAAAAGTTTTTGCGCTTTGGGTGACGCGGCGGCTTGGGCAATCCAAGGCGCAGTCAAGCGTTTTCCCGAAGATTTCAAAAAACATTTACTGCCGCAAAACGGCAACAATTAATTATTACAAAAGGAGTTAAATTATTATGGGAAGAGGCGATAAAAGAACACGACGAGGCAAAATTTTTGCAGGAAGCTACGGCAAAACCCGTCCGCAAGGCAGAAAGAAAAATACTGCCGCACCGAAAGTAGAAACAACAAAATCAGAAGAATAATTCATAATTTTTGAAAATGTCAGAACTTATCAAAGTTACAATAAACGGACAGGAATTCGAGGTCGAAAAAGGTTCGCGGCTGATTGATGCGTGCAACGAGCGCGGTTTCGGCATTCCTTCGTTTTGCTATTACAAAGACCTTGCTTTGCAGGCTTCGTGTCGAATGTGTTTGGTTCGGATTGAAAAAATGCCGAAACTTCAGGCATCTTGCACGATAACCTGCACGGACGGGATGAATGTTACAACGCAAAGCGACGAAATTGAAAAAGCTCAACGCTCGATGGGCGAGTTTCTGTTGGCAAATCATCCGCTCGATTGTCCGGTTTGCGACCGCGGCGGCGAGTGCGAATTGCAGGAAATGATTTTCGATTGGGGCGATGTTGAAGAACGATTTACCGAAAAGAAAAACGCCACACCGGAAAAATTTCTGTCGCCGATTGTCGCCAACGATCCGCAAAGATGTATCGTTTGCAAACGCTGCACGAGAGTTTGCGACGAATGGATGGGCGAAGACGCAATCGAAGCCGGAAATCGTGGCGCGAATACGGTTATCGGAACTTACGGCGGTTGGCTGAATTGTTCGCAATGCGGAAACTGCATCGAAGTTTGTCCGACGGGAACGCTTTTAGACGGCGTTTATCGGCACGAAACGCGACCTTGGGAATTGGATCAAACGATTTCGACCGATTCGTATTCTTCGGACGGAATGCAGTTTTCAATCGGTTCACGCGGTGGAAAAGTTCATCGAATTGTTGCCCGCGACAGATATGTTGACGGTTTGAACGGCGAATTTTTAGATGTCAAATCACGATTTGCACACGAATTTATCAATCATCCCGACCGCATCAAAACACCTTTAATTCGCTACAAAAAAGGCGGAAAATTGATTCCGGCGACTTGGGATAATGCGATTCGATTTGTCGGCGCAAAATTGCAGGAATTCGGAAAAAATGTTGGCGTTATTGCTTCGAGTCGTTTGACGAACGAATCAGTTTTTACGCTCAAACGATTTGCGAAAGAAGTTGTAAATTCCGATAATTACGCGGTTTCCGACGCTTACGATTTAGCTCCGTTTTTCGATAATTTGAGCGTTCCTTTGGCAACACACAAAGAAATTCGTTATGCGAAAACGATTTTGCTCATCGGCGGCGAACCTGAAGAAGAACAGACATTTACGGCGAAACAAATTCGTCAAGCGGTGAGAAACGGCGGCGCAAAATTGATTGTCGTGAACGACACGCCAATTCGTTTGGCTTCGCAAGCGACGCAGTTTATTCACATCAATCCGAATGCTTACGATGCTTTCGCGCTTTCGTTTGCGGACGAATCAAACGCGAAAAAACTCGGCATCGAAGAAAGCGAATTTGAAACGCTCGAAAAAATAATCGAAGAAACGACGGGCGATTTGGTGATTATGTTTGGCGGCGATTTGTCGGCGGAAGCGCAAGCGATTTTGGCAAATATGGCAGTTGATTTGACATCTGAAACGCGCCGCGTTTTGCTTCATCCGTTGCCGCTTTATAACAATTCTGTCGGCGCAAACGATATGATGTCGGGCAAAAAATCGCTTGCCGAAGTGTTGAAAAATTCAAAAGCGTTGCTCATCGGTGGAAGTTTGCAAAATCCGAATGCCCTTGACGGCAAAGAGTTTATCGTCGTTCAAGAACTTTTTGAAACCGAAACGACCGCTTACGCCGATGTCGTTTTGCCTGCCGTGAGCTTTGCCGAAGTTGATGGAACTTACACGAACAACACAGGTTTTGTGCAAAGAGTTCGTCAAGCAATCGAGCCGGTTCATCAAGCAAAATCCGATTGGATAATTACAAGTTTGATTGCGCGAGAAATGGGCGCGGATTTCGGTTATAATTTCTCGGCGACAATGGTTTTCAAAGCGATTGCCGATTCAATTTCGGCTTACGAAGGTTTGCGTTATCCGCATTTGAAAGACGAATCGCGCCCCGTGCAAATCAAACACGCAATTTCCGCGAAAAAAGATTTGTTGTTGGATAATTTAAAAGCAAATGTCGAAAAACTTTCCGATGAAGCAGAAAAAATCACGGAAACGCCGCGAGTTGGGCATAAATTGCATCGTTTAACGACTTTGACAAGCAAAACAGCGCAGTTTCATCTGCTCGCGCACGGCAATCCGAAGCCGGAAAATTTGCTTGTTTCGCCGCTTATGCAATTTAATTTGGACGGCACGCCGCGCCTTGTCGAAATGGCGGAAGCGGCAACGGTCGGCGCAGGTGACAGAGAATAATTATGGCTTATTCGGATTTTTCATTGGAAGATTTGGAAATAAAGTTCGGCATCAAAAACCAACTCGCTTCGCTTTTCGGGGAAGTTGTGCCGATTCCGCCGAGCGAAACGCTGAAAAACGCTTTAGAATTGGCGGTAGAATTGCCCGTCCGAAGTGAAAAAGCAAAATCCGAATTGATAATTTTGCCGATTTTGCTCGAATTGCGAAACAATAGCGGCAAATATTTCACGATTTATTCGGGCGACAACTTGAATGTTGACGAGCAGCTAAAAGGCGAATGCGATTTTATTTTGGCGAAAGATGTGAACTCTTTCACGATAAATTATCCGATAATTCATATTGTCGAAGCGAAAAAAAGCGATATTGATGAAGGCATCAAACAATGCGCGGCACAGCTTTTAGGGGCTAGAATTTTTAATGAGAAACGCAACGTGCAATTGGAAAAACTCTACGGTTGTTCAACGACGGCTGACGACTGGCAGTTTTTGAAGCTGGAAAATAACATAATTTACGTTGATAAGAAGAAATATTATCTTGGTGAAGTTGAAGAATTACTGGGCGTTTTTCAAATAGTTATTGATTACTACAAAAGTGTTTTAATTTGAGAGGTTTTATCATAACCGCTCATAATTTTTATGGAACAGATTGTAAAAACCGCATTTCCATTCGTTGTGATCAGCGTCGGGATTTTGCTTGCTTTTCAGGGCGTTTTGATGATTGTCGCCTACACGGTTTTGGCGGAGCGTAAAGTTTTAGGCTGGATTCAAGGACGCATCGGACCGAACCGCGTCGGACCTTGGGGCGTGCTTCAACCTTTTGCCGATTTGTTGAAATTTATCTTCAAAGAAGACATTGTTCCCGACAAATCAACGAAATTTATTTATTTTCTCGCGCCGATAGTTGCGCTCGTATGTGCGCTTTTGCCGATTGTCGTTTATCCGTTCGGTCCGGCGATTACAACGGTTGATTGGAATTTTCTGCCATACGGACTCGGCGAAAATGTTAAGCAATTACCGCTCACGATTGCGAGTATTGATGTCGGCGTTTTGTTTGTTTTGGGAATAACTTCGGTCGGAGTTTATGGAATCGCGCTGGCAGGTTGGTCGTCGAATAATAAATATTCTCTGATGGGCGGACTTCGTTCGTCGGCGCAGATGATTTCTTACGAATTGGCGATGGGCGCATCGGTTATCGGTGTCGTGATGCTTTCGGGGTCGCTCAATCTGGGCGGAATTATTCAAGCGCAACAACAATCAATGTTTCGTTGGTATATCATTCCGCAATTTATCGGATTTATCGTTTTTCTGATTGCCGCATTTGCCGAAACAAACCGCGTTCCGTTCGATTTACCCGAAGCCGAAACCGAACTTGTCGCAGGTTTTCACACGGAATATTCCGCGCTGAAATTCGCGTTGTTTTTTATGGCGGAATATGTGAATATGTTCACCGTTTCCGTGATGATGACGGTTTTATTTCTCGGCGGTTGGTATGTGCCGGGATTGACGCATATTTTCGATATGGGTTCAATTCCCTACGCGCTCGTCAGCCACCTTGCATTTATCGGCAAAATTTGCGGTTTTTTGTTTTTGTATATCTGGATTCGCGGAACTTTGCCGCGTTTCCGCTTTGACCAACTGATGAATTTCGGCTGGAAATTTCTTTTGCCGCTGGCATTGATAAATGTGATTTTGACGATTATCGTCGTTTATTTTTTGAATAGGTAGATTAGTGGTAAGTGGTAAGTGGTGAGTGGTAAGTTTTTTCTTCCACTTACCACTCACCACTTACCACTTACCACTAATAAAAATGGCAACATCTGTTTTATTTTTTCTTTTCGCCGGACTCGCAATCGGCTGTGCGCTTTCGATGGTTTATCATCGCAATCCGCTTTACAGCGCGGTGTCCTTGGTCGGCGTTTTTATTGCGCTGTCGTGCATTTATGTAACGCTTGCTGCGCCGTTTATCGCCGCTGTGCAGATTTTGGTTTATGCGGGCGCGATTATGGTTTTGGTCGTTTTCGTGATTATGCTTTTGAATATGGATGAAGAAAAACCTCTCAATCGGCTTCGTTATCTTTATTCAATCGGCGGTTTTTTGGGCATAATTTTGATGGCGCAAACGTTTTTCATTTTCATTGCCGTCAACAAAGCTCCGAAAAAAGCGGTTGTCGTTGATGAATCCGTCGGTAAAACCTTAAGCATCGGCGCAAATATGTATACCGAATATCTTTTGCCTGTCGAAATCGTCGGAATTTTATTGCTGATGGCAATCATCGGAGGCGTAATTTTAGCCAGAAGATTTAGTCAGCCCGAACTTCGTTTAGTCGTCAACAACGAATTGGACAAACGCAACGAATCGGAAGAAAAAGACGATTACAGAATTGCATTATAATCTTTTGAAATGAATATTTCGGTCAATCAAATAATGGAAATGCCAAACGCCGCAATTTTAGCGGAGCGTTTGAAATCTGCGCTTGAAGAAGAGCAAAACAATCGGCGGCATTTTTACGAAATCATTGAAGAAGACAAAAAGATGGAATTCATCAACGGCGAAATTATTTTTCAATCGCCTGCAAAATTAAGACATACAAATTCAGTAAAATTACTGACAAATCTGTTGAGTAATTTTGTCATACAAGAAAATCTCGGCTATGTCGGAAGCGAAAAAATGTTAATTTCATTAACGCGCAATGATTATGAGCCGGATATTTGTTTTTTTGATACATTGAAATCGCAAAACTTTAAACCTGATCAGATGCAGTTTCCCGCGCCTGATATTGCGGTTGAAGTTCTCTCGCCTTCAACTGAGAAATACGACCGCACGACAAAATTTCAAGATTATGCGGCACACGGAATTAAAGAATATTGGATTATTGACGCGGAACACGAAATAATCGAGCAGTATTTTTTGCAAAATGAAGAATACGAATTGCTTCTAAAAGCCAAAGACGGCTCAATTGAAAGCGTTGTTTTACCCGAATTTAAGATACAAATTCGCGCTGTTTTTGACGAAAAATTAAATTTGGAAGAATTGAAAAAATTGATTTAATTTTGTTCTTTGTCTTGGTTTACGGTTTTCGGACTTTAGACTTTGGACTTTGGACTTTGGACTAAAAAGAAATGGAACCGAGTTTATCAACATATCTAGCACTTTCAGGAATTTTATTTACCATCGGCGCAGTCGGTGTAATTTTTAAGCGCAACGCAATCGGGATGTTTATGTGCATCGAGTTGATGCTCAACGCCGTAAACCTCACGTTTGTCGCATTTTCGCGTTATTACGCAGACGTTACGGGGCAGCTTTTCGTCTTTATGGTAATGTCCGTCGCGGCGGCGGAAGCGGCGGTCGGACTCGGAATTATCATCGCGTTTTTCCGCAATCGCCAATCGGTTGACGTTGACGACGCAAGTATTTTGAGAAATTAAAGTTTTGAGTCCCGTCTTCAGACGGCGCAACTGCAAGCGCAGCGATGCGGTTGCCTTGCGCCGATTAGCTTGAAAAAGAAAATCGCTTTGCTTCGCTGGCGATTGCCGCCTAAAGGCGGGACTCAGAACAAATCATTATGGCTTTGGAAATGCGTAAAATCTGTGAAAAGTGTGAAAGTTTTCTTGAAGATACCGACACAATTTTTATCTGTTCCTACGAATGCACTTTTTGCGCCGAATGCACGGACAAAATGAATATGATTTGCCCGAATTGCGATGGTGAATTAGTTCGCCGTCCGAAACGTGAAAGTAAAAGTTAGATGTTAAATGCAGATGTTTTGACATTTCAAGAATTTGTGATGCACGAATCGCTACCGCTATCGAAAATTCATCAAGCTGTGCTTGAATTTCTGCAAGGGCGTTCCGATGTCGTGCTGTTCGGCGCACAAGCCGTCAATGCGTATGTGAGCGAACCGCGAATGACGCAAGACGTTGATTTACTTTCGGTTAGAGCCGAAGAATTTGCCGAAGAACTGCGCGAACACTTGAGCGAAACTTTCCATATCGCCGTCAGAGTTCGTGAAATTAAAGATAAAGGTTTTCGCGTATATCAAGTGCGAAAAGAAGGAAATCGTCATTTGGCTGATATCCGAATCACGGCAGATTTTCCCGAAACCGAAACGATTGAAAACATTCGGATTTTATCGCCGCTCGAATTGATCGTCAGCAAGATAATTTCGTTTCAATCGAGATACGGAAAGCCGAAATCTTGGACGGACAGACGCGATTTAGCAGTTTTGCTTTTGCGCTTTCCCGCATTGAAGGAAAAAGTTTTGCCGAATTTGAAGGCGAAAAATGTCGGCGCGAAAGTTTTGGAAACTTGGGCAGAGATTGAAAGTCAAGGTTTTGAGTTTGAAGATGAGGACGAAGATTTAATTTTTTAGCTATGCCGCGAGTCAGTCAGTTTTTTGGTATTTTGATTTATATGTATTACAACGACCACGCGCCGCCGCATTTTCACGCGGAATATAGCGGCGATGAAGCGTTGTATGAAATTGACACTTTGCGCGTTTATGCGGGCGATTTGCCGCGAAGAGTTCATAATTTGGTGATTGAATGGGCGGATTTGCATCGTGCAGAGTTGTCGGATAATTGGATTCGAGCAAGGAACGGCGAACCTTTGAAAGATATTGCGCCTTTGGATTAGTTATGAATTTGGTCAGAATAAAATCGGTCAAGCCGTTAGATAATTTCGTTGTATTTTTGGAATTTACCGACGGGACGAGCCGCGAAATTGACCTTGAACCGTTTTTGCACGGAAAGATTTTCGAGCAGTTGCGCCAAAACAAAAACGCCTTTCGCAATATCAAAGTTGATGAAAGAATGGGAACAATCGTCTGGGAAAACGGCGCGGACATTGACCCCGATGTGCTTTATCACGGATTGAAACCGGCTTGGGCGGAGGCGGAAAAGGTTTTTCAAAATTAAGTTTGAGCGGAGATTGGGCAGTAATAGTTTGATTTATTCAGCCTCGTTCACGAGGCTTTCCCGAAGGGCAAATAGCCGCGTTCTTTAGGGCGGGGTTCAAATTGGATTGATAAAATAAGCGCGTTTTAACGTGCTTTAAAACGGCTTAAGCCAAAGAAAAAAAGGACGTTAAAACGCCCTTTGAAAATAATTGTCGAAGTTAGCCACGTCCTAAAGAACGTGGCTAAATGCCGCGAAACGCGGAAAGCCTCGTGAACGAGGCTGAAATGATTTCCAAAAACTTGAATGGAGATTGAGCGGCAGTTTTTGAGTTCAAGGATAAAGATTCGATTTCTGAGTTATGAAAGTAATGAAAAATTTATTTTTAGTAATTTTCTGTATTGTGGGAATTTTGCAACCTGCTTGCGGGCAAAATAATCCCGTTTCAAACTCAACCGAACGACAAACTTCTGACAAAAGAAAGGAAAATCTGAAACAGCAAGCGAGAGAATTTTATCAGGCAAAAATTGACTCGGATATACAGACGGTTTCCAAATTTATTTATTATCCAAGAATTGTTCAAGAATCGGCTGAGAAAGAAAAAGAATATAGAGAAAGAAACGCCAAAAATCATACTCAAGACAACGAAATACTAAAGGAAACCGGAACATTAATTAAAATAAAACAAGTTAATGAACCGAGTGAGTTTGTCGAAGAGTATAATCAATTAATTTCTATTGTTACGATAGACACAGTTTGGGTTACAAAGGACGGAGAATGTGAAATAACCGTTTGTATTGTCGGTTTATCTCACAACAAGGGTGAAAATTGGGAGTTTTTTAACGGAAGTTGTAGCGATGATACGTTTCCGAAACGCTTCGGGTTTTATTTTTCTGAAGCGGCTAAAAAATTAACTTTTCCAAAAAGAGAAACTCCGAAATGTGTTGAGAAATAATTTTTATAAAAATGACTGAAAACAACTTTTTAAGTCTAATAATTTTCGCGCCGCTTGTTGGCGCACTCGTCAATTGGCTGATTGGCGGGCGGCTGAAAAATGAATTTTTTAGCGGCGTGGTCGCGTGTTCGGCGGTTGGCGTTTCGTGCGTGGTCGCGTTTATGATTGCGTTCGGACACGATGGCGCGTTGACGGCGGAAAAGCCGGTGCTTGACCATCTTTGGACGTGGATTCAGGTTGGAAATTTCCGTGCCGATTTCGGTTTGGGAATGGATCGGCTTTCGGGCATTTACGCTTGTTTTATCACGTTTGTCGGGCTTTTGATTCACATTTTTGCGACGGGTTATATGCACGGCGATAAGAGTTTTTATCGTTTTTTTGCGTATTTAAATCTGTTTATGTTTTCGATGCTGACGCTGATTTTAGCAGATAATTTTCTGCTGATGTTTGTCGGTTGGGAAGGCGTGGGTTTGTGTTCGTATCTTTTGATTGGGTTTTATATCAAAAAAGACGAAGCGCGAAAAGCCGCGAAAAAAGCGTTTGTGATGAACCGCATCGGCGATTGGGGCGTTTTGATGGGCGTTCTTTTGATTTTCACGACGACCGGCTCGATTTCGTTTTTTGAAAAATCGGTTGACGGAACGCAGGTGAAAAGTGCGCTCAACATTCTTGCAAGTATGCCGGTTGATTCATTTACCGGCGGCGCGATTATTGCGGGCGGACTGACTTCGATTGCGGTTTTATTGTTCATCGGCGCGTGCGGAAAATCGGCGCAAATTCCTTTATTTACTTGGTTGCCCGACGCAATGGCTGGACCGACTCCGGTTTCGGCTTTGATTCACGCGGCGACGATGGTTACGGCAGGCGTTTATTTAGTCGTGCGTTGCAACGGACTTTTTCAAAACGCGCCGACGGCGATGTTTATTGTTGCAATTATCGGTTGCGCGACGGCGATTTTTGCCGCGACGATTGGTTTGGCGCAAAACGACATCAAAAAAGTTCTCGCTTATTCGACGGTTTCACAACTCGGTTATATGTTTTTGGCGTGCGGAGTCGGCGCATTTATCGCGGCAATTTTCCACGTTATGATGCACGCATTTTTCAAAGCTCTGCTTTTTCTCGGTTCGGGTTCGGTCATTCACGGAATGCACCACGAACAAGATATGCGGAAAATGGGCAACTTGAAAAAGTATATGCCGATTACGTTTATCACGATGATGTGCGGTTGGCTGGCGATTTGCGGAATTCCGATCTGGGCTGGATTTTTCTCGAAAGACGAGATTCTTTATCGAACTTTTGCCGCGACAAATGTTCCCGAACCTTATAATTATGTGCTGTGGATTCTCGGTTTGATAACCGCAGTTTTGACCGCCGTTTATATGACGCGAATGATGTGGATGACGTTTTTCGGCGAATCGAGATTTCACGACGAAGACGCGGACGTTCACGCCTATATGGAACACGCGGACGATGCAAACCATTCTGCCGTTGACGACGATGAGGAAGAAGAACATCATCATTTGCCGCACGATTTCAAACCGCACGAATCGCCTTGGACGATGACTTTTCCGCTGATTGTTTTAGCGATTCTTTCAACATTCGGCGGTTTAATCGGCGTTCCATACGCGATGAGTTCGATTTTCGGCGCGGGCGATGTCAATGTTTTTGAACATACGCTTGAACCGATAATTGCGAAAAACAGCAAAGCAAATCACAGCGAACACGGCGCAAAAATCGAAGAACATAAAGAAGTTAAACCGACGGTTACGTCTGAATCGAAAAAAGAAGTTGCAAAAACCGAAGAACATAAAGAACATTCGGCGGAAGAAATTTCGCACGAGCGTTGGTTAGCAGTTCTTTCGGTTGCTTTAGCTTTAAGCGGAATTTTTATCGGCATTGCGCTTTTTGGTAAAACGCCGCTTCGCAAATTGCCGAAAATTCTCGAAGATAAATGGCGCATTGATGAAATTTACAACGGCTACATCGTCAATCCGATTACGAATTTTTCAATCAAAGGTTTATGGAAAGGCTTCGACATCGGCGTAATTGACGGCATCGTCAACGGCATCGGACATTTCGTAACCGCGCTCGGCGGCATCACGCGCCAAATCCAAGTCGGTTTCGTGCGCTCTTACGCGGCGGTTATTTTATTCGGCGCATTGGTTGTGATTGGATATTTTCTTTATTACGGATTGAAGTTGATTCGATAATCGGACGGAACGCGAACTTCAGTTCACTAATGAGCGGCGAACTGAAGTTCGCGTTCCGTCAAGATAGTTGGTTATTATGAGTCAAAAGATAAAAACATCAAGCGGAAGAATTTTGACCGAGAAAAGTGCGGCTGGTGTAAGCGGAATTTTATGCAGAAGCATTAATGGCAGATACTTTTTTCGGATTTATCACGGTAATAGAAAATTTGACGACTACGATTTATTACACGATGACATTTCCGTTACGATTGCCGCAAACCAATTAGCGTCTTTTTACGAAGATGAAAACGGCGAAAAATTTCTTGACCACTCTTCTCAGGTTCTCGGATGGGAAAAGATTGAAGAAGAACAAAAATAATGTTTGATTATTTAGCAGAACACCTTTTAACAATATTAATTTTGCTTCCGGCATTCGGCGCGTTGGCGGTGCTTGGGCATTCGATGTTTTGGAAACAGGAAAGCGGCTTGAAATGGATTACGCTCGGCTTTACGCTGGTTAGTTTTTTAATTTCTTTGCTTTTACTTTCAGACAGCGCGAAAGTTTCGGAAAACGGATTTTATTTCGAGAAAAACATTCCTTGGATAACCGCGATAAACACGAATTATCACATCGGCGTTGACGGTTTGAGTCTGTGGCTATTGCTTTTGACGACGTTTATAATGCCGATTGCAGTTATTTCGTCGTGGCACGCAGTTGAAAAACGCCGCACGGCTTTTTATGTTTTTCTTTTGCTGTTGCAGAGCGCGATGATTGGCGTTTTCGTATCGCTCGATTTGCTCGTATTTTATCTATTTTTCGAGGCTTCGCTTGTGCCGATGTTCTTTTTGATTGGCATTTGGGGCGGCGAAAATCGAATTTATGCAGCGGTTAAGTTCTTTATTTTTACGGCTTTAGGCAGTTTATTGATGCTTGTGGCGATAATCGGTTTATATTATCTTCACGCCAACGCAACGGGCGCAGGAACATTTGATTATGTCGTTTTGCTCAATTCGCTGAAATCTGGAAATCTGGTTTTTGCAGCCGGAACAGGCGCACTTCTTTTTTGGGGATTTGCGTTGGCGTTTATGATAAAAGTTCCGGTTTTTCCGTTTCACACTTGGTTGCCCGACGCGCACACCGAAGCACCGACCGCAGGTTCGGTTATTCTCGCGGCGGTTTTGCTGAAAATGGGAACTTACGGCTTGATGCGTTTTTGCTTTACGTTGTTTCCCGAAGCATCGCGCGAATATGCTTACATCTTTATAATTTTGGCGATTATCGGCATAATTTACGGCGCACTCGTCGCAATGGTTCAGCCCGATATTAAACGTCTGGTCGCGTATTCGTCAGTCGCGCATATGGGTTTTGTGATTTTGGG
Source organism: Acidobacteriota bacterium (assembly GCA_031409875.1). Classification (GTDB taxonomy): domain Bacteria; phylum Acidobacteriota; class Blastocatellia; order Pyrinomonadales; family Pyrinomonadaceae; genus CALMEH01. The sequence goes on along the minus strand of JANNYB010000145.1, from coordinate 4,269 downwards.
AATGTTTTCATTTACCGAAATGGGAATGCAAGGCGCACTTTACATTATGCTCGCGCACGGCATCACGACAGGCGCGTTATTTTTGCTTGTCGGGTTTATTTATGAACGCCGACATACGCGAATGATTACGGAATACGGCGGAATTTCGAGTATTATGCCGATTTATGCAACGCTTTTCGTGATAACGACGATGGCTTCAATCGGTTTGCCGTTTCTGAATGGTTTTGTCGGCGAATTTTTGGCGATGGTCGGAATGTGGAAATCAAACTCGGTCGCGCATCCTTGGATTGCGACGATGATTGCCGGAACAGGCGTGATTTTCGCGGCAGTTTATTTGCTTTGGATGGTTCAGCGCGTGTTTTTCGGAAAATTGACAAACGCAAAAAATAAAAAATTGCAAGATTTGAGTTGGCGCGAAATCGGTTTGATGATTCCGCTACTTTTTCTGATGGTTTATATGGGCGTTTATCCCGCGCCGATTTTGAATCGCTCGAAAGATTCGATTATTTCGATTGAAAACCGCGTGATGAAACAATCCGGCGGAAGTTTTGAAAAAGTGGAAACGAAGAAATAGTTTTGAGTCCCGCCTTTAGGCGGCAAACCGCAAGCGAAGCAATGCGGTTTGTTTTTAGTTGAAAGATTTATAGGGTTTGAAACCGCGCCGCTTCGCTTGCGATTTCAGCCGCCTAAAGGCGGGACTCAGAACAGATGATGAAGTATTTTATTTCGACAATTTTGATTTTGCTGTCTTTTGCTTTTATCGCACAAGCGCAAGAAGAAAGTTATTACGGCACAACGGACGTAAAATTTTTCCGTGAACAACGCGATAAGGAATTTCGCGGCAACGGTTCGCCGCTTCTTTACGCCGATTTTGCTAAGTTTCAAGGTTTGAATTATTACGATGTGGACGCGCAATTCCGCGTCAAGGCAAAATTCACAAAAACGCCCGACGAAAAATATTTTATGATGCCGACAACTTCGGTCTTCTCAGAGAAATATAAAAAAGTCGGAATTTTGACATTCAAAATCGGCGAAAAGGAATTAACGCTTGCGGCATATCAAAACAGCCGCGCCGAAATGGATGAATGGTGGCGCAAAAATTACGGAAATATGTATTTCGTGCCGTTCAAAGATTTGACCAACGGCAAAGAAACTTACGGCGGCGGAAGATATATTGATTTGAAAATTCCCGAAAAAGATGAGGCGATTTTGGATTTTAATTTGTCATACAATCCGTCGTGCGCCTACGGAAATGACCGTTACAGTTGCCCGATTCCGCCGAAGGAAAATTTTTTACAAGCAGAGATTAAAGCCGGAGAAAAGAGTTTTGCATATTCCGGCAAGAAGCAAAAATGAACACGATTTTATTAATGGATTTAATCAAACCCGACCCGAATCTTGCGGCGGTGATGCCGGAAATGATTGTCGCCGTTGCCGGAATTTTGGCGATGCTTTATGACAGTTTTGTTCCGAAGCAACGCTACGTTACGGGCGCGATTTCACTTATCGGTTTGGCAATTTCGGCGATTATTCTTTATTCGATGTGGGGCGATTTGCCCGAAACGAGTTGGAACGGAATGGTTGCCAACGACAGTTTGCGGATGAGTTTTTCGTTTGTCGCGCTGTTCGTTTCGGCGATGACGATTCTGGTTTCGTCGGTTTGGATTGACCGCGAAAAAGTTCCCGTCGGCGAATATCACGCGCTTTTGATGTTTGCGACTTTCGGGATGATGTTTATGGCTTCGGGAAACGATTTGGTGATTATGTTTCTTGGGCTGGAAACGCTTTCGATTGCAACATATGTGATGTGCGGACTTCGCAAAGGCGATTTGAAATCGAACGAATCGGCGATGAAATATTTTATTCTCGGATCGTTTGCATCGGCGTTTTTGCTTTACGGAATGGCTTTGATTTACGGCGCGACAGGCGCGACAAACATCACGGAAATCGCTGCGAAAGTTGCCAGCCCGAACTTCCCTGCTTTGCTTCTCGTCGGCGGCGCGATGTTGATTGTCGGATTCGGTTTTAAGGTTGCAACCGTGCCGTTTCACGTCTGGACACCGGACGTTTATGAAGGTGCGCCGTCGCCCGTTACGGCGTTTATGATGGCTGGACCGAAAGCAGCCGCGTTTGCTTCGTTCGTGCGCGTTTTCGTTCTCGGATTTCCGCTTGTCGCCACAGTTCCGGCGGCGGTTTTCTTGCACGAATCTTGGATTACAGCTCTAACGGTAATGGCGATTTTGACGATGACGCTCGGCAATATCGCCGCAATTGTGCAAAATAACGTCAAACGAATGTTAGCTTATTCGTCAATCGCGCACGCCGGATATACGCTCGTCGGATTTATCGGCGCGGGAATGGCGAAAACGTCCGAAGCGCGTGATGCGGCGATTGCTTCCGTTGCGTTTTATATGCTGACTTACGCCGTAACAAACTTGGGCGCAATGGCGATTGTTACGCTTCTTGGGCAGAAAAATGATCGGCGCACAGAGTTTGAAGATTACAACGGCATCGGTTTCAAATCACCTGTTTTGGCTTTTTCGTTGGCATTATTTATGCTTTCGCTTTTGGGATTGCCTTTGACTGCCGGATTTATGGGCAAGGTTTTGGTTTTTCGTCCTGCGCTCGAAGCCGGAAATTTAATGTTAGCGATTTTGGTTGTCGTTGCGGTCGTCAATACGGCGATTTCGGCTTATTATTATTTGCGTCTGATTGTCGTGATGTTTTTCCGCGAACGCACAACCGATTGGACTGCGCCGCGCATTCCTTTGGCAATCGGCGCGGCGGTGGTGATTGCGATTGCGGGCGTTTTCTATTTAGGAATCTTCGGCAACGGCGTGATTGAAAAATTCTCAAAATCCGCGCCTGTTTCAGTTATTAAAGCGGAAAAATAGTCGGTAGTTGGCAGTAGCAGTCGGCAGTTGAGTTTTTACTGCCGACTGCTACTGCCAACTTTTATTATGGATATTGCGAATGAAATACGGGAAAAACTCGGCGGCGAATGGCTTGCCGCGATTTACCGCGAGAAAGTTCGCACACAGCGCACACGCGCTTATCATCTCGAAGTTCCGCCGACGGAAAATCGTGCCGAAATTCAGCACACGCTTCTCGGAATCGAATTAAAAGTCGGGAATAATCGCTTCGCTTGTCCCGATTTATCAACGGCAAGATATTTGCAAATTTTCGCACGAATCGGCTGTAAAGAAATTGCCGTGCCTTACGATATTACGAAAATTTCGCATTTAGCAGACGAACTCGAATCTTCGTGGCACAAAATTATTTTGCTTTTTGAAGAATCGGTAAAAGACAAAATCGCATCCGCAAAAGGCAGATTGCGTTCGGCGTTGATAAAGGAAATCCGCACCGAAATCGAAGAAATCGGCGCAGGTTCGCTAATGCCGGAATTCAAACAAAGCACGAAACAACGGACATAAAATCTATCAATTATCATCTATTATCTATCAGTTATTAGTAGTGATATTTTTTTACCTTCTAATATTTGATAGATAAGACTTAGCTCGAACGGTTTTTGAGACGTTGAATCGGGTTAAAACGGTATCTTACTTTTGCCGTTCGCGTGACAATTTCTTAAAATGGTAAGTCGGAACGATTACGAGTTTTATTAAATAATATGTTAGACGCAGGAACAATTTCAAAAAAACCGGAAACCGCAAATTTGCCGTTTCCTTACAGCAAGCAACCTTTTTGCCGCTATGAAGCGATCGAGAAGAAAATTTCTCACGCGAAAGTTTTAATTGTCAACGATCTTTTGCGTTACGAAACGGATATGTCCGACGTGGCGCGTGAAGAACTCGACATCAACGGCACGAAAAAGCGTCTGCGGTTTGAAAATATGGTTTCGGGTATGGCGTGCAACAATATTGCGCGAAATGTTCTGCGACTCGTGAACAATCCGAAGGTTTTGACCGTGCATCTTTCCGAAATTGCCGAAGCTGCCGAAGCGTTTAATCCCGACGCAATCGTGATGAGCGGAACTTTTTCCGATTTCGATTATTACAATCCCGAACACATCGAAAAAGCCACGAATTTTCTGGCAAAAACGAAAATTCCCGTGCTGGCAATCTGCGGAGCGCATCAACTTGTGGCAATGTGTTTCGGCGGAACTCTGAAAACTTTGGACAATCTCACGCCGCAAGAAAAACGCGACGGGCGTGTTGTCGAATATCAATATCGTTTTATCAAAATCACCGATACAAAAGACCCGATTTTTGCGGGCATTGCCAAAAACGATAACAGTAAAGAAAGCCG
>JANNYB010000144.1:0-1943 GCA_031409875.1 Acidobacteriota bacterium | reverse complement strand
CCGCTGACGATTATTATTACGGTTCTCGGAATTTATCTGCTTTTCGAGCGGAAATACGTCTGGCTTTTGCCCGTAATGTTTGCGTTCGTATGGACTTACAGCCTTTTTCCGCTGCTTTGGATTGCGGCATTTATTTGGACTTTGATTATCGCTTGGAACGAGCAGAGATTAGAATGGCGACCGCTGGCATACACGACGGGCGGAATGATTCTCGGCAATTTAATCAATCCATATTTTCCGCAAAATCTCGGGCTGTTCTGGGAACATTTCGCCACGAAAATCAAAATCGGCTCGGATTTTGCCGTTCCCGTCGGCGGCGAATGGTATCCATATTCGGGGCAACAACTTTTGACGCATTTTCCGATTGCGATGGCGGCGATGCTTGCGGGTTACATTTTATTTCGTCCGCACATCAAAAAATTGCCCGAAAAAGCGACATTTTTCTTATGTTTTGTAACAATTTTGCTGATGTCGCAATTTCGTTCAATCCGTTTTGCCGAATATTTTCCGCCGTTTGCGATTCTTTTCGCCGCTTTTGCGTGGCAAGCATTTTTCGTAACCGACAAAGCCGAATTGCCTGAAGAATTTCGCCGCGACATCGAACCGCTTTTGGACAAAGATAAACAAACTGCGAAAACCGATTATTTTGGAATCGCCAAACAAGCTGCTATTTGGTTTATCGGCATTACGCTCGTCGTGCTGATGTATTACAATTTTCGCGGCATCAAAATCGGCAGTATCGAGCAAGAAGGAATGATCACTTCGATTAAAAATAACGAAGACGATTCGCGCTATAAAGCCGCAACCGATTGGATGAAAGCCAACATTCCAGAAGGTGAACGCATTTTTAATTGCAACTGGGACGACTTTCCGAAACTGTTTTTCTTTGACACGAAGCACGTTTATGTTTACGGACTCGACCCGAATTATCTGTATTCGGAAAATCCCGAACTTTACACGCTTCTCGGCGATATAACCTCCGGAAAAACCGAAGATGCCGCGCCGATTATCCGCGAAAAATTCGGCGCGAGATATATTTTTGCCGATTCGCGCGAAAATGAAGATATGTTTGCTAAACTTCTCGAAAGCGGTTGGGTTGAAATGGCTTACGAAGATTCGGATGCGAAAATCTTGAAAATCCGCGACGAAAAAGGCGAACCGCCAAAGGAAACAATCGAAGCAACGGAAACAGACGAAGAGAAAAAACTTCTCGACGAAATGGAAAAAAATAATACAGTGAATTTGAACGTAGATGAAGATTTATAAGCTGAAAATTTTTACCTCATTTTTGATTTTGACGTTTGCAGCGTTCGGTTTCGCGTGCGGCAGAATCACGTTTTCGCCCGAAAACACGAATTCTGCGCCCGTTGAAACAACTGAGAAACTTTCGGATTTAGAACGCGAAATCCGCGATATGCAAACCGCCGATTTTAAGTTTATCTACGTTATCAAACGCAAAGACGGCAACGAATTTGACAAAGCCGACCGCGATTTTCTGCGCGAAAACCGCACGCCCGAAATCAATCGTTTCGGCTCGACGGACGATAAAAAAGCGTTTATCGTCGGCTCGAATTATATGTTTCGTCCCGATCATTGGCAAAATTTGCAGAAGCGTTTCGCCATCGAAGATTATTCAAAACCTTTGGAAGAAGTAACTGTTGAAATGAATACGAATAAAGTAGCAAATAAATGAGATAGGAGAAAAAATAATGGCAGAAAAGCAAGTCCGCGAACGAAAACCGACCGCCCGAAGAGTTTTTCTTGATTCATCCACGCCTTCGAGTTGGGCTGTCGTGCGTGTTGTTTTAATAGCTTTTGTCATTTGGAACGGCGCGGACTTCGTTAAGGAAAAGATTACTTCGCTGACGAGTCTTTTCTTTATGCTGGTGCTTTCGATTTTCTTTGCTTATCTGATTGATCCGCTGGTTAAAATCATTCGGAAA
>JANNYB010000143.1:0-4104 GCA_031409875.1 Acidobacteriota bacterium | reverse complement strand
GATGTTATTTTGTTTACAAAAGACGTTAATCGCTGCACCGCCGTTCAAAAAATTCGAGACCATTTGAAACGTAACTTCTTGCGGATAAGCACTTACACCTTCTTTGGCAACGCCGTGATCGCCCGCAAAAACCACGATTGTCGGGTTTTGCAAAGTTGGCGAAAGCGAATTTTGCACTGTGCCGATTTGCAGAGCCATTTTTTCGAGCGTTCCCAAAGCACCAAGCGGCTTAGTTTTGAAATCAATTTTATGTTGCAGATTTTGTTTAAACATAATTAGGCGTTGCTAGTTATTTTATCATCGGTATTTTAACACCATTCTCCCTCGCAAAATCAATCGCCTCATCATAACCTGCGTCAACGTGCCTGACTACGCCCATTCCGGGGTCGGTGGTGAGAATTATTTGATAAATTATTCTGCTTTTTTGAAATCTGTATCCATCAGCACCCACATTTTGGGATCGAGAATTACTTTTTCCGGTTCGTTGGTGACATTGATGGAAAATGTGTTTGTTTTGGCATCGGCTTGAATTATTTCTATCTGCGGTTTATTTTGACCGGGATAATAGACGGCTATTTCGAGCGGCATTTTGAAAAAGCTGCCGTCGGTCTGCACTTGGTCGAGATTTATTGTGATTTGTTTTTTGTTCGCCTCGAAACGCCAGTTTCCTTTATATTTCAGCGTTCCGGGTTTGTAGAGCCATTGCTGAAAAAAGCCGGATAAATCTTTGCCCGAAACTTCTTCCATCACGCGTCGAAAATCGGCGACGGTGGCGTGCGAATCTTTGTATTTTGCGTAATAGATTTTAATTCCTTTCCAAAAGTTTTCTGTGCCGACAACGCCGCGCAACATATGTAGCGTCCAGCTTCCTTTTTGGTAAATCTGCGAAGTCGTAACGTCATTCATATCCTTTAAATTATCGTGAATAAGCCGGTAATCGGGATTTTTAGTGTAAAAAGCGTCAACCGAAGTTTTGCTTGACTTAAGTCCTTCGACAAAAGCGTCGCGTCCGTATTGATGCTCGATAAAAAGCAAAGTGAAATACGTTGCAAAACCTTCGCTGAGCCAAATTTCGTCCCAATCTTTTTCGGTTACGGAGTTGCCAAACCATTGATGGGCGATTTCGTGAATGACGACATTTCGCCAACGAACACTTCGGTCGCCGGACACGGAATTTTCGCTGTAAAGTATAGCTGACGCGGCTTCCATTCCGCCACTCACGCTGTTCGATTGAATGTTGGCGAGCTTTTCGTAGGAAAACGGACCGATTTTATCGCTGTAAAATGCCAACGCCTCTTTCGTGATATATCCAAAATCGTAAAAACCTTTATCACGATCTTGATGATAAACCCACGTTTGAATGGATTTACCCTGAAACTCATCAACGTATTGAACGGCAAAACGCGCCACGCCAAGCACATAAAGCCACGAAGCAATCGGCACGGATTGTTTCCAATGCGTCAGACGTTTATTGCCCGGCAAATCGGTTTCTTCGAGCTTCAAACCATTAGAAACGACTTGATAATGATTCGGCGCGGTTACGATAAATTCACACATCGCTTTGTCGGAAGGATGATCAACCGTCGGCAGCCAATTACGACCTTTGTCCGCCCAATTATCGCTGAAAAATGTGCGTTCGCCGTATTTATTGTTGGCAATTTTAAGTCCTGTTGCCGGAATTCCTTTGTAGAAAATCGTATATTTTCCGCGTTGGTTCGCCTTTGAAACCGAGGACAGTTTGATAAAAACCGCGTTATTTTCGTGACGATATTCAACCGTTTTTCCATCGGAAATTACGCGGCTAACACTCATTCCTTTGCCGCTCAGTTCTTTCGACGCATTGATTAAATCGAGTCTGAGTTCCGAAATACCGTCAACTAGAAAATTGACATCAATTGTCGCCTCGCCAATAATTTCATCGGTGCTGTCGGACAAATCGAGCTTGAAAATGTAGTTAATCACATCAATATTCGGATTTTTCGGATAAGTGTCGGCAAAAGCGGAATTCGGGAACGCGAAAATTAAAAACAAGCAGATTATTAGGATTTTATTCAAATGTTTCATATTTATTTAATTGTTCTGAGTTCCAACTTCAGTTGGCGCAAACGCGAGCGAAGCAAAGCGTTTGCCCGTCCGTTGGCAAACTCGAATTTTAATCAAAGCAGAACAGTTAATATCTCGCCTTGATTAAACTTGAATGGTAATCAAACGCCGAAACCGCTTCGCTTCGCTGGCGGTTTGCCAACTGAAGTTGGAACTCAAAACTCTTGAACTCAGAACTCTTGCCGACAAATCTATTTTTTTATGGGCAAAGAAGTCGCAGGACGAAACTGAATCAAGCCTTTTTCCGTCATCGTCCGTTCAATATCTTCAATCGTTGACGGCACAAAAGCACTCAGATTTTCGGCTCCGTCAGCCGTTACAACTACCACGTCTTCCATCCGAATATAGAGTTTTTCTTCGGGAATCCAAATCATCGGATCAATCGTAAAAACCATTCCTTCCTGCAAAGGAACGCCGCGAACAATGCCGACATCGTGAACCGCCATTCCGACCGGATGCTGAAAATGCCCGCGAAATTTCAAACCTTCTTGAACCGCTTTTAGATGTGCGGGTTTTGCGAATGTCTTGCCAATGAGATATTTTTCCATATCTTTGGCGGCGGAATCAAGAACAAAATCTGAAGTTACGCCGGGACGAATATATCTAAAAAGCGCATCCCGATAAGCCAAAATAAAGTTATACAATTCGCGCTGTTCGGCATTAAATTTCCCGTTGACCGCCCACATTCGCGTAACATCACTCGTGTAATAACGATAATCGGGCGCGTAATCCATCAACACCAAATCGCCGTCTTTTAATTTGTCGGTCTTTCGGAAATAATGCCCTAAATAAGCGTTTGAACCGCCGCCGATAATCGAAGCGTAACCGTCGCCACGCGCTCCGTGCATATAAAAAATATATTTCGCGGCGGCATCGAGTTGATATTCAAAAACATTCGGTTCGGTCGAACGCATCGCTTCGATTATCGCCAAACCCGCAATTTCGGTCGCTCGGCGAATGACATCAATTTCTTTTTTTGACTTAATATTTCTTAACGAATCAAGAATCGGCGAAAGGTCGCGGACTTCAAACTGCGGCGCACGCAAATTTAATAATTCCCGAAAACGCGCTTCCCTCGAAGCCAAACCATCCCACGGATTAGACGAAACGCGAGCTTGTTCGTTCAACAATTCATCACGGCTGTCAGTTCCCGTTTCCGCCGGACTCAAAGGCGTGTAAAGCAGCGGCGCGGGCGGACGAAGTAATCCTTTGCCAACCAAATCGAGCGATAAAGACTCCACGCTTCGCACATTGTCAATTCCGGTCAATTCTTTAATCAAATCGGCATCTTCGACTGAAAATATTTTGCCCTCATTGCGCTCTCTATCAGCATCTCGATGAGCAAGATATAAAGTCGTTTTCTGATTGCGCCCGTCCAACAAAAGATATGCGTGCGGCGTTTCAATCCCGCTCAGATAATAAAATTCGTTCGACTGCCGAAAAACATTAAAATCGCCCGTGCCTTTCGCGCCCTGAATAATTGCAATGGCGTTTTTGCCGATTTTCTCAAATAGCTTCACCCGCCGTTCAGCAAAATCTTCCTTTGAAAAATCCGTTTGATAATAGTGTTTTTCCTGAGCAAATACGCAAACAGAGGTTATCACAAACAATATTACCAAGCGTATTTTACTAATTTTTAGTTTCATTTATTTAATTCTCCAAGTTCTTATTCTATCCAAAGTTCGCCCCAAAATGTTAGCGGTTTGCGATATTCAACATTCTGCAAGGTCGCGGTTGTCAAACTTTCCTAATTTTCTTCTCAAAACAATTTCCCAAACGTGACTCATAATTCGTTGTTTTATAGTCCACATTATACACATAATTATCTGTGGAAATAAAATCTAAAATTAGCTTGCGTATTAGATGTTCCGATAAACTTCTCTAGAAAATCAAGTTCATTGAAAATTTATTAAGGTTATGAGTCTTGATAACCTAAAAATGTTTCCTAAAAATCGAATCAAGTCATTATTTGGACTTGAGCCGGAAGTCTTAGCCGAAGTT
>JANNYB010000142.1:0-3251 GCA_031409875.1 Acidobacteriota bacterium | reverse complement strand
AAACACAATTATTTAACCCCGACACGCATTATATATTCCCCCCCCAAACGCTCTGCAATCTTGCAGGCTGGCAAGCCTGCGCTCCCGGCTTTATGCGTATTTTGAAATCGAATAATCAATGGATTTTGCAAACCGTTTCGGCGCGTTTTTGTCCATTCGTAAATAAAGCGCGGGTTCAATTAGTTCGAGTTCCATCAAACAAAAATTATCGTTTTCATCGCGGACAAAATCAATTCGAGCGTAGAGTAATTCGTCTGAAATTTGCTCGAAAATTTTCTGCGCCAACTGCAAAAGGTTGTCCGAAGGTGCGACTTGCGTGATGATTCCGCCGTGTTCTTCCTGAACTCGAAAATCTTTTACTTTCGGAGTTTTTAGAATAGTGTGGCTGTAATTTCTGCCGAAATAAAAGAGCGAAAATTCGCCTTCCGTGACGATTTTCGGCATAAACGGCTGAATCATAAATGCTTTATTTGCAAAAGTTTCCGTCAAATCTTCTGTAAAATTTTGAACACGATAAGTAAATTCAGCTGTCGCGCTGATAATCGGTTTGATGATGATTTCGTCGGTTTGAAAATGTTCGAGCCAACGATTGAAACTCGTTTCGTCAACTGTCATTTCGTCCCAAATTGTCGGCACGATTTTAATTCCGTTCGCTTCGAGTTCGCGCAAATATTGTTTGCTCAAATTCCATTCGACGATTTTCAGAGGATTTTCGAGCCGCGCTTTTGACGCATCAATTTTTCGTAAAACTTCCAGAAATTCGTCCGGCGATTTTTGATAATCCCAAGTCGTGCGAATTATGACGCACTCAAAATCGTTCCAATCAACCGCCGAATCGCGCCACGAAATCGTTTCGACTTGCCAGCCGAGTTCGTTCAAAAACGGAATCGCAAGTTCGTCATCGCTCACATAATTTTCAAGCGAATCCATCGAAAGAAAACAAATGTTTTGCATAAATTGAAGAAGATTTTAACCGCGAAACACGCGAAAAGACGCGAAAAAATTATTTTGTTCGGCTTCCGGGTTTGACGGCTTCGATGCCTTCGGCGCACATCGGACAATCTTCGGGTTCGTAGCTCGGAACGTCCAAACTTACCAGCGATATTCGCGGAACGCCTACATCTGCCGCGCCGTTTGAACGGTCAATTATCGAAGCCGCGTTGGTAACTTTTGCGCCGTGAAATTCTAAAGCCGAAATACATTCGCGTGTCGAACCGCCGGTTGTGATAACGTCTTCAACGACTAAAATTTTTTCGTCTTTTTTCACCGAAAAACCGCGCCGCACGGTCATTTCGCCGTTTTGCCGTTCTGTCCAAATAAAACGCACATTCAAACTTTGCGCGACGGCATAACCGATGACGAGTCCGCCGATTGCGGGCGACGCAACTGTTTCTATTTCTTCATTTACAAAACTTTCGGCAATCGCTCTGCCGAATTTTGCCGCGTCGAACGGATATTGCAACGCCAGCGCACATTGCAAATATTTCGGCGAATGCAAACCGCTCGAAAGAATAAAATGCCCTTCGAGAAGCGCATCTGTTTGGCGAAAATGTTCTAAAATATTCATAAAAAAGTTTGCAGGTAGTTTGCAGAAAGTTGCGGAAAGTTACGGGAAGTTTGCTACTATTGAAACTACCTGTAACTCTGCAAACTACCTGCAACTTTCTGCAAACTTTTCTTTCAACTTCCTAAAATCGGTCGCGGGTCGAAATATCCGACGGCTTCCGTGATTTTGCCGTCTTGGACGCGGAATTTTTCCATAATCGAAATGTTGCCGAAAACCGTATCAACTTCCCAATGCGTGCAGACGTATTCGCCTTCCGCAATATGTTGAATGATTTTTACGTCGTTTATTGCGGGCAAAAATCCCGATAAAAATGCTTTTACATTGTCCGCGCCTTCGACTTTTCCGGCTACCGAATCTTCAAAAATGATGTCATCCGCAAACGGTGCAAGCGATAAATCTCTCTGTTTCAAAGCGTTCAAATAAGCCTCAACCGCTTTGATATTTTCTTCTTTCATTGTAAAAAATCTCCTAAAATGCAATCAAAATCTTTATTCGCTTCATTTCGGCTTGCGGTTTCATTTTTTCACGCTAAAATCTGTAAATAATGACTCCTTATCCTAACTTAATTTCCGATTCCTTACTAATTAACGAAACAATTAGTCTTTTGCAGTCTTCGGGCGGCAAAGTTTCGGCGGTTGAGGTGGTTGATTATGTGATGAAAATTCGCAAACCCGCGCCGGATTTGGCAATACTTTTAGTAGCGGATTTGGTCGAAACCGATCCGCGCATTCAACTTATCGAAGATACGGTCGAGTTAATCGAAGAACATTTATTGAACCGGAAACTGCACGAAACCGATTATGTCGTTTTCGATTTGGAAACGACGGGCGCAAAATGTCCGCCGTGCCGCGTTACCGAAATCGGCGCGTATCGCGTCAGCAACAGCAAAATCACCGACGAATTTCATACTTTGGTAAATCCCGAAATGCCGATTCCGTTTTTCATCACACAGCTTACGGGAATTTCCGACGCAATGGTTCGCCACGAGCCGAAATTCCGCGAAATTTCCGATGATTTCCTCGAATTTATCGGCGATTCCGTTTTGGTGGCGCACAACGCACATTTCGATTTGCGGTTTTTGAATCACGAAATCGGCAGAATTCATCAAAATTACCGCGTCGCCAATCCGCATCTCTGCACCGTCCAACTTTCGCGCAAACTTCTGCCGCACATCGAAAATCACAAACTCAACACGGTCGCAAATTATTACCGCGTTTCGCTCGTCAATCATCATCGCGCTTCAGAAGATGCCCGCGCGACGGCGCATATTTTCATCAATCTTCTGGACGAACTCCAAACTCGCGGCGTTGAAGATTTGGCAACCGTGAAAAAAGTTAAATTCTAAACTAATTAACCTGAGTTTGGGATAAGAATTTTTGACCGCGAAACACGCGAAACACGCTAAAATTAAAACCGAAAACTAAATTTATCTGTCTTCTTTTCGCGTATTTCGTGTGTTTCGCGGTCAAATCTTCCTTTTTACTGATTCGATTTGCTTATCCCGCACTCAGATTAATTATGTTTTTCTTATAAAAATAAATTGTCTTAATTCTACTTTGTCAGATTAAAAACTGCCTTCGCCGCACAATGTCCTTGTGCCTGACGCGGTGTCTTTGATGGATTGTTTCCATCAGTATTTCCGGCTCATCCAACTTATTTTTGAGGATGTTTCCGAGCATCAATT
>JANNYB010000141.1:0-25188 GCA_031409875.1 Acidobacteriota bacterium | reverse complement strand
GTGTCGCCGAACCATTGATGCGCGGCTTCGTGAAAGATGAGATTTGCCCGCGAAACAAAATCGTTTTTCGTCGGCTCGTTCGGGAAGATGACGGAAGATTCGCGCAAAAAAGTCGCGCCCGCGTGTTCCATTCCGCCAAACGGAAATTCAGGGAGCAAAACCAAATCATATTTCGGAAACGGAAATTTATAATCAAAATAACTTTCAAGATATTTCACGCCTTCGCGGTTTAATCGAAAAACTTCGGCAGAATGTTGTTTGAATTTTTCGGCTTGCGATTTGCGGACGTAGATTTGGGAGCATTTTTCACCGCAGAGACGCTGAGAATCCGCAGAGTCTCGCTGAGAATTGTTCTGCGTTTCTCTGCGTGAACTCTGCGGCTCTGCGGTGAAATCATCTTTAAACTCCGCAAATTCGCCCGCCGCAAACGCGAAAACGTAGGTGCTTATCGGCTTTGTTTCCTGAAAAGTCATAATTCGGCGATCAATGCAGTTGGTGCAATCCGTAACATCAAAATGTTCTTCTTTTTCAATTAAAGTATTGGAAATAGCTTTCCAATCTTCACGAACACTTAAAGTTAAATAAAACTGCGCTTTCAAATCCGGCTGGTCGAACACGGGAAACGCCGTGCTTGCGTCGCTTGGAACAAAAAGCGAATAGACATATTCCGCGCCGTCTTCTTTGTCAACGTAGCGCGTGATTGCGCTTCCGCTCGTTTTTATCGGCGAGGCAAATTCGATTGTGATGATGTTTTCGCCCGTTTTCAGCAAGCCGTTCGGAATCAAAATATGTTCATTATTTATTTGCGAACGAATATTCATCGCATCATTCACGCCGACGACATTTGCAAAAGGTTTGTCCTTATCGTTCTGAAACTGCGTTGTGCGCCAATCCAAAACCAACGGATTTTTTGTTGCTTCTTCCGACAATTTCACACGAATTTCAATCTCGCCTTTCATCAACGGCGCACCTTTTTCGAGCGTGATGTTCAATTTATATCGAACGTCCGAATAATGTTTCCCGCGCCACTCAGCCAATTTTTGCGAAACGCCCGCTTCAATCGGCGGAGCGTTTTGCGCGAAAATGTTTGTTGCCGTGAAAATCATAATTGCGATTAAAAATGTGAATGTTTTCATATTTTAAGATTGATATTTTTTTAGGCGGCTTCAGTCGTCTTTCCGCGTTTCGCGGCACATAGCCGCGTCCGTTCACGGCGCGGTTAGCCGATTTTAAATTGATTGTAGGGCGTTTTAACGTCCTTTTGTTTTGGCTTAAGCCTTGTTTGCAAGCACGTTAAAACGAGCTTCGACAAATTATTTCAACTCAAACCACGCCGTGAACGGACGTGGCTATGTGCCGCTTCGCGGAAAGCCTCGTGAACGAGGCTAAATTCAATCAGTATCTGAAATTTGAACAAACGGCTGGAAATATTACCAATCGATATTTTACTATTTGATGCGTCGAATTTGCTTTTCGATAATCTTCGCAAAAAAAAATCAGGCAGACGCTTTTCAAATTAAAGCATCTGCCCGAAATAAAAATCTCTAAAAAATCTTACAACGTAAAATTAAAACTGATAAATCCGGCGGCTTTAACCGGCAGACCGTCGCGCATAAAAGGCTTGAAACGCCACTTTTTCGCCGCGTCTTTTGCCGCTGATTGCAAAAGCGAAGGTCCGCTGGCTTTTTGAATTTCAACGACTTTGCCTTGTTCGTCAACCACTAATTCGACTTTGACAATTCCTGTCTGCCGAATCGTCCGCGCTTGTTGCGGATAAACCGGATTGAATGTTTGCGTCGCAAAATCAATCAGCGAACCGACCGACAAAGGCAATTCGTCGTTGTTTATTTTGACGATGTTTTCTTGTGTTGTCGGTGTCGTGTTATTTTCAACGCGGCGTGTTCGTGTGCTGTTGGTGGTTTCGGTGTTTTCGTTTGTTTTTGGAGTTTCTTTAACGGTATTTTCTTCAGTTTTCGGAGTCTCTTTTACGGCAACCGTATTTTCTTTGACCGGAATTTTATTTTCCTTGACTGCGCCCGTATTGTTTTCCGTAGTGTTCGATGATTTTTCGGTTGTTTGATTTTTATTCGTCTGAGCAGAATTATCTACGGGCAGATTAGTTTGCGTTTGAATGACGTTATTGTTGTTTGAAGCAGTCGTATTTTGCGTAGTTACGGCGGTTGTGCCGTCAACATTTAAGACAACGCTTTTTGAATTTGCCAACATTTCACGCGCATCGGCGGCTTCGTTTTTCCAGCGCGTTGCGTCGTAATCGTCTTTTGCCAAACCGCTCCGCGCATTGCTCGCTTCTTCCATCAAAGCCATCGCGTTTGCCGTTTGATTTTTATCTTTGCTTAAAACTTTCGATTGTTCGATAACAATTTCCAAAGTTTGCCGCATTTTTTCAAGATCGGCGGCGGCTTCGAGCGGAAGATTTCTGTCCGAAACGCTCAAACCGAGCGATTTATAGCGTTCAAGTTGATTTCTCGCGCTTTTTACGACTTGTCCGGCGGCGGCTGTGTAATTTCCTTTGTTCGATTTGGCGAGTTCGTTCAAGAAATCCTGGGCGCGTTTGTAATCGCCTTGTTCGAGATAACTGCTCACCAGCAAAACATTGACCACCGAATTTATCGTCGGTTCATTTGTTTCGCGGCGGATTGCTTCCAATTCGTAAATCGCGGCATTATAATTTTTGACGGCGATAAACGCTTTGGCTTTCATAATGCGGTCGCGCATTACGTCGGCGGTGCTTTGCGCCGAAATGTTAAAAATACTAACTAAAACTAAAAAAACTAAAACGAAAAACCTTGTGAATTTTCGCGGCATCTTCAGTCCTCCTTTTTGTGTAATTTGACTTAAATTTCCGCAAAGGTCATAGCTGAAAGCTCACTTTACGACTGAACGGCAATCTTTCTATTATGCTTTTTAACAGCCTTTGGTGCAAGTTTTGCCACTTCTTGCACTAATTCGATAAACTCTTGATGATTTTTTGACGATAAAGGTTTGCGTCTTTCTTTATAGCACTTTCGTCCAGCGTAAGCAACTTTCGATTAAGCATTACGGGCTTTCCGTTAATAATTACCGTTCTCACATCGTTGGCTTTCGTCGAATAAACGAGGCTCGAATAAATGTTATAAAACGGCGTTTGATTCAAATCGTCCGCGTCAACAATCACGATGTCAGCGCGTTTTCCGATTTCGATTGAACCGATTAATTTATCCAAATGCAACGCCCGCGCACCACGAATCGTTGCCATTTCAAAGGCTTGTTCGGCAGTCAAGGTTTTCGGATTGCCGGAGATAAGTTTGTGCAATTTCGCCGCCGTGTCCATCTCTTCCCACATACTCAAATCGTTGTTCGATGCCGCGCCGTCCGTTCCCAAACCGACGGGCAAATCTTTCGTCAACATCAACGGCACAGGCGCAACACCTGCCGCAAGTTTCATATTCGACTGCGGATTATGCGCGATGCCAACGCCGCGTTTTTTCAAAATATCGAGTTCCGATTCATTCGCCTGAATAACGTGCGCCGCAATGACTCGCTCATTTAGAAAACCGATTTTTTCGACATATTCAATCGGGCGCATTCCTTTGTGTTTTTGCGCTATAAATTCGGTTTCCGATTCGGCTTCCGCCAAATGAATCACGAGCGGCGCGTTTAATTTATCGGAAAGACGGCGCGTTTCAAGCAGATGTTCCTGCGAAACGGTATAAGGCGCGTGTGGCGCAATCGCCGGAACAATCAACGAATTTCCTTGCCATTTTTTAACGAATTTTTCGGTGTAAGCCATCGCTTCACCCCAAGTTTTGTTGTCCGGCACGGGAAAATCAATCACCGTTTCGCCCAAAACGCCGCGCATTCCGGCTTTGAAGGTTTCGTCAGCGACGGCATCTTCAAAATAATACATATCGCAATAAGTCGTCGTCCCGCCGCGAATCATTTCCGCCACGCCGAGCCGTGTGCCGACGCGCACGAAATCTTCCGTAACATTTTTTGCCTCCGCCGGAAAAATGTATTTCGTGAGCCATTCCTGCAAGTCTAAATCGTCGGCAATACCGCGAAAAAGCGACATCGGAACGTGCGTGTGCGTGTTTATCAAACCCGGAATTATTTTTTTCCCGCGAGCGTTGATAATCTGTTTCGATGTGAATTTTTGCAAGATTTCCGCAGATGTTCCGACCGCGACAATTTCGCCGTTCTTCACCGCTACGCCGCCATTTTCAATGACGTTTCGCGCCGTGTCCATCGTAACAATCGTGCCGCCGGAAATAATTAAATCCACAGTTTTTTTCTGTGCCGAAACAATTAAAGGAAAGATTAAGAGAATTGAACTGAATACGAAGAATAAAAATTTGAAGTTATCCATAAAGCAATTTACTACGAAACTGCCCGAAAGTGCAAAGCCGGACATTTGCAGTTGGCAGTTGGCAGTAGCAGTTGGCAGTATTTTTCAACTTGACTGCCGACTGCCGCTGCCAACCGCCTACTATTCAAATTTGTTCAAACCTTTCCACTTCGTGATGAATTTTCGATAAAGCAAAAACGGTTTTTTGTTGGCAAATTGGCGGTAATAATCGTTGTATTGCAGAGAATAAAGATAGCTTGTGTGATTGTTCGTCAATCTTTCGAGAATCGCCGCCGATTTGTGCATCGGGAAATCGCCGATTTCGATGGCGAAAACAATATCGGGCAAACCGTAAGCGCGAAATTTAATGCCTTTTTCCTTCAAATATTCGACGCAAGTTGCAATTCCGTTATAAGTTATCGGCGCATCGTGAAAAACAATCGCGCCGTTTTCCGCTAAAATTTCAAGGCAAAACTTAAAGTCCGAAAAAACCGCCGCGTCCGTGTGTTCGCCGTCAATCAGACACATCTGCATTTTTTCCGAAACTTCCGACGGTTTAATCTGCCGCGTGTCGCCGTCAATCGTTTTAATCTTATCGGTCGGCGCGATTTCGCCCAGAAGTTCCAACATTCGCGCCGTCGAATTATTCAAATAAGTATAATCAACGCCGCGATTATCCGGCTGATGAAGCGGACGCTTATCAATCGAATAAACCCGCGCACATTGCTCGTCCTGCAAATGCGGCTGAATGCTTCCGCCAAGATACGAACCGATTTCCAGATAATTATAATCCGGCGCGAGTTCACGCACCGCCAACTGACAAGCAAGCAAAGATTGCTTGTCATTATCAGACAACTGACTTTTAATTCGCTCGAAAATCTTGATGTCAAGATTCGAGATTTCTTGTTCAAAATTGCTCATTTTTGCTTTTTTAGTGCTATTCATAACCGACGACCCGACGAACCTTTTTTATTTTTGCGAAAATTATCAAAATTTATCTTTCGATTTCTTAAGTCGTAATAAAACTAACTATTGACAATCTTCGCATTTATTTAATCTCGCAAGCAAAGTATAAAGTTCGGGAAACTCTGATTCAATCAGTTTATTGTCCATTTTTCCATCGTAATTATTGTCTCCATATTCAAGTCCGGCTCGAATTAAAAAACTTAAACGATTGGCTTTTACGGAAGTCATATCTGAAAATATTTTGACTGCATTTTTCTCACCTATGCGATAAATGATTTGAACCATCACTGAACCTAAATCGTAACAACCTGCTCCGCCGCCGCAATCATAATCAATCAACTCAATCAATGAAACTTGATTTTTTTCGAGCGATTCTTCAACTAACTTAACTAATCTTTCTCTTTCACTATCCGATCTGTAGGCAATTAAATCGAATGAAATTTCAATTCCTTTAACCTTAGTTGGTTTTCTAGTTTGGTTTTCCGCTGCGTTTTCGATGGATTGTCTGATTTTATTTCCATTATTAGCATTTGCAATTTCTTGTCTATTACTGACATTTAAAAGTTCGGAGTTTTGGGAACTATTAGTCTGCTTCTTTGCACAATTTTGCAAACAAATTAAGAAAAGCAAAATAATAAATGATTTAGAGATTTTTATTTTCATTTAGCCTTTCACTTCAAAAACTTCGTATCAAAGGCGCGAGGCAGAAGTTCGCTCATTTTTACAGTTTCGGTTTTTCCTTCGAGATTTGCAAAAAGGACGGGAACATCGCCGCAAAATTCCCAGATTATTTGACGGCAAACTCCGCACGGCGGCGTGAGTTCGTGTGTATCGGCGACGACGGCGATTGTTTCAAATTCGGTTTCGCCCTCGGAAACAGCTTTCCAAATCGCCACGCGCTCGGCGCAAACCGTCAAACCGTAACTTGCCGATTCGACGTTACAGCCCGTATAAATTTTTCCTTCTTTCGTCAACAAAGCCGCGCCGACTTTGAAATTTGAATAAGGCGCGTAAGCCTTTTCGCGCACACTTTTGGCGGCTTCGATTAATTCTAAATCTTTGTTCATCAAGAGTATTTTTTCTTCGGAATAACTGATAGCTGATAGCGAATAGCGAATAACTGTTATCAACTATCAGCTATTTGCTATCAGCTATTCCGAAAATTATATCTAAACATCTGCAATTAATTCTTTTTTAAGTTTTTCGCGCACCAAGCCGCAGATAAATTCGTTGGTAATATCGGGATTTCCGCCTTCGGGCAAAATTATGTCAGCGTGGCGTTTCGATGATTCGACAAATTCAAAGTGCATCGGGCGAATCGTGTGTTCGTATTGCCACAAAGTTTGCTCGAAACTTCTGCCGCGTTCGTTAATATCGCGTTTTAATCTTCTAATCAGACGAATATCGTCCGGCGTATCAACAAAAATCCGCACGTCTAATAAATCCAAAACTCGTGTCTCGGCAAAAATTAAAATTCCTTCGACGATTACGACAGGTTTCGGATCAATATGCTCGCTTTTATCGTCCCGCGTGTGCGTTACAAAATCGTAAATCGGCATCTCGATTGATTGTCCGCCGCGCAGACGCTTCAAATGATTAACGAGCATTTCGCTGTCAATCGAATCGGGATGATCAAAATTCGCCTGATGCCGTTCGTCGAGCGGCATATCCGCAAGGTTTCGATAATACGAATCTTGCTCGACAAGAATCACTTCGTCGCGCCCGACCGTTTCAATTATTTTTCGCGCTAAGGTCGTTTTTCCCGAACCTGTGCCGCCGCAAATTCCGATAATCATAAGATATACTTTTACCACATAGAAACATAGAATACATAGATTTTTGTCTGTTTTTCTATGTGTTCTATGTTTCTATGTGGTTATTTAACTTAATTTAGAGATAATTCTTCTAAGTAATTCTTTAAAGGTTTCCGCAACTTTCGCGCCGGTTTCCATAACTTCGGCGTGATTTATCGGCTCGTCCGTAATGCCCGCCGCCATATTCGTAATGCACGAAATTCCGATAACTTTTATTCCTTGATGTCGCGCCGCAATCGCTTCCGGTGCGGTTGACATTCCAACTGCGTCCGCGCCCAAAATTCTATAAAGATGTATTTCCGCCGGAGTTTCATAAGTCGGACCCGAAAGAGCGCAATAAACGCCGCGATTCAAAAAATCTTCGCCGTCCGCGCCAATCATTTTTTCGGCTTCGGTAATGACTATTTCCTGTAATTCATGCGAATAAACTTCCGTCATATCAGGGAATCTCGCGCCAAATCTTTCATCATTCGCGCCGCGCAGAGGATTAACGCCCATCATATTCAAATGATCGCGGATCAACATCAGCGAACCTTGCTTAAAATCAATATTCACGCTTCCTGCGGCGTTCGTCAAAATTACGTTTTTTATGCCTAAAACTCCAAAAACCCGCATCGGGAAAATGACTTGCGCCATTTCATAACCTTCGTAAAAATGAAAACGCCCTTGCTGAACCGCGACCGAAACGCCGCCGATTTCGCCCAAAACAAGCTGTCCGGCGTGTCCTTCAACCGTCGAACGCGCAAAATGCGGAATTTCCTCGTAAGGAATCTTCACCGCATTCTCGATGTCGTCCGCAAACGCGCCCAAACCGCTGCCCAAAACCAACGCGATTTTTATCTCTTTGTTATATTTCGAGCGAATAAACTCCGCCGCTTCCAATGCTTTTTCGTAACTCATAAAGGATTATTTTTTATCACAAAAGACTGATGTTAAGGAAATTGGAAAATGAAGTTCAGCTTTTTTGTCCGAAATTTGATTATTCGCCGCCTTCGAGTTCGAGCGCAATTTTCAAGGCGTGATTTAATTCTTTAATTTTTTGCGCGGAAAGCGAACCGATGAAATTTGTCAAAAAAGACTTTTGGAGACTCACCAATTCATCACAATAAATACTGCTTTCGTGTTTCAATCCCTCATCAATCCCGACTATAACTTGTGTGGGAAGTCCGTGATAATTCGTGTAAATGGGAGCGCAAGTAACGGTTGAAAAACTTGTCGAAAAAAGCGAATTACGGCTGACAACTACAAAAACACGAAACCTTTTCGGATCGCGTGCTATTGGTCTTTCAATTCTGTAAAGATATCCTCGTTCCATATATCAACCTGATAATCTAAAGTATCCAACGCTTCTCTGTTCAATTCTTCAGCGTTACGATTTATTATTTCAATATCTCGCGCATCACGCTTTTCGCGCATCATTCTTTTCAAATAATCGCGCATTCCGTTTTCGACCAATTCGGTAATATTTCGCTTTTGTTCTTTGGCAACCGTTTTGATTTCTTCAAGTAAATCGGGCGAAATCGAAATTGAAGTTTTTACGTTCGTATTCATAACTTTAAAGATACCTTCAAATTTCTGTCTGCGTCAATTATTTTTCTTTGTTATACGGAATGCCCAAAGCCTTCGGCGCACGCGATAATCCGATGAAACCTGCAAGAACAATTATCGTTAAAACGTATGGAATTATCTGCACGAATTGGACGGGAATCGTATCGCTGTTACTAACTAACGTCAAAATAGATGGAATTATCTGCGAAAAGTTTGTCGGAAAATGGTCAACCGGAATAAAACGATAACTCGACAACGGAATCGTCAAGGCTTCGGTAAATCCGAAAAATAAACACGCAATCAGCACCGGAACAGGTTTCCATTTCGCCAAAATTAACGCCGCCAGTGCAATAAATCCGCGTCCTGCGCTCATTCCGCGTGTGAACAGCGAAGATTGTCCGATGGAAAGATATGCGCCGCCCGCCGCCGCTAAAATTCCCGATAAAATAACCGCAAAATAGCGCAAACGAATCACATTTACGCCCGCCGCATCTGCCGCCGCCGGATTTTCGCCCACGGCGCGAAGCCGCAAACCGAAAGGCGTTTTGTAGAAAACATACCAGCAAACCGGAACAAGCAGAAACGCGAAAATCGAAGCAATCGAAATGGTGTTGAAATATTCGGGCAAAAGAAATTCTTTCGCAATCTGCGGAGTCGAACCGGACGAATCATAAACCGCGCCGCTGATAAGTTGCGGCAATCCGAGCATCAGAAGATTTATCGCCGTTCCCGCAACAACTTGATTCGCCTCAAATTTAATTACCGCGACGGCATAAATCCAAGCCGTGAACGCGCCCGCCGCCATTCCGCAAAGCACTCCGAGATACGGATTATTCAACTCAAAAGTCGCCACCGCCGCCGTAAATGCGCCCGCCAACATCAAACCTTCGAGTGCGATGTTGATAATTCCCGAACGCTCCGAAAACATTCCGCCGAGCGCGGCAAAAATCAACGGTGTCGCCAGCCGAATTGAAGAAAAAATCAATGCTAAACTAAAAATTTCGTTCATATTTCAAAAAGTTCCTTCGGCAAACCCGACTGCCGAATAATTGATTGCAAGGTGCCGATTCTGATTTCTTTATGATTCGGCACGGGAACGGTTACGGTTGTATTTTCCAGACGCTTTTGCATAATGATATGACTGCCTTTTTGCCGAATCTGCACAAATCCGTGAATCGCCAAAATTCTGCAAATCTCGCTTCCTGAAAATGTTTTTAACTTACCCAATCGCAACCTCTAACTGCGTTACGAAAACGTCTGAATGCAAACGATTTTGAATCTCCGTTTCGTCCGCCATTTCAAAAAAAAGTTCAACGGCTTCGGTTAAATTTGCCTTTGCTTCTTCGACCGAATCGCCTTGACTAGCGATGTCGAGTTCGGGACAAAGCGAAACATATCCGTTCCCCTCGCGTTCGATAACTGCTGTAAATCTTTGTAATTGCATAACTTATTTCTTTGAATACTTCTGCAAGCAAGCCACAAATAAAATCACAATCGCTTGCAAAATTGCGCTGATGTCTTTGGAAACGTAGCGCGTGAAAGCATCAACAAAAATTTCGCCGCGAATTAAAACCGCAAAGAAAATCGCCGAAATAAATACGCCGAGCGGATGATTTCTGCCGAGTAGCGCAACGGCGATGCCGAGAAAACCTAAATCCGCCGAAAATCCGTCGTAATAATTGTGGCGATAACCGAGAACTTCGTTAATTGCGACCATTCCGGCAAGTGCGCCTGAAATCGCCATTGCCGTAATTATCTGTTTTTTAGGCGAAATTCCGCCGTATTCAGCCGCCGAAGCGTTCTGCCCGACAGCGCGAAGTTCAAAACCCCATTTTGTTTTCCACAAAAAAACATAAACCGCAAAACACATCAAAACCGCAATCAGAAACGCGAAATTGAGCGGCACATCTTTCGGAATAAACGGCAGATATTCGTTAAGTTGTGGAATAAATGCCGCATTGCCAATCGGCGCGGTTTGCAAAATCGGATCGCCCGGAATTTTGAAATGATATTGCGTAAAATAGCTGACCATCGCAATCGCAATAAAGTTCAGCATAATCGTATTGATAACTTCGCTCGAACCGAATTTCGCCCGCAAAATGCCCGGAATTGCACCCCAAAGTCCGCCCGCGACAACCGCCGTCAGAATGCACAACGGAACAAGCAAAACCGACGGCAAACTCACCCAAGACCAATCTTCCTGTTTGCCAAAAATATCAACAACCGTGCCGCCGAATTTGATGCCGACCCACGCCGTCGCAAACGATGCGACATAAAGTTGACCTTCCGCGCCGATGTTGAAAAGTCCGCATCGAAACGCCACCGCGACCGCCAAACCCGTAAAAATCAAAGGCGTTGCGAGAAAAAGTGTATAACCAACGTCCTTCATCGAACCGAACGAATTCGCCAACAAAATCCGATATGTTTCAATCGGATTGTCTTTAATCAGCAAAATGATTATTGCGCCAACCAAAAAAGCCAGCAAAACCGCAATCAGCGGCGAAATAATTTCACGAAGAATTTTCATCAGTTTTTTCGTAAAACAGACTTCAGTCTGTTTTATTAAGAATTACAGACTGAAGTCTGTCCTACAATTTTTGGAAAGTTGCAAGCTAAATATAACCGACAACGGCGCAAAGTGTCATCTGAAAACGTAGGAAAAGTTAATTTTTTGTAAATTGCTCGGCAGATTTTTTGGACTTGACAGCAAGACACTCACATTTTATTATTAGTATAGACTTAAAATTGTAAAAACTATGAGATTTGACAGATATACAATTCGTGGGCAGGAAGCAATTCAAGAAGCTATCGGTGTTGCCGAAAAAAATCAGAATCAACAAGTCGAGCCGGAACATCTTTTGGCTTCGATGTTGGAACAAAAAGAAGGAACTCTGCGCCCGATTTTGGGCAAGATTGGTGCGAATGTGCCGACGGTTTTGACCGATACTTTGGCGGCGATTGCGCGTTTTCCGCAGGTTTCGGGCGGTCAGCAATATTTTTCGTCGCGCATCAACACGATTTTTCAGGAAGCGCAGAAGGAAGCCGAAAAGATGTCGGACGAATATATGTCAACCGAACATCTTTTTCTGGCGATTGTGGCTGAAAAAGACGGCGATGCAGGAAGAATTTTACGTTCAAACGGTTGCACGAAAGAAAATGCTGAAAAAGTTATTACCGAAATGCGCGGCGGGGCGCGGATTACCGACCAAAACGCGGAAGAAAATTTTCAATCGTTGGAAAAATATTCGATTGATTTGACAGAAAGAGCGCGAAAAGGAAAGCTCGATCCGGTCATCGGGCGCGACGATGAAATCAGAAGAACGATTCAGGTTTTATCGCGTCGGACGAAAAATAATCCGGTTTTGATTGGCGAACCCGGCGTTGGAAAAACGGCGATTGTCGAAGGTTTGGCGCAGAGAATTGTTTCGGGCGATGTGCCGGAAACGCTGAAGAATAAAAAACTTGTCGGGCTTGATTTGGGTTCGATGTTGGCTGGCGCGAAATATCGCGGTGAGTTTGAAGATCGTTTGAAAGCGGTTTTGAAGGAAATCGAAAAATCGGACGGACAGATAATTTTGTTTATTGATGAATTACATACTTTGGTTGGTGCGGGCGCGGGCGAAGGTGCGATTGATGCGTCGAATATGTTGAAACCTGCGTTGGCGCGTGGAATGTTGCGATGCGTCGGCGCAACTACTTTGAACGAATATCAGAAATATATCGAAAAAGACAAGGCACTCGAAAGACGTTTTCAGAATGTTTTTGTCGGCGAACCGAATGTTGAAGATACGATTGCGATTTTGCGCGGTTTGAAGGAAAAATACGAAGTTCATCACGGCGTTCGCATCACCGATGCCGCGATTGTTGCCGCCGCAACTCTTTCAAATCGTTATATTACCGACAGATTTCTGCCCGATAAAGCGATTGATTTGATTGACGAAGCCGCGTCGAAAATGCGGATTGAAATTGATTCGCTGCCGGTTGAAATTGACGTGCTTGAGCGCGAGATTTTACAGCTTGAAATTGAGCGTCAAGCGTTATCGCGTGAAACTGATGCAAAGGCGAAATCACGGCTTGAAGACATCGAAAAACGCATTGCCGATTTGAAGGAAAAATCCGGCGGAATGAAGGCGAAATGGCAGTCGGAAAAAGAAGAAATCGAGAAAATGCGTAACGGCAAAGAGCAGCTTGAAAAAGCGCGTCTCGAACTCGAACAAGCGAGAAATGCCGGCGACCTTAATCTTGCCGCCGAATTGCAATACGGAACGATTCCGTCGCTCGAAAAACAGCTTGAAGCCGAACAAGCCAGACTTGCCGATTTGCAAAAAGACGGCGTTTTTCTCAAAGAAGAAGTCAACGAGGAAGATATTGCGGAAGTTGTCGCCAAATGGACAGGCGTTCCCGTGTCGAAAATGCTCGAAGGCGAAATGCAGAAACTTGTTTCGATGGAACAAGGTTTGCGTAAGCGTGTTATCGGACAAGACGAAGCTCTAACTGCTGTGGCTAATGCGGTTCGCCGCGCTCGTGCAGGTTTGCAAGACCCGAATCGTCCGATTGGTTCGTTTATTTTTCTTGGTCCGACAGGTGTTGGAAAAACCGAAACGGCGAAGGCTTTGGCGGAATTTATGTTCGACGACGAACGCTCAATGGTTCGTTTGGATATGTCGGAATATATGGAAAAACACGCGGTTGCGCGAATGATCGGTGCGCCGCCGGGATATGTCGGTTATGACGAAGGCGGACAATTGACCGAAGCCGTGCGTCGTCGTCCGTATTCGGTTGTGTTGTTTGACGAAATCGAAAAAGCGCATCCCGATGTTTTCAATATTTTATTGCAAATCCTTGATGACGGACGACTTACAGACTCGAAAGGGCGCGTTGTGGATTTCAAAAACACGGTTTTGATTATGACGAGCAATCTCGGTTCGCGTGAAATTATGAATGCGAGTTCGCTTGTTGATACGCCGATAAAAGAAATGGTTTTAGGCGTTTTGCGTTCGCATTTCAAACCGGAATTTTTAAATCGGATTGATGACATTGTCGTCTTTACGCAACTCAAGCGCGAAGAAATCGCGCAGATTATTGACGTTCAACTCGAAAAATTGCGTAAAAATCTGGCGGAACGCGGAATTTCGATTTTGTTGGAAAATTCGGCAAAAGAATTGCTCGTCCAAGAAGGTTACGACCCGACTTTCGGCGCAAGACCTTTGAAACGGGCGATTCAAACGATGATTCAAAATCCTTTGGCGATAAAACTTTTGAACGGCGAAATCAAAAGCGGACAAACTATCAAAGTTGCGGCTGAAGGCGGCGAATTGAATTTCACGACAGACGCGGCAACGGCTTCGGCGTAGAAGATTTTACCACATAGAAACATAGAAACATAGAAAGAAAAACCTATGTTTCTATGTTTCTATGTGGTTAATATTTTCCGAAAGATAAATGGTTTGCTAGACTTAAAGAAGAGATTATTTATCAAATTTTATGACGTGGTTTAAGAAAAAGAAAATGAGTGAACAAGATAATAACAACGAAGAACTTTTAGAAGATATTTTAGACGAAAACGGCGAGAAAATTCCTGTGAATGAAAAAGAATCTAACGAGAAAAAAACTCAAGAACCTGTAAAATCGGCGCGTGAAATCGAATTGGAAACGACATTGAAAGCCGAAACCGAACGGCGCGAAGCGGCTGAATCAAAACTTATCGGCGTTCAAGCGAAATTTGAAGAAATCAAAACGCAGATGGAACGCGAAACTCAAGAAATGCGCGGACGTTTGCAAAAAACTTTGGAAGATCGCGCCAAGCAAGGACAATTTAATTTTCTGACGACACTGCTTCCCGTTCTCGATAATTTGAATTTGGCGATTAACCACGCCGAAAAAGATTCGTCGCTCGAACATCTTCTCGGCGGTGTCAAAGGCACGGCGCGTGTTTTTGAAAACGCCTTGTTAAGCGTCGGCGTGGAGGCTGTTCCGTCAATCGGCACTGATTTCAATCCCGAACTTCACGAAGCGATTGATATGGTTGAAACCGAAGCCGAAAACGACGGCAAAATCACGTCGGAATATTCGCGCGGCTACAAACTCGGCGAAAAATTATTGCGCCCGGCGCGTGTGCAAGTCGGCAAAGGTTTGGCAAATACGGCAAGCGAATAAAAATTTATGGGTTTAGCAAAACTAAAAACCGAAACTGTTTTTACGGCGGAAGATTATTTAAAGTTTGAACGTGAAAGCATTTCGCGCCACGAATTTCTTGATGGCGAAATCTATTCGATGGCTGGCGAAAGTCTTTCGCACAGCCGCGTTTGTGTAAATTTGAGCGGCGAAGTTCGCAATAAATTAAAAGGAAAATCGTGTGAAGCGTTATCGCCGAATATGAAAGTGCGAACTTCAACGGCAAGCCTTTTTTCTTACCCTGATTTGACGATTGTTTGCGGCGAACCGCAATTTCACGACACGAAAAAAGATGTTTTGACGAATCCGAAAGTGATTTTTGAAGTTCTCTCGCCTTCGACTGCCGAATATGACCGCTCAAAAAAGTTTATTCGTTACCGGATGGGCAACGAAACTTTGACCGATTATATTTTGGTTTCGCAAGAATATTGTTTTATCGAGCATTTTCGCAAACAGACGGACGGAAACTGGATTTACCAAAGTTTGAGCGAGATTTCCGATATGTTGCGAATAGATGCAATTGATTGTGAACTTAGTGTATCGGAAGTTTATGACCGTGTTGAACTTAAACCGTTGCCTGATGAAGAAATGAATGATGAGTAATAATATATGAATCCACAATTATTAAATGCGGAAGATTTAGGCATAAAATTGGAGTTTGCGGGAAAATTGGCGATCTGGGAAGCATCGCCGGTTCTTAAACATCAACTCGAAATTGACCGTATTCGTGATTCGATAAAAAGACTCAAAACCGAAACCGAAAATTGCGAATGTATAAATATTGCGGATATTTATGTTTCGTTTCCCGACGGTTCGCTGAAACGCCCAGATATTTCCATATTTTGCAAGATGCCGACGGAAATGGAAGAAGCGATTCGAGAAGTTCCCGAAGCCGTTATTGAGGTTATCAGCAAAAAATATGAAGCGAAGGATTTGGAGATTTCGCCGCCGATTTATCTGGCAAACGGCGTGAAAGATGTCGTGGTTTTTAATCCTTACACGATGGAAATTTTTCATTTTCGGGAAGGCGAAAAACGCGAATTGACCTCACCGACAAAGATTGAGTTGGAATGCGGTTGCATTTGCGAAGTTTAAAGATCAGCGAATCTTTTGCAGATTTCTTTTCGTAAATGGTTTTCAAAATGCTAAGATATTCTTGGCATAAAACGCGAATCGCGCGGCATCAAAAAAAGATATTGGAGTTTAATAAATTTTATGGCAGATATTGACGCATACAAGGACAAATTCAGCGACAGCGGACGGCGCATTTTGGAAACGGCGTTGGGCGAATCAAAACGGCGCGACCAAAATTATATTGCGATTGAACATATTTTACACGCAATCACGACCGAAGAAGCCGAACTTTTTAACGCGACGATGCGCGATTTGGCAGTTGATCCGCGTTCGGTGAAATTGCTGATCGAAAAGCGTATGGAAGCTGGCAGACAGCATATCGGCACGGGTTTTCGCATTGCGCCGGAAACGACCGAACTTTTCAAACGCTCGATGGACAGAGCGCGTTCGCAAAGTCGCCGCATTATTGATGCCAGCGATATTTTCTACGTTTTATCGAATGATGAACGCAGTATTCTTAACGACGTTCTGCAAAATCTCGGCGTTCCGGCGGAAGAAGTCGCGCAGACGGCACGAACCAGAATCCGCAAAATCGAGAAAGAAGAAGAACGAGTTCGCAAGAAATATGAATTGCCGAGTTACTTAAAACATTTTGGTATTTCGATGAATAAATTGGCGCGTCAAGACAAAATTCCGCCAACCATCGGGCGCGAAAAAGAAATTCTTCAAATGATTGAGATTCTTTCGCACCGCGAACGCTCAAATTCGCCGATGCTCGTCGGCGAACCCGGCGTTGGCAAAACGGCGGTCGTCGAAGGTTTGGCGCGTTTGATTGAATTAGAACCTGAAAAAGTTCCTGAAAGATTGCGAAATTCGCACATCGTTCAACTTCAAATGGGCGGACTTGTTGCCGGAACAATGCTTCGCGGAATGTTTGAAGAACGTATTAAAGGCATTATTGACGAAGTTAAGGAACGCCCGGAATTGATTCTTTTTATTGACGAAGCACACACGATTATCGGCGCAGGCGCGGCAATGGGAACATCTTCGGATGCGGGAAATATGTTCAAATCTTCGCTTGCTCGCGGCGATTTACGAATTATTGGCGCGACAACAATCACCGAATACAAAGAATATATCGGCGAAGACGAAGCACTTGCGAGAAGATTTCGTCTGGTCAAAGTTGATGAACCGACAATCGCCGAAACACGCGAAATTCTTTACGGTTTGCGTCCGCGTTTAGAGAAAAATTATTCGGTTACGATTTCCGATGAAGCGATAAATACAGCTTTGGAAATGTCGCCTAAGTATATTCGTAACTTACATTTACCGGATAAAGCAATCGGCTGGCTCGACACGGCTTCGGTCAAAGTTGAAATCAACGAACCGACATCCTTAGTTGTCAAACCGGAACATATTATCCAAGTCATTTCGCAAGAATCGCGCATTCCGCAAGATATGATTTACCGCGATACTTCCGATAGATTTTCAGCAATGGAAATTGATTTGGGCAAGCGCGTTATCGGTCAAAAAGAAGCCGTTCGCGCCGTTGCCGAAAGATTGCGTTTGAATAAAGGTCCGCTCAAAGAAAATCATTACGCGCCTGATGGAGTTTTGCTTTTCTTAGGTCCGACGGGCGTTGGAAAAACCGAATTGGCAAAAGCCGTTGCCGAATTTATGTTCGGCGATGAAGGCAAAATGGTTCGGATTGATATGAGCGAATACGCCGAAGGCACAATCGGCATCGAAAAACTTATCGGAATGCCGCGCGGAATTGTCGGAAGCGAACGCGGCGGAATTTTGACCGAACAATTACGCGAAAATCCTTATACGGTTTTATTGCTCGATGAAGTTGAAAAAGCGAATCCGTATTTGATGAATATTTTCCTTCAAGCCTTTGACGAAGGTTGGATAACGGATGGTCGCGGCAAGAAAGTTTATCTTTCGGACGCAATCGTTATTATGACCTCGAATCTCGGCTCGGAAAGTTTCAAAAAATACGAAAAACCGCTCGGTTTCGGAATGAAATCACGCGGCGAAATGAAGGAAATCAAAGGCGAAGTGATGAAAGCGGCAGAAACCAGATTTTCGCCCGAATTCCGCAACCGAATTGACGAAATCATCGTTTTTTCACCGCTCGTGATGGACGAAGTTCGTGAAATCGCTAAAATTTATCTCGGCAAAGTTCAGCGCAATATGGAACGTCAAGGTAAATTTGTCGAAATCACCGAATCTGCGCTCGACGTAATGACCGAAAAAGGTTATTCGCCCGCTTACGGCGCACGTTTCTTAAAACGCTTCATTGACCAAAAAGTAAAATTGCCAATTACCAATCAATGGAAATCCGCCGTCAGATTTACGGTTGACGCAGAAGACGGCGAAGTCGTCGTCAAACCGATGGCTGTCGAAGCATTTAGTTTGAATTAAAATGCAAAAAAAATTAACCATCAGCATCAGCAATGAAACTTACAAAAATTTGATGAAATCGGTTGGCAAAAAAAATGCCAGCCGATTCATCGAATCGCTTTTGCGTTCGAGCATTTTGAAATCTGAAGAAGATGTCATCAAACTTCCGCCGCTTGATGAAAATAGGACTTATCGCATTTTCAGCCCGCGTCTTGCCGACCCGTTGCAAGCCGAACTTCTTGAAGTAAAACACATAAAAGATTAAACAAAATGCCTGATTATGATTCGTTTCTATTCAAACCGCCTGCGCCTGTCGCTTTTGTTTCATTGCTTAATTTGAAAAACGGTTTGGAGAAATCAAATGTTCCGATGTTGCTTGACACAGGCGCGGATTTGACGCTTATTCCGAAATTTGCAGTCGAATATTTAGATTTGGATTTTTCGCAAAGTTCCGAAGTTCGGCTCGAAACTCTCGAAGGTAACAAAAGCATAACTCAAGCCATAGAATTACAAATAACTTTCGCCAATGAAAAATTTCAAGCTAAATTTCCTTTAATCGAACAAGACTACGGCATTATCGGGCGGAATATTCTGAATCGTTTCAAAATCGAATTAGACGGACAGAATTTGCATTGGGAAATTTTGTAGATTTTTATTTTGCCCAATCCAACCCGAAAAATAGTTTCGGTATCAAAGGCTTTGATGATAAAATCTCATCGAAGCCTTTTCTTTTTGGAGAAAATAATGTCTGTTCGCAAGTTTTTATATTTAATTCTCTTGGTTATGTCTTTTACTTTTGCGGTAAAAGCTCAGAAAGCCTATAAATTCAATGAAGCAACAAATCCGCGCTGGGACATCGGGGAAGTTTTAAATGTTTATGATTTTAGGGACGAATTGAGAAAACTTACTGATGCAAAGGGCTTTATCCTTGTTTTCGGAAAAAGAGGAAAATCTTTGAGATATGCCGAAGATGTCAAGAGATTTTTGCTATTTTCTAAAATAAATTCCGAGAGAATTTTGACAGGTTACGGCGGAGAATCGGAAAACCGCAAAATGGAATTGTGGATTGTGCCGAAAGATGCGGAAACGCCTCAATCAGTTAAAGTTAATTACGAAAAACCGACAGTTTTTGATGACTATCCATTTTTATGTGAAGGTTGCGAATTGGGGAGAAAAACAGCTTTAGAAATATTTGCTAAAGAATTAAAAGATTTTCCGCAGACAAAAGCCTATATAGTTATTTACCCGTCGAAATCAGAGAACTCGACAATAAAAAACCGTCAACAAGCCGAAAAAAAAGCGGCAGTTGAGAAAAGATTTCTAAACAGATTAGGTATCAAAAATTCAAGAATAACAATGATTATAGGCGATTATGAAACTTATGAATGTTCGGAACTTTGGATTGTTCCTTTAAACTCTGAATTGCCAAAATCAGCTTTACAAAAATCAGATACATCGAACGATTAAATATGAAAAAAAGTAGTTTCAGCTTGCTTCTAAATCTTATTTGCTTGTTTTCTATTTCGGGTATTGCTCAAAACACGCCGAAAACGGACGAAAAAGCCGAAGCGATTATCAAAAAAGCGGTCGAAGTTTTGGGCGGCGATAGATATTTGCAGGTGAAAACGCAAATCGGGCGCGGGAAATATTCAATTATGCGCGAAGGCGTTATCCTTTCTTTTCAGACGTTTGTTGACGTGATTGTTTTTCCCGACAGCGAGCGCACCGAATTTAAGGCGGCGGGCATAAAAACCGTGCAGACGAATTCAAAAGGCGCGGGCTGGATTTTTGACGGCGCGGCGCAGGTTTTGAACGACCAAACGGCTGACCAAGTCGAAGGTTTTAAGCGCGGAATGCGGGCGAGTTTGGACAATCTTTTGCGCGGAAATTGGCGTGGCAAGGCGGAATTGTCTTACGGCGGCAAACGTCAAGCCGGAATCGGCATTCGAAATGAAGTCGTAAAATTAACTTACGATGACGGTTTTGCGGTTGAATTTGAATTTGCTGCCGACGGTTTGCCGATGAAAGCGATGTATAAACGCCCGAATGCCGACAACGAAGATGTTAAAGAAGAAGACCGCTACGCGCAGTTTGTTGATGTTCAAGGCATCAAAACGCCGTTCATCATTGACCATTTCACAAATAATTTTCAAATTTCGCGCATCAATTACGAATCAATAGAATTCAACAAAAACATCTCCGACAAGATTTTCGCCAAACCGAAAGACGCGAAAGAAGCGAAGAAAGATTTGAAACTTTAGTCTCAAGTCCAAAGCCCCAAGTCAATGTTGAAAAGACTTGGGGCTTTGGACTTGAGACTTGAGACTTTTTAAATAAAAGCAAAATCGAATTGATTTTGATGAATTGTGGCATCGGTTGCCAAATCCACGTTGCCGAGATAGGCTTCGATTTCTTCCAAAACCGTTTGGTCAGAACCGCGCAGAGCCGACAAGACTTCGGGATGAACGCGCAGAGTCGTTTGGCGCACGTCGTCCATTGATCTCGAAAGCCGTCTGGCTTCTTCCAGAATTTCGAAACAAACCGTCTGCGGAGATTTCACCCAACCTGCGCCTTCGCAATATTCGCAAGGCGTGCAAAGTGTTCTTTCGAGCGATTGTTTGACACGTTTGCGCGTCATAATAATCAAACCGAAATCGTTGTAGGACAAGACTTTAGTCGGCGATTTGTCGGTTGAAAGAGCTTCTTGCAAGGCTTGCATAACCTTATTTCGATTGCGGCGGTCTTCCATATCAATCAAATCGAGAACGAGAATTCCGCCGAGATCGCGCAGACGAATCTGACGCGCAATTTCGTCAACGGCTTCCATATTCGTTTTCGTAATCGTGTCTTCGAGCCGCGCATTTCCCTTGCCGACAAATTTTCCGGTGTTGACATCAATCGCCACGAGAGCTTCGGTTTGATTGATGACGAGATAGCCGCCGGATTTCAGCCAAACACGCGGTTTCAAGGCTTTTTCGATTTCGTCTTGCACGTTGTAGGCTTCCAAAATCGGTTCGTCCCGCGTGTAAAGTTTGACGCGCTTGACCATTTTCGGCTGAATACGATTAACAAATTCGACAATCCGCAAATATTCTTCCTCTGAATCAACCCGAATCGCCGTAAATTCGTCCGAAAGATGATCACGAAGCAGTCTTTGAATAATATCCAAATCCTGATGCACGAGCGCGGGAGATTTTTTCTTTTCCGAAGATTTTTTAAGATCGAGCCACGTTCGCACCAAATATCTCGCATCTTGCTTTAAATCTTCTTCCGTAATGCCGACTCCGGCGGTGCGAACAATAAAGCCGCCCGACGGAATTTCTTCGTCGCGTTTGATGTTTTGCAACATTGTGCGAAGTCTGCCGCGTTCGTTTGCCGATTCGATTTTGCGCGACACGCCGAGATGTTCAATCGTCGGCATATACACCAAAAATCTGCCCGGAAGCGCAATGTGCGAAGTGATTCGCGCACCTTTTCGCGCAATTGGTTCTTTAGCAATTTGGACGAGAATTTCTTGACCTTCACGCAATAAATCCGTAATCGTCGGTTGCGGACGATATTCGCGCCGTTCGCTGTTTCGCGTAGGTTTGTTTCGGCTATCGGTTCGAGTATCGGTTCGAGTATCGGTTCGACTGTCCGTTCGACTGTCCGTTCGACTGCCGCGAGTATCTTTGCGAGGTTCGGGTTTGGTTTCCTTTTCCGCAGGCACAACTTCGACTTCGGTTTCAACAACTTCGGTTTCGTTTGAATATTCCCCGTCTTGTTCCGTGCGTCCGCGTCCGCGTCCGCCGCGTCTGCCGCGTCCGCCGCGCCGCGAAGTCATCTGCGCTTTGTCATCGGATTCTTTCAAACTCGCTTCGGCATCTTCCAATTTTGCCGAAGGCTTTTTGCCGCCGCGCGATTTGCTTCTCGAAGGTTTCTTTTTCGCCGGAGTTTCAACTTTTTCTTCGGGCAAAACTGCCGCCGCTTCTTCCGCAGGTTTTTCTTCCGTCTTAGCTTTTTTCGAGCGTGAAAAACGATTCGATTTAGGTTTTTCTTCCTCCGCAATCGGTGCAACTGTTTTGACTGTTTCGGATTCCGGCGAAATTATTGCGGGTTTTGCAGTTTGCTTTTTACCTTTGCCGCCGCGTCTTGATTTTTGTGATTTTGATTGCGGTTCGGGCGTTTCTTCTTCTTCGTCGGCAATTCGTTCAAAACCGTTAATTCCCGCCGAAACTTCGCCGATTAACGAGCCGACTTCCGCCGAAGAGGATGATTCCATTTCAAATTCGACGGCGCGAACCTTATCAAAAATTGCTTCTTGGCGATAAGCGTCTTTGAACATTTCGCCTGTGTCTTCATCGTCAATAATTCGCTCGAATCCCGAATCTTCAATCTCGAAAATCGGTGCAAACGGCATTTCTTCCAAAGTTTCTTCCGGTGCTTCTTCAACTGCCGGCGATGGTTTCCCTTTTTTGCCGCGCCGCGATCTTTTCTTGCCTTTCGGTTCTTCTTGGGTGGTTTCTTCAAACGAAACTTCCACCATTTCTTCCATTAAATCTTCTTCGGCTTCGCGCGGTTCGATAATAATTTCCACGCCGTCTTCCGCCAGAGGTTCGGCAATTTCCTGCACGTCTTCCATCTGTCTTTCGCGTTCCAGACGTTTGCGTTCGATGTGGTCAACGGCTTCGCGCTTGGCTTCTTCCGGGGAACCTTTTTTTGATTTTTCCATCACGATGCGTTCGATTTCTTCTTCTTCATCAAAGAAGTCCGAAACATACAAAAACGCATCGCGTTCAAGTCCGATTTCGACAAAAGCCGATTGCATTCCGGGCAAAACCCGCATCACGCGACCTTTGTAAATATTTCCGACCACGCCCGAATTTTCTTCGCCGCGTTCGATATAAAATTCCGTAACTTTACCGTTATCGAGAACGGCAATTTTCTTTTCGCGCCCATTGACGCTGATAATCATTTCTTTCGACATATTTTTGTGCCGGAAGCGCGGAGATTTGAAAAACTTATTCTTTCCGAATCGAATTCTAAATACAAAAGTATTGTTTCCGTTTCGATTCGGAGCTTTTCAAATGCCTTCCGCAGGTTGTCCGGCGAGAAGTTTCTAAATTTTAGATTTGTTGAAGGAATTCGGATTGGCAAACTTTACAGAAGATACAGGAATATTTACAGATATGTGCCAAAAGCCCACAATCTCAAGAGCGGATTTCGCGTATTCGGATTTCTATTGTTTCAGTTTCGGAGAATTTTTCCGAAGCCGTTAAATTATTGAGTTTTATCACGCAGGAATCTCGTTTTTCAAAAGCGATTCTTTCGCTTTCGACTTATTCAAATCAGGGAGCGCACAATCTGTATTTGCGCTCAGAAACCTTTTTGAAATATCTCTTCAGGCGCAGGTTGCGCCGGTAAAATTCTTTTAATCTCTGTTGCTTGCCGTGCTTTATTTAAAGGTTTAATCAAAATCTTCAAGCAAACTACGGCTAGTATAATTGAATTTTCTAAATTGGTAAATAGTAAATTACGAATTTGCAAAATAAATAATAAAGGCGAGCCGAAAACCCGCCTCTTAAAATTAATTCGGAAAGGCTTTTAACCTTTTCTCAATTCGGTTAAAACTTGCTTGGCAACTGCCTTCAGCGTATCGAAAACGCCGACACCTTGTGAAGCAGTCGCTTCAAAAACGGGTTCGTTTTTGCGGTTGAGTTCGGCAGTTATTTCATCTGCCGAAATGACGTTCGGCAAATCGCGCTTGTTTAATTGCAAAACGTATGGAATTTGCATCAAATCATAACCTTGCGATTGCAGATTTTCTTCCAAATTATACAAAGATTCGATATTCGCGTCCATTCGTTCTTCTTGCGAATCAGCCACGAAAACCACGCCGTCAACGCCTTTCAAAATCAGCTTGCGCGAAGCATCGTAATAAACCTGTCCGGGA
Source organism: Acidobacteriota bacterium (assembly GCA_031409875.1). Lineage (GTDB taxonomy): Bacteria > Acidobacteriota > Blastocatellia > Pyrinomonadales > Pyrinomonadaceae > CALMEH01. The sequence goes on along the minus strand of JANNYB010000141.1, from coordinate 929 downwards.
ACGGTGTATAAATGAAACCGTGTTTTAAATCCGCGCACCGTGCCGAGTTCGAGCGGCATAAAATCGAAAAACAGCGTGCGGTCGGTTTCCGTCGCTAACGAAATTAATTTGCCTTTGGCTTGCGGCGCAGTCGAATCATAAATATATTGCAGATTCGTCGTCTTGCCGCAAAGTCCGGGACCGTAATAAACAATTTTGCAGTTAATTTCGCGTGAAGCGTAATTAATAAATGTCATAATTTTTAGTGGTAAGTGGTAAGTGGTAAGTGGTAAGTGAAAATAAACTTTCCACTTACCACTTACCACTTACCACTAGCTAAATAAGCTATCAATATCTTCATCCGTGATTTCGGAGAAGAAGTTATTTGGGCTGGCGCGTTGAGTTTCAGAATCGTGGGCGATTTGTTCTAAAATCGCGGCGATTTCAAAACTTGCTTTTTTGGTGCGAAGTTTGACGAGTCCGAGTGTCGAACGCTCGTCAAAAACAACTACCAAAAGACTTCTGCCGATGACGCTGATAAAAATGCTCTCGCGTTCGCCTTCGTGAACGACTGCCGGAAAAACGTCTTCGCCGATAAGTCGCGCCATCGAAGTTGTCGCGGCGACGTTGCCCGCCGCCAAAGACGCAAACGAAGTCGTGTCCATATTGCCGATTTCGCCGTTAAAAGCAATCTGCTGACCGTCGCGGTCAACCAGAAAAACGGCACGCGCCGCACATTCGACGCAAAGTCGTGCCAAGACGCTTTTTATCTTATGAAATTGATGTTCGTGTATTACAATGGGCGTTTCTGCCATGAAAATATTCTCTCTGTATTTTGGTTAAAAAGAGGTCGGAAGTCGTAAGTTTTTCAACTTATTAAAATCTCTTTGCGCGGTTTTTTAAACGAGTTTTACGCAAAACCCGTATTTCTAATCTATCACAGAAAACTT
>JANNYB010000140.1:0-12263 GCA_031409875.1 Acidobacteriota bacterium | reverse complement strand
TTTTCCGTTTTGCCCCAATTGTTCCAACCTTCGGCGCGAATGTGCGCGTCCATTGTCGTATTTAGAAAAACCGTGCGCCCGAAAGCTCGCCAAGGTCGCGCCAGAAAAACGCCTTTATCGGTATTTGCGCCGGTCAATTTTGAATTATTAAAAACAAATCCGCTCGTTTCCGTTTCCGCAAAACGCATCGGTGCGGCGATGTAACCGTCGCCTTTTGAATGAATTACACAATTTTCAAAAACCGCCGTCGCTTGTCCGAAAATAAAATCTACATTTCCTTCGATGTAGCAATTTTCAAAATATTGACGACCGTTTTTCGCATAAAGCGTATCTTGCCAGCCGAGAAACTTACAGTTTTTGAAGATTAATCTGTCTGCTTCGCTCAAAACCGCGACGGCTTGTTGTCCTTGTCCGCCTTTTTCAAATTTATGTGAATTTTCAAACGTCAGATTTTCCGCGTGGAAATCGTGTCCGCCGACGTAAAAAGCGTAAGCGGCGGAAGTTGTTCCGGCGATTTTGTTGGAAATATTGAAACTTAACTTTGTATTTTCGGCTGATTCGCCAACGAGCGAAATATACGGCTTATTCGCGGGAATCCGAATTTGCTCGTTATAAACGCCTTTTTTAATGAAAATCTTAAAGCGTTTTTTATTGTTTTCGGGAACTTTGTTTATCGCTTCAGAAACGGTTTTGAAATTGCCACTTCCATCTTGCGCGACAATCAAATCAGCCTTGATTTCGGCGTGTGCCGATGCGAAGAAAATCAAAAATAATACGATTGTCAGAAGGTTTTTCATTAAAACTTTTAAAAATTTGCAGTATAAGCCGGATGTCAGAGGAGAAAGACAAAGGCTTATACTGCGCCATACGGATTTGGGATTTGGGATTGCGGATTGCGGATTTGTCTGAAATGCAGAATTTAATCCGAAATCCCAAATCCCAAATCCCAAATCGAAAGGTTTAGAAAGTAAATCTCGCGCCGATTTGAATATCTCTCGGCGGTTGCCGCGTCGGAGCGGTCGTAAAGCCGAAAGCCGCATTTGTCGGATCAAGACTCGGTGCCGAGAAATAAGGCGAATTCAGCAAGTTAATCGCTTCAAATCTGATTTGGATTTTCATTCCTTCACGAATTTTAAAGTTTTTCGATAATCCCAAATCGAATTTCAAGAAGCGTTGGTTGCGGAAATTGCTCATCGTCAGCGGAAAATATCTCAAGGTATTTGCCGAACTGCTCGTAAAGTTGTTGGCAAACGCCGGAGCCGCGCCGTTGATGAAAAATCCGGTAATATCGAATGCCGGAATATCAACACCGTAGCGCAAACCTGCTTCGTTTTTCTCGCCGAGACGATTTTTTAACTGACTCGGATCGCCATTGTAAAAGACGTTTCCGAATTGCAGCGGTTCGCCCGATTGACGTTCATAAACGCCTTGCATCTGCCAGCCGCCCAAGAAAGCGTCAATCCACGGATTCCACTCATTACCGAACGAGCGTCCGCGTCCGAACGGCAATTCGTAAATTCCCGATAACGTAATGCGATGCGGTCTTTCGGTCGGCGAAATAATCTCCGTCAATTCCGAGTCTTGCGGATTCAAATACTGCATTTTCTGATGTTCTCTCGAAAAAGTATATGAACCGTTGAACGACAAACCTTTCGTAAATCGTTTAACTATTTGCATTTGGAACGCTTTATAGGTGCTTGTCCCGTTATATTCGGTAACGGCGACGTTGCCGAATTGCGGAAACGGTGTCAAAAGTCGCCGACGCTGAATCGTCGCCGCGTTAAATGTTCCGCCGTCAACAATTAACCCGCGCAGAGGATTTGCCACATTCGCATTTAAGAACGTATTGACTGCCGTAACTCCGGCAGTAATCGTGGCAGCATCCGTAACGCCTTGAAAATTGTTCAAAAATGCTGCCGGAATCGCGTTCAATTCGCGGTTGACCGCCAAATTGTAACCACGCGAATAAACATACGAAAGTTCGATGCCAAATTTATACGGAAGTTCGCGCTGAATGCTGATGACATAACGCGCAAAGTTAGCATTTTGGCGTTCGTTTGAAAGCACGGCAGTCGTTGGTCCGAGCGCGTTTGATGCGGTTACATCGCGTCCCGTAAAGGTCAAATATCCGAGTGCTGAACCGGGCGAATCTCTAATTCCGCTCGGAAACGGATTAGCTAATGTGGCACCAAACGTCAAACCGTTGTTCGTCGAAGGCGTGAAAAGTGTCGGAGTCGAAAATCCGGGTTGGAAAATCGTGCCGATTTGAAACGGCGAAGTGAAAATTCCGAAGCCGCCGCGAATTACGGTTTTATCGTCAAGTCCGTAGGAAACGCCGATGCGCGGCTGGAAATTGTTGATGTCGGTTTTTTGATTTCGCTGATTGCCGTCGTTGGCGAAAATCAAACCGCCTTTCAAGGCTTGAAACGCGCCGACGGGAACGCCGGCGGGAATACTGGAATTGTAGTTTATAAGTGCCTGCGCCGCTATCGGGCTGGCAACAGTTCGGTCGAAATCAACAACGATTTTGCCGTTTTTTTCCTTCACGCCTGTTTCATATTCGTAACGCAAACCGAGATTAAACGTCAGTTTTTGCGAAAAACGGAAATCGTCTTGAAAGAAAAATCCGAGATAACTCGAAGAAGTATCGTAGCTCGTCGGGTTATCAATCAAACTTGTGCCACTTGCAACGGGAAGTCCCAAAAGAAACGAAGCCAAATCGCGTCCCGGACGGTCGCGCTGCGTTGCACCGGAATTCGATGCCTGCATCGTGTAAGTTCCGTCAAAGAAAAATCTTCCCGAACTGTAGCCGTCGGTCGAAAATCTTTCGCGCAAATTTCGGTAATCCCAACCGTATTTAATTGTATGATTTCCGAGTATTTGCGTAATTGTCGGCTGAATCGAATACATATCGAACGGACGTTCCTGTCCCGAATTGTAATCCGAACGCAGAGAACCGACGGTCAGATAATTTCTGAAATCGAAGCGCGGAAAAAGTCCGCCGCTTCTGGTAGAGGGAATTCCAGTAAAGCCTAATTCCGCCGCCGAAGGTTGTCCGTCTTGATAGCGCAACAACTTAAATTGATTGTAGCTGGCGCGAATGTCCAAAATAAAAGTCGGCGTAATCATTGACGTAAAATCAATATTTCCGCCGTTGTTGCGGCGATTTTCATAGCCCCGAAAAATCGAATCCGCTTCGCCCGTCAAATTATATCGGTCTTCCGTGTTACGGCTGTGATAATACTTGACGAACATCCGATTGTTGTCATTGAAATTCTGGTCAATTCTGGCAAGATACGAACGATACGGACGAACGAGATTTTGATCCGTAATGTAATTGTTCACGATGCCCGCTTGATTCGGTTGCGGGAAATATTTGAGGAAATTAAGTGCCGGCGCATAAATCAGATTTGCAGGAAGAATATTGCAACTCGAACCTGTCGGAACTGCTCCTGTCGTCGGGCATCCGAACGATGTGCGGACGACGTTGCCGCCGGTCAAAACGCCGGAAAACGGATTGTAAATTACCGTATTTGTCGCCGCCGCGATATTTGTCGGATCAACAATCAATTCCGAAAAATTGCCGGTTCGCATCAACATCGTCGGCACGGTGTAAGTCGTCGGTTGTGCGACATTGTCTTTTTGTCTTTCGTAGGAGAAGAGAAAAAATGTTTTGTCTTTAATTACCGGACCGGTTATAACTGTGCCGTAACGATTATATTGTCTGTCGGGACGTTCGCGCCCGACGCGGTTGTTGAAAAAATTGTTTGCCGTGCGGTTTTTGTTGCGGTCAAAGAAATAAGCCGAGCCGTGAAAATTATTCGTGCCGCTTTTGAGCGCGACGTTGACGGTCGAACCGGCAGTAAATCCGTTTTGCGCGTCGAAACTGTTGGTTTGAACCTTAAATTCTTGCACCGCATCCGAAGGCGGCGTAAAAGCGACTTGTCCGCTATATGCCAGATTCGGCGAACCGTCGAGCGTGATTAAGTTTCCGCTCGTGCCGTTCGTCCGAAAACCTGCCAGATTTCCGTTCGCGGTCGGTCCCGTAAAATTCGGATCGCCCGTATATACGACGCTCGGTGCTTGCGTTGCCAAAGCATATGGCGCACCTTCTGCCAGAGGAAGTTCGGCAATTTGCCGTTGACTGACAACCGTTCCGATTGTAACCGAACCACGTTCGATAATCTCTTCATTTGCCACGACCGTAACCTCAGCCGCCGCGCCGATTTCGAGTTGAAAATCAATCGTTAAACGGTCATCAACTCTCAATTCAATAGCTTCACGAACCGAAGTTTTAAAGCCGTTTGCGGTTGCCGCTAATTTATATTTTCCCGGCAAAAGCAAAGGAAACGTAAAAGCTCCGTCGTCGTTTGTCGTTGCCGATGATTTGATATTCGTTTCCGTATTTTCAATCGTTACGTTTGCTCCCGGAACGATTGCGCCGTTTTGGTCTTTCACGCTTCCCGTAATCGTGGCGCGAAATTCCTGCGCGTTTGCCAAACCGATTGACAACAGCACAAACAATACCGCAAAGAAGCTGTATTTCATAAAACTTTTTTTCCTCATCTTTAGTCCTCTCTTTTTTGAAATTATTTCAGAACTGCCGCAAGCCGTTTAGCATAAAAACCATTTTTCGGCTGTTTTTCTTAACTGATTTTGATTATTTTTAGTAAAATATCGTAATTGGTTTAACCAATTTACAAAACAATTTCTCTTTTGTCAATCGGTATTTTAAGTTTTTTTAAAGAAAAATGTAATATTTATTCATACTTCGCAAGAAAATGGTGGTTATTTTGAACGAAATATTACTTTTAATGACATTTACCAATTTTAGATTTTATATCAAAACGGTATTACCAATTATTTTTTTTCGCTCAAAAGTAAAAAAAGGGAAAATTGTTCCTAACCTATCACTTATCATTTATCACCTTTCACCTATTCCGAAGTAAAAATCTTAAACTCAATTGAACTTGTATTTCAAAAACTGCGGCTTTGATTAACAATTAACAAAAGAAAGTTTAGAATCAAATTCAATGAAATTTAACCTAAACGATACATTTAACCGCGAACTTCCGGCAGATTTAATCAAACAAAATTACGTCCGCCAAGTGCCGAATGCTGCTTTTTCTTACGTCAATCCGACTTTGCCAAAAAATCCTTCGCTGATTCATTACTCGCCGCAAATGCTTGAAAATATTGGATTAAACGAAGCCGACGCAAAATCGAAAGAATTTCTTAAAATCTTTTCCGGCGCAGAAATTTATCCCGACACGAAACCTTTTGCAATGTGTTACGGCGGACATCAATTCGGAAGTTGGGCGGGGCAACTCGGCGACGGCAGAGCGATTAATCTTTTTGAAGTTAATTCTGGCGGCGAACAATGGGCGTTGCAATTAAAAGGCGCAGGCAAAACGCCGTATTCACGCGGCGCAGACGGACTCGCGGTTTTGCGTTCTTCGGTGCGTGAATATCTCTGCTCGGAAGCGATGTTTCATCTCGGCGTGCCGACAACTCGTGCGTTATCAATAGTTTTGACGGGCGACGAAGTTTTACGCGATATGCTTTACGACGGAAATGCCGAATACGAAAAAGGCGCAATCGTCTGCCGCGTCGCGCCGTCATTTATTCGTTTCGGTAATTTTCAAATCTTTACTTGGCGCGACGATTTAGCGAATTTGAAGAAATTAACCGATTATACAATCAAGCATTTTTATTCGCATTTGGGCGAACCAAATAAAGAAACTTACGTCCGATTTTTCCGCGAAATCACCGAAAAAACGCTCGATTTGATGATTCATTGGGAGCGCGTCGGCTTCGTTCACGGCGTAATGAATACGGATAATCTGTCAATTTTGGGTTTGACGATTGATTACGGACCTTACGGCTGGCTCGAAAATTACGATCCGAATTGGACACCGAACACGACCGACGCGGCACAAAAACGCTATCGTTTCGGCAATCAAGCGGCAATCGCCGTTTGGAATCTGATGCAACTCGGCAACGCGCTTTATCCATTAATAGAAGATGCCGCGCCGCTCGAAGAAATTCTGGAAAATTATCAAACGTCATATTTGCCGAAGCACGTCCGAATGATGTCCGATAAATTAGGTTTGAAAAATACGGCGGAAACGGAATTTATTATCGAACTCGAAACATTAATGTATCAATCCGAAATGGATTTAACTTTATTTTTCCGCAATTTGAACAAATTTGACGAAAACGATCCGCACGAATTTTGGACGCATTTAAAAGCATCGAGTTATTCGGAAAATCTCGAAAGTTTCAAAGAGAAATGGAATCTATTTTTGTCTGTTTACGCCGAAATCGTAATTGTCGAAAACCGCGAAAAATCTGAAAGAATTTCACAATTGAACCGCACAAATCCGAAATACGTTTTGCGAAATTATATGGCGCAATTGGCAATTGACGCAGCTAACAAAGGCGATAATTCAATTGTTGATGAACTTTTTACATTGCTTCTAAAACCTTACGACGAACAACCTGCATCGGAAAAATGGTTTGCTCTGCGCCCCGATTGGGCAAAAACAAAAGTCGGCTGTTCGATGCTTTCGTGCAGTTCTTAAGGACGATTTGTATCAAAAATCAGACTCGTCCGGCGTGAGATATTACCAAAGAATTGTTAAACTAAACGCTGTGAAAACGCTTAAACATTTATTAGACAACAATAAAAAATGGTCGGAACGAGTGCGAAGCAATCGTCCGACATTTTTTGCCGAATTAGCTCAACAACAGTCTCCCGAATATGTTTGGATTGGTTGTTCGGACAGCCGAGTTTCCGCCAGCAACATTGTCGGGCTGATGCCGGGCGAAGTTTTTGTGCATCGCAACATTGCCAATTTGGTGATTCATACCGATATGAACTGTCTTTCGGTTCTGCAATTTGCGGTCGAAGTTTTGCAAGTCAAGCACATAATTGTTTGCGGACATTACGGTTGCGGCGGAGTCCAAGCGGCTTTGGAAAACAAACGACACGGTTTAATTGATAATTGGCTGCGTCATATTCAAGATGTTGCGAATCTTTACGAAGATGTTTTGTCAAAAATTGAGGACGAAAACGATAAATTAAACAAACTCTGCGAACTGAATGTTATCGAGCAAGTCTTAAACGTCGGCGAAACAACCATTGTCCAAGATGCGTGGGAACGCGGACAAGTTTTGCGCGTTCACGGTTGGATTTATGATTTAACCGACGGAATTATTTCCAACTTGAATATCCACCTTGAAAATCAGAGCGAAGTAAAAACACTAAGACGGGAATTTTTAAAGTCCGGTAAAGTTTGAAAAGTTCAATCGCCGAGAATTTGAATGGTTCGCACGTCTTTTGCGCCGCCGCAATATTTGTCTAAAACCTTTTGAAACACGGGATTTGTCGCCTCCAACGCGCCGAACAAAGTCATCGAAGATTTAAGTTTCATATCGTCGGGACTGCCGAAAATCTGATTCGCAGTTTTGCCTTCGATTTCCATCAACGCACTTGAAATTTCAATGATTCGTTTGCCGAGAACGGAATGAGCCAGATAATTTTCCGCTTCTTTTTTATCTTTAATCGCGTAAAATCTCGCTGTTTCGCTAAATCCCAAACCCGCAATTTGCGGAAAAATATACCACATCCAATGACTCTGCTTTCTGCCGCGTTTGATTTCTGCCAAAGCAATCTCGAAATCACGTTCCTGCGCGTCTAAAAATCTGTGTAAATCATTCATAAAATTGATTATCTCGCTTATACTATATTTTATGAAACATTGAATAAAATTTTGTCGCTTTACGGAATTAAGTTAAAATATGTCGGAGGTTTTTATGTTGGAAACTTTAGAGAAAAAATATCGAATAACTTTGATAGCTGTATCGTCGAAGTTCTGAAGGAATTTGCGATTGCAAATGGTTTTCCCATCTCTATAATGTTTGAATTTAGTTTTTGCTTTATCGGACAATATGTCCAATAAATTGTCTGATAGTTATTTTTTAGTTTAATATATTTTATTTATCGGACACATTGTCTGGTAAATTGTCCGATAAATCATCTAATTTGTATTTTGTTCCTTTATTATTGCCTATTTTAATAACTAAACCTTTATCAATTAATTTCTTTAATCTTCTATTCGCGGTTTTAGGCTCAAGATTAAAGTGAGAAGCATATTCACTTGTTGAAACTTCATTATTTTGTTGAATAAACAATAACCCATCTTTATCTTCTTCTGAAACCAAACGGCTATCTACACCTTTGTTTTCTGCTATAAAATCTTTTGTTCTGCCAAATGTGACTTGGAGCATACCAGCTTTTAAGTCGAAGGTAGGTTTAGGGATCAATTGTCCCATATTTTTTAATCCGATTCCTCTCTGTTCCGCCAAACCCATTTTGTTGAAGACAAACATAATTTTCGGGTTTCGACTGATAGAAGGAGCATCAAAAGTTTCAAGGTCTTTAATGGTTAAAGGACTTTCAAGATTGCCCGGACTACGAACAATAATCCTATTAGGACTTATTGAAAGATAATTCGTTGATTTTTCATTCTCATAATCACGATGAATAATGGCATTGGCAATAGCTTCACGAAGAACCTTAATAGGAAAATCAGATATTTCTTCTCGCTGCCCTTTGCTTCGGTCAATGGTTAATCTCAAAGCCTTATCTTTAACATACTCAAGAATTGGAGCTAATTGACTTACAATCGGACCGCCGAAATCTCTGATTTCAGTCTCTCCGTCTCCATAATTAATTTCAACTTTGAAAATAGTATTATGTGGATAAAATTCATCTACTTTCTCTCCAAAAAGAATCAAACCTAATCGAGTAGGATTTAAGTTTCCTTCACTATCTTTATTAACAATTTCAAAACCTAAAGCCCACTCATTAAATTCTTCTGAAGGATAAGAAAATAAAGCACCTGATAATTTTAAGAATTGATTAACATAATTCTTGTCAAACTGATTAATTGTTGAATTAGAAACAGTTTTTTGAAGATATGTTTGAGGTATTTGTGGCTTTTCCTGTTTTAACTGCATTTGCTCCAATTCTTTTTCTTTGATGAACTGTGCATTGTTTTGCCGAATTTCTGTTTCGAGATGTGCGGGGAAATCAATTACCCTAATGTTCTGTCTTGCTAATTTTTCTACACCTCTATTCTCTACGTTAAAGTCAGGGTCTCGCATTCCAACATAAACTTTGCTAATTCTAGCTTTACAAATGTGAGTTGCACAACCTCTTTTGGGTGGTTTCCTAGCCTCGTCAATACACGGCTCAAGCGTTACATAAAGAACACATTCGCTTAGGTTTAAATGTCGCAATTTTCTTTCTATCAGCGTAAATTCACAATGTTCACCTACACGAAGTTCGCCACGATGTGCCGATGCAAGAATCTCGCCATTTTTGGTTGTTACAATTGCTCCAACTAAAGGATCAGTTTTGTCTGTATGCTCAGCAATAGACTCTAAACTTACATCAATAGCAAGTTTCATTAATTCATTAGGAGTGCATTTCTTTTTCTTTTTAATTAACTCTTCTATTATGTCTTTTGTGTTTTTCTTTTCCGCCATAGAATTCAAGAAATTATTAAAAATAAAGGATAAAGAACAAAATTTACACTATGTTCTTCATTCTTCCTAATTCAACCTTCGAAATTACACCGAATAGCCTTTCGCGCCATCGAAGTTATAGAGATTTTCGGTTTTAATTACGTCTGAACATTGCATCGTTGAACTTTTGGAGAAGTTGGACGACAATGAATATAATAATTTAAATTAAAAACAATCAATAAAATGTCAAAAATCTACTATACTTTAACCGACGAAGCCCCGATGTTGGCGACGCATTCTTTTTTGCCAATCTTAAAAGCGTTCACAAAGTCCGCAAATATTGAAATCGAAGTTCCCGATATTTCGTTGGCTGGGCGAATTTTAGCCAATTTTCCCGAATACTTAACAGATGATCAAAAAATCCCTGATGCTCTTGCAGAATTGGGCGAATTAGTAACCAAACCGGAAGCCAATATCATCAAACTTCCCAATGTTTCGGCTTCTGTTCCGCAACTCGAAGAAGCGATTACCGAACTTCAGAAACAAGGTTTTGCTGTGCCGAATTATCCTGTCGAACCTAAAACGGATGAGGAAATCGCCACCAACAAAAAATATGCGAAAGCGTTGGGAAGCGCGGTAAATCCTGTGTTGCGAGAAGGAAATTCTGACAGACGCGCCGCAAAAGCCGTAAAAAATTACGCTAAAGCAAATCCGCATCGAATGGGAGTTTGGAGTGCAGATTCTAAAACTTCTATTGCAAATATGAACGGCGGAGATTTTTATGGAACGGAAAATTCTACGACAGTCGAAACGGATGGAAAATTCAGAATTGTTTTTTATGCAAATGATGAATCTAAACAAGTTTTGAAAGATTTTGCGCCGTTAAAAGCAGGCGAAGTAATTGATTCTTCGGTGATGAATCTTGCGGCATTGAAATTTTTCGTTGAAACTGCAATTGAAGAAGCCAAAGAAAAAGACGTTTTGCTTTCCGCACATTTGAAAGCGACGATGATGAAGGTTTCTGATCCGATTATTTTCGGGGCGATTGTTGAAACTTATTTCAAAGATGTTTTTGAAAAATATAAAGACATTTTCAACGAATTAGACATCAATCCGAATTACGGATTGGCAACGCTTGAGGAAAAACTTTCTGGTCATCCAAACGAAGCTGAAATCAAGGCGGATATTGCCAAGACAATCGAAAATAGTGCGAAAATTGCGATGGTCAATTCGGATAAAGGAATTACGAATTTCCACGTTTCTTCGGATGTAATCGTTGATGCGTCAATGGCAGCATTGGTTCGCGGCGGCGGAAAAATGTGGAATACCGAAGGCAAAGAAGAAGACACCGTTTGCATAATCCCTGACCGAACTTATTCCGGTTTTTACGACGCGATTATCCAAGATATGAAGCAAAACGGCGCGATTGATCCGCGCAGTTTCGGATCTGTTCCGAATGTCGGTTTGATGGCGCAAAAAGCCGAAGAATATGGTTCACACGATAAAACTTTCCAAATGTCGGAAGCCGGAACGGTGAAAGTTGAAGACGAAAGTTCCAATATTCTGCTCGAACAAAAAGTCGAAAACGGCGATATTTTCAGAATGTGCCAAACCAAAGATGCTGCAATTCAAGATTGGGTAAAATTGGCAGTCAACCGTGCCAAACTTTCCGACACACCGGCGATTTTTTGGCTCGACAAAGACAGAGCGCACGATTCGCAAATCATTCAAAAGGTCGAAAAATATTTACAAAATTATGATTTAACCGATCTCGACATTAGAATTATGGATGTGAAAGATGCGATGACTGAAACCTTGAAACGTGGACGCGAAGGCAAAGACACGATTTCGGTTTCGGGCAATGTTTTGCGAGATTATTTGACCGATATGTTCCCGATTTTGGAACTTGGAACTTCGGCAAAAATGCTTTCGATTGTTCCACTTATGAACGGCGGCGGTTTATTTGAAACCGGCGCGGGCGGTTCTGCTCCGAAACACATTGAACAATTTGTCAAAGAAGGATATTTGCGTTGGGATTCGCTCGGCGAATTTTTGGCTTTACAGGCAAGTTTTGAACATCTTGCTCAAACTCAAAATAATCAAAAAGCCCAAATTTTAGCAGACGCTTTGGACGAAGCGAACGCAAAATTTTTAGCAAACGACAAATCTCCGGCAAGAAAAGTCGGGCAGATTGATAATCGCGGTTCGCATTTTTACTTGGCAATGTATTGGGCGGAAGCGTTAGCAAATCAAACTGCCGAAAGCGAAATGTCGGCAAAATTTGCTCCCGTTGCCAAAGCATTGCAGGAAAACGAAGCTAAAATTAACGAAGAACTGATTGCGGCACAAGGAAAACCGCAGGATGTTGGCGGTTATTATCAGCCTGTTTCCGAAAAGGCTTACGCCGCGATGCGACCTTCGGCGACTTTGAATGCGATTGTGGACGGGATTTAATTCTATTTTGTCAGAAGAGAAAAATAGCTGCAAAAATGCACAAAATTCGCAAAAGAAATAAAAACATTTTTGTGTCTTATGTGCTTTTTTGTGGCTGTTTTTTATTTCGTTAGTCAACCTTTTCGCTAATCCCACAATTCGGGCAAATTAACGTGGTTTGCAATTTATCGAGCCATTTGGCTAGAGCGGTGTTTGAAAAGGTTGGCTGTTTGCTTTCGGTTTCGCCTTCGCGCATTATCCGTGAGCGTTTGTCGTCGCTAACTTGTTGATTTGCT
>JANNYB010000139.1:0-54953 GCA_031409875.1 Acidobacteriota bacterium | reverse complement strand
AACTCATTATTTTTCAATTCGAACCACGAGCTAAAGCAACGTGGCTAAATGCCGCGAAACGCGGAAAGCCTCGTGAACGAGGCTGAAAATCACAACATTCTAAAGCTACCGTGAAATCATTTTATTTTAGAAAGATGTCTATTATGTTTTCTCTAAAAATTAATCATCAAAAAGGACTTCCCAAAATTCAAAATCTGACATTTTATTCAAAGTCTTTATTTCTTCGAGGCAAGATTCTTTCAACTTACATTTTGCACCAATTTCGAGTGATTTAACAAAACTTTCAAAATTATCCGCAATTAAATTTTCGTTCCAACTTCCGACACCGTGCATAGCTGTAAAAACGGGAAAGTTTTCAGTTTCAATATCAGTAAAAAGCGGATCACCACAAAGCGATTCATAACCAATTACTAACCAATTCTTTTTCCAATCGCCATTCGATTCTCCAACTAAACTTTGACCTTCTGAGTCAAATGAATACCCTATTTGATTTTCATCAATCTCATCTTCGGGGAAAATATAAATTGTTGTTAAGCCAATTGTAACTTCATTAAAAGAGATGCGGTTTAATTTTTGTATATATTTTGAAAAACTCATTTTCTCACAACTTTAATAACTTTATCACGCAACCAATTTTCAATCTCGTCAACTTTCCAAGCGTCGCTCAAACTTTTGCATCTATTTCTCCAATTCCGTAATTTTTGCAACTCGTCCGGCGTGTCGTCCGCCTTCAAATTTTGCGTCGAACCACGCTTTGACGATTTTCGGGATTTCTGCTTCGGGAATCACTCGTGCGCCGATTGAGAGAACATTTGCGTCATTGTGTTGACGTGCCAATCTCGCGGTTTCTTCGTTCCAGGCTTGCGCGGCGCGGACTCCGTGAACTTTGTTTGCCGCAATCGCAATGCCGATGCCCGAACCGCAGACGATAATTCCTTCGTCGGCGTTTCCGCTTGCGACAAATCTGCCAACTTTCGCGCCATAATCGGGATAATCAACCGATTCGAGCGAATTTGTGCCTAAATCTTCAACTTCGAGATTCATTTCCGCGAGTTGTTTTTTGATTTTTTCTTTAACTTCAAAGCCCGCGTGGTCTGCGCCGATTGCAATTTTCATAAAATTTACCTTTCAAATAAATTTTAATCGTTTCGGCAAAAAGCGTAAAGTTTAAGTTTGGTTTTGAGCGATTCGGTTTGATTTTGTAAGATAAATTTTGTGCCTAATTTAAAATACTTCACAACTAAAGAGGTGGCGCGTTTGTGCCGTGTGAGCGATGCCACGGTTAAGCGATGGGAAGCCGCAGGTTTGCTCAATTCGGAACGCACGAACGGCGGACATCGGCGTTTTCTTGCCGAAGAAGTTGCAAAATTTCAGCGTAAAACGAATCTCGGTCTGAAACGCAATCACGGCGACGATTCTCTCCTAAAAATCAATCTGCTGCGTCAAAATAATAAATATTCTTTGGCTTCGCCGCTGTTTATTTCGCTTTTGAACGCTTGCGAAACCGACGCGGCAAATTTGATTATCAGCGAACATTTGCAGAAAAAATCTCCGGCGGAAATTTTTGATAATTTTATCTGTCCCGCAATGCGCGAAATCGGCGAACTTTGGGCGGCGGGCGAATTGTCCGTGGCGGAAGAACATCTGGCAACGCGCACAGTTTGTAACGCCATTCATAAACTTCGCTCGACACTTTCTGTTCCCGAATCAAAAGAAAAATTGATAATGTGCTGCGCCGTCGAAAACGATTTTCACGAACTTCCGACGTTTTTGGCGCAAGTCGTTTTGGAAAATGAAGGATGGGAAGTGATGAATTTCGGTGCAAATACGCCGCTCGAATGTTTGACAAAAGAAGTCTTAAAACACAAGCCCGACGCGCTCTGCATCTCCGCAACTTTTATCGGAAACATCGAAAAATTTTCCGCCGAATACAAGATTTTCGCACCGCACGCGGAAAAATCAAACACAACAATCATCTTCGGCGGCAAAGCATTTTGCGATAAATCCGTCAGCAAACTTTTTCCGAAAGCGATTTTTGTTAAATCTTTTAATGAACTTGCTAAATTTGCGCGTTTATAAGCTGGGAGCGCAGGCTTCCCAGCCTGCATGAGCGCAGAGCGCGAAAATTGCGTTGCAGATAAAATCAAATTTATTTTTACTCGACCGTCGTTAGATTGCTCCGCGAAACGCTCCACAATCTTGCAGGCTGGGAAGCCTGCGCTCCCAGCTGAAAATCTTTCCATTTGAAGGAAAATATAAGAATTACTATAAACATAGATTGCAACGATTTTCTACTTCTTTCCATCCGAAGTTTGTTTGAATCGCCGAAAAACTTTATAATTCGAGTGCAAATTGATGAAATTTCGTTTCTTCAAAATTTTAATTTTCGCGTTTGTGCTTTTTGCGTTCTCGATGAGCGTAACGGCGCAGGATTTTTTGCCGCAACTCGTCAAACGCATCAAGCCTTCGGCAGTTGCCATCGAAACTTTCGATTCACGCGGCAACACGCTCTCGCGCGGCAGCGGATTTTTTGTTTCAAACGACAGAATTATCACCAATCGCCACGTCATCGAAAAATCTTCGCGCGTCGAAATTCACTTGATGAACGGCTCGAAATATGGCGCAAAAGGCGTGTTGGCGATTGACGGCGAAGGCGATCTTGCGCTTCTGCAAGTTGATGTGCCGAAAGAATTTGCCGCGCCGTTGCAGATTGTTCAAGCCGCGCCGCTCGAAGGCGAATCAATCGTCGTTATCGGCAATCCGTTCGGACTTGAAGGCTCAGTTTCAAACGGCATCGTGTCCGCCGTGCGCGAAATTCCCGGTTACGGAAAAATTATCCAAATCACCGCACCAATTTCGCCCGGATCGAGCGGTTCGCCCGTCGTCAATATGCGCGGTCAAGTCGTCGGCGTGGCAAGTTTGCAAGCGGCTGAAGGTCAAAGTTTAAATTTCGCCGTGCCGTCCGAAAGAATTTTCGCGCTCAAAATCGGCGAACTCCAAACCTTTTCGACACTCAGCGCAGAAACACAAAAAAATAAACGCTCGGCGGCGCAAAGTCTTTATTCGCAAGGACTAGGAATTTTATCCCGCGACGATTTCGCACGCGCTTTGCCGTATTTTGAAAAAGCGGTTGACGTTGACCCGAATTATGCCGAAGCGTGGTATCAAGCCGGATTTTGCTTCGGAATGCTCGGCAAACACACGGACGCGCTCAAGGCTTCGCGCCGCGCCGCACAGCTTCGCCCCGATTGGGCGGAAACTTATTTAAATATCGGCGCGTCGAGCTTTGCGCTCGGACAATTCAAAGACGCGGTTGACGCTTATCGCCAAGCTGTAAAATTGGACGAATCAAACGCCGAAGCACAATACGCGCTCGGACTTTCGCTCGGCAAATTAAACCGCGCTGATGAAGAAATTCTCGCCTACAAACGCGCTCTGGCAATCAAACCGAGTCTGGTCAACGCCATCGAACAATTAGGTTTAGCCTATTTCAGACAAAAACGCTTCGCAGATTCGGCGGCAATGTTCGACCAATTAAAAAACTATAAACCCGATGCGCGAACGTATAATTATCTTGGCGAAAGCTATTACGAATCCGGCAAACTAACGGAAAGCATCGAAGCCTTCAACCAAGCCGTAAATTTCAACCCGAATTTCGACCGCGCCCGCTTCAATCTCGGACGCGCTTACCTAAAATCCGGCGACCGCGTTTCCGCCGAACTCCAATACGAACTACTCCAAACCGCCAAATCCGAATGGGCGGACAGACTTTATGTTCTGCTAAATCCTTAATTTTAGTATTCAATCGGCGGGTCATTTTCATCTGCCGGTGCGCCGTTTTTGTCCGCACCGCGAAGCACACCGTTGACATCAATATAAAATGACCTAAAACCAGTTACGCCGTAAATTACGGGAATTGCCGTGATTTTAAAGAAAGCCGGAGAGTTTGGCGTTTGCGCGATTGTCAAACCGGTGTAATTATACCCGTGATTTGTGCCGCCCGCCATATTCGGATGAATTAAACCTGCCGCGTAAAGTTGCTGTAATGTTCCAAAATTGCCATTGCCGACAGTCGCTTGATAGGTCATTTGTGCGCCGTGAAATGTGCGAAACTCTCGAATCGTGCAGTATTCATTGGAAAATCCCGACATCGAACACGAATCTATTATTGGGTCGGAAACAGTCGCCGCCGCACCGTTTTTATCCGCGCCGCGCATTTCGCCGCTCTGGTCAACATAAAAAGACCTGCGCCCTGTTTTCGGATAATGGCGCGGAGTTGCCGTCGCGTAAAATCTAGCCGGCATCGTCGCTGTGCGATGGGTAACAAAGAGCGCGAAAGAATAGCCGTATTTATCGCCCGAAGCCAAGACGGAATTTATTAAATCTGCTGCCAATAATTCGCTCAATGAACCATAATTTCCGCTACCTGTCGTCGCTTGATAAGTCGCCTGCGCTCCTGAAATCGTTCCCAAAGACTGAACGACAAATCTTTCTTTAAAATATCGCGGATTATTTATCTCGATATTTGCTTTGCCGCCAAACAGAGGTTGAGAAAATAGCGTCAGAAAAAGTAATGAAATTGTTAAGAGTTTTTTGGACATATTGATTTGAAAATCGGACTGACGGATAAGAACTACCTAATCAAGCCTAACAAAAATAAGCAATGTTTTGCAATGTTTTTATTTTATAATTTCCGAAATCAAAGCGGTCAAAAAATTATTCTGCGCGATTTTGTTATTCGGCAGACGGTCGTGGATTTCGCAGGAAAAGACGGCGGAAATTGAGAGATTTCGGCGGAAAAGTCCGATGTTTGCGTTGTCTTCGGCGAGAAGCGAACGGCGCGTTACGCGGAAATCGCCGGGCGCGTAGAGTTTTTCTTTGGTCTGCGTTTTGGTAATTTGTTTGCCGTCTGCGGTTTTGTAGGATTTCGGCACGAACATTGTTTGCCAAAAATTTGTTTTCGGATTTTGGCGGAGAATTGCGCCGTCTTGTGTGTCGTCGCAATCGCTTCCGAAGGCGAAAAATGCAAGCGTTGGCGGAACAGTCGTTTCCGCGTCAAGCGCGTCGTGAAATTGTTTGGCGCGAGTTAGAGAATTTTGAAAATATGCGTCAAAATCGCTTAATGAAACGTCGGCAAATTCGCTTTTTTTGCCTTTTGAGTTGGTTGCGTTGACTTGTCCGGCAAATTTATCGCGGAACGATTTGCGGGCAAAAGCCGACCAGCCGTAATGCTTCCAAGTTTCTGCATCATAAAGATTTAACTCAATCGGTTGCAGATTTTCATCGTAAAATCGCGCGGCTTTTTTGTGCGGCAAAAGCTGAAAAACCGACGGTGAAGTTACCGCAACTTCACTGCCGAGCGTATCAATCTCAAAACCGCCGATGCTAAAACCGTTTAATATCGTGTCGAGCGTCGCCATCGCGCCTTCGTTGGGCGTGCCGAACATAAAAATCTTGCTGAAATGACGTGCGCCGTCCCAATTCGGAGTCGGATTTTCGGTCAAATCTTGGTCGCCATACATCGCCGCGTAACGCGCTAATAGTCCGCCCATCGAATGCGCGACGACATTAAAACGCATTTCGGAATTGCCGAATTTACGTTTCAAATTTTCGATTTTTTGCACTAAAAGTCGCGCATTTTCAACATTATCGAGCCGCCAATCGTAAGCAAAAACGTAATATTTATCAAACTCTACTTTGGCAACATCGGGATTTTCCCAATCGCCTTCGGTGTAACCGCCGTGGCGTTCAACTGCGTCAATCAAAGTTTGATAAATCGAAATTTCAGGCAGAAAACGCGAAACTTTAACGGTTTTGAGAATCTGTTTCGGAATCAAATTATCACGATTTTTCGTTAAATCGGGCGAAATCGGCAAGCTCAAACCATCGCCTTTGGCTTCGGAAAAATTTAACCAAACCTTTTCGCCCGTGTCTTTGTTGACGAGTTCGCTGCCCAAAATTCCCGGAATAATTATCAACGGACGTTTGCCCGTTTGCGTTTTGGTTTTTGCGAAAATTTCATCGAGATTCGGCACTCGTTTCGCCGTCGGAATGCAACCCGAAAGCAGAATTGAAAACATCCCTATGAAGAGAACGGAAGATTTTTTCAACGCAAAGACGCAAAGACGCAAAGACGCGAAGGGTTTATTTATGCTTTTTACTACTTGCCTTAAAAATCTTTGCGTCTTTGCGTCTTTGCGTCTTTGCGTTAAAATCATTTTCTATTTATCAGACTTGCTACGAAACCTGCGCCGAAACCGTTGTCAATATTGACGACGGTAACATTTGAAGCGCACGAATTCAACATTCCGAGAAGCGCGGCAATTCCGCCGAAACTCGCGCCGTAGCCGATTGATGTCGGAACGGCGATGACCGGAACTTTGACGAGTCCGCCGACAACCGACGGCAATGCGCCTTCCATACCTGCTACGACGACAACGACGCGAGAGTTTTGTAAAATTTCACGTTCCGACAAAATTCTGTGAATTCCGGCAACGCCCGCGTCCCAAATTCTTTTCACTTGATTGCCCATTGTTTCCGCCGTAATCGCGGCTTCTTCGGCAACGGGAATGTCGCTCGTTCCGGCTGTAACAATCGAGATTTCGCCTGTGCCGAGTTCTGTTCTATCGCGCCAAAGCCGGATTATTTTTGCCGATTCGTGCCATTCCGCTTTGGTAAAAACATTGCGAATTTCGCCATAAACTTCTGCATTTGTGCGAGTTATCAAAACATTTGGCGCACGCGCGGCGAGTTTTTCAAAAATCCCGACAATTTGCTCTGTCGTTTTGCCTTGCCCGAAAATCACTTCGGGAAAACCTTGTCTTTCGCTTCTGGCGTGGTCAATTCGTGCGTAGCCGACATCTTCATAAGATAGATTTTTTATCTTTTCGGTTGCTTCTGCGTTTGAGATTTTTCCTTCCGCGTGGGCGGACAAAATTTCTTCGATCTCTTTAGTTTTCATAAATTTATACAAAATCAAGCTAAAAGAAATATTATCCACAGATGAACACAGATAAACACAGATAAATTCTTTGATTTTCTATCTGTGTTCATCTGTGTTCATCTGTGGATAAATAAAAAACATTTCTTTCAGACCATTCCCAATTCTAACGGGAACGGCGATTTAAAACAAAAAACGGCGAAAAATCGCCGCTTTATAAAAAAATTTTGCGTAAAATTATCAGACAAGCAAACCGACATATTTATAAAAACCGCAAAGTTTTACCATTGCCCAACTCACGGATTCGCGGCTGACCAAGTTCAGTAAAATTTCGTTTCTAAAATTTGTCGGTTTGCTTGTCATCTTCTCTTCCAACCGTTTGCAATATATTGCAACTATGATGCCAAAACACTCAAACCGTTGTAAATAAAAGATTTTATTCAATTTGAGCATTTTTTTAAGATTTCTTTTTATTTCATTTTGAACGAAAAGCGTTCAATAAATTCTCAATATGATAAAATCTCTTTTATCGAAATTTATGGAATTAACAGTTGCAATTACGGGCGCATCGGGAACGATTTACGGTTTTAGGGTTTTGCAATTATTGGCGGAAAGCGGCGCGGTGAAAACGATAAATTTGATTATGTCGTCGGTCGTGCCGACAGTCGCACAAGTCGAATTGGGCGTGAATTTGAAAGAACCGACGACGGAAAAAATCAACGAATGGCTCGGACTCGACAAAAAATCGAAATTAATTCGCTTTTGGCGGCTCGACAATTTTGCGGCAAAACCTTCATCGGGTTCAAACAAACAAGCCGGAATGATCATCGTGCCGTGTTCGATGGGAACGCTCGGCGCGATTGCGTCGGGCGCGACAACGAATTTGATTCATCGTGCGGCGGACGTTTGTTTGAAGGAACAAAGAAAGCTCGTCATCGTCCCGCGCGAAACACCTTTTAATCAGATTCATCTCGAAAATATGTTGAAACTGGCGCGAATGAACGTCTGCATTTTGCCCGCGTCGCCGTCGTTTTATCATCGCCCAAGCACGATTGATGATTTGGTAAATCATTTGTGTTACCGCATTTTAGACCAGTTCGACATTCCGCACTCGAAAAAAACGCAATGGACGGGCGAAGAAGTCGGCGAGAATTCATAAACTCTATTTTTCCAAAGAGTTAAAGATAAATTGAAACGTGCCGAAAGTTTGCCCGCGATGTTGCGGGCGAAAGGCGAAAAGGATTATTTTGCCTTTGCCGTAATTTGTTTCTGCCAAAGCAGTTTTAGAATTTAAGAATTTTTCGCCGAGCATCCAACCCGATAAAAGCGCGTCTTTTTCGGCGTATTCGGCGATTGAAAAAATTTCGGCTTCGTCCGCGATTTGAAACGCCGAACTTGTGATGAAATATGCGGCGGTTTCTTCACGCAAACCTTTGGCGAGCGGAAACTTTTTATCAACTTTTAATTTTACAATCGAGCCCGGATTGTAAAATTCATTGCGTTTCAAATCTTTCAGCACGTTTCGCATTTTCAAATTAAACTGCTTGATAACGAGTTCGCACGAATCATCAAAACAAATTAATTTACCGCCGTTTTCAACAAATTTCTTTAAATTTTCAACGCCGATTTCGCCAATGCCGCCGGCGAATTCTTCGGCGTAACGCTCTGCGCTCAAACCGTTTAAGATTGTCTTTTCGCTGTCGGCAGGCAAAATTATCGCGTCAAAATTTAAGTTTCCGGCGCGAAAATCGGCGTTTGAAATTGATTGATACGGAATCTGAAAATTATCGAAAACCAGCCGCGTCCAACCTTCGTCCATCGAAGACGTGAAAGGTTTGTAAAGCCCGATTTTCGGATTTGTTTTGAGCGGGTTCGGCATTTTATCGAACGGCGATTTATTCGGAGTTAAATTTAATCTTTTTCGCGCTTCGTTGATGTTTTCGACTTTTTTCAGAGTCTTTTTCGCGCCTTCCAAATCGCGGATATTCCAAACCGCGTCCGTTTCAATTCCCATTTGCAAAGGCAAAGTCCAACCCGCAACATCGTAAGGCGTTTCGGCTTCGCCGTTGGCATTGATGCGATTCGGATAAACCTGTTTTTCAAACAAACTCAAGATATTATTTTTCTGCGCTTGATTCGTAAAAATCAAAAATGAACCGAGCGGCATTTCGTGAAAGTCGTTGCGTCTGTTTGAGTTATGCGCGAGATAAAGTTCTTCCGTCATCTCGAAAACTTCGATTCCCTGCCACATTAAAATTTCAATAAACCGCGCAATCGTTTCTTCATTCGGCTGTCCGGCGGAAACGACAAACGCCTGCGGTTCGCTTTGTTTTCGCGTCAGATTCGCTTTGTTTAATTCATAAAAGTTCCGCAAATATCGCGGACGAAATTTCGCCGCCATTTCGAGCAGAGAACGCGAAGCAATCATCTCGATTTTTGCAATATCCGAAGGTTTCCATTCGCCGCCTTGCCACGTTTCGGGAAAATTCGTCGCGGTTTCAAGCAAATTTGAAAGTCCGCGCGAAGGACGCGATTTTTCAAGTTGTTCGCGCGAAATCATAACGGGCGACATCAAATCTGCACTCGCCGCTTCCGACAAAATTCCGATTGAATTGTGAAAATACGGCGCAGAACGAAAACCGCCGTGCCACCAAGTATCATAAACCGAATTTGTCGCCACGCCCGCGATGTTTTGAGATTGCAGATCAGCCGCTATTTTGTAGCCGACGAGTCCGACTTCGCGCAAAATTGACGGCGAAATTCGCGGATTCGGCGGATCGTAAAACGGCGGAATCGTAAAACGCGAAGCCGTCTGACCTTGCTGGTGAACGTCATAAACAATCTGCGGAAACCATTCTTGCCAAAAGAGTTTCGTGATATTTTGCGTTTCTTTGAGGTTCATCATAAACCAATCGCGGTTGTTGTCGTGTCCGGCGTAATGATGATAAAGTTCGGGCGGCGTTGAGCCTTCGGATTTTGTATTTAAAGTTTTGCGATACCAATTTGCGACAATATTAATGCCGTCGGGATTTGCCGAAGGAATCAAAATCAAAATCGTGTTTTCGAGAATTTCTTTTGTGCCTTCGTCTGTCGCCGTGGCGAGTTCGTAAGCCAAATTCATAGACATTTGCGACGCGACAATTTCCGTCGAATGAATTGAACACGAAATCGAAACAATCGTTTTACCTTGTTTGATTAGACTTTCGAGTTCGTTTGAATTAATCAAAGTCGGATTCGCAAGTTTTGCATTGATTTGTCTGATTTTTTCAAGATTTTTGATGTTCTTCGCCGACGAAATAAACGCCACAATCATCGGTTTTCCGAGCGTTGTTTTACCGATTTCTTTGACCGAAACTTTATCGCTTTGCTTATCTAATTTGGCGAAATAATCAACAATTTGCGTCCAATCGGCAATCGTTTTATCGTCTGTCGGGTGAAAACCAAGAACCGATTTCGGCGTTGGAATTTGGGCAAAAGTCGTTAAGGTGAAAAGTAAAAGCATTGTGCCAAAGCAAAAAACTTCGGAATAGTTGATAGCTGATAGCTGATAGCTGATAGCTGCTTTGGAGAAAATTTCTTTCCTCAATTTTTTAATCAAATTTGAAATCTGCAATTTGAAATTTGAAATAAATGAATTTGAATTTAAACTGTTAAGCATGCAAGACCTTTCCATCGAAGCAATTCGGGACAATAAAAAAATTTCGTTTCCTGTCAAAGAGTCTAACAAATCGCGGATTATCGGCAAACTGCGTTATTGGTGGAGTTTGTTTTTTGCAGGCTTTTTACTGCTTTTTGTGGCTTTTCCGGCGATGACTGTTTTGCAGTTGGTCAATCGCCGAATGTGGCTTTATCCGTTATGTTTTTGGGGCGCAAAACTTTGGATTCGCGGTTCGGGCGCAGAAGTAAAAGTGTCGGGAAAGGAAAATCTCGAAGAAAATAAATCGTATATTTTCATCGCCAATCATCATTCTTATCTCGATACGACTGCGCTTTTTGCTTACGGCGGAAAGAAAATGGGATTGATCGGCAAAAAAGAACTTCTGAAAGTTCCGGTTTTGGGGCGCGGAATGCAGTTTATAAAGTTTAGAGCGATTGACCGTTCAAATCCGCAACGGGCGTTGGAAACAATGGAACAAGTGCGCGAAACGGTTGACAGCGGATATTCTTTCGGCATTTTCGCCGAAGGCACACGCGCCATGCCGGGCGAGCTTTTGCCGTTCAAAAAAGGCGCGTTTCATCTCGCTTTGCAAACCGGCGCGGCGATTATTCCCGTAGCGATTAAAAATACCGATTATCTGATGGGCAAAAAAACCGGCGTGGCAAATTCGGGAACAATGGAGATTGTTTTGCTTCCGCCGATTGAAACAAAAGGCTTGACGGCAGACAAAGATTTGATGGATTTGCTCAATAAAACACGAAGCGCGATTGCGGAAGAGTTAGCAGTAGGCAGCGGCAGTTGACAGTAGTTCGTTTGACTGCCAATTGCTACTGCTCACTGCCAACTGCCGCTGCCTACTAAGGTTTTTTCGGAGTCGGCGAAGCGGTCGGAGTCGGTTTGGTTTCTTCCGTCGGTTCTACGTCATCCAAGATTATGACTTCGGCTCTGCCGAGGCGATAGTTTTTATAGCTCACGCGAACGCGCATTTTAACGGCTTGACCGTTATCGAAAACGAGCGTGTCGTCGGAATATGAAAGCGCAGGAAACCAATATTTGCCGTCCACATTTTCTCGCCACGTTTCCATCGTCGCAAAACGCTGTTTGCCTTCCGGCACGGCTTTTCCTTTCGATTTCACAATCATCAAATCTTGATCGTCAACCCAAATTCTGCCGGAAAAATATTTCAAACTCGTCTTTTTCCAATCGGGCAAAACTTTCGGTGCAACGTCGAAAACGTGCAAATCGAGTTCGTCAATTTTTTCCTTGCCGAGATATGTAAAATTATAATTGGCGACAAATTGCGGCTCGATGGCAAAGGGATCAACGCCGCCGAGATTGTCTATATCTTCGGCACTGATCGTGATTTCTTTAATAGTCGGAACAGGCGCGTAAAGGATTTTTTCAAACCGCGAACCGTCTTCCTTAAACGTCAAAAACGAATCGCGCTGATAAACGCCCGAAATTTGTCCGCCCATTCCGATTGTCGCAATCATCGCGTTGCGATTAAAAGCATAAACCTTCAAGGCTTCCCGAAACTTCCCCTCGTTGTCGGTAAAAGTTTTAATAATGCGGTCAATTTCCGTCTGGCTCAGATTGTTTTTGACGATAGTTGAAGTCTGTGCCGAAGCAATAATCATCGAAAAACATAAAATAATTAAAACGAATAGCGTCTTTTTCATAGCTTTTTCCTTATTTGAAATCAATTTTATAGATGCAGAACAACAATAAAAAGATGTTATCAATCAAGAAAAAAAACGCAAGCGAACCAATTCACTTGCGTTTTTTTAATCGCGGACAAAAGATTTCGTATTCATCCCTCATTCCTTATCCCTCATCCCTTAATTTACCCGCGTGTATTCGATGGCTTGCCCGTCGGTTACGCTCGTCGTGCGAATGCCGTTGCGCGTTTTGCTGACGCGGGCTTCTGCGCCGTTGTTGAACAAACGCTCGCCGTTCATCGAAGCGTAGGAAATATTGCCGTCCATATTGATGGCGACATTGCCGTTTTTGCTGATGGTCAAAGTAATCGTGCCGCCGGTTTGCGGGTTTCTCGATTGAAACGTGCCGACTGCCCAATTCGGAACATTTCCGTTGCCCGTGTTGTTGTTATTGTTGTTGTTATTATTATTACCGTTGAAATCTCTGTAATAATCAATTGATTGACCGTCGGTAACGCTCGTAGTGCGAATTCCGTTTTGGATGCGGCTGATGCGGGCTTCCGCGCCATTGTTGAACAATCTCGAACCGTTCATCGTGGCAGATGCAGTCGTGCCGTTGCTGAACCCAATGTTCACCGAACCGTTGGCATTGACGGTCATCGTAATCGTTGAACCGTCTTGCGGGCTTCTGCCGTAAAACGTGCCAATTGCCCAATTCGGAATATTTCCGTTGTTGTTATTGTTGTTGTTGTTGTTGTTGTTGTTGTTACTACCGTCAAGAAGCGCAAGATCGTAAGTATCCGCCAATTTGTTCAAATCTTTCCGCATAGTTTTCCAGCGGCTTTCCAATTTGCGTGCAAAACTCAAATTGTTCATCATTTGATTGACTTGACGCGCATCGTTCATTACGTCTTGGACGTTATTACGACTCTGCCACCAAGTATCATTGCGGTCATATTCGCTCCGCAGACGGTCGAGCGATTCTTCGTAATTTTCAACGATATTGTTAAATTGATCTTCCTGATTCGTGCCGTTTATCGAACTGTTGTCCATCTGACGGTCAAATTCGCCGGCAAAATCATCACTGCTTCTTTCAAGTTTATTGATGATATTGCTCACATCACGTTTTGAATATTTATTCGTATATTTGCCCTGCGCGTTTGAAACAACAGGCAAAATCAGCGCAATCAGCGCAAACGAAAACGATGCTAATACTATTTTATTTAATTTTTCAATGTTCATTTTATCCTCCAAGTTTGATACAAAAAAACTACTTAATCCGATATTTTAATCATACTCTCCATTTTTTATCGAATCAAAAAAGCCGAAACTTAGAGTTCCGGCTTTTGAATTTGGTTTGCTTAATTCTGCGTCAGCAGGCTGGTCTGACATTAATCCACAAAATCAATTTCGACGCGATTTTTGATAATTCCCTTCTCAAAACCTTCTTCGAGCAGACGGCGCACGCCTTCGCGCCCGCGTTCGCCGTAGTCCAAAGTCAAATCATTAACCCACATTGCGACGAATCTGTCGGCAAGTTCCGGCGGCATTTCACGCGCAAATTGCATCGCGTAAGCCAGCGCATCTTCGCGGTTTTCCATCGAATAAACGATGCTTTGGTGCAGATGTTTGGAAACCTGCCGCATCAAATCTTCGCCCAAATCGCGCCGAATCACGTTTCCACCCATCGGCAGCGGTAAACCTGTTTTTTCGTGCCACCATTCGCCCAAATCCAAAACTTTGCTCAAGCCCATCTGCTTGTAAAAAAGCTGTCCTTCGTGAATCAAAAGTCCCGCATCGGCTTTGCCTTTTTGGACGTAATCAATGATTTCGTCAAATGGCACGACTTCGTATTCAAAATCAGGATTATAAATTCTCAAAGCCAAATACGCGCTCGTCATTTCGCCCGGAATGGCAATTTTCAATTTGCCGATGTCTTCGGGTTTATATTGTTCTTTTGAAACGACAATCGGACCGTATTTATCGCCGATGCTTGCGCCGTGCGGCAAAAGTGCGTATTTGTCCGAAACGTAGGCGTAAGCGTGAAAGCTGATTGCCGTAACGTCAAAAACTCCGTTTTTCGCGTCTTCGTTCAACGATTGGATGTCTTTGAGCGTGTGTTCAAACTTCAAACCTTCGGTTTCGAGTTTGTTGGTTGCCAAACCGTAAAACATAAAAGCATCGTCGGAATCGGGCGAATGTGCGACGGTAATTGTCCTTATTTCAGGCTTTTCTTGCGAATTTGCGTTCATAAAATTAAATCTGAGTGAAAAAAATGTTTGTATTATACAAAATCTGTATTTTACCCTTTTCCGCGTGATTTTCAAATAGCGATTTCAATTCGCGGATCATCGGCGCAAAAAGCGAATCGTTTTCCGAAGGCATATACGAAGCCGAAAGCATTCTGCCCTTCAATCCTTCAAAATTGAGCGGCTGAACATTCAAAAAAGTTCGGCTGTGAAATTTTGTCCCGAAAAACTCGCTAAACATCTTCTCATCCAAATTATCGTGGCGCACTTTTTCATAATCCGTGCCGAATTTTTTCAAAAGATTTTCGTAATCTGTCAAAAAATCGTTCGTGTCGAGCTGTCGTTCATTCCAAATCAGCGCAACAAATCCTTTTTCGCGCAAAATCCTTTTAAATTCGTGGCGCGATTTTTCTTTGTCAAACCAATGAAAAGCCTGCGCCGCAATTACAAAATCAACTGAATTTTCGGGCAAATTCGTATTCTCCGAAGTTCCGTCAATTGATTGAAAACGCTGAAAATCCTTCAAAAACACTTCCGCCGCGTCGCGCATCAAAACATTTGGCTCAACACCGAAAACCGCATTGTCGTTCTCCAAAAAAATCCGCGAAGAAATTCCCGTCCCCGAACCAATGTCGGCAACAATCGAATTGCCCGTCAAATTCATCTCATCACGAAACAAATCCAAAACTTCCGACGGATAAGACGGACGATATTTCACATAATTCTCAACGCGATTTGAAAATCTTTCTACTGTATCTGACATAAAAATAAATTATTTGAACTCGCACAACGAGCGCAAGCAACTCTAATCCTGAGTTTAGAATTATATTTTCTTTTGATGTCAGAGTAAAGAATGAGAGATTTTAGAATCCGCCGTTCGTTCGTTTGCCAATCGCAACGTCGCGGACAATCGTGGGCGATGTTTCCATTTATTTTTATTCGTTAGCTTGAGTTCGTTAAAAAGTTCCAGTAAGATGAACGCGACTCGATAAATCAATAATTTTTTGGAGGACTTTAGATATGAAACAATTTTTCTTTGCTCTTTTTTTTGGATTGATGATGCTTTCGCATTTTGCTTGCGCTCAAAAAACCGATACCAAACCGGCGGTCGAGACTAAAACTTATTCGCAAATGGATGATGCCGAGAAACTTCGTTTTATCACCGCCAAATCCGACGAGATTTTAGTGCTTTTCGGACGCACGAAAGGCGATGAGATAAATGCCAAAGGGCTAGAACTTATCAAAGGCTTTCTTGATGGATATGTGATGCGAATCTCCCAACCGAAACTTGACAGTTGCGATTCGAAAAATTGGTTAAAAAGCGATTTGACCTCGGTCATTATGCGTGGCAGTAAAAATGCCGCCACCATCAACGAAGAATTTTCCGCCCAAAAACTGCCGCCCCAAATCGGACTTTACACGGCAATGATCGAAAGCCAATTTTGTCCGTGTCTGGGGTCGCCGAACGGAGCTTTGGGAATGTTTCAGTTTGGTGATGTTGCCGGCAAAGAGTTTGGATTAAACACCAAAAAAAACGCCTCGCCGACAAATCCTGACGAAAGATGTCAGCCAAAACCGGCGGCGGGCGCGGCGGCGAAATCTTACAGAATGATGATTGACAAATTTTTTGAAAGCGATGCGATTGGTTTCCCGCTGGCAATCAGTTCTTACAATAGAGGTTTCGGCACTACAAAAAAACATATTTCCGATGTTGCCGCAATCTCAAAAGCTCCGCGCAACAGCTTTTGGGTTTTGATCGAAACAACCGATGCGCTCCGCGAAACATTTAAAAAACCATCAAAAACTCCATACTATTTCACCCAATTTGAACAGGAAAACATCAAATATGTGCCGAAGTTTTTTGCCGCCGCAATTATGGGCGAAAACCCGAAAACCTTCGGAATTGATATGTTGCCGCTAAGTCAAGCAAAATAGACTTTATCTCAAAATATTTGAGCGCGGACAATAATTTACTCGAAATTATTGTCCGCGCTTTTCGTAAAATGCTAAAATTTATCATTATGGTTTTACGTCCCCGATTTTTATTTGCGACTTTTCTCCTTCTAATAATTTCTACAAACATTTCCGCCATCGAAACCGAGTATTTTTTTATCGGCAAAGAGCCGCTCGTGCGCGTCGGTTTGGCGACGAATGCGCGTTCGGTTTCGATTACAACAACTGATTTTCAACTTGTCGCGGTGAGCGACGGCGAAGCGAATAAATTGCTGGCAACAAATAAAATTTCCGTTGCGGCGCGGGCTTATCGTCCGCCGGAAATCGAGATTTATAATTTTGAAATTCAGAACATCGAATCGCAAACCGAAGCCGAAGCGACCGCAAAAGAAGTGCGCGAAGCGACGAACGAAAAGGTTGTAATAAGTATTGATACGAAAACGAATTTGTGGCGCGTGCGCGTTGGCGAAACGCGGGAAACTGTTGAAGAAGCGAACAATTTCAAAAATGGTTTGGCGGAAAAAGGGTTTGCAGATGTCGTAATTGTTATTGAGAAAAAACTGCAACCTTCGGACGAAGCAATCGCGCTTTCGGAGCAGAATAAAAACAATCAAAACTCGAAAAACGAAAACCGCAGTTTGATAAAAAACACAGGTTCGACGCAACCGACAAATCCGAATGCGACGCTCGACGCAAACATCAAAGAAATCCTCATTTCCGGCGGCAGCGATGCGGCAAAATTTTCGTCGTTCAAGCCGATTTCGTTTGGTTCATTTAACGACCGCGCAATTCCCGTAAAATTAAACGGCAAAGCATATCGCGGAAAAATCGAAGTTTTCGTCAATTCTCGCGGCAGTTTGACGGTCGTAAATGTCGTGCCGATGGAAGATTATTTGCTCGGAGTTGTGCCGAACGAATTGGGCTTGCCTTCGATGGAAGCGCAAAAGGCGCAAGCGGTCGCGGCGCGAACTTACGCTTGGGCAAACGCCGGCGGTTTTGCTTCGCAAGGTTTCGACGTTTTGCCGACGGTTTATTCGCAGGTTTATCTCGGTGTTTCGAGCGAAAATGCTAACGGCACTCGCGCCGTTCGGGAAACTGCGGGCATCGTTGCGACATATAAAGGCAAGCCGATAAACGCTCTTTACACTTCGACTTGCGGCGGCAGAACGGAAGATTCGGGAAATATTTTCGAGTTTAACGAACCGTATTTGCGCGGCGTTGAATGTTCGCTCGAAGGACACAAACATTTCGAGCCGTTTTTGATTAGAACTTCGCGCCAACCTGCGAAATTGCGCGATGAAGGAAACTTGGAACTCGTGCGTTTGATGTCGCTTTTTTCGGTCAACGGATTTCAACTTTCGGCAAATCAAATGACTGATGATTGGTTTGAATCCGAGCCGAATCAAAGCGAATTATCAAGCTGGCTAAATCAAATCGCCGTTAAATTCGGCAAACCTTTTCCGGCAATCAATCGTGATTCGGGAAAACCGACGGAACTTGCACGAATTTTGTCGCAAATGATTTACGGCGAAAGTTATGCAGACACGATTTTGAGCGAATCCGACATCAATTATCAGTTGGCGTTTGACGATGCAAACGACATTCCGAAAGAACGCCGCGCCGATGTCGCCATTCTCTTGCGCGACGGTTATTTTGCGATTTATCCTGACTTGACTTTGAAGCCGAATAAATCATTTTCACGCGCCAAAATGCTTCGTTTAATCGAGCAAATCTACACGAAAAAGAAATGGATGCCCGTTTTGCAAAACGGCGTAACCGATGCCGCCGCAAACGGAAATCTCGTCATAAAATCCGGCAAATCAACAAGAACTTTAGCCGTTCGCGCGGATGTTTTTCTGTTCCGGCAATTCGGCGATTCGTTCTATCAAGTCCGCGAAACCGCGCTCGTCGGCGGTGAAAATGTGAGTTTTCAAACCGACGGAAGCGGCGCAGTAAATTACATCGAAATCCGCCCGACACAAACGCCGACAGTCGCCGAAAAAATGTCGCCGTTCACGATTTGGACGGCAAATCTTTCGCCGTCCGCGCTTCAATCGCGCCTTTCACGCTACGTTCGCAATATCGGCACGCTTTATGACGTAAATATTAAAAGCAAAGGCTTCTCGCGCCGCGCCACCGAACTCGAAATCATCGGTTCAAACGGCAAATTCTCACTCAAAGGCGGCAAAATCCGCTCGGCATTAAGATTGCGCGAACAGCTTTTCGTAATGAACAAACGCTACGATGGAAACGGTCGCGTAACGTCATATTCCTTCACCGGACGCGGCTGGGGACACGGCGTTGGAATGTGTCAATACGGCGCATTCGGACTCGGCAAAATGGGCGTAAAATACGACGCAATTCTCAAACATTATTACACCGGAATTGATTTGACGAAGGCTTATTGATTATGAAATCGAATTTTACTATTTTATTAGCTTTATTGCTTCTAATTTCCAGTTTTACATCTGCACAAACCACATCGGAAGAAAATGTAAGATTTCTAAAATCAAAACTTTTCAATGTTGGTTCTGCTGAATATAAATTAGAGCCGATGAAAAATGGCAGAGGTATAGAATTTGTCAATCGCTCAAACGACGTAATAATTCAATTCCGTCTAGGATGCGTGAAAATAAAACACAATCGTCTGACCATTCTATCCGAAGAAAATTTGGAAAACACAAGATTGGATATTCCGACAGACAATAAATTTCAGACAATTTCCTGGTCGGCTACTCACGGTTTTTTTCCGCTTGATGAGTGCAAAAAAGGAAAACTCGCAGTTGTGGAAGTTCATCTTGAAAATGGAAAGATTTGGAAATTGAGTTGATGTTTTACGTCGCTGAAAGCGACAAACAATATAGCGTAGGGAAAGCGAGTGAAACGAGCGCGTCCCTACGACAGTTGAAACGAATTTTCCGACGCTGAAAGTGTCGAACAAAAATTGTTGCTCACTTTCAGCGAGCAGTTAAATTGCAAATCTAACGTAGGGATTCATTCGCTTTGCTCATTTCTCCCTACGCTATAATGTTTGTCGCTTTCAGCGACTTTTTGTGTAAAATTAATTTATGAAATTTTCACGCAATCAAATTATCGGTTCGCTTATTTTGCTCGGCGCGATTTTGTTGTATATGATAATTAGACTCGCGGCTTATTCGTCGTAAAATTTAACGCGGAAAGTGGAGGATTTCTTACATCAATGTTGCTATGATTATTATAGAATCGGTTGAAGGTATTTCAATCAGGTTGACCGATGAGAGAGTTGAACATATTCAAGAGCATTTATATTTGCACATCGAAACCGTTATTGATGCCTTAAAATATCCCGATTTTGTGATAAGAGGAAGCAAAGGCAGTAA
This sequence comes from Acidobacteriota bacterium, assembly GCA_031409875.1. GTDB lineage: Bacteria > Acidobacteriota > Blastocatellia > Pyrinomonadales > Pyrinomonadaceae > CALMEH01. The sequence continues at coordinate 35,136 of JANNYB010000139.1, read as the reverse complement.
AATTGCCGTTTTGAATCTTGGTCGAAGAAAATGGTTAAATGTCGTTTATAAAGAGTTTATCAAAATGAATGACGGTTTTGTTATTACCGCTTACACATCGAGCGATGTGAATCTGACGGAAATTTTATGGGAACGATAACTTTAGAAAAAAACAAGACAAAAACAGAGATGATAAACGCAGCAAAACTTCGCGTTAAAGATTTTCCCAAGCATTGGAATAAACTTCATTACTCTGATGACGTTGACAGCCTTTTTGTCCGAATTTCAAAAGAAACGATTGCTGTCAGCAAGCACGACTTTGAAAATGACGTAATTTATCACTATGACCAAAACGGGCAAGTTGTGAGTTTGGAAATTTTGGGTCTTTTTGAAACATTTCCGCTTTAATTATTCATTACTCAAAATATTTTTATACTTTCGGTTTATCACTCATCATAAAAATAATCTTTCCGCCGTTCGTGATTTCGGCGTAAGTTAAATAATTACGATTTAACACTTTGCCGTTGACCAAAACTTTCTCGACATAAACATTTTTATCGCTTTGATTTTGCGCTTCGATTGACAAAGTTTTGCCGTTTTCGAGTTTCAAAACTGCGGTTTTTATTGCCGGACTTCCGAGTTGATATTGGTCTGACGCGGGCGCGACGGGATAAAATCCTAAACTCGAAAATAGAAACCACGCGGACATTTGACCGCAATCGTCGTTGCCGCCTAAGCCGTCAGGCGTTGGGTGATATTGATGTTTGAGAATCATTCGGACGCGCTCTTGCGTTTTCCATTTGCTATCCGTCCAGTTATACAAATACGCGACGTGGTGCGAAGGTTCGTTGCCGTGAATGTAACCGCCGATGATACCTTCGCGGGTGATGTCTTCGGTTTCGGCGAAAAATTCGTCGGGCAAGTGCATTTCAAAAAGTTCGTCGAGGTGCGCGGCGAATTTTGTTTTTCCGCCCATTTTTTCAATCATTTCCGACGGATTATGCGGAACATAAAGACTATAATTCCACGAATTTCCTTCGATAAAACCTTGTCCTTCGGTTTTCAGCGCATCAAACTTTTCGGCAAATTTTCCGTCCGACATTTTCGGGCGCGTAAATCCGATTGACGCATCATAGACGTTTTTCCAATTCTCCGAACGCGCCATAAATTCGTTGTAAATCGCCGTTTTGCCGAGTTTTTTCGCGGCTTGCGCGATTGCCCAATCGTCGTAAGCGTATTCCAAAGTTTTCGATACGGACGACGAATTTTTGTCTTCGGGAACGTAGCCGAGCTTCATATAATATTCGAGTCCGTCGTAATATTTCGTCCGCGCCGTGTTCGTCATTGCGTCAAGCGCACGATTTGCATCAACGCCCGTCAAATTGCCTGTAACAATCGCGTCGGAAATTACGGAAACCGAATGATAGCCGATCATACACCAATTTTCGTTGGCGTAATGCGACCAAACAGGCAACATTTTATGCACGCTTTGATCATAATGCGCGAGCATCGAATTTATCATTTCGCGGTTGCGCTTTGGCTGAATAATGTTGAAAAACGGATGCAAAGCGCGATATGTGTCCCACAGCGAAAAAGTCGTGTAATTCGTAAAACCTTTCGCCAAATGAACATTTTGATCTAAACCTTTATATTTCCCGTCCGCGTCCATATAAACTGTCGGCGACAAAAATGTGTGATACATTGCCGTATAAAAATTAATTAAATCGCCTTTATTATCAGCAGTTACAGCGATTTTTCCGAGTTCTTTATTCCATTCATTTTGTCCGGCGCGTTTTACTTTTTCAAAATTCCAATCGGGCGTTTCCAATTTCAAATTATTCATTGCGCCTTCGGTTGAAACGGGCGAAAGCGCGAATTTTACTTGGATTTTTTCGTCTTTTTTAGTTGCAAAATCGAAATATGCGCGGATTTGTTTTCCGGCGGCTTCGGGAAAATTTTTTGTTTGGTCAAACTTGCGCCAAAAGCCTGTGTAATTTTGCTTTTCGTAATTTTTAAAACCGTAATTTGTAAAAGGTTTTGAAAATTCCATCGCAAAATAAACCGTCCGAGTTCGCGCCCAACCGTTTGTTTGGCGATAACCGACAATCGTATGATCGTTTTCGACGCGCACAAACGTCCAAGTATTTTTGTCGTCGTAATTATAAATTCCGTGCATTAAATCTAAGATAATATGAGAGTTATCGCTTTCGGGAAAAGTGTATTGATGAAAACCGACGCGCGTTGTCGTTGTCATTTCGGCTAAAATATTGTCATCTTCAAGCAAAACTTTGTAATAATTCGGCTCGGCAATTTCGGTCGAATGTGAGAAAACTGAACGAAAACCGCTTTTCGGATTTTCCTTCGTTCCCGGCTCAAGTTGCAGTTCGCCGACAGTCGGCATAATCAAAAAATCGCCCAAGTCCGAATGTCCCGTTCCCGAAAAATGCGTGTGCGAAAATCCGACGATTGTTGCATCATCATAATTGTATCCGGCGCAATATTTATATGCGTCTTTATTATATTTTCCGCCGATATTATGCGGTTGTTGATCGGTATCAGGCGAAAGTTGAACTGCGCCGAAAGGAACAGTTGCGCCCGGAAATGTGTGTCCCATTTTTTGCGTTCCAATCAATGGATTGACGTATTGAATGAAATTCTCAGATTTTTGCGCCATCAAATTTAATTGCAAAATTAGCAAAACAAAGCCGATAAGTAGTTTTTTCATTTTATTTCCCGAAAAGGTTAGATTGATAATTTTAGATGATATGCTCAAAACGGCAAGAAAACAAAATGCTGTAAATTATGGAAACATTTACGGGTTTATTTTATTCGCAAACTTTGACATAAAAATCGCGTAATACTAATTGATGAAAGAAGATAACGACTCAAACGAAACTCAAATTTCGATACATATTTTCAGCGTTTCAGCGGCACTTGTCGGCGTTTGTCTGACGGTTATCGGAATTTTTCGCGCGATTGGCGAATTGAAAAATTTCAGCACTTTCGGCGATAATATTCTGGCAATTGATGCGCTGATTTTTCTCGCTTCGTGTATGTTTGCATATAGTTCGTTGCGTTCGCGCAAGGAAAATCATAAGCATAAATTGGAAAAAATCGCCGATATTCTTTTTATCGTCGGACTTTCGCTGATGGCAATTGTTTGCGCCGTAATTGCTTATACTTTTATTTAAAAACTTGAGAAATTCTAACAAAAATCCGATCTATTCAATCGTCGGACCGACGGCTTCGGGCAAAACCGAAATCGGCGTTGCGCTCGCTTTATATTTGAAAAACGCGGAAATTATCAACTGCGATTCGGTGCAGATTTATCAAGGCATCGAGATTGCGACCGCCAAACCGACAAAGGAAGAAATGCGCGGCGTTGTTCATCATTTGATTGATTATGTTTCGCCGAATGTTAAATATACGGCGGCGGATTGGGCGTGTGATGCAGGCAGGCAAATTTATGAAATCGAACGGCGCGGAAATATTCCGATTCTTGTCGGCGGCACGGGTTTTTATTTGCGGTCATTGAGAAATCCGTTTTTTGAATCGCCGAAAACCGACGAAAAATTGCGCGAAAAAATCTTGCAAATCAAAGAAAAGAAAGGCGCGGAGCATCTTTACAAAATTTTACAAAAAATAGATAAAAAGTCCGCCGAAAAGTTGTATCCTCGTGATTACGTTCGCACAGCGCGTGCGCTCGAAGTTTTTTTTCAAACGGGCAAACGTCTTTCGGAATTGCAACCTTTGCGCGAAAAACCGCCGGAATTTGCCGAAAGAATTAAAATTTTCGCGCTCAATCCGTCGCGCGATTTGCTTTATGAGCGCATAAATTTCCGCGCCGAAAAACATTTTGAACGCGGCTTAATTGAAGAAGTGAAACAACTTCGCTTTCGGGGCGTAAAAGACGATACGAACGCGCTCGGCGCACACGGTTATCGTCGAAGTTGCGAATATTTGCGCGGCGAACGAACTATTGAAAACGCAATCAAGCAAACAAAACAAGACGTGAGAAATTATGCCAAACGTCAAATTACTTGGTTCAAACGCGAAGAAAACGTCATTTGGCTCGAAGGTTTCGGCAATGATAAGAAAATTTTTGAAGAACTTCTTTCATATCTTTAACAAACAAGAAAATATAAAATCTTTCTTGTTTGTCGGATTAAATCTGCTATAATCAGAAGCATTCCCAAATTAAGATAACGAGAAAAATAATGGAAAAACAAACTGCCCAAAATATTCAAGACGCTTTTTTGAACACGGCACGGCGCGAACGCTATAACATCATCATAAACCTTTTACACGGCGCGACTTTGGCGGGCAGAATCAGAAGTTTTGATAAATTTTCCGTCCTTTTAGATGTTGGCGGACAGGAATTTTTAGTCTTCAAACACGCCATTTCAACTATCGCTCAAGAGCGGCAAGATCGCCGCCGTTCGGAATCTGAATAATAAAATTTTGCGCGGAAAATTTATCACTTTTGAAGGAATTGACGGCAGCGGCAAATCAACGCAATTGCGGATGCTGGCTGGCGAATTGCGTTTGCGCGGACTAAATATTTTGACGAGTTTAGAGCCGGGCGGAACGCCACTCGGACGACGTTTGCGCGAGGCTTTTCTCGAAACCGAAGAAAATGTTTCGCCGCTTGCCGAACTTTTGCTTTTTGCCGCCGACCGCGCTCAACACGTTAATTTTTTGATTAAACCCGCGATTGCCGAAGGAAAAATCGTTATTTCAGATCGCTACGCCGACGCAACTTTTGCGTATCAAGGCGCAGGGCGCGGATTTGACGAAGAAACCGTTAATCAAGTTATTCAATTGGCAACCGGCGGATTAAAGCCGGATTTAACTTTGTTTTTCGATATTTCGGTTGCAAATGCGCTGTTGCGAACGCAAACACGCTCAACAAAAGAAGCCGTAAAAAATCGTATGGACGCGGAAACTTCCGTATTCTACGAGCGCGTCCGCAAGGCTTATTTGCAAATTGCCGAACGCGAGCCAAATCGTTTTCGCGTGTTGGACGCAAACGGTTCGATTGAAGAAATTAAGGCGAAGGTTTTGGAAATCGTTACTGAGTTTTTAGAAAAACACTAACCACATAGAAACATAGAACACATCATTACTGAGCGGTCTGAAAATTGCATAGTTGAAAAATCGCTTATTTTGAGCAGCTTAATCAAGTGTTTTCCGTGTTTTCAGTGTCTTCAGTGGATAGAAAAATAAATCTATCCACTGAAGACACTGAAAACACGGAAGAAAACGGAAACGTGGCGGTCATTGATTTGTCCTATCAATTTCCGTGCTGCTCAGTAATGAGAACACATAGTTTTTTTTTCTATGTTTCTATGTGGTAAAAATTTATGCTTGATTCGCTAATCGGAAACAATCAAATCAAAGAAATCTTGCGCCGGATGCTCAAAAATTCTCGCGTTCCGCATTCGCTTTTGTTTGCGGGCGAAGAAGGTGTTGGCAAAAAGCATTTCGCGCTCGAACTTGCAAAATCTTTCGTTTGTCAAAATCCGCAAGACTTTGAAGCGTGCGGAAAATGCCTCGATTGCAGTCGTGCCGAGAAATTTACTTTTCCGAAACCCGACGATAAAAAAGAAGAATTTGAAAGAGTTTTTTTCAGCCAACACAGCGACATCGGACAAGTTATTCCTTGTCGAAATAATGTTTTAGTCGGTTCAATCCGCGATCTCGAAAAGCAAGCAAATTATCGTCCATATGAAGCAAAAGCACGATTTTTTATTATTGACGATGCCGATAAAATGAATGATGCCGCGTCAAACGCGCTTCTCAAAACTTTGGAAGAACCAGCCGAAACAACGTATCTTTTTTTAATAACTTCGCGCCCCGACGCGCTGTTGCCGACGATTATTTCGCGCTGTCAAACGCTTCGGTTTGCACCGATTCCAGCAATTGAAATCGAACAACATCTGCTTGCAACAAAACAATTTGCGATTGATGATGCCGAACTTTTATCGCTTCTTTCAAACGGAAATATCGGACTTGCAAAAACGCTCGATTTAGCAAAATTCCGCGAACAACGCGAGTTAATGCTCAAAGTTTTGCAGAGTTTGTTGATTGAAAATAACCGCGCATTTCTGCTCAAAACTGCCGAAGAAATGAACGACGCAAAAAACAAAGACGCTTACGAAAACTTTCTCGACATCTTGCAAACGCTGATTCACGACATCTGGAAAATCAAGCTCGGCGCAGACGAATTCTCAGTCGTCAACCGCGATTATAAAACGCAAATCAAAATTCTCGCCGAAAAATCAGATGCCAAACGCCTTGCAAAATGGCTCAAAGAAATCGAACTTTTGCGCGAAAACTTCGCCGTAAATTTAAACAAAAAAATCGCCACCGATGCACTTTTTATGCAAATGGCGAATTAAAAAGTTTGGAGTTCCAACTTTAGTTGGCTCTTTTTCAGTGAAAAGCCAACTAAAGTTGGAACTCCAAACGCGCCGTAAATCCAAATTTCTTTCAGGCAAGCGCAAATGATTTTTGCAGTTCTTTGGCGATTTGCGGCGACAAATCAATCACGGCAAACCGCTTGTCGGCATACAAATAATCTTCGCCCGATTCATCAACGATTCTGATAAAACCTTCCGCCGTGTCGTTTTTTTCCGGCTCGATTATCGGATAAAGTTTTCGCACATCCAAAGACATTTCGTATTCGGCATTATTCAAGCAAAGTGCATAACCAATAATTTTCATAACTTTAATCTAACCACCGTTTAATTTTCTCGCCGCGCTTTCCGATTCCGTGACATTCATACCAATGAAGTTCGGCAAAACGAATCGAACCGTCGTGTAATTCGACGTAAGCATTACCTTTCAATTTTCGCCAATTTCTGCCGCCGTATTTTTGCCGCAAATAATCTAAATCCCGAATCGAAAACCGCCGTGCTATAATTTCGATGTCGGTTATCGGCAAAAGATACCGCTTAAAATCAATCATATTGAAATTTCACCTTTGATTCAATAGTTTCAGATGATTATAACGGAAAAATCGGATTTGCAAAAAGGTCAAAACTTGCCACCGACGCGCTTTTTATGCAGATGGCAAACTGAAAATTTTCTTGCTCGAAGCAACTTTACGGTTTATTTTTATCTCAAACATAGTAGAAAATAAAAATTATGAAAACTAAAGCCGTCTTTATCGCGTTTTTTGTGCTTCTTTTTCTGTCGGCGGATTCGTTTTCGCAGAAGCCCTCGCCAAAAGTTTTGACTGCGCCAATTTTGCTGAACGGCGATGAAGATTTTAATTCGGCGGATTTTTATAAAGTCGGCGAAATTACGGGAAATCTCGGCGGCGCAAAGGCAATTTTACTGCCGAAACCGGCGTTTTCCGAAGCGGCGCGAGATGCAGGCGCGGAAGGAAAAGTAAAGGTTGAAATCGAAATTAACGAAAACGGCGAACCGATTGCAGTAAACGCTGTTTCGGGCAATCCTCTGCTTTACGAAGACGCGCAAAAAGCTGCGATGAATTCGAGATTCAGCGTTCCGAAAATGAACGGCGAAGGCACGAAGGTTTCTGGTTTTTTGACCTATAATTTTGTTATCGAGCCGCCGAATTGGTTTAAGGTCGGCTACGATTTGGCGTTGGCGGCAAAATCACCTTTGCTCGTTTATATGCCGATTCCCGTGATTAAAAAAAGTTTTCAGCCGGATTGGGAAAACGAAAATGCGCTGATTTTTAAGTTGCAGGAAATAAAAGATGCGGAAAAGATTGCGTTTGCCGGAATGTCGAACAGCAAACCTACTTTGATAACCGAAAAAAGTTCTGACGGCGGTTTTAGTTCAGTCCGAACACAAATTCTTTTGCCTTCGCCACAGAACAATCAGCAAAAAATCGAAATCGCCGAAAATCTTTTGCAAGCCTTGATTATTCGTCTGGCAAACGACCAAGCAAATCTTTGGAAATTCAATCTCGGCATCGCTTTTATCAATGCGCGTGTGATTCTTCGCAACCCGAAAAACGGACGCGAAGCCGCCGAATTTTTGAAACCGCTTCTCAAAAATATTCCCGAAGGCGTTTCGGCAGAATATGCCGAAAATCTCGGAAATTTGATAAAATTGCTCGAAGGTAAGTCCGAAACGGGTTTCAGATTAGAAGTCGCCAAAACAATCGGCAAACTGCAAAGGATTAAAAATTAAGTCGGGTAAAATAGATTTTAAGTCGGAGCGCGGGCATCTTGCCCGCCGCGCGTTCAAGCGAAGCGAGAACAGGCGCGAATAACTCAGATTACTCGAAAGTTGATTAATGTGCGGCGTTTCGCGCCTGTTCTCGCAAAGCCTCGAACGCGCGGCGGGCAAGATGCCCGCGCTCCAATTTTTGCAAATTTATAGGGAACAAATTTAAAGAATCGGTGTCTAAAAATCTATGAAAATCATCGTTTCGCTGATAATTTTAGGTCTTGTTCTATTTGCCGCATCTGACAACGCGCAAACGCGCGAGCTAAAGTCGTTTTTTTGCGATTAGTGCCGAAATTCTTTACCTTCAACCAAATAAATTCTACAATTAAGCATCAAAACTCATAACTTGATAAGAGCAGTTTTAGAATTATGAAAAAATACTTTTTATTTGCATTCACCTTAATTTTATTCGTTTCGGCGATGATTTCGGCGCAACAAACATCACCGTCAACCATTTCCGGCGGAATACTTAATGATAAAGCAATCGAATTGCCGCAACCTGTTTATCCGTCGCAGGCAAGAGCCGTCAGAGCAACAGGCAATGTAATGATTGCCGTTACCGTTGATGAGCAAGGAAATGTTATTACGGCGACAGCAGTATCAGGACACGTTTTGCTTCGTTCAACTTCGGAAACGGCGGCGCGTCTGGCAAAATTTAATCCGACTTATCTTTCGGGAAAACCCGTTAAAGTTGTCGGCACAATTGTTTATGAATTTACAACGCCGATAGATTGGAGTTCTGTCGGATTTGCATTAGGCGATGCAGAAGTGGAAATTGGTGAAACTTCCCGACTCGTATCTATTGTGAATACCTTAGAAAGACGATTTGCCGACGAAAGCCGTGCAACAAAAGTAGTTCTTGATAATTATTCAAAAGATGAAAATAACTTTCGCAATCAACCTGCGGCTATCGGACAAATTATCAGATCGTTGCAAGTAAAAATTATCGGACAGAAAGATGATTCTTGGTGGTTTGAATTCGGTTTAGCGTTTGGCAGAATCCAAGCGAGTTCATATGACGAACAAACTTTGAGAGAAAATTTATCCAAAATTGAAGAATTTAGACAAGCTAAATCAGGAGATTTGTCTGAAACATATTCAGACACGTTGGAAGAACTGGCGGAAATAGCGAACAAACCTAATTTCTCTCGTAAAGATAAAAAGAGAATTAAGCAATTAGTTGATTATCTATGGAATTTATGAATGAAGCCGAAAATTTTGAAATCAGAAAATCTTCGCCTGTTGAACGGATTTTAGCGGGATCGGCAATCATTGTCGGCGCGGCGGCGGTTGCGGTTGTGGCTTATTTTAATCCGGTAACGGCGGAGTTTTTCCCGCAATGTCCTTTGCATCAGATGACCGGATTGAATTGTCCGGGTTGCGGTTTGACACGCGGTTTTCACGCGCTTTTTCACGGCGATATTTTGGGCGCGTTGCATTTTAATTTGCTGATTCCGGCTTATCTTTTTATTTTCGGATACATCGGGTTGACGCTCGTTTCGATTGCTTTCAGAGGTCGCGGACTTTCGACAAAAGCGTTTAATCCGAAATATATTTACGGTTTTTTAATCTTTTCGCTCATCTTCGGCGTTGTCCGAAATCTTCCGTTCTTTCCTTTTAATTTGCTGGCAATATGAATTTTCGGTTATTGTGGAAATATGTTGAATTTCCCTGATAAATATTCGATTTCTAAAACACAACGAAATCGGATATTTATTTTTGCGTTGATTTTCGGCATATTTTTTTCGCTTTCATTTAATATTTCCGCTCAATATCGCTTCGATTCTTGGACAACGGACAACGGATTGCCGCAAAATGGTGTGCGCGATGTTGCCCAAACGCCGGACGGTTATCTGTGGTTCACAACTTTTGATGGTTTAGTGCGTTATGACGGCGTAAAATTTACTGTTTTCGACAAAAATAATTCGCCCGGAATTTCGAGCAACCGCTTTTTTTTGCTGCACGTTGAGCCGGACGGAACTTTGATTGCGGGAACTGAAGACAGCGGCGTAACAGTTTATCAAAACGGCGTGTTTCGCACGTTCACGGTTGCCGAAGGTTTGCCTTCAAATAAGTTAATCGAATTTGCGTCTGACCGGCAAGGAAATTTTTATATTTGGACTGCCGCAGGCAAATGTTATTTCCGCGACGGTCAATTTTTTTCCGTTCCCGAAGCTGAAATCCCAAATAATAATCGCTTTTATCGCAGTCCTTTGGGAAATATCTGGACTTTTGATGCAAGCGGTATCAGACAAATCGCGCCTGACCGCGAATCACGATTTTATCCGATAAAAATCAAAGTTTATAACGAAAAATTTACCGGCTTAAAGCTGTTTGAAGACAAAAACGGTTATCTTTGGTTTGGCGATTTGACGGGCGTTTATCGTTTGAAAGACGGCGAGATAACGAAATTTACGGCAAAAGACGGCGTGCCGCCCGATGTTTGTTTATTGCCGTATCTCGAAGAAACAGACGGCGGAATATGGTTCACTTCAGGTATGCCGTGGATTGTAGGCGTTGGTTTGGTGCATTACAAAAACGGACAATTTACTGTTTGGGGAAAATCTGCCGGATTGTCGAGTTTGATGCTTCATAAAATCACCCGCGACCGCGAAGACACGATTTGGATTTCGACCGCCGACCGCGGCTTAAATCGTCTGCAAAAACAATTTATCAAACCGCTTTCGATTGCCGAAGGTTTGCCGAACACGGAAGTTTATCCGATTTTGCAAACTCGCAACGGCGATATTTATGTCGGCACAACCGAAGGTTTGAGCGTCTATCGAGGCGGAAAATTTACCGGTGCTTTGGTTAAAAATCCCGCTGGTATGAAAATTTCGGTTACAGCTTTATACGAAGACGATAACGGTATTTTGTGGGTTGGTTCGACGAACGGAACATTTTATCGCTTTGAAAACGGCGCGTGGAAAACACATTTGATTGGCGATGATGCCATCATTTGGACAATAAATAAAGATAAATTGGGCGTTGTGCGGCTCGGCACGGACAAAGGTTTATACGAATTTCGCGGCGATAAATTGACGGCAAAATACACGACCGCCGAAGGTTTGCCGTCAAACGACATCAAAATTATTCACGAAGACCGCGAAGGCGCAATTTGGATGGGAACTTACGGCGGACTCGTAAAATTGTCAGAACCGTCTGCGGTAGCGGATGGTTTAACTCAATCAAGTCAGCAGTTAAATGTAAATACCGCAATACAAAACTTTAACCGTCCGCTACCGCAGACGGTTCTGACAACTGACGATGGCTTGGCGAGCAATCGCGTTCGTTCGATTTATGAGGACGTGAGCGGCGTTTTATGGATTGGAACTTACGATGGCGGTTTGTCGCGTTTCCGGGACGGAAAATTTACGAATTTCACGATTGAAAATGGACTTTTCAACAACGGCGTTTTTCAGATTTTGGAAGATACCAAAAATAACTTTTGGATAAGTTGCAACAAAGGAATTTACCGCGTCAAGCGGCAGGAACTGGAAGATTTTGCAAGCGGAAAATTAACGAAAATCAATTCAATCGCCTACGGCAAAGCGGACGGAATGCTCAACACCGAAGCGAACGGCGGACGACAACCGGCAGGAATAAAGACGGCGGACGGACAACTTTGGTTTCCGACGCAGGACGGTGTGGCAGTAGTTAATCCGAACGAAGTTTCGTTTAACGAAAAGCCGCCGCCGGTGCAAATCGAGAAGGTTTTGATTGACCGCACGGCAGTTGATTTTCGGGATGAAATCACGCTTCAAGCAAACGAAAATAATCTCGAAATTCGTTATACGGGAATCAGTTTTATCAAGCCTGAGCAAGTTAAATTTCGCTATCGAATCGAAGGTTTGAGCGAAGATTGGGCGGACGTTGCGAATATCCGCGAAGTTTATTTTCCATCGCTTCCGGCGGGCGAATATACGTTTCACATCATCGCGGCAAATTCCGATGGCGTTTGGAACGATGACGGCGCACGACTAAAAATCCGCGTCAACGCGCCGTTTTGGAAGAAATCTTGGTTTATCGCGTTGGCAATTTTAGCCGTGATTTTGATAATTATTATGATTTTCAAATTGCGCGAACGCGAACTCAAACGCCGTCAGCTTTTGCAACAGGAATTTTCGCGCAAACTGCTCGAATCGCAAGAGCAAGAACGCAAACGCATCGCTTCGGAAATGCACGATTCGATTGGGCAATATCTTTTGGCAATAAAAAATTGGGCGTTGTTTGGCTTAAATTCGATACCGGAAAAAGACGCGGCGCGTGAATATCTGACAGAAGTTTCAGAAACTTCGTCGCTCGCAATTGAAGAAGTGCGCGAGATTGCCCACAATCTTCGTCCGTATCAACTCGAACGACTCGGACTCACGAACACGCTTTCTTATATGCTCAAAAACCTCAAAAATTCTTCAACAATTATTTTTAATTATGAAATAGAAAATATTGACGACTTTTTGTCGAAGCCGGACGAAATCGTTTTTTATCGCATCGTGCAGGAATGTTTGAACAACGTCATCAAACATAGTGCTGCCGAAAACGCTTGGCTTTCGGTAAAATCGGACGAAAAAACAATCGAATTCGTCTGTCGTGATGACGGCAAAGGTTTCGACTTTGAAGCGGCGAAAAATTCTGTAAAAAGCGGTTTGGGTTTGAACGGAATTGCCGAGCGTGTGAAAATTTTAAATGGCGAATATCGAATTGAATCCGAAGCCGGAAAAGGAACGAGAATAATAGTCAAAATCCGAAAAATAAATGAGTGAAGAGATACGAATTTTAATCGCCGACGACCATCCGATTTTTCGGCGCGGTTTGCGAATGGTGATTGAATCTGACGCGGCGTTGAAAATCGTGGCGGAAGCCGACGACGGCGAGATTGCACTTGCCGAAATCGAACGTCTTGCGCCGCAGATTGCGGTGCTTGATTCGGATATGCCGAAAGTTGACGGTTTGACGGTGGCGCGGATTATTCAGGCGAAAAATCTGACGACGCGTGCCGTTTTTCTGACGATGCACAAAGACGAAGCGATTTTTAACGCCGCGATTGAAGCGGATGTCAAAGGTTTTGTCATCAAAGACAGTGCGGCGACCGAGATTGTCAATTGCATCAAAGAAGTTGCCCGAGGAAGAAGTTTTTTCAGTCCGGTTTTGTCCGGTTTTTTGCTCAATCGGCGCAATTCGGCGCAATCTCCGCTCGAAACCTTGACCGTTTCCGAACGCCGCGTTTTGCGTCTGATTGCGAGCGGCAAAACGACGAAAGAAATTGCCGAAGAACTTTTTATCAGCCCGCGAACCGTTGACCATCATCGCGCCAATATCTCTGCCAAACTCGATCTCAAAGGCAAAAATGCTCTGCTCACATTTGCTTTGACCAATAAAACGAAAATCTAAAAAGTTTTGAGTCCCGCCTTCAGGCGGCAAAAACTGCCAGCGAAGCGAAGCAGTTTTCACTTTGCTTTAACTAAAGGAAGCAAGAGAACGCTTCGCTTCGCTGGCGTTCTGCCGCCTGAAGGCGGGACTCAAAACTTTAAAAATAGGCAATTCTACCTATGCGAAATTAGGCATTATCACCGATGTCTGAGCTTTTGCGTGTCTGTAAAATAAAATTCTTGAGTAAAAAGATGTCGTTTTTAATTGTTGATGATAATTCCGTGATGCGCCGAACGATTCGGCGCGTCGTCGGCGAATTTGCCGATGAAATTATCGAATGCGACGACGGTGCGAAGGCGTTTGCGGCTTATCAAAAATATTCGCCCGATTGGGTTTTGATGGATGTCGAGATGCGCGAAAAAGACGGTTTGACGGCGACCCGCGAAATTTGCGCGAAATTTTCGGACGCAAAAATCGTCATTGTTACAAAACACGGCGACGCGGAAATGCGCGAAGCGGCACGAAAAGCCGGCGCGTTTGGGTTTGTGATGAAGGAAAATCTTTTGGAGTTACGCAAATTTATCAACGCGGAAATGTAATTTGCGGAGACAAGTTTTTAGGAAGCGAAAAGGAGAAATTAAAAAATGAGAAAAGCAATATTAAACGGCGCGATGATTTTGGCAATTGTGCTTGGTTTTGGAATAACGGCAAATGCTCAGACAGTTTTGGGCGGCTACAAAACAGCGAAGACTGACGATGCGCGAGTTGTCGCGGCGGCGGAATTTGCGGTCGGCAATCGCGTCGAAAACAACACGGAACAGGAAGGTTTAGAACTCGATTCGGTTGATAAAGCCGAAATGCAGTCAGTCGGTGGAACGAATTTCAGACTTTGTTTGACGGTCAGACTCGAAGATGAAACACAGCAAGTCAGCGTCGTGGTTTATCAAAATTTGCAGCGAGAATATAAGTTGACAAGTTGGACAGTCGCAGATTGCGGCGGAAATTAATCGTTCTGAGTTCCGCCTTTAGGCGGCATTTTGATTTCGCCGCGCTTCGCTGGCGAAATGCCGCCTGAAGGCGGGACTCAAAACTTCAAAATCAAAAACAGGAGAAAATTACAATGAAAAAAATTCTATTTTTAATGATAGTTGCGGCATTTTGCCTTAACTGCGGAACAAAAATCACCGTCAACAATCCGAATACGGCGGCGAATAATACGGCAAAACCTGCCAATACAACTGCGCCGACGAACACGGCAAAACCTGCCAATACGACTGCGCCGACGAATACGAATTCGGCAACGAATACATCGTCAACTTCGGAAAAATCCGACGAAAAATCAAATCCCGAACTCGATTTTACGATTGTTAATAAAACGGGTTACGCCATCAAAGAACTTTCCATCGGTGCAACCGGAACAGGTGAATGGGCGAAGGAAGACGAAGTGTTAAAAGGCAGAGCATTTGCAGATGGAAGCTCGATGGACATCAAATTCAGTCCGCGTGCAACGGCGGCAAAATGGGACATTAAAGTCGAATGGGCAGACGGTTCAAAAGGTGTCGAATGGTTGGACTTAGACCTTACCGAGATTGAAAAAGTTACTTTAACCTACGACCGCGAAACCGATAAAACCACCGCGCTGGTTGAATAAAAAGTGTGAAAATTAATTTTAGTTCTCGGCTTTGGAGAACACTTCTCCGGTTTCAAATAACCGTTTAACCGGAGAAGTTTTTTTATCAAAAAAGACGCGGACGTTAGAGAAAACTCGCCGCAATCTAATCAGAGGTTGAAAGAAAATTGTATGAAAAAAGAGTTTATTTTGATGACTTTGTCCTTCGGGGTTTTATTGTTCGGCGGATTGAAAGTTTCGGCGGCGACGCGGACGGTTGATAATACTTCGGATAATAGCGGATTGACGGCTTGCGCGGCGGCGGCGAACGATTGCAGTTTGCGCGGCGCGATTTCCGCTGCGACTTCGGGCGACACGGTTGATTTCGATGCAGGAGTTTTCGCGTCCGCGCAGACGATTACGCTCGGCGGCACGAGTAATCCGTTGATTATCAATAAAAATCTCACGATTATCGGAACGGATGCGGACAAACTGACCGTTTCCGGTAACAACGCGAATCTCGTTTTCGATGTCGGAAATTTTACGGTCGGTTTGAGCGGAATGACTGTTACCGGCGGCAATGGCACACAATTTCTCAATGGCTCGTCGGCTCCGGGCGGCGGAATTTCCAATACCGGAACGCTGACGATCAGCAATTGCGTCATCACCGGAAACCAGACTGCGCCGACTTTTTCATACGGCGGCGGCATTTACAACGGCGGCAATTTGACATTAATCGGCAGCACCGTTTCAAACAATGTCGCCCGTTTCAACGCTTTCAACAACGGCGGCGGAATCTCGTCGCAAACCGGGACATTAATTGTGACGAACAGCACTTTCAGCGGCAACACCGTCAACAGCACGGCGGGAGGAAACGGCGGCGGAATTCATATTTTCAGCGGCAATTTCATCGTTACGAACAGCACGATTACCAATAACACGGTTAATACGACCGTTTCTTCGGCGGGCGGAATTATGATTGGCATCGGAACGGCGACGATTCGCAATTCCATCGTTGCCGCGAATGTCGGCAACGGAACTTACGCGGACGTTTTCGGCTCATTCGCGCTGATAAACGGCGGTAATAATCTAATCGGCAATGTCGGAACGGCGACAGGTTTTGCCCAACTCGGCGACCAAACCGGAACGGGAAGTTCACCGCTTAATCCGCAACTCGGCGCGTTGACGGTTGCGAACGGCGGCAAAACTCCGACGCACGCGCTTTTAACCGGAAGTCCGGCGGCGAATAACGGAAATAATTGTGTGTTGACGAATACCTGCACGCTTCCCGTTTCAATCGGCGCACTCGTTTTCGACCAGCGCGGCGTGAGTTTTCCGCGTCAATTCGGCTTAACAAATATTGACATCGGCGCGGTTGAATCCGATCTGCTCGCTCCATCTGCCGCCAATGTTTCTATATCGGGCAAAGTTTTCACACCGCAAGGCGCAGGTTTGACCAATGCGTTTGTGATTTTGACCGACCAAGACGGCAATTCACGAACCGCACGGACAACTTCGTTCGGTTATTTTCGGTTCGATGAGGTTGAAGCCGGACAAATTTATATTATCAGCGTCAATTCAAAACGCTATCAATTTACGCCGCAAGTTTTAACAATCAACGAAGACATTACCGAATTAATTCTAACGGCAAACCAATAGTTATTTGAAGGAGAGAAAATTATGAAAAGCAAAATTACTACCGCAACAGCCGCGCTCTGCGTTTTTATCTTTAGCAGTTTGTTCGCCATGTTGGTTTCAGCACAATCCGCACTTGACGGGTTTGACCCGAATGCGGACGGAATAGTTCGCGCCATCGTCGTTCAGCCGGACGGCAAAATATTAATCGGCGGTGATTTTACGATGGTCGCAGGAGTAACGCGCAACCGCATCGCCCGTCTTAATACCGACGGCACGCTCGACACCGGCTTTGACCCGAATGCGGACAGCATTGTCAATGCAATCGCGGTGCAGCCGGATGGCAAGATTCTCATTGGGGGAGAATTTACCACGATTGGCGGACTGTCGCGGAACTACATCGCTCGTCTGAACGCGGACGGCACGCGCGACACGACTTTTAGCCCGGCTGTGAACAACCTGGTCCGTTCAATCGCGGTGCAGTCGAATGGGAAGATTCTCTTCGCCGGTATATTCGACCAAATCGGCGGAACATTACGCAGAGGCATCGCCCGAGTGAACGCGGACGGCACGCTCGACTTCGCTTTTGACCCGAATGCGTTTGGCGGCGGTGTCAATACAATCGCGATTCAGCCAAACGGCAAGATTCTCATCGGGGGGAGTTTCCAAACCGTCGCCACAGTATTACGCCGCCTCATCGCCCGTGTGAACGCGGACGGAACGCTCGACACGGCTTTTAACGCGAATGCGGTGGCGAACGGCGGCAATGTCAATTCAATCGTGGTGCAGCCGGACGGCAAGATTCTCGCGGGCGGCGATTTCAACTTCACACCCTTCGGCGGACAGATACGCAACCGCATCGCCCGACTTGACGCGACGACCGGACTTGCCGATTCATGGGATCCGAATGTGGACTTCAATGTCTATTCAATCGCGGTGCAGTCGGACGGCAACATTCTTGTCGGCGGCGGGTTCAGCAACATCGGCGGACAGATGCGCAGCAGCATCGCTCGGCTAGACAGCATAACGGGACTTGCCGATTCTTTTAACCCGAATGCGGGCAGCAATGTCTTTTCAATCGCGGTGCAGCCGGACGGCAAGATTCTCGCGGGCGGACAATTCAGCACCATCGGCGGACAAACGCGCAACCGCATCGCCCGTCTCGAACGCGACGGTAGGATTGACCGAACGCTCAATCCCAGCATAAGCGGCATTGCTGGTAGTGATGTTAACGCCACCGCCATCCAACCGGACGGGAAGATTCTCATCGGCGGCGGATTCGACTTCATCGGCGCAATTAGGCGCAACCATATCGCCCGTTTGAACGCGGACGGCACACTCGACACCGGCTTTAACCCGAATGCGAACAACACGGTCCGTGCAATCGCGGTGCAGGCGGACGGCAAGATTCTCGTCGGCGGCGTATTCAACTTCGTCGGCGGAGTTACGCGAAACCGCATCGCCCGAGTGAACGCGGACGGAACGCTCGACACGGCTTTTAACCCTAATGCGGACAACGGGGTCGATTCAATCGCGGTGCAGCCGGACGGCAAGATTCTCGTCGGCGGCGTATTCAACTTCGTCGGCGGAGTTACGCGAAACCGCATCGCCCGAGTGAACATGGACGGGACAATCGACCTCTCTTTTGATCCGAATGCGAGCCTCAATGTCCAATCAATCGCGGTGCAGTCGGACGGCAAGATTCTCGCGGGCGGACAATTCACCAACATCGGCGGACAGCCGCGCAACGGCATCGCCCGACTTGATGCGACGACCGGGCTTGCCGATTCGTTTAACCCGAATGCGAACGGCATTGTCTTTTCAATCGTGGTGCAGCCGGACGGCAAGATTCTCGTCGGCGGCGCATTCTTCTCCATCGGCGGAGTTACTCGCAACAACATCGCCCGTGTGAACATGGACGGAACGCTCGACTCCGCTTTTGATCCGGTTGCGAACAACTTTGTCCTTTCAATCGCGGTGCAGTCGGACGGCAAGATTCTCGCGGGCGGACAATTCTCCATCATCGGCGGGCAGTTACGCAACAGCATCGCCCGTCTCAATGCGACGACCGGAACTGCCGATTCTTTTAACCCGAATGCGAACGCCTTTGTCCTTTCAATCGCGGTGCAGTCGGACGGCAAAGTTCTCGCGGGCGGAAACTTCAATATCATCGGCGGACAGTCGCGCGGTCTGTTTGCCCGTTTATCAAACGACACGCCCGCACTCTCGACTCTCGCCGTAACGCAGACAACCTTGACGCTCACCCGCGACGGTTCTGCTCCGCAGTTTACCCGTGTCATCTTTGAACAATCAATTGACAACGGTGCAAATTGGACATTATTGGGAACGGCGACCAACAGTTTTGCTTCAATCATCGGAAACAACAAAAGCGAAAACCCGTTTGCCCCGCAAGCCGCCGGATACACGCTCGGCGGACAAAACATCCCGTCCAACCAAAATGTGCTGATCCGTGCCCGCGGCTTCTACCGCACAGGTAATCAAACGGGCTCGGAAACCATCGAAGACAAAGTGCGGAATGTATTTCTCCCGCTCGCGCCTCTCGCCGCCAATGTTTCGGTATCGGGCAGAGTCTTGACGGCAAACGGCAATGGAATTCGCAACGTGATTGTTACGCTGACCGATTCAAACGGCACGACGCGCACGGCGCGAAGTTCGTCTTTCGGCTATTTTCGTTTTGATGAAGTCGAAGCCGGACAAACGGTTGTCATCAGCGTGATTTCAAAACACTATCAATTTACGCCGCAGATTATTTCTGTAAATGAAGAAATTACCGAATTAAATCTCACGGCAAACGAATAATTATTTAGAAGAGAGCATATTATGAAAAGCAAATTTATTATATCGGTTTTATGTTTCGGGTTTTTATTATTTGGCGCAATCACGTCAAATGCGGCGACTTTGACGGTAACGAAAATTGCCGACACGAACGACAATGTTTGCGATGCGGCAGATTGTTCGTTGAGAGAAGCGATTTTCGCGGCAACTTCGGACGACACGATTGAATTTGCCGCACCGTTTTTTTATTCGGCGCAA
The DNA here is from genome assembly GCA_031409875.1 of Acidobacteriota bacterium. Taxonomy (GTDB): domain Bacteria; phylum Acidobacteriota; class Blastocatellia; order Pyrinomonadales; family Pyrinomonadaceae; genus CALMEH01. The sequence continues at coordinate 15,281 of JANNYB010000139.1, read as the reverse complement.
ACTATGACGCTCACTTTGGGTCAATTGGCAATTGATAAAAACTTGACCATCAACGGCAGAGGTGCGAGTCTGACGGCAATTTCCGGTAATAACGCAAGTCGTGTTTTTCAAGTAGCTTCAACCGGAAATCTGACGGTGAATAATTTGACCGTAACAGGCGGCAGAGATGGCGGCAACGGCAATAAATATGGCGGCGGCATTATCAACTTTGGGACTCTGACTATCAATAATTCCGTCTTATCGGGAAACACAGTCGCCGGTAGCGATATTAGCTACGGCGGTGCAATTTACAACGATGACAACAGTTCGATGACGATAAACGGCAGCAGCATTTCCGGCAATGCTCTTGCCGGCTTCGCAACTAATGTTAATTGTCGTGGCGGCGGAATTTATAATGCCGCCAATACAACAGTAGTTATTACGAACAGCAGCATCTCAAACAACACCGGTAATCCTTTCAGAGACAACGCCGGAATCGGAATTTATCATCAAGGCGGAACGATGACCATCGCGGGCAGCACGATTTCCGGCAATACCGTTTCAAATGCGTCGGCTAATACAAACCACGCCGGAGGGATTTACAACACGGGAACGATAACGCTCATTAACAGCACGATTTCCGGTAATACGGCGATTTCCGGCAACTTTTCCAGCGGCGGCGGAATTTACAACGGCGGAACGCTAACGATAATTAACGGCACAGTTACCCGTAATACTGCAAGTTCAACTTTTTCCAGACAAGGCGGCGGCATTGCGAATTTGGGCGGGACAATAAATGCGGTTAATACGATTATTTCCGGTAATACTTGTCCGAATTCGCCTGATTTATTCGGAAGTTTAGCTGTCAATACCAATAACTATATCGGCGGAGATGCCAAGCTCGTTTTGCTCGGAGCAAACGGCGGAACAACGCAAACACACAACTTGCTTTCGGATTCACCCGCGATTAACACAGGAAGCAGTTGCGTTTTAACTGCGAATGCTTGCGGTTTTACACATTCGGCGTTGACGACCGATCAGCGTGGAGTAAATTTCCCGCGTCTTTTCGGAACATCTGTTGATGTTGGTTCGGTCGAAGATTCCATTATTATTTCACCGGCAACTCTTCCACCGGGAACGAAAAACGTTGCGTATAATCAGACGCTGACGGCGGTCGGCGGCGGAAGTTTAACCTACACATTTACACTAAATTCCGGCACATTGCCGACAGGTTTTACGCTGACATCGGGCGGATTGCTTTCCGGCACAACCACACAAGAAGGAACATTTAATTTTGCGGTGCGGGCAACCGGAACAAACGGTCTTTTTATCGTCAAAAACTACGTTTTGCTGATTGGCAATTATGTTATAAATGCAAACGGCAGCGGTGCGGGAAGTTTGCGACAGATAATCGCGGATGTCGCGGCAGGTTCGACAATTCGTTTCGATCCTGTGTTTTTCGGCACGCCACGGACAATTCCACTCGGGGGTTCGGTCTTGACGGTCAACAAAAATTTAACAATCATCGGTCCCGGTTTGGGTCTTTTGACGATTGACGGCGAAAATTCGACTCGTGTTCTGAATGTTGACAGTCCGGCGATTTTGACGCTCAGCGGTGTCCGAATTATTCGCGGTAACGGCAGCGGTTCGGTCGGTGGTTGTGTTCTAAATAACGCGACTTTCAATGCGACTGATTTAATAGTGGAAAACTGTTCTTCGACTTCTACCGGAGGCGGAATATTTAGTGCCGGACCGATGACCTTGACGAATTCGACTATTTCGAGAAATACCGCTGTCGGTTCAGCCGGAATATTTAACAACACAGGGCAAACCGCAAATGTGAATAACTCAACCATCAGCAATAACACGGCGACAAACGGCGGTGGCGGCGGAATCGGAAATGCGGGAACGGTAATTGTTTTCGGTTCGACTTTTGTCGGTAACTCGGCATTATTCGGCGGTGCCGCGACTGCCGGAGCCGTGATGATTATCAATAATTCCACTATCAGCGGAAACACCGCGACAACCAACAAAGCCGGAGCAGTTTATATCGGCACAAGCGACAGACTCGATACGACCAACACGACAATTACCAACAACGTCAGCAACGGAAATTTGACTGGCGGAATTTACAGCGACGGCGGAGCTTACAACACACGAAACTCGATTATTGCCGGAAATCGCAACGGCGGTGGTGGCGGTTCGCCCGATATTGCCGCGTCTATAACTTCTTATGGCTATAATTTAATCGGCAGCACGGCGGGAAATTCGTTTGCCGCAGGTTCGCCGAATTTAACCGGAAATTTGACAAATGTTTCGGCTAATTTCGCACCTTTGTCGAATTACGGCGGAAATTTGCAAACTCACGCTTTACTTTCAAACAGTCCGGCGATAAATGCGGGCGATCCGTCCAATGATATTATAACTGACCAACGCGGTTCACTTCGTCCGGTTGGCGGCAGAGGCGACATCGGTTCGTTTGAACGCAACATCGTTTTTAATCAAGCAACACTTCCGAACGCCGTGCAAAATTCGGCTTATAGTCAAACTTTAACTATCAACAGATTGACGAGTTTAGTTGATGAAGAACAGAGTTCGCTTGACAATTTTGCACCGTTCACTTTCTCAATTACTTCAATCGCGGGACAAAGTTTGCCAAACGGATTAACTTTGTCGTCCGCCGGAATAATCAGCGGCACACCAACGACCATCGGCAGTTTTACGTTCACGGTGAGAGCGACCGACACCGATGGAATTGTCGGAGTTCAGCAATACACAATCGCGGTTGCAAATACGCCGCCGACAATTACGGCTTCCGGTATTTCACGAGTGCAAAGTTCGCCGATTTCCAATTCGACAATCGCCACAGTCGGAGATATTCAAAGCGGTGCAAGCGGCGTAACCGTTACAGTTACGAGTGCAAATCCGTCAAACGGCGTAACGATTTCAAACATCGTCAACACGAACGGCACGATTTCCGCAAACGCTGTCGCGGCTTGCGGTGCGACGAACGCGAATTTTACTTTAACTGCAACCGACGGCGGCGGCGCAACGGCAACCGCGACTTTAACCGTAACTGTTACGGCAAATACCGCGCCGACTTTGGTTTATCCGGCTTCGTTTAACGTCAGTTCCGGCAGTTCGATTAATGTTTCGCCGACAACGGCAACGGATAACGGAACGGTTACATATTCGATTTTCAGCGTTTCGCCGGTGTTGACAACTGCGCCGACGGTTGATTCGAGCGGTGTCGTTTCAATCACCAACGCGAATCCGCTCGGCAATCACACGATTACGATTCGCTCAACCGACGCTTGCAATTTAACGACGAACGCGAGTTTTACGTTGAATGTTACGCCGCCGATTAGAACCGTAACGAAAATCGCCGACACCGATGACGGCGTTTGCGATGCGGATTGTTCTCTGCGCGAAGCGATTGCAACTTCGGTTTCGGGCGATACAATCAATTTCGCCGCACCGCTTTTCAATTCGGCACAAACGATTACGCTTGCTTCCGAGTTAAGCGTATCAGGCAAAACCATCACGATTATTGGCAGAGCCGCAAATCTGACGACCGTTTCGGGCAACAACGCGAACCGTGTTTTCAATGTCGGCGGCGGCGGAAATCTGACGCTCGACGGTTTGACCGTAACAAACGGCAGAGATTTTACAGCGGGCGGCGGAATTTACAACGGCGCGATATTAACTATCATCAACAGCACCGTTTCAAACAGTTCCGTGAGCGGCGGCAGCGACAATTTCGGCGGCGGAATTTACAACGCAAGTGGCGCAACGCTGACGATTAGAAACAGCACGATTTCCGGCAATTTAATTTCCGGCAACAATAATTTCGCCAATCGCGGCGGCGGAATCGCCAATGTCAACGGCTCGCTAACCATCACGAACAGCACTGTTTCCGGCAATTTAATCGGCGGCGGCACGAACAATCGCGGCGGCGGAATTTACTCCGAATACGGACCGCTGACGATTATCAACGACACGATTACCGGCAATGTCATCGGCAGCGGCAGTTTCAGCTTCGGCGGCGGATTGGCAATCGTTCCCGACGGCGCAAATCTCGTTAATACAATCATTTCCGGCAACTCGTCGTCGCAAAATCCCGATGTGATTGGAGGCGTGAATTTCACCACTAACTTTATCGGCGGCGATGCCCGACTTTCGCCGCTCGGATTCTACGGCGGCACAACGCAAACGCACGCTTTGCTTTCAGATTCGCCTGTTCTCAACATTGGAAACAACTGCGTTTTGACTGCAAATGCTTGCGCGAACGGCAATCCGGCAATCACAACCGACCAGCGCGGCGGCGGACGAATAATCAGCGGAACAGTTGACATCGGCGCATTTGAATCGAACATTACTTTCAATCAAGCGACACTGCCGAACGGCGATACGAGTTTAATTTACAGCCAACAACTTTCGGCAACGAGACAGACGAATTTTGCCGAATTGCAAAATCTTGCGCCGACTACTTTTGAAATCGTAATGGTTGCAGGACAGAGTTTGCCGCCCGGAATTACGCTTTCAAGCAGCGGATTATTATCGGGAACGCCAACAATGACGGGAAATTATACTTTCACGGTCAAGGCAACCGACACCGACGGAATCGCCGGAGTGAAACAATATTCGATGCAGGTTTTTGCGCCAACAGCGGCGAATGTTTCGATTTCGGGCAGAGTTTTAACCGCAGACGGTAGAGGTTTGAGAAATGCGTTCGTAGTTTTAACCGACGCTTCGGGAAATTCGCGCACGGTGCGGACGACGGCTTTTGGATTTTACTATTTTGAAGACGTTTCAGCCGGACAAACTTATACTTTCAACGTGCGGTCGAAAAACTTCCAATTCGCGCCGCGAGTTGTTAATGTAACCGAAGATTTGAGCGAGTTTGATTTTACGGCTTTGGAGTAAAAGGATTTGGGATTTGGGATTTGGGATTTGGGATTTGGGATTTAAATCAAATAATCCCCAATCCGCAATCCCCAATCCCAAATCCTTTTTTTAGCTGTTGACGATATTTTGGACGATTTCGCATCCGGTTTTTTCGTCATTGCTTCGATTTATTTGATTGTGCCGGCAACATCAGTCGTGTCGGTTTTCCAGAAATTTTCCGTTTTATCTTTTTACAATTCTCGCGTTACGCAGTTTTGGTTTTTGTCGCTGAAAGCGACTGACATTATAGCCTAGCGAGAATCGCTAGTTAGCATTGACAAGATTTTCCGTCGCTGAAGGCGACGAACAAAAAACGCGACGATTGTTGCTCGCCTTCAGCGAGCGAATATTTGACGCAAATCACCTAGCGATTCTCGCTAGGCTATAATGTTGGTCGCTTTCAGCGACAAAGCAAAAAAATCTTATTTTGCGTAAGGTGAGTTATAATTCTCGCGCCTTGCAGAATACAGAGAGTTTATTGAATTTTCTCTGTGAACTCTGTGGCTAAGATTTAAGCAATTTATTGGGTTTCAAAATGGATCGCCGTGATGGTCTGATTGCCGCTGACTTCCAGTGCCAACACTTCCAGTTCGTAATTCGTTCCGGGTTCGAGAAACTCGCTTGGAACTGTGAGCGATGTTTCCGTTGACAAAACGTGAACATCGTAGGTCGGTCGGGAAAATCCGTTTGGGTCGTCCGGCACATCTTTGGTAATAATAACTTGGTAACCTGTCGTGGTGATTGGGTCGCCGTCAATATCGGTCGTAACGGGATTCCACATCACCGAAAAACCGTTAGGCGAAACCGTTCCGTCATCCAGCGGAAAGGTGATGACCGGCGCGGCGGGAATATCGTGCGTAAAGGTTGCCGCACCTCTCACACGCTTTCCGTCTAAAGTTCGCCCCCGAATCGCGTAAAGTCCTTCGGGAAACATCGCCTCGATTTGTTCGATTGAAACTTCCTCGTTGAGCGGTTCTCTCGACTCAAAAAATACTGTGTCCATCGCCAAAGTTCTGAGCTGACGTTGCGGCTCGACTTCTAAAACTTGTCGTCCATTCGGATCATAGACGCAAAGTTTTTGCCAACTGAGACCGCCGAATCCGCCTTGAACTCCGGTATCTTCATCTGTCGCATTGTGTTCGATAAACAATTTGGTCGAGGGTAATTGGATAATCGGACCTCCGCCTCGCCTGCTGCAAGCATCGTCGTTGTCGTCATACGCGCTTGTCGGCACAATGTTAGCGACAAGAAAGAATATGCCCACCGTTATTGCCGATAAACCGACTAACCAAAATGTGCGTCGGGAAAATTTGCCCGACTTAGCATCTCTCAAAAAATACATTTTACTCATTAAATTTACCTCCTAATTTTATTGTGTTTCCGAAAATTTGACTGTTGTTTGAAGACGGATTTGACCGTCAACAGGCAACACTCCGCCTGAGCAGTCCGAAGACTGCTTATTCATAGCAATTTGCGTATTTTATTGATTTACGAAACGCAAAATTCTTGCCGTTTGAAATTTATTTGCGCCTAGATTTTTTTCTTTCTAAACGCGGGAATTATTCGCCAAAATTCATACCATTTGCCTTTATCTGTTTTGGCTTGCGAATTATCTTTCGTGTCGTCATTATCACCGTCTTCATCGTCGTCTGCTTCAACGCCGACGATTGCGCCCGTTTTGGCATCAACTAAAACATCAAAAGATTTGTTATCCTTATCCCGAATCTCAAATTCATAAACAACTATTCCTTTTTCCTTGTCCAATTCGCTTTCAATGACAGTTCCGGGAACTCTGGCGAGAGCTATTTGACGCGCTGTTTCCAAAGAAATTGTGGCTTCTTTAGCCAATTCCTTCTGCATTTGTGGCGAATCATAGATGTCGTCTGCGTCGTTGTCCGCATCGTCGTCGTCATTCTCGTTTTCTGCTTCGACGCTGACTATTTCGCCCGTCTGAGCATCAACTAACACCTCTTGATTTTTTCCGTTTTGGTCACGAATCTTGAATTCATAAACGAGTTTGCCGATTTCCCGGTCTAACTCGCTTTCGATAATCTCGCCGGAAACTCTGGCAAGAGCCGTGCGGCTTGCCTCGTCCTTCGAAATTTTGGCTAGTTTCGCCATTTCCGCTTGCGCTTGCGGCGAATCGTCAGCATCGTCGTCATCTTTTTCTTTTTGAACCTTTTTATCAGTTTCATTCGGCTTTTGATTTTGAGCGTTGACTGCGCTCGAATTTATTGCCGTAATAAAAATTAACGCTAAAATCACTATCAAGAATCTATTCAATGTCATAATTTTTTCTCCTTAATCTAACTTATTTTTACTGCGCCGTCCGCGCTCCGGCTTTCGACTAAAACTCTATGTCAAACTTCGCTTTTATGGCTGTGCCGAGGCTGTTGTAAAATTGTCCGAAGTTTGGGCTGGTCAAATTATTCTGCACATCACGCGGGTTAAAATGATTCGTCAAATTGAACAAAGCAATCCCGATGCGAGCTTTTTTGTTATCAAAAAATGGTAATTTAAAACCTTTCGTGATTTGCAAATCAAGCGACATATACTTCGGAAAACGTGCTAGATTGCGTCCGCCGACAAAATTTAACGAAGCGTCAACCACCGAATAAGGAAAGCCGGAGCGCATCTCAAACAGCGGCGCGATGCGAATGTCGTGCGGAAAATCAAGCTGTCCGTAAATCAAAAACCGATGCCGTGCGTCAAATGAAAGTGGCGCGTATTCGTTTTTTCGCAAAGCAAACGCGGGCGTGTCGCCGTAAATTTTATCTGCCGTATTCAAATCGCCGCGGGCGCGTGAAAAAACGTAAGAAGCGTTCCATTGCCCGAAATTCGGTTTGTTGTAACTCGCCACAAATTGAAATTCGTCATAACGCGAACGCCCGCCGCTACTCAGAAAAATCGCGCCGCAACAGCCCGCGCCGATTGACGGTTCAAACAGCAAATCATTTTTGACCGTGCGCCGCAGATAACCGAAACGAATGGTCAATTCTTTGGTAATTCCTTGGTCAATTTGGATGCTCCAACGAAGGCTTTGCGGCGTGCGAAGCTGCCCCAAAACTTGCGGCGTAAAAAGACGCGCCGCGTCAATAATCGTTGTTCCATTTGCTGCATAATTAGTTACAACGCGCAACGGAATCTGCATAATATTTGGCGAAATTCTGCTGATTTCATCACTAATATCTTGTTCGGTCGAGCCGCTCACGCCCGGAGAACGGTCATAAAAAATGCCGATGCCGGCGCGAATCACCGTGCGCTTTGCCGGAGCATACAAAACCGAAAAACGGGGCGAAAAATTATTGCGTCCGGTTACGCCGTCGCGGTCGAAACGGAAACCGAAATCAAGCGTAACTTTCGGATTGAGCGTCCAACGGTCTTGCACAAAACCGGCAAGTTCGCGGTAAGCATAACCGAGCGGCAAACCGCGCTGAAAATCAATTCGCTGTGCCAAAGTATTGTCCGCCCGACGAATAAAAATCGAACTGTAATTCAAAGTTCCTTTGACCCGCGAACTAAAAAATTCAAAGCCGGTTTTAATCGAGTGTTGACCGTTAAAACTCAAAGGGCGCAAAAAATAGACTTCGCGCCATTGCAGACGCGAAGTTTGGCGGCGCGTGTCAGCGAAATAACCGCCGCGATTGACGGCAGGCGTAATCGTGAACGCTTGATTTGACTTGGCAAAAACGTCAACGTCAAAGGTTTTATAGCTGATTTCCGACGACAGAAACGAGCCGTCTTTGAAAACAATCTGTTCAGAAATAGCGGCAAGAAATCCGCGTTGTTTGTAGTTCGGACTGGTTTCGGGCGGATTGAAAGTGTCAAGATTTAAGTTACGAATTCTGCTTGGGAAAATTGCAAAATTGAATCGCAAAGTGTTGTTTTTGCTGATATTCCAATCAATCTGCGAAAAGGCGTTAAAGGCTTCGGTGGTCGTGTTGTTATCAGGTTTCGCCAGACTCGGAACTAAATCGCGGCGATAGCGATATTCAAAAGATTGCAGATAAAAAAGCCGTTTCTGAACTAACGCGCCGCTGAAAGTTATGCGCGGACGAAACGAATCAATCTTGGTCGAAATAACATTGCGAAACGTCGGGAAAAATCGTGCGGCAGAAACTTTAAATTTGTCGCCGCCGCCTTTAGTTTGCAGATTTGTTACGCCGCCCGTGAACTGTCCGAATTCGGCGGAAAACGGATTTTCTTCGACCACGACGACGGCGGCGGCTTCGAGCGGAATTTCAAAAGCAAGTTCGCCGCTGACCGGATCGGTTACGTCAACGCCGTTGACTTTGTAGCCGCTTTGTCCGGTTCGCGTGCCTTTCAGATAATCGTTGCCGTTGCCGTCGCGCACCACGCCGGGCGTGAGCGCAATCGAATTTTGAAAATTATCGTTGCGAAACGGTTCGGTATTCAAAGTTTCGGCGCGAATGACATTCACGGTCGAAGTCTCCGAAGTGCTTAACAAACCTTCTTCGACGCGCACCGTAACCGTTTCGCCAACCGTTATCGCCAAATCAATATCCAACGTCAAAACCGCGCCGGAATTTAGTTTGATTTCTCGCGTAACGCTCGAAAGTCCGTCGGCTTCGATAAACAAAACGTATTCGCCCGAGGGCAGATTGTTGAAAATGAATTCGCCCGCTTCGTTGCTGACGGCTCTCAGCGGTTGTGCCGGAGTCGCTTTGTTGGTCAGCGTCAGTTTTGCTCCGGCAATTAAAGCTGTCTGACCGCTCGCCGTTGCCCGCACCGTGCCTTTGATTGTTCCCGCATCAGCCGAAAATTTGGCTGATGAATTGGTTACCATCGCAAAAAACGCGATTATGATAAATAAACTTGTATTTAATCTCATCATCTCTCCTCTGCAAATTGGTCAAAACTTTACTTACATTAAAGATTAGAAAATCAAAGATGAATAGAAGATTAAAAGTAAAAATTAAAAAGTAAAAATGAAATCCGATTCCGAACTTTTTACTTTTTACTTTTACCTTTTTACTTTGCGAAGCGCGGCAATTCGACGCGGAAAACCGAGCCGTCCGCGTCTGATTTTTGGAGTGTGAGCGAGCCTTGATGAACTTCGGCAATCCACGCGGCAATCGAAAGTCCGAGTCCGACACCGTTTTTTCCGTTGGTGTTGTCGCGGCTGCGGGCTTTGTCGGCGCGGTAGAAACGCTCGAAGATTTTTGCCCTGTCGGCTTCGGAAATTCCCGCGCCGGTGTCGCTGATTGTTACGCGGTAATTTTTTTCGCCGATTTCTGTTGTAATTGAAACCGTTCCATTTTCACGATTGTATTTGACGGCATTGTCGAGCAGATTCAAAAACAAACGATGAAGCAGCGATTCGTCAGCTTGAATTGGCATTTCGGCGAGTTCGGAAATGCTGATTTCGACTTTTCGTTTTTCCGCCAAAGTTCGGATCGCGTGAACGCATTCCGTCAAAATTTCATCGAGATAAACGGTGGCGAATTGCGGCTTGAGTTGTCCGCCGTCGGCGCGTGCCAGAAGGAATAAATCTTCGACAATATGCGTCAGATTTTTGCTTTCATCGTGAATGACGGTCAGCGATTCGCGGTATTCTTTCGGCTTTCGAGCGTCTTTCGAGAGCGCGACTTCTGCTTCGGTGCGGACGATGGCAAGCGGCGTTCGGAGTTCGTGCGAAGCGTCCGCCATAAAGCGGCGTTGCTGGGCAAACGAATTTTCGAGCCGTTCGAGAAGCGCGTTAAAAACTTTCGCCAAACTACCGAGTTCGTCGCGTTCGTTTTTTACCGGCAGACGTTCGTCAAGATTTGTCGAACCGATTTTTGCCGCTTGTCGGCTCATCGAAACGACCGGCGCAAGACTTCGTCGCGCCAGAAAATAACCGCCCAAACCAGCCAACAAAAGCGCAGACGGAAACGCGATATAAAAGATTTTTCTTAAACCGCCAAGAAACTCCGTCTGTTCGCGCAGAGAACGAGTTACCAATAATTGAAAAGGTTTTCCATCGAGTTTGAGCGATTGGCGACGGACGCGGAAAGTTTCGTTTTCGATTGGTAAATCGGCAAAAGAAACGGCGGCAGATAGATTTTTTAAGCCGTTTTGAAGTCGTGCGTCGGTTATAGTCGAAACAAGTTGCTGACCTTTTCCATCCAAAACAACGATGCCGTAATCACGAAAACGCAAATCATTAACTTCTTCGGCAATCGTTTCTTCGATGGTCAAATTTTCTTCTTTCGAGTCTTCGTCATCCGATTTTTTTTTGTCTTCGTCCTCATCGGCTTTGACCGGTTTTTTGGATGTTTTATTTTCCTCGTCCGATTTTTGTTGTAGTTTTTCTGCCGCGAGGTCGGCATCTTCCTTTTGCAAATCTGCCTCAACACTTTGCGCTATTTCGCTAAGATTTCCATCAGTCGTCCGCGCCAGATTTCGCGCCACCGACAGATAAATAAACGCGCACAAGGCGGCAATTATCAGAGCCAAAACGCCCAGATACCAAAATGTCAGCCGGATTCTGATGGAATTAATCATCGTCTTTGTTCAGAGTAACGGCTTCAGCCGTGAAACCGCCGGCAAAGCGCGGCGGCTTCTTCACGCATAAATGCGTTACTCTGAACTTTCATCGTCTAAAATGTAACCTGCGCCGCGCCGCGTATGAATCAATTTCAACGCGAAACCTTCGTCAATTTTCGTTCGCAGACGCTTGATATAAACGTCAATCGTATTTGAAAACGCCTCGAAATTTTCGTCCCAACAATGTTCGGCAATTTCAGCGCGTCCTAAAACTTTGCCTTTTTCACGCGCCATAAATTCGAGCAAAGCATATTCTTTGGTCGTCAATACAATTTCGCGCCTTCCGCGCCAAACTCGTTGCGAATTTGTGTCAATCTGCAAATCGGCGATTTCAATTTTCGCCCCGACAAACGCGCCCATCCGTCTTCGCAGAATAGCACGAATCCGCGCCAGCAGTTCACCAAATTCAAACGGCTTGGTCAAATAATCGTCCGCGCCCGTGTCGAGTCCGCGAATTTTGTCTTCGGTCGCATCGCGGGCAGTCAGCATCAAAACCGGCGTTTGCAGATTCTTCTCGCGCAGTTCGCGGCATACCGCAAAACCGTCCGGCGCGGGAATCATCACGTCCAAAATGATTAAATCGTAATCGTTGATGTCAGCCTCGTAAAGCGCAGTTTCGCCGTCAAACGCGACATCAACCGCAAAAGATTGCTCGCGCAAACCTTTCGCCACGGCTTGCGCTAATCTTTCATTGTCTTCGACCAATAAAATTCTCATATAAGAATTTGCCGGAAGCTATTTGAAAATTATTTTTTTGCCCACGAAACACACGAAACACACGAAAAATTTTGTCTTAATTTCGTGTCTTTCGTGTCTTTCGTAGGCAAATATATCTTATGAAATTTGCACAAGTGGTTTTGTTTCCGAAAGCGATTTTGCCGCGCCGCCTTCTTTGCGTAAAATCTCGACTTCTTTAACGAATTCCTCGACAATATCAACGCCCGCAACTCGTCGCATCGGCACGCCGTCTTTGAAAATCATTCCGACTTGCCGCCCGAATGTAATTCCTAATTGCGAATCGTGCGCTTCGCCGGGACCGTTGACGGCGCAACCCATAATTGAAAGATGAAGCGGCTCTTCGACGTGCGCCAAACGGCGTTCGACTTCCGTAACAATCTCGACAAAATTATCAACGTCCAACCGCCCGCAAGTCGGACAAGCAACAACCGTTACGCCGCGTTTTCTGAGTTCCAAACTTTTCAAAACTTCCCACGCGACACGAACTTCCTCGTGCGGTTCTGCCGCTAAAGAAACGCGAATCGTGTCGCCGATTCCTTCGTGCAGCAGAATTCCAAGTCCCATTGCCGATTTAATTGTGCCGCCAAACGGCGTTCCGGCTTCGGTTACGCCCAAGTGAAGCGGATAATTTACTTTTTCCGCCATCAAACGATATGCCGCAACCATTCGATTTACGTCCGATGCTTTCAAGCTGATAACAATGTCGGAAAAGCCTAAATCTTCCAAAATCCGAATATGTCGCATTCCCGATTCAACCATTGCTTCGGGGGTTGCCGAGCCGTATTTTCTCAGCAAATCTTTTTCAAGCGAGCCGCCGTTCACGCCGATTCTGATTGGAATTCCTCGCGCTTCCGTGGCGCGGACGACTTCCCGAACTCTGTCAATCGAGCCAATATTTCCGGGGTTTAAGCGAAGTTTATCAATGCCCGCATCGAGAGCTTTCAAGGCTAATTTGTAATGAAAATGAATGTCGGCGACAATCGGAACGTCCGTCAGTTTGCGGATTTTATGAAGTGCCGCCGCCGCATCATCATCGGGAACGGCGATGCGGACGATTTCGCATCCGGCTTTCGTCATTTCTTCGATTTGCTTGATTGTGCCTTCAACGTCGGTCGTGTCGGTTTTCGTCATTGATTGCACCGCCACGGGCGCACCGCCGCCGATTTGAATGTTGCGAACTTTGACTGCTTTTGTTTCTTTTCTCATACGAAATTGTTTGGAGTTCACGTTTTAGCGTGTTTCCGCCGCGCTTCGCTGGCGGAAGGCAAACTAAAGTTTGAACTCCAAACTTTAGAAAAATCTCGAAATATCCAAGAATAAAGTAAAGACCATCAGCAATAAAATTATTCCCAAACCTGCCATTTGAATCTTTTCTTTAATTCCCATCGAGAGCGTTCTGCCAAACCACGACATAACTTTTTCGATGCCTAAAACCATAATTTGTCCGCCATCAAGCAACGGAATCGGCAATAAATTAAATACGCCCAAGTTCAAACTGATGACCGCTAAAATCGAAAGCAGACCGACAAATCCGGCTTCTTTAACGACTTGCGAAATGATTTGCACAATCCCGACTGGACCTGCCAAACCTGCATCTTTTACCGAACGCTGTCCGGCAAATAATTGCCCGAAAACTTTGCCCGTCAAACGAATAACTTCAAGATTTGCATTAACCGCAAAACTTGCCGCTTTGCCGATTCCGACTTGTTCGCGTGTCGTAATCGCTCCTTTGCCGAAGCCGATTCCGATACGATAAACGCCGTCATCGTCCAATTTTGCTTGCGTGTTTATTTCCTGTTGTGCGCCGCTGCGCTCAACCGTCATTTTCGCCGGAGCATCTTTGTTTTCGCGGATTTGCGTTGTAAGTTCAGCCGTGTTGCGAACCGTTTGCCCGTTAAAAGTCAAAACTCTGTCGCCGACTTGCAAACCTGAACTTGCGGCTGGCGCGTCCTGTTTGATCGTGCCGACCGTAACCGGCTCAACGCCCATATCGGGTTGCAATTCGATGTCGCCGATGATGTTGCCTTTAATATCGGCTTTCGCAGGTTTTATCGTCAAAGGAATTTTTTGCCCGGCGCGTTCGACGGTCATCGCAATCGGTTGATCGGGCGAAACGAGCGTGTCGCGTTCGATGCGTTCCCACGTCGGATTTTCTACGCCGTCAAAACTAACGATTCTGTCGCCTTTCTGAATTCCCGCTTTTTCGGCAACGCCGCCCGCTTTAATCACGCCGACAACCGGCGCAGGCATCGAAGGCACACCGTAAATCCACGCGCCGAGAAACGGAATTGCCAGCGCGAGCATAATATTCATAAACGGTCCGCCAAGCATTACGAGAAATTTCTGCCAACGCGGACGCAGTTCGTAAAGTTCCGAATCGGGAACAACGAATTGAGCGTGTTTTTCTCCGTCAATTTTACCGATGTTACGTTCTTCGAGAAAACCCTCGACATTTTCTTCGGAGCTTCCGCCTTCGAGAGAAGCCGTCGCTTCGTCGCCGTAAAGTTTGACATACGCACCGAGCGGAATCGCCGAGATTCGATAATCGGTATGACCGACCTTAAAACCCCAAACTCTTGGTCCCAAACCAAAAAATGAATACGCTTCGACACGCATTCCGAAAAGTTTGGCAACGATAAAATGTCCGAACTCGTGAATGTTTATCGCAATTCCGAGAACAAAGACGACAGCTAAAATTACTACTAAAAAATCAGGCATTTTTTTATAATTCCTCTTTAAATAACTTTAGTTTTAGAAACCGAATTCCTAAACCAAGTTGCAAATAAAAGTGTAAATCCAACTCGAAAGATTAGCAACTTAAAGTTTTGAGTCCCGCCTTTAGGCGGCGCAACTGCCAGCGAAGCGACGCAGTTGCCTATCGTTGCCAATCCGAAATTTTAATCAAAGCAAAAACCGCTTCGCTTCGCTGGCGGTTTGCCGCCTAATGGTCTTTGAAAAAATAATCCGACAAAACGTAGAACAGGCTGTTAGCCTGTTCAAACAGACTAACAGTCTGTTTTACGCTTTTTCATCAAAAGTTTTTGTCGGATTTAATTTTCAAAGACCAT
>JANNYB010000138.1:0-19117 GCA_031409875.1 Acidobacteriota bacterium | reverse complement strand
TCGCGCACGACCGAACGCGCCGCGCGAAATACAGTTCGATGGTGAAGCGAAAAAGCCTCTTCAAATTCGATTTTTTCTTTCGCTACTGAAATACCAGCTTGGGACATCGCGTCCATCATTAAAATTTTTACGCCTTCGGTCATTATTAAGCAACAAAACTACTGCTTTCAAATCATAAAACACCGCTGAATTAATTTTTGTGACAAAAATCTCAAATTTCAAATTCCAGATTTCAAATTCCAGATTTCCCTCTTCAATTTGGAATTTGGAATTTGGAATCTGAAATCTGAAATCTTATGGAATCTTTCAGAAATTCACAATCTCGGCTTTATAAAACAATTCGCTCGGAAATTCCGCTTCGTTTTCAGCCGTTACAAAAAATGTATAACTATTTTCGCGGTCAGTAAAGATTTCTTCGAGTATTTCGGTAGAAAATTCGCTCGCTTCATCAAAGTTCGGTTCAACCAGCGCGAGACGTTTTAAACAGGAATTCAAATGATTTCTGCCGATGCCGAATTCGTCCGCGTTGCCGTCAATAATCAAACGAATTTCGCCTTGTTCTTCTGCAAAATGCGTCAAAAGCGACGCGACAAGCGAAACGCCTTTTTCAAATCTTTCCGACACGGGCGCGAGATTTCCCTTCTGTTCGGCATCAAGTTTTTCGCGCAAAGTCAGAGGTTTTTCTTCCGCGTCGCGCAGGATTCGCGTATCGAAAAAAATCGTTACGCGGCGGTCGTCTTCGGCGGCAAATTCGCGCACCGTCAAACGATTTGTCCGCGCCGTCGCTTTCCAATCAACGTGGCGCAGATCGTCCGCCGGTTGATAATCGCGCAAAGAAAGTAAATCTTGCCCTAAACCTTTTTTCTGCGTGATATATTTCCCAACTTCGAGCGGCAAATCAACCGTTTCGTTATCTATCGGCGCGGATTTCGGGAAAATAATTATTTCGGTTTCTTGGGCTGATAATCTGCGGCGATGACGGAAAAATCCGAACGGAAATTTCGTCGAAAGTTCAAAATCTTTGATGATAAACTTGCCGCGAAACGGGAAAATATGTTCGACTTTATGATCTTCTTTCGTGCGGCGCGGCAGATGTATGAAATATTCGAGCGTGTGTTTGACAATCGGCGGGCGAGTCATTTTTTCAGCCCATTTTTCGGGCAGAATCTTTTTCAAATCTTCGACAATGAGTGATTTTTCGCGTTCTTTCCCGCGAACTTCGGTAATGACGGAAAACGTCGGAAAAATGCGCTTGCGGTTGTTCAAACTGACGAGAATCGGAGTCGGTTCTTCGGCAAAAACCGTTTCGGGAAAACGCATTTTTATGTCCAATTTTTTCAAACAAAAATTGCCCATCAAAAACCCGACAATCATCGCCGCAATCAAAAACGAAAGCACCAAAAAAAGCAGATTATTTCCCGTATTCCACGCCGAAAAACCGACAATCACAATCAAACCCAAAATAATCGCGCCGCCGACCGTAAATTCAAACGGAAGATTCATCTGCGACGCTTCCGAACTCGCCGAACGCGCCAGCGGCGGCACGACAAAAATCAAAATCAGCAAAACAAAAACAATCGAAATCGCCGCCGTAATTCCCGCCAATTTCACATTTCCCTGCCCATGCGCCCAAAGCGTCAAAAACGCCAGACCGAGTCCGCCAAACACGACAAAAAGCCCAAGTGCCGCATTCCGCAAATCACGCAGTCCGAAAAGTTGTCGAAGCGTTTTAAGATTCATTGAGAAAATTCAGTTATTCTTTACCGCTTTCGATAAGTTGGCGAAGGGTTTGATTGATTTGAGTTTGATAAACTTCCTTATCGCCCGTTTCAGAGTTTTTTTTGAAATGCTCGACAATATCTGCATCCAATAAAATCACCACTTTATCTCTGATGATATGACGCGCCGGACGATAGCGTTTGATTCCGATTGACGGTAAATCTGATTCGGAAATTCCATCAGTCCGCATTTTCTCCAAATCTTCAGACGTTATCTCAACTTCAATTATTCTATCATTTGTCATACTCATTCCTGTTTTTGTTATAAGCCCTTTCATCAAAAGGACGTGCTTTTTCGGCACTTATGATTCTGATTTTTTCTCTTACCGTATAAGTTACTCGCAAAAGCCGTCTGCCAACCAAGCCGATTAAAATAAAACGATTCTCTGAAAAATCTGAGTGAGCATCATCAAATTCTTCGATTGCCCATTCATCAAAAAACGCTAAACTTGCTTCTTCAAAAGTTATTCCATCATGTTTTTTGATATTTTCCTGAGCTTTGTTTTTATCCCATTCAAAATCCATTCGATAATTTTACTATCAAAAAACTAAATCGGCACGGAAGTTTTTTGCAAAATTTCGCTTAAAATTCTTTCGGCTTCGTGGCTGCGGCGTTTCGGATTTACGTTTCGCGCATTGACAATGACGCGGTGCGCGAAAACGGGAATTGTCAGGCGTTTGATGTCGTCGGCAATGCAGAAATCGCGCCCGTCAATGAGCGCAAAGGCTTGGGCGCAACGGAAAAGCGAAAGCGTTCCGCGCGGGCTGATGCCGAGTTCAAAATTTTCGGAAAGGCGCGTTTGCGCGACGATATTTAGAAGATAATCAACCAAAACATCATCAACGCGCACGTTTGAAGCCAATCTTTGCAACTCCAAAACGTCCGATTCACTCATTACCGAACGCACGAATTCGAGCGGATTTCGGCGTTCGCGGTCGCGCAAAATCGAGCGTTCGTCTTCCTTTCGCGGATAACCGAGGTGCAAACGAAGCATAAATCTGTCCAATTGCGATTCGGGAAGCGGATAAGTTCCGTGATGTTCCGCCGGATTTTGCGTGGCGACAACCATAAACGGCAAAGGCAGCGGGCGCGAAACGCCTTCAACCGTGATTTGTTGTTCCGCCATCGCTTCCAAAAGTGCGGATTGTGTTTTCGGCGTGGCGCGGTTTATTTCGTCGGCGAGAACGATATTTGAAAAAATCGGTCCCGCGTGCCATTCAAAATTTCCGTTGCGCTGATTGTAAATCGAAAGCCCGATAACGTCCGACGGCAAAAGGTCGCTGGTAAATTGTATGCGCTGAAACGACAATGCGAGCGCACGCGCCAGAGCGTTTGCAAGCGTCGTTTTGCCGATGCCCGGAACGTCTTCGATTAACAGATGACCTTTGGCAAAAAGTGCAGCAAGCGCGAGCTTTACGGTTTCCGATTTACCTTTGATAACGCGCTCGATTGAACTTTGCAGAAGTCTGATTTTTTCGTTCGCATCAAAAATCGGTGCGGCGGTTCGGGCGACGGTTTCGGTTTCTTTGATTATCCAATCTCTCATTATTTTTGTCAGGCGAAAAAAATCCCTAAATCTATTTTACAAAATTTGATGCCATCTTTGCATCAAAAAATTTTATTTCGTTTATTAGACTGTTTTTTAGTGAAAAAGTTCCACAAATTGAGAACAAGGAGCGGTAGCGACTTGGCAAGGTTTTCATTTGGCAAGGTTTGCCCGTTCGCTACCGCTCGCGGTTCTCATAAAAAAAAGGTTTGCCCGTTCGCTACCGCTCGCGGTTCTCATAAAAAAAATTTTATGATATAAATTGATTTACTAAATTATTTGCAACCTTCGCGGAAGTAATTCGTGAATAGGTGCAGAGGAAGTTCAAAGATAATTATGATAAATTTACGCCGAAAACTCGGAAATGAAAAAGGTTTTAACTTAATCGAATTGATGATTGTAATTGCAATTATCGGTTTGCTGATTGGCATTGGCAGTTACGGTTGGACAGCCGTTATGAGAAGCGGCAACGAAAATTCCGCCGTCCAAACACTCGATAAAATCCGCACTTTTCAAACGCAATACGCCGCCAAAAGCAGTGGCAAATTCGCCAGTTTCGATACGCTTATCAAATCCGTCGGAATGGACGAAAAATTTGCCGGAGAACGTCCTGTGGTCAACGGTTACATTTTCACGATTACGGTTGAAGAACCTTCGACAACTAAACCGTCGTTTTATTCGGTAACTGCCGATCCGCAAGTTTCCGAAGGAGTCCAAGCCACCGGAACGCGCCATTATTACACGGATTCGACACTCAGCACAATCAAAGCAACCGACGAAAATCGTCCCGCAAAAGCCGACGATCCTTCGATTTAACGAATTCATTTAACATTTATCATTGAAAAATAGATTTAAGTAATTCAATAACAAATGATAAATGTTATATGTTAAATGTTGCGCCGACTTAGCTCAGTGGTAGAGCATCCGCTTCACACGCGGGAGGTCAGAAGTTCAAATCTTCTAGTCGGCATTCTTTATTTTCAATAAGTTAGAGGCATTATCGAAGTGCCTCTTTTGTCTATTCACACCTAATATTTTCGGTTACTTCATTTTTCACTCAATTTCCGGAAACTCAATATAAAAGCGTTAGGATTTGCTCAAATCCTAACGCTTCGAGTTTTCACAACAGGAGGTTTAATGAAAAATTATGCCGTTAATCTTGCCTGACCGATTCCGTATTCTTGCGCGACGTTTGCCAAAGTCTTTTTTAATTGAGTTCTGGCACGGCTCAGGCGCGACATCACCGTTCCGATGGGAATTTCCAAGACTTCCGCGACTTCTTTGTAATCGAATTCGTGAACATCTGCCAATAAAACTACTGAGCGATAATGTTCCGGCAATTTATCCAAAGCCGCGATGACTTGCGAATCGGTTAAAGTTTCGGGAATCGGCGTATTGTAAGCCGCATTCAGAAAAACCAAATCATCGGCTTCTTGAATATATTTCGCTTGCGTATATTTTTTGCGGCGATGGTGGTCAAATTTGTTGAATAAAATTTTATACAGCCAAGCACGGCAATTTGTGCCGAGTTCGTAACGGTCAAACGATTTCCACGCTTGCATAAACGTTTCCTGAATTAAATCTTCGGCATCAACCTGGTTCATCGTCAACCGTTTGGCTGTGCGAAATAAACCGTCAATGTGCTGCATCGCTTCGACTTCAAAAATTTCGGGGGTAATATTCGTATTCATCTTATTTATAGCTCCTTATAATTGCGTTTGAATTAACTGCTTACACCCATTTGTCGTGTGAAATCGAAATTCCTTACAACTTTATTCAAAGAAAATAAAAAATAAAAAAAAATGTGTCAAAATACCTGTGAATACTGTAAAAAAATTGAGAAAAAATTTGGAATAAAATAAAAAGGCAACACGATTTAGATTATTGATACTGCAATATTGTCAGAATTAAAGAGAAATAAAATGACCAATAAAAACAGAAACCACAATCACAAAAACGGATTTGAAGAACAGGAGAACAACAAATTGAAAAGACTTTTGCAAAAAGCCGTTGGGGCGGAAAAAGCCCCTGAATCTTTGGGGGAAACAATCAGTAAGCTGATTCGTGAAAAATGACATCTGCAACTAGGCAAATATTTGACCCGGCTATTTGGGTTAATGAATACGGCAATTTTCTTTACGCCTACGCTTTTTCGCGGGTGCGAAATGAATCTGTTGCCGAAGACCTCGTGCAGGAAACGCTGCTTGCCGCAATGGAGACAATAAACAAATTTGAAGCAAAATCATCTGAAAAAACTTGGCTTTGCGGAATTTTGAAACACAAAGTTATTGACTATTTTCGCAAATCCAGCCGCGAGGTCGAACTTACCGAAGAAGAATCCGATATGTCGTCTTACGATTCCTTTTTCCTCGAAGAAGGCGTATGGAAAGGTCATTGGACGGCGGAATCGAGACCGGCAGTTTGGAACGATAATCCCGAAAAATGTTTGGAAAATGCGGCATTTCGCGGAATTTTAACGCAATGTTTGGGCGAATTGCCCGAAAGAGTGGCAAATTGTTTTACTTTGCGCGAAATGGAAGGTTTTGATTCGGCAGAGATTTGTGCAATTTTAGAAATCTCACCGAATAATTTTTGGGTAATGATGCACCGAGCGCGTCTGCATTTACGCCGATGTATTGATTTTAATTGGTTTAGAAAAGGTAATGGACAAACTTAAAACAAAACTGAAACAATGGTTGGCAAGCAAGACGGAAGACTGCAAAACCGTCTCGCCGCTTTTTTCACATAAACTTGACCGTGAACTTTCATTTACCGAAAAACTGCGCGTCCGACTTCATATTTTCACCTGCCGCGCGTGTTTGAATTATGTTTCAAATCTCAACTTTATGCACGAAGTATTTCATATTCAAGAAAATCATATCAAAAATAACAAACTTCAAATTTCACTTAGTTCCGAAGCCAAAGGTCGGATTATAGAAAAACTGAAACAACGTCAATAATTGGAATAAACTAAAAAAAGAAGTGATTTACTCTAGCGTATGTTTGATGAAAAACACGCGCACGCGCACACACAAAATCGCTTTGCCGTCATTCCGACGGCAGAAAAATTAACCGCTAATCCAAATTTTACGGGCAACGGTGTAACCATTGCTTTTCTCGATTCGGGATTTTATCCGCATCCTGATTTTGCCGACAGAATTGTCAAATTTCACGACATTTCGGGCGAAGAAAAATCGCTAAAATCACTTAAGCCAAACGGATTTCATTGGCACGGAACGCAAACTGTAACGGTTTGTGCAGGTAACGGTTCGCTTTCGGATGGGATTTACAAAGGTTTAGCTTCAGAGGCAAAACTTGTTTTGGTGAAGGTTTCAAAAAGCGGACGAATTTCGGATGATTCAATCGAAAAAGGTTTGAAATGGGTTATCAAAAGCCGTGAAAAATATAACATCCGCATCGTCAATATGTCGCTTGGTGGTGATTTGGATGTGGCAACAAACGACAGCAAAATCAATCAGTTAGCCGAGGAATTAGTCAAACTTGGCGTAGTCGTAACGGTTGCGGCGGGAAATATGGATGAATCCCATTCGATTCCGCCCGCGAGTGCGCCGTCGGTCATTACGGTTGGCGGATATTCGGACGAAAACAAATTTGATTCGGAAAATCACGAGCTTTATCATTCCAATTTCGGAGCAACGGCGGATGGTTTGATTAAACCCGAAATCATTGCTCCGGCAATGTTTGTTGCCGCGCCGATTTTGCCCGAAACCGAAGATTATAAAAAGGCTGAAATCCTCTCGGAAATTGCGAATTCGCCCGATTATTCATTTCGGCAAACTTTCCTTGATAATTGGCAAAAAGCCGAGCTTCCCGAATATATTTTATCAACCGATGTCAACACGGCGAGAGGTTTGGTCGAACACGAATTGAACCAACGAAAAATTGTCGCTACGCATTACCAGCACGTTGACGGCACGAGTTTTGCCGCGCCGATTACGGCTTCCGTTATCGCGCAAATGCTCGAAGCAAATCCGAATTTAACGCCCGCAATCGTCAAAAATATCTTAATTTCAACAGCTTCTCGGCTAGCAAATTTTCGCGCAATCCGGCAAGGCTTTGGAGTTTTAAACGCCAAATCAGCCGTCGAAGAAGCCTTGAAAGAGACGCATTTTTTTGACCACCAAATGCTGACACCGCCACGCATCGAAGGCGAAAAAATTATTTTTTATTATCACGATGACAATGCCGAAACCGTTCATTTAGCAGGCGATTTTAATAATTGGAATTCTACCGAAAAGCAATTTTTCAAAAACGAAACCGGATTATGGCACGCTGAAATTCCGAGTCTTCCAAGTGGGAATTATAGATACAAATTTGTGATTGACGGCACAATTTGGAAAGAAGACGCAAGCAATGGAATGAAGAAAGAAGACAGTTTCGGCGGTTTTAATTCGATTTTGGAAATTGCCTGAAATCTTTGGAATAAACCGAAAAGCAAAAGTGTTTTAGAAAACGAGGAAAGATGTTAAGCACATTAAAAAATCATTGGTTTGAATACATCTGCGAAGCGATTGGGCTTGGTGTGTTTATGGTTTCGGCGTGCATTTTTTCAGTGCTTTTGTTTCATCCCGATTCGTCTGCGGTTAGTTGGAATTTGCAACTGCGATTTGTCTTGATTGGTTTGGCGATGGGATTGACGGCGATTGCGATTTTCAAATCTCCATTTGGCAAACTTTCGGGCGCACATATCAATCCGGCAGTAACTTTGACATTTTGGCGATTGGGGAAAATTAAAAGTTGGGACGCAATATTTTACGTTCTTTTTCAATTTATCGGTGCAACATTTGGAGTTTGGCTTTCGTGGCTTTTTCTCGGCGATTTGTTGGCAAACAGGGACGTAAATTTTGCAATCACGATTCCAAATCAAAGCGGCTGGATAATTTCGTTTATCGCTGAATTTATCATTTCGTTTGGAATGATGACGATGGTTTTAATTACTTCAAACCACGCTAAACTTTCGCGTTTTACATCATATTTTGCAGGGCTTTTGGTAGCAATTTACATCTCGCTCGAAGCTCCAATTTCGGGAATGAGTATGAATCCGGCGCGGACTTTCGGTTCGGCGATTGTGGCAAATGTTTGGAACAATTGGTGGATTTATTTTGTCGCGCCGCCTTTGGCAATGCTCTCGGCGGCGGAAGTTTTTGTGAGAGTCAAAGGATTGCATTCAGTTTTATGCGCGAAATTTGACCATTACAGCAAAATGCGGTGCATTTTTAACTGTCAGTTTGGCGAAAAAAGTTTGGAGTCCCGCCTTTAGGCGGCAAAAACCGCCAGCGAAGCAAAGCGGTTTTCATATTGCTATTACAAAATTATGCCGTAAGGTGAGAACGCTTCGCTTCGCTGGCGTTCTGCCGCCTGAAGGCGGGACTCCAAACTAAGGATTTAAATTTATGAGATTACAAAACAAAACAGCAATTATTACAGGCAGTAGTCAAGGCATCGGACGCGGAATCGCGGAACGATTTGCCAAAGAAGGCGCAAATGTCGTCATCAACTACATCGGAAATATGGAGATGGCAAACGAGGTTCAAGCGAATGTTGAATCAGTTGGCGCAAAAGCAATTTGTGTGCAAGGCGATGTTTCAAAAATTGATGATATTAACGGTTTATTTGAAGCCGCAATCAAAGAATTCGGGCAAGTTGATATTTTGGTCAACAATGCGGGAGTTGAACGTCACGCGCCTTTTTGGGAAGTTACGGAAAAAGATTACGACTTTGTGATGAACGTCAATACGAAGGGAACATTTTTCTGTTCGCAAGCGATGGCAAAACATTTAATCGAAACGAAACGGCGCGGAAAAATCGTCAATATCAGTTCGGTTCACGAAGACCTTCCGTTTCCGAATTTTACGGCTTATTGTGTCAGCAAAGGCGGCGTGAAAATGTTGACGCGAAACTTAGGCGTAGAACTCGGACAATTCGGCATCAACGTCAACAATATCGCGCCCGGCGCAATCGAAACGCCGATTAACCGCAATCTTTTGAATGACCCGAACAAATTAAATTATTTGCTCGGACAAATTCCTCTGAAACGCTTGGGTCAGCCCGAAGATGTCGCAGGATTGGCAGTATTTTTATCGTCGGACGAAGCCGATTATGTAACGGGTTCGACCTTTTTTGTGGACGGCGGACTGACTTGGTTTTATGAGGAACAATAATCAGTAGCGGTAGCAGTGGCAGTAGCAGTGGCAGTTTTTTTCTGCTCAAACAGATTAGTTTTACTTAAATACTTAGCCGAAAGACGGTTTTAAAACTGCTACTGCCACTGCTACTGCCAACTGAAACGGAGTTAATTATGAACGAACATTACGATTTTATCATCATTGGAACAGGTGCGGGCGGCGGGACTTTGGTTCACAAACTCGCACCGTCGGGTAAAAAGATTTTGGTTTTGGAGCGCGGCGATTTCGTCAAACGTGAGTTGGAAAATTGGAATTCGCGCAAAGTTAATGTCGAAGGGCATTACAACACCAAAGAAGTTTGGTATGACAACAAAGGCAAACCGCTTCATCCGCATACGAATTATAATGTTGGTGGCAACACCAAATTTTACGGCGCGGCGTTGTTTCGGATGCGAAAAGAAGACTTCGGCGAACTGAAACATTACGACGGAATTTCTCCGGCTTGGGCGTTTGATTACAACGAGTTAGAGCCATATTATCGCCAAGCCGAGCAGATGTATCACGTCCACGGCACACGCGGCGAAGACCCGACTGAGCCTTGGGCGAGTTCGCCTTTCCCGCACGAAGCCGTTTCGCACGAGCCAAGAATTCAGGCGTTGGCAGAAGATTTTGAAGCGTTGGGATGCAAACCGTTTCACGTTCCGCTTGGCATTCAATTAAAGGAAAATGATCCGCGCAGTAATTGTATTCGTTGCGCGACTTGCGACGGTTTTCCGTGTTTGGTCAATGCCAAAGCCGATTCGCATATTTGCGGAATCGAACCTTCAATTGATTATCCGAATGTAACTTTGTTAACTAATGCAATGGTTACGAAACTTGAAACAGACGAATCGGGCAAAAATATTTCAGCAGTTCGGGTTAAACGAAATGATGTTGAAGAAACTTATTCGGCTGATGTCGTTGTCATTTCGGCTGGTGCAATAAATTCGGCGGCATTGCTCCTTCGTTCCGCTAATGAAAAACATCCCAACGGTTTGGCAAATTCGAGTGACCAAGTTGGACGAAATTATATGGGTCACGTCAATTCGGTGATGCTTGCCGTTTCAAAATGCCCGAATCCGACTATTTTTCAAAAGACTTTAGCCGTCAACGATTTCTATTTCGGCGCGGACGATTTTCCGTATCCGATGGGGCATATTTCGTTTGTCGGAAAACTCGACGGCGTTACGCTTTCGGCAGGTGCGCCCGCGATTGCGCCGGGTTTTACACTTGATTTGATGGCAAAACATTCGCTTGATTTTTGGCTGACAACGGAAGACTTACCGCGCCCGGAAAATCGCGTAACTCTTAATGAGAAAGGAGATATTGTTTTAAGCTACACACCGAATAATCTCGAAGCACACAAGCGTTTGCAAAATAAATTAAAGTCATTGATGAACGCACAACGCAAATGCGACATCCACGGCGGCGAATGTCATCAAGGGATTTTTGCGCGAAATTTGTATCTGGCAGAACAAATCCCACTCGCCGGAGTCGCGCACCAAAACGGCACGATTCGGTTTGGAAACGATGCAAAAACTTCGGTTTTGGACAGAAATTGCAAGGCGCACGATGTAGAAAATTTGTATGTCGTGGACGGCTCGTTTTTTCCATCGAGTTCGGCGGTTAATCCGGCGTTGACGATTATGGCGAATGCTTTGCGTGTGGGTGAACAGTTGTTGGCAAGGTAAAGTTAACCACATAGGAACATAGAAAACATAGAGAAAAAACTATGTGAATTATGTGTCTATGTGGTTCAAAAATAGGTTTGAAATGAGAGTTTTAGAGAACAAAACAGAACTTCCGCTTGGCTGGCTGATTATTGGTTTAATAGCTTTTATCGCTTTTTTTTCGACAATTGCCAACGGTCAAGTTTCAAAGGTTGAAAGCGTCGGTTTTACCGTCTCCGATATGGACAAAGCGATTGATTTTTACACGAAAATTTTGCCGTTTGAGAAGGTTTCGGAGACGGAAACTTTCGGGACAGAATTTGAACATCTGTCGGGCGTTTTCGGGGCGAGAGTTCGGATTGTGCGTTTGAAATTGGGAAAAGAATTTCTCGAATTGACCGAATATTTAACGACGGGCGGTCGTCCGATTCCGGTTGATTCGCGGAGCAATGATAAATGGTTTCAGCATATTGCGATTATCGTTTCGGATATGGACAAAGCGTTTGAAATCTTGCGGAAAAATAAGGTTCGATTCGCTTCAACTGCGCCGCAGACTTTGCCAAAAACTATTCCCAATGCTGCCGGGATTTCGGCATTTTATTTCAAGGATTTTGACAATCACGTTTTAGAAATTCTGTCATTTCCATCCGACAAAGGTGCAAAGAAATGGCACGATTTAGCGAACACAGGGAAGTTATTTTTGGGCATTGACCACACCGCAATCGTAGTTGACGATTCGGATGAAAGTTTGAAGTTTTATCGTGATTTATTGGGTTTAACCGTTGCCGGAACAAGTGATAATTTCGGCACGGAACAAGAGCATTTGAACAATGTTTTCGGTGCAAAGTTACACATCACGGGTTTGCGGACAAAAGAGGATGGAATTGCCGTTGAATTTTTGGAATATCTCGCCCCGCGTGACGGAAAACCGTTTCCGAAAGATACGAAAAGCAATGATTTATGGCATTGGCAGACGAGTTTTGAGGCAGAAAAAGCGGACGATTTGGCTGAAATTTTGTTCAAAAATAAATACGATTTTGTTTCAAGTGGATTAGTCAATTTTCTCAATAAAAATTCAGGTTTTAGCCAAGCCTTGTTAGTCAGAGATACAGACGGACACGCGGTTAGGATTATTGAGAAATAATCGAAACAGATTTCTTAATTATACCAAACAGGAATTGGTTTGCGAAAATATTTGATTAAAAAGTCCAACACGCTTTAGCTTGTTGATCTGCCGGCACGTTCAACAAGCTAAAGCGTGTTGGACTTTTTCCGGCTAACTATTTTTCGCAAACCATTTTTGTTTAGGTATAGATGAATAAAAGGATGTTATGAACGCAGAACAAACACGATTACAGCAAAAAAATTGGAAACATTGGGGACCGTATTTGTCCGAAAGGGCTTGGGGAACAGTCCGCGAAGACTATTCGCAAACGGGTTCGGCTTGGGATTTTTTCCCGCACGACCACGCTCGTTCTCGCGCTTATCGCTGGAACGAAGACGGAATCGCCGGAATTAGCGATGAACAGCAAAATATTTGTTTTTCGGTTGCGTTTTGGAATGGAAAAGACGCGATTTTGAAAGAGCGAATTTTCGGCTTAACGGGTAGCGAAGGCAATCACGGAGAAGATGTTAAAGAGTATTATTTCTATGTTGATTCGACACCGACGCATTCGTATATGAAATATCTCTACAAATATCCGCAGTCCGAATTTCCATACGCGAAATTGCTCGAAGAAAATCGAAACGCGGGAAAATTGAACGGCGAATTTGAATTATTAGATTCTGGTATCTTCAATGAAAACAAATACTTCGATTGTTTTATCGAATACGCCAAAGCTGACACGGAAGATATTTTAATCAAAATCACGGTTGCCAATCGTAGTTCGGAAACTGCACAAATCAATGTTTTGCCGACGATTTGGGTGCGGAATGTTTGGAGTTGGGACGGCACGAAACCGAATTTCAAATTTCAAATTTCAGATTTGGAATCTGACACGATTGAAGGCGGCAATTATCAACTAATTTGCGAAAACGCGGATGAGTTGCTTTTTTGTGAAAATAATACTAATAAGCAAAAACTTTTCGGTGCGGAAAATGAATCGCAATTTGTCAAAGACGGCATCAATGATTATATAGTGAACGGCAATAAAAACGCGGTAAATCCTGAAAATAATGGCACGAAGGCGGCGGCAAATTACATTTTGGAAATCGCGGGCGGTGAGGAAAAAATGATACGTTTGCGTCTCAAGTCAGAACCGCCTGCGGTAGCGAGCAATTTAACTCAGCCGACTCAGAAAGTTAATTCGGGCAAATCAACTTCCGCAAACGCTAAGGTTAAACCATCCGCTACCGCAGACGGTTCTGACACAATTTTCAAAGACTTCGACAAAATTTTCGCAAACAGACAGAAAGAAGCGGACGAATTCTATGCAGAAATTATTCCGTCAAATCTTTCAAAAGACGCACAAAACGTGATGCGTCAAGCGTTTGCGGGGATTTTATGGTCGAAACAATTTTATCATTACGATGTGGAAAAATGGCTTGAAGGCGATTCAAATCAGCCAAAACCGCCTGAAGACCGCAAAAAAGGTCGCAATAATGAATGGCGACATTTGAACAATGCCGATGTGATTTCGATGCCCGACAAATGGGAATATCCGTGGTATGCGGCTTGGGATTTAGCTTTTCATTGTATTCCGCTGGCGATGGTTGATGCCGATTTTGCAAAATCACAGCTAATTTTGATGTTGCGCGAATGGTATATGCACCCAAACGGGCAGATTCCGGCGTATGAATGGGCATACGGAGACGTAAATCCGCCCGTTCACGCTTGGGCGGCGTTGCGGATTTATCAAATTGACAAAAAACGCACTGGCAAAGGCGATACCAAGTTTTTGGTGCGAATTTTCCAAAAATTATTGCTCAATTTTACTTGGTGGGTGAATCGCAAAGACGCGGAAGGGATGAATGTTTTTGAAGGCGGATTTTTAGGATTAGACAACATCGGCGTTTTTGATAGAAGTCAGCCGCTTCCGACAGGTGGAAAATTGGCGCAATCGGACGGCACAAGTTGGATGGCGATGTATTGTTTGAATCTGCTGGCAATCGCGCTTGAACTTGCCGTAACTGATGATTCTTATGAAGATGTGGCGACAAAATTTTGGGAGCATTTTATCTACATTGCCGATGCAATGAACAATTTAGGGCAAGAAGGCATTTCACTTTGGAACGATGAAGATGGTTTTTATTACGATGTTTTGCATTTACACGATGAACGAAATATACCGCTCAAAGTTCGCTCAATGGTCGGACTGATTCCGCTTTTTGCGGTTGCTACGATTGATTCGGAAACTTTGGACGCATTGCCCGATTTCAAACAACGATTTGAATGGTTTTTGAAAAATCGTCCAAAATTAACCGCAAATGTTGAAACGAAAGATGAAAGACGATTACTTTCAATCGCCTTTCGGGAAAGATTGGAACGAGTTTTGAAAGTGATGTTGGACGAAAACGAATTTCTTTCACCATTTGGACTTCGTGCGTTGTCGCGTTATCACAAAGACAATCCGTATATTTTGAACGTCAATGGCAATGAGCATCGGGTTGATTATGAACCAGCCGAAAGCTCAAGTGGTTTATTCGGCGGAAACTCAAATTGGCGCGGTCCGATTTGGATGCCGGTTAATTATTTGCTGATTGAATCTTTGCAAAAATTCCATTATTTTTATGGCGAAGATTTGAAAGTTGAGTGTCCAACGGGTTCGGGAATTATGATGAATCTCTGGGAAGTTTCGCAAGAACTTTCGCGTCGTTTGTCGCATATATTTTTGCAAGATGTCGACGGCAAACGTCCTGTTTATGGAGATTTAGACAAGTTCCAAACTGATGAACACTGGCGCGATTTAATTCTTTTCCACGAATATTTTCACGGCGACACAGGCGCGGGAGTTGGCGCAAGTCATCAGACGGGCTGGACAGGATTAGTCGCAAAATTATTGCAACAGAGTGGTGAGTAATTCCCCCTAAAAAATTTAGTGGATTTCCATATACCCATAAATGATTTACGATAGTTTTGTTCATGAAAAGTATATTAGGAATTTTGTTGGCTCTAATTTTTGCAATTTTGGGTTTGTTGCATATTTATTGGGCATTTGTGGGAATTGCGGGCAATTCAGTAGCAATACCGAGCGTTGGAGATAAGCCTCTCTTTGTCCCGTCAATGTCAGCAACTTTGTTGGTTGCATTTGCTTTGTTTTTAGCAATGATGACTGTTTTAGGACAAATCGGTTTTGGAGGTGAAATAATTCCAAAATGGATGTTCCGTTGGGCAACTCTTTTAATTTCGATATTATTCTTTTTACGGGCGATTGGAGAATTTAAATATGTCGGATTTTTCAAGATAGTGCGCGACTCCAGCTTTGCTTATTGGGATACAGTTCTCTTTTCGCCACTTTGTTTGTTTATTGCTATCTTTGCTTTTTTAATCAGTTATCAGACAACAAAGTAGTGAATAAAGATGGAATAAATTTGGTTCTTTTAGTAATTTCTAAACTAGAATTTTATGTTGTGGGCTGAAATTATCGTTTATACAATTTTTGTCTATCTGGCAATCGGCGTGCTGTTTGCCGTGTGGTTTGTGATGTTTGGCGTGACGAAATTGGACGATTCCGCCAAAGAAACAAGTATTGGTTTTCGACTGCTGATATTTTTCGGCGTAATTCCCTTTTGGGTTTTGTTGGGGTGGCGAATTTTGAATGGCAAAAAACGTCAAATGGAAAAAAACGCGCATCGGTTGGAGGCTGAAAAATGATTCGTTCCATCCGCAAAAGACATAAATTTATTTGGCTGATTTTGGCGATTTTGCTGCCGCTGATTTTTATTGCAAGCATCGCGTTTCGGCACAGCGAGCCGACAAACGAAACAATTCCGAAAAAAATTTTGCCACAAAGTTCACACAGAACACCGAGATAATTTTTTCTCTTTTTTTCTGTGTTCTCTGTGGCTACAAAATTATGAGCGACAAATACATTGCAATCAGTTGGAATCGGCAGAAGAAAATTTATGATGTAATTTTGTGGTTGGGCGTGGCGGTTTATCTGTTGTTATTTATCGGTTTAGGCGGAATTTTACAACCAAATATAACGATTGAAACTTTGATTATTCGCGGTTTTGGAACTTGTTCGATTTTACTTTTGCACATTGTTTTAATCATCGGTCCGCTTTGTCGTTTGTTTCCAAAATTTTTGCCTTTGCTCTACAATCGCCGACATTTGGGCGTTACAACTTTTCTGATTAGCGCGGTTCACGCTGTTTTTTCGATTATTCAATTTCACGCACTTGGCACGGTAAATCCTATTGTCAGCATTTTGGTTAGCAACACGAGATTTAACAGCATCGCCGATTTTCCGTTTCAAGTTTTAGGTTTAATCGCTCTGATAATTCTTTTTTTGATGGCAATTACGAGCCACGATTTTTGGTTGAATAATTTAACTGCGCCTGTTTGGAAAACTTTGCACACGCTTGTTTATGTTGCATATGCGCTGCTGATTGGTCACGTTACGTTGGGAATTTTGCAAGCCGAAACTTCACCGATTTTGGCTGTTTTGTTGGGAATTGGTTTAGTTTTGGTAATTGGATTGCATCTGATTTCAGCTTTCAAAGAAATCAATTTAGATAAAGAAATTGGTTCAAACGATGAATTTGTCGAGGCTTGCACCGTTGCCGAAATTCCCGAAAAACGCGCTTGCATCCGCACAATTTCGGGCGAAAGAGTAGCAATTTTCAAATACGACGGTAAAATTTCCGCCGTTTCCAATGTTTGCCAACACCAAAACGGTCCGCTCGGCGAAGGCAAAATTGGCGATGACGGTTGCATCGCTTGCCCGTGGCACGGTTTCCAATATTTGCCCGAAACCGGCGCGTCGCCACCGCCTTTTACCGAAAAAGTTCCGACTTTTAACATCAAAATCGAAGACGGAAAAGTATTTGTGAACAAAAAGCCGAATAAATTAGGCGCAAAAACTCTAGCCACAGAGATCGCCGAAGAACAACGAGAAAAATAGATAGAAATCTCTCTGTGAACTCTGTGGCAAACAAAAATATGAACGAAGAATTTTACATTGGTTATGTGCCGAAAATATCGAAAAATTTGGCGAAAGTTATCAAAATTTTTGTCGTTTCGGCTTTTGTGATGGCGATTGGTTTGGTAATTTTTTTGTGGATTGGACAAAAGCCTTTTGCGAAAAGCGTTTTTGAATTTGGGATGGTCAAAGACTTTGAAGGCACGATTCAAGCCAAACCGATTCCATTTTTGTTAGTCGAAAGGATTGAAAAAAATAATGGTTTGCCTATCTTTGAACGAATTCCGCTCGTTGCTGAAGGAAAACACGGTGTCGAAGCCGGAACTTTGGATGGTCAGCGCGTCAAATTAAAAGGAATGCTGATTTATCGTGACGATTTGCGAATGATTGAGGTTGTTGATGACTCAATCGAAACGTCTTCTGCTAACTCAAATCCGATTGTCGAACAAAGCGAATTTTTGGGCGAATTCACGCTCAAAGGCGAAATTGTAGATTCAAAATGTTATCTTGGCGTGATGAATCCCGGACAATCAAAACCGCATCGGGATTGTGCTGTGGCGTGTCTGCGCGGAGGAATTCCGCCGCTTTTCGTAGTTAAAGACTTTCGCGGCAATGTTTCGGAATTATGGCTTTTATCAAAAAAAAATGAGACTGTAAATTCTGAAATTCTCGACTTTGTTGCCGAGCCGATTGAAATTTCAGGCGAAGTTTCCCGAACCGGCAATCAACTCTTTTTCAAAATCAATCCGGCTCAAATAAAAAGACTTCCTTAATCAAAAAGATAGCTAATACCGTTTCCACTTAGAAACTGTGCATAAAGAAAGTTGTTTAATGAGAACAAGGAGCGGTAGCGACTTGGCAAAACTGCCCGTCCGCTACCGCTAAACGGTTCTCATCATTGCATAGTTTCTAAAGAGAAACGGTATTATATTGTCTTTTCTAATGTTGGGAAATGTCAGAACAGGAAGAAACAACGAAAAATTTCTGTCAAAACGGCAAAATTTTATAGAGAGTTTAGCGAAATTTAAAGGAACTTTTTCAAATCAAAGTATTATAATTGCACCGCACGGTTATCAATTTTTGTTGACTTCAGTTTTACGAATTCCGTCACAAAACACTTTGCCAAAAGAAGAAAGCCGCATTTATTGGCTGATTTTTGGAGTTCCGTGTAACAACATAGAAAATCCTTCAACTATAATTTCAAATGAAGGAAAAGTTTGCACGGTAATTTTGGAAAACGGCGGCGTAAAACCTGTTTCAGTTAAAGAAAAACTTATGATTTCAAAATTCAATTCGCATTATGAACGCATAGATTATGAATTG
The DNA here is from genome assembly GCA_031409875.1 of Acidobacteriota bacterium. Classification (GTDB taxonomy): domain Bacteria; phylum Acidobacteriota; class Blastocatellia; order Pyrinomonadales; family Pyrinomonadaceae; genus CALMEH01. The sequence continues at coordinate 531 of JANNYB010000138.1, read as the reverse complement.
AAAGAAAAACTGATTCCGACTCAAAAGAACGAAGAAAACGATAATTATTAAAGAACTTATCGCTCACGAAAAGGAAAAATATTTCACAACGGGCAACATTACAAGCCAAAGATTTAGTGCTTAAAGTGTCTTGCGCCTGTGAAGACCATTGCCAAATTGTGTTCGTTGGCGGCTTCGATAACTTCACTGTCTTTGACCGAACCGCCGGGTTGGATGACGGCGGAAATGCCGAATTTTGCGGCTTCGTCTATGTTGTCGCGGAACGGGAAAAAGGCATCGGACGCGAGAACCGAATTTTGCAATGGCAGAGCAAATCTTTCGGCACGAATTGCCGCGATTCGCACGGAATCAACGCGGTTCATTTGTCCTGCGCCGACTCCGATTGTTTGCGATTCATTGGCAAAAACAATCGCGTTTGATTTGACGTGCTTGCACACTTTCCACGCGAAAAGAAGGGCGCGGATTTCTGCTTCGGTCGGGTGTTTAGTTGTTACGATTTTTAAATCTTTTGCTGAAATTTGCAAAATATCG
>JANNYB010000137.1:0-14353 GCA_031409875.1 Acidobacteriota bacterium | reverse complement strand
ACGCGAAAAAGCGTTGGCGATTTCGGACTTTAAATTTATCGGCGCGGTTGTTATTGCTCGTTTGAAATTAGAATTGTCGGATTATCAAACGCTTTTTCGCGTCGGAAGCCAACGCTCATTGCAAGCGGGGACGCTCGCGCTCCAGTCAAAACTTTTTATTGAGGCATTACGCGCAAATCTATTTTTTTGTTGCCAAGACAGATGGTTTCGCGGTATAAATTAAATAGCGGTTATTTTTGCCGCGCTCATCTTCTTCCTAACCGACAATAAATTTTGAGAGGAAAAACCTACCTTGGACGCTGCCGTTATCGAACCTTCGACTTTTAATCCGATGAATCCGCCGATGATAAAATTGGCGGAAACACCAGCCGCGCCGTTATTGCCCGCGCTCAATGCGAATGAATTGGCGTTTGAGCTTGGGCTGTGGCTTTCGGGTTTGGAAAGTTTTCTAAACATTCGCAATCATTCGCTCGCGGACGAAAGCCGTGCGAAAGCCTCGACACGCGATTGGACGAAGGAATTTCATCTGACTCATTCGACGCTTTTGCTATGTTCGGGCATCGTTTTTCGACTCGGCAAAGCCATAAAAGCTAAACACAATGCGATAGAAGACGATATTTTAAACCTCGAACCGGAGGAATTCGATGTTTCGCCCGAAGAGATTTTCAAACTTGCGTCGGTTTTGAAAGACGCGGTTCTTTTGAGCGAAGGACTTCTTCGAGCCGCGCCGCTTAAATTCGGCGAATGGACGGCGTGGAGCAATTCGCTTTCGGAGCGTTTCCGGCAAACCGCCGCGTTTGAAAAATTAATTCTCTCGGCGGAAAAAACAGGCGAACAATTTTTGCCCGAAGGTTTGCGCCGGATTCTCGAAACAAAACAATTATCATTTTCGACCGAAGCCGATTTAAATTTGATTTTGCCGCGTTTCGCAAAGATTTTGAAATGGCTTGCCGTAGTTGAAAAGATGCTCGTAAAAGACGAACCGCTGAAGCCTTCGCTTTTGATTTTTTCGCGTATTCGTGAGCAAATCAGTGAAATGATGAATTACGTCAACAATCGTCTTTTGCGCTTTTCGGACGAATCGGACGCGCTTTTCGGAGCGTTGGACGGCGCAAGTTATGCGGCTTCGATTGAACTCAAAAAAGTTTATAATCACGAACTCGCCGGACTTTCCGAACTTCGCCAAACGCCGCTGATTTACGCTAAAATCGAAACTGCATTCGCGCTTTTGAACGACAGTTTTCAGCTAACCTTAATCAATTTCGCGCAAGTTATCGCGCCCGAAGTTCAGCCGTTCGACATTTTCCCGAACATCAAAACAAAATTAGATCAATCAATCATTTTGCGCCGCGAACTCTGGAAAATTTTGCAAGAAGTAAAAAAAGCCGAAGAAAATCCCGACAAATATCCGTTGCCCGAACTTCACAAAAATCTGACGAATTTTGACAGCGGAGCTTTGAGATTTTTGTTTTACAAAGACAAGGAAACAGTTGAAAGATTTATCGAAGAAGTTTTAATTACCACAAGCAAAAAAGATTTAGTCCCGATTCTGCATCGCTTCGGCGCATATTTAGAAACGCTTTTCGGACAAATAAATATGCGCGTCGTGCTGGCAAATCATCCATTTGAATATCAATAAAAAAAGTTGCTGTTATTACAAAAAAAGTTTGTAGGAAACATTAAAAAACTCCGCGAGTTCCTGAGCTTTTTTCTTGCCAATGGCGCGTCGTCCGGCGAGAATATCGGAAATAACGCCTTCCGAACCAAAAATCGGCAGTAAATCCTTTTGTTTCAATTCGCATTCTTCAATCAAAGTTTTAAGCAGAACTTCGGGCGCAAGCGGCTCAAACGAAAACGATTTGGCTTCATATGCGGCGACAAGCGAAACCAAAAGTCGAAGCAGACGCGCTTCTTCCGGCGACAAATTTGCGCCTTTTCGCATTAAATCGCTGATAACCGGCAAAACGCGCTGACGGTCGGCTTCGGTTTCAATCGTCGAAGGCAATGTTTCGCTCAAAAGCTGTCCGTAAATTTTTGCATTAAAAGTCATTTTACCAATCCTTTAACAATTACAAGCCTTTTTCCATCTGTCTTTGTCGTATTCTTTATGTGTCAAAATATAAAGAACTTGCACGATTTGTGCCGCATAATTTACGATAGCAATGAGGCGATAATTATTGCCTCTAATGTTAAAAACCGTGCAATCTCCAACTAAATCCGCTTTCGGATAAGTCTTTCTGAGTTCGACAAAGTTCTGCCAATTTGCCTCTTGGACGACTTGAATCCAAGTTTTCAAGGCATTTTCTGCGTCTTTATGGTCGTTCCAAAAATTTTCGAGAATGTCTCTGCCGAGTATTAACAATACGATTTTTTATCCTGTAATTTTTCAAACTCTAAACCGTTAAACATCTTCTCATTTTTTGAGAAGATTATCAAATATGACGAACTATTGCGAACGAAGCGTTGCCAAAGGTTTGCGAAAAAGCACATCGAAACTTGCCAACGCGCCGACGACCATAACCAAAATTGCCGTAACTAAAACGCCGAGAAGCGTTAAGCCTAAATCGAATTCCCATTGAATAGCAAAAACATATTTTGAAACGCCAAACGACATCGCAGTTGCAAAACTTGCGCCGATAATTCCTGCCAAAACGCCTAAAAGTCCGTATTCGGCGAGAAGAATCGAAGCCAGCGTCAAGCGTTTTGCGCCGAGAGTTTTCAGCACGGCGTTTTCATAAATTCTTTGCGATTTGGTCAACGCAATCGAACCGACGAGAATCAAAATTCCGCTCAAAATAACGAAACTGCCGACAAACGAAATTGCTAAAACGAAGTTATTGACGAGTTTTTGAACTGCGGCAACAATGTCGGCAACGTCGAAAATTTGGATGTTGGGAAATTTATCAACTAAACTTCTCTGCAAGCGTTGACGTTCGGTTTCGGGCAATTTTTTTATCACATTTGCGGCAAAAGTTTGCGGCGCATTTTCCAAAACATTCGGCGCGAAAACGAAAATGAAAACTGTGCGCGTGTTTCGCAAATCAATCTTGCGAATGCTTGCCACGCGAGTCGTAATTTTTCTGCCGACAATATCGAACGTCATCGAATCGCCGATTTTTAGATTCAAACGCCGCGCCATATCTTCTTCGACCGAAACTTCCGGCACTTCGGAAATTTCGTTCCACCAAGTTCCGGCGATGATTTCTTCGTTTTTATCGAGATTCGGGCGATAGGTTACGGCAAATTCGCGTCCGATTTGTCCTTGTTGTTGGCGCGTTTCGCGGTTTGCAAGGTCAATCGGTTCGCCATTAACAAACGCGATTCGAGCGCGAATTGTCGGTAAAGTTTGCGCCGGTTCGCCGGTTTTTTCTTCGAGCATTTGGCGGACTTCTTCGATTTGACTGCGTTGAATGTCAATAATAAACAGACTCGGAAGCGTTTGATTGCGCGTAAAATCGAATTCGCGCACGAGATTCGACTGCAAAGATTGAACCGCGAGAACGACAAACGCGCCAAGTCCGACGGCGAGCAAAATTATTCGTGTTTGATTGCCCGGACGATAGAGCGAATTTATCGCCTGCGTAATTGCAAACGAACTGAATCCGCGAAATTTCCGCAGAATCATCGTCAAAATAACTGCCGCAAAATAAAGGAAAACTGAAGTTAAACCCAAACCGACAAGAAAAAACGCGCCGACTTTGAGCGAACCGGCTTGCCACGCCGAAAGCGCAAGAAGTCCAATCAACGAAACCGCACCGATAATCGTTTTCGTGGTGTCGAGTTTTCGCGTTTTTTCGCCCGTCGCGTCGTGCAAAAGCAGACGCGGTTTGATGTTTCTGACCTGCAAAAGCGGTAGCGCGGAAAACAAAAGCGAAATCAAAACGCCGAGCAAAATTCCCTGCCACGCAACCGAAAAATTAATCGAATATTTCATCGAAGCGGGCAAAGCATCGTTAAATTGCGTCCGCGCAAACCATAAAAAACATTGCGCCAAAAATACGCCGAAAAAACTTCCGAGCAAGCCTAAAGTCAAGATTTGCAACAGATAAACAGTAATAATTTTCGTCCCGTTTGCGCCCAAACATTTCAGAACAGCAACGGATTTGCGCTTTTGTTCGACGAAAACTCTTGCGACATTCCAAACGCCGATGCCGCCCAAAACCAAAATAAGCAGTCCGGTCAAAGACAGATAATTTTCAGTTCTGGTGAATTGTTCGCCCAAATTTTCCTGTTGTTCGCGGTAAGATTGGACGCTTAAAGTCGTGCCTTTCAGAGTTTCGCGCAGTTGTTTGATGAGTTCGGTCGGATTATCCGACGTGCGGTAAAGAATTCTGCGCCGAATTCGTCCGCCGCTGCTCGTGATTCCGGCAGTATCGTAGGCGTTTTTCTCGATAAAAACTCTCGGTCCGAGCCGAAAACCGCTTGCGCCGCCCGGTTCTTCGTCAAATGTGGCGCGAATTTCAAAAATGCCGTCGGCAATCTTGATTTTATCGCCGATTTTCACCTTCAAATCATCAAGCAGAAGCGGCGAAACAACCGCGCCGTTATTTTCTAAAAGTTTAAAGTCAAACGCTTTTCCGCCCGTCAGCGTAAAATTCCCGACCAGCGGAAACGGCGGCTCGATGCCTTTGAGTTCGACAAACGAAAGACTTTCGTTCGCCGCATCAACCGGACGCGCCATATATGAATTCGTGATGGCTTCGTTTCGGGCTTCGATAATGTTTGATTTACTGAGCGTTTCTTCGATTTTTTTAATTTCGAGCGGCGAAAAATCATTCGTCGAACTGATTTCAAAATCCGCCGTCAACAATGCCCGCGCATCGCCGCCGACCGCTTGGCTCAAATTCTGAATCAACGAACGAAGCGCGACCACCGAACCGACACCAATCGCAATGCACAAAAAGAAAAACAGCAAACGCCGCCACGATGAGCGGATTTCCCGAAACGTCAGATTGAAAATAAAATTCATTCGTAATGCGTCCACATTCGCAAAACGCGGACTTGTTTTTTTGCTTTATTGACTTGATAAACAACGCGATGTTGAATGTTTATACGCCGTGAATACGCGCCTTCCAAATCGGCGACAAGTCTTTCGTAAGGCGGCGGATTTTGAAACGGATTTTCGCGCAGAACGACGAGAATTTTCTCCGCATTTTTCCAAAGCCGCGCCGCTTTAAGTTTTTTTACGTCTTTTACGGATTGTCTTGAAAACTGTAATTCCCAACTCAATTTTCGCCTTCCTTTTCAATCTCGCTGAGAAATTCTTCTTCGCTCAAAAATTCATCATCCGGTTTTGCTATTTCTTCAACAATTGAGTCGCGCAAGCCCGAAACCGAAACCAAATAAAGCGTTTCCTGCAAAGCGTTCCAATCGTCTTCAGAAAGCAAAACAGCGTTATTATTGTCCGCTGTTATCAAAATCGGACGATGTGATTCGGCTGTTTCCTCAATCAAATGTTGAATTTTATTTTCGGCTTGTGCCGCGCTGATTACGTCAAGCATAATTTCCTCCGTCATCACTTAAAACTTTACCATCTTTCAAAATAATCTGCCTTTGCGCCATTTCTGCCAAATGTTGATCGTGCGTAACGAGAACCAAAGTTACATTATTTTGTTTGTGCAATTCGGTCATTAAATCGAAAATGTGCGAGCCGTTTTTTGAATCGAGATTTCCGGTCGGTTCGTCTGCCAGCAAAATCTTCGGATTGTTCGCAAAAGCGCGGGCGATGGCGATTCGTTGTTGTTCACCGCCGGAAAGTTCGGTCGGATAATGATGTCCGCGATTGGTTAAATCAACTTGTTCGAGCAAAATTTTGGCGCGTGATTTGGCTTCTTTTAAACCGAGAATTTCCATCGGAATCAGCACATTTTCAAACGCTGTAAGCGACGGAATCAAGTGAAACGATTGAAAAACAAAGCCGATTTTCGTGCTTCTTAAAGTCGCTAAATCGTCTTCGTTCATTTCGGTTACGTTTTCGCCATCAATAAAAACTGCGCCCGAACTCGGAGCATCGAGTCCTGCAATCAAGCCCAAAAGCGTTGATTTTCCGCTGCCGGACGCGCCCGTTACAGCAACAAATTCGCCGTCGGGAATCGTAAAAGAAACATCATCAAGAATCGTTAAATCCTCCACGCCGGAACGCACGATTTTCGTTACATTTTTAAGTTCAATCATAAAAGTAAATAGTAAATTGTTAATAGTGAATAGAAAAGTCGGTCAAACAGAAAATCTATTCACGATTTACTATTCACTATTTACTAAACCTGCCGCTTGCGAAAAAGCCGCGAACAAGTTTCAATAAAATTGCATCTTATAAACGAGTTGGAACGTAATAAAGTTTGCAATTTATGAAACACTTTCGATTTGGATTGACGATTTTTTGTTTTTTGGCTGTGGCATTCGCGCTTTTCGGGTGCGATGCTTCGACGGCGCAGTTTAACGGCGATGGGAAGAAGGCTCTGAAAACGCCGCAAATTACGACAAATCGTCCGAAAATTATTGCTTTTGGCGATAGTTTGACTGCCGGTTTCGGACTTCTCGAAAAAGAATCTTATCCGTATCTTTTACAACAAAAATTAGACGCGGACGGCTTTGCTTTTGAAGTCGTCAACGCCGGAGTTTCGGGCGATACTTCGATTGGCGGACTCGAACGGGTTGATTGGATTTTAGAACAGGAAAAAGTCGAAATTCTGATTCTCGAACTCGGCGCAAACGATTTGCTGCGACGGATGCCGGTGGCGAATATGAAGCGGAATTTGTCGAAAATCATTGAAAAAGCCAAGAAGAAAAACGTCAAAGTTTTGCTTTGCGGAATGCTCGCGCCGCCGTCCGTCGGTTCTGAATATCAGCGCGAATATCAGACGGTTTTTCCCGATCTGGCAACTCAGCACAAAGTCGAATTTCTGCCGTTTTTGCTCGAAAATGTCGCGCTCAACAAAGATTTGAATCAACCCGACGGCATTCACCCGAACGCCAAAGGCGAGGTAATTATGACCGAAAATGTTTATAAATCTTTGAAACCAATGCTCAAAAAATAGAATTCATTAATGCAGAAACACGCACGAAGTAAGTGTGTAAAAATCTTAGTGCAGAAACACGCACGGAGTAAGTGTGCCGAAATGTTCACACACTTACTCCGTGCGTGTTTCTGCATTTTAAATTGACGGAATCCAATAAACGCGGTCGGTATTTTCGTCCTTTGTTAATCCTAAATTCGGCAATTCTGCTTCTTTCGCACCCAAAAACGTAAAATGCGGCAAATCTGAAATAATCGTCTGAAACCAACCGTGTTTTGCTAAAATATCACGGACTTTTTTGTTGTCGTGTTCGTTGATGTCGAGCGCGAGAAGCGACAAATGTTGCGAACTTCCGGGCGGCGAAACCGAATAAACGATTGATTTCGACAAATCTTTTGCGAAAAACATTCCTTGCGCTTCTAATTTGAAAATCTCCGCAACCTGCTCAAAAGGCGAAAGATTTCTGATGTTATCGGCTTCTGCTTGTTGCAATTTCCCTTTTTTAACCCAATGCTCCAGCCCCGGATTAACGCGGCTTGCCCAAAGTTTGACGGTTTCGCCGTAAGTTCTTTTTGCAGAATCTTCGCCGCGCGGCGTGATTGTCAGGTTCGATTGTTTGGCTTCGGCAATCGCTTCTTTGAGCGCGTTCATTGCCGGCGTTTGCAGTTCGATATTAAACGCGCCGATTTTTTCGGAAGAAGTTTTAAGCGAAGATTGAAATGCGGAAACTGCCGATTCGTCTTTGAAAATCGCAGTTTTTGGCGGAATTGAGCCGCCGCGTGCGACAAAAACCGCGCCGTAATCTTTCAAAATTCTTTTGCCCGTTTCGTCCGTCGGTTTCTGAAAATCTTCGGGCAGATTTTTTTCAAACGCACCTGTTTCGGTCGGAATTTTGTTGGGTGAAGACGGTTTCAAATCGCTTTTTTTTGAACAGGCAAAAAGGAAAGTAAAAAGTAAAAAGTAAAAAGTAAAAAATCTGAAACTTTGCATATTTTTATTTTTTAAGAAGCGGCGCAAAAACCCAGCCGGTTGTGCCATCGTCGGTTTTGACGTTTGCCCAATAACCTGTGATTTTGCGCCAGACGGTTGTGTTATCGGAAATTTTTATCACATAAAGTCTGTCCGAACTCGTTAAAGTATCAACCTTGCTCGCTGTCAAACTCGGTTCGGAGCGCAAAATCGTGCCGTTTGATTTCGGATAGACGTAACTTTCAACCGTCGGCGGAGTTTCGGGCGTTTTGTCACTTTTCTTTTTGTCTTTTGATTTTGGTGCAACGGTTGAAGGTTTTAAGATTGCATCGTTGTTTGCTTTGTCCGAATTCGTTACTTGAAAAGCCCAAAATTTATGTTTTCCTTCGTCGAGAAAACCGTCCAAAACCGCGAAAGCATATTTGCCGTTGGCGAGATTTTCGGGAAGTTTGACGCGCTTGATTTCGGCTTTGTCGGCAACCGATTCGGTTTGAAAATCAATCTGTTTGAGATTGCCGTCCGGCTTTATCGTGTCGAGTTGGATAAGCCGCAACTCGCTGGTTTTAAATTCTTTTTCGTCCGTAAATAACAGCAGAGTTTGATTGTTCTCGACCTTCGTTAAACCTTCGTCTTTCAACAACTTATCTTTTGCGTCAACGGCATTTGTGAAATCCTGTTTTTTGATTTCGTCAATTTTGTCTTTGTCCTTAGTCTGCACGAACATTCCGACGGTTTGCGGCAAAATTTCCTTTTTGACCAGAAGTTTTGAAACGATAAAATATCCGCCGACACCGATTGCCAAAAGCCCGATAAACACAACGGCGGCAACTACTACTAATCTTAGATTTTTACCTGATTTCGGTTGTGAAACGGGCGAAAGCGGCGGAATAATCGGATTAAAAACCGGCTGATTCGGCTGAACATTTTCCACAGGTTTCGGATTTTCAAAAACTTGTGTCGGCGGCGGTTGCGGTTGCGTTATCGGCAGTGCGGGCGGAATATTTGCCGCGCGTTGAGTGCCGAAAACCGTCGGCGTTTCTTCTTCGTCCGCAAGCGAATTTTCAAATTGCGGCGGCTGTTCGGGCGGAAACTGAAAACTCAGCGTCGGTGATTTCGTGTCGCCGACCATCGAATCAGTATCTTTCAAAAGCGTTCCGCAATTACTGCAAAACACATTTCGGTTTTCGTTATTTGTTTGACAACTCGGACAAATCATATAGGTCTTTCGGAACAAGTCAGAACGAGGAGCAGTAGCGACTCGCTCAAAAGTTAGCAGGTCGCTACCGCTTCCTGTTCTGACTTTTCTTAACCGATATTATAAACTCATTTTCAAAAAATCGAACAAAAAATTCAACAAATCGCGGTTTCTTTGGATTTTCCGGCAAAAATCGGTTATTATTCGCAAGAAACACGGTCAATTTCAGTCAACTAAAATTATGAATCAATGTCCGCTTTGTGGCAGAACATTTACGTCGGAAAATAAATTTTGTCTGGAAGACGGCACGCCTTTGACGATTGCCGAAGCTGCGCCGACGCAAATTTATACGGATGAAATTCCGACGGTTGTTGCCCAAAATATTGCGCCGACACAGCATTATTCGAGTCAACCTGAGTTTCAACCTCAGCCGCAGTATCAAATTCCGCCGTCTGCGCCGCAGGTTCAGCAAAATTCGAGCGGAAATTTTCTTTATGCGATTATCGGATTGCTTTTAGTCGCGGTTTTCGCGCTTGGCGGCGTGGCAATTTGGCAATTCACCAAAAAGGACGAACGCGCCGGAACCAACACGAATATCACAAACAAAGAAACGCCGAAACCGACGGCAACTACAAAATCAACCGCCACGCCGAAACCTTCGGAAACGCCCGAAATTTCCGATTCTTCCACGCCCGGAAAATATCCCGAAGGTTCGACGCGGCTTTTGAACGAAAGCGATTTGGAGGGAAAATCTTCGTGGGATTTGCGGATTATGCGAAACGAAATTTTTGCGCGGCACGGTCGCCGTTTCAAAAAGCCTGAATTAAGAAATTATTTTACGAGTCAAAGCTGGTATAACCCGCAATTTGACGAAGTTTCGCTGTCTGGAATCGAAAAAAAGAATGTCGAATTTTTAAGAAGTTATGAATAATCTGAATTCGGGATAAGAAAAATTTAACCGCCGCAAACGCAGAGAAACAGAGTTTTTTGAAATAGTTTTTCATTACAAAACTCCTTTAAACTCCAATTTTTCTCAGCGTTTTTGCAGTAAAGAAAATCTTAGTCCGAACTACATCTGAAAATAAATTATGATATGTCCCCTATGTCAAAATGAAAATTTAACGGAAAGTAATTTTTGTGGAATTTGCGGAAAACTCCTGCCGAATTTCCCGCAAATTCCCAAACCCGAAGGCGATATTTCCGATGCGGGAAAATCAATCAACGACGCGGAAACGCTAGCCAATAAAATTCGTGACGAAAATTCGCCGGAACATCTGAAGAAAATTTTTGAAGATGCCGAATTTATTTTGGATGAAATTCTTATCGAAAAAAAACCTGACGAATTTGAAATAAGCGAACCGATTATCAAACCTTCGCTACCGCTGATGAACAAATAACGTCAATTCGAGATAACCAAATCGAATTTAATAAAACGGAAATATTGCCCGCGAAACACACAAAACACACGAAAAAGAAAGAAATAATGTGAATTATAGTTTTAATTTTAGCGTGTTTCGCGTGTTTCGCGGGCAATATTCTTATCCCGAACTCAATTTACTTGCGCGGCATTTTTCCGTCCATCATCGCTGTTTGATAAACGAAAGCCGCCATAACTGTCGAGGCTTGCTTCATATCGTCAACTTGCAAACGGTCGTAATTATCTTGGTTTGAATGGTGCGTGCGGGCATCGTATTCGATTTCGTCTTGAATGAATTGAAAGCCCGGAAGTCCGATTCTATCAAACGATAAATGGTCAGTTCCGCCCGTGTTGGCAAGCGTCAGAGTTGACGCGCCCATATCGGCAAACGGCATCAACCATTTACGGAAAATCGGTGCGACGGCAGAATTTCCTTGCAGATAAACGCCGCGAATTTTGCCTGTTCCGTTGTCTAAATTATAGTAAGCGGACAGCTTATCGTAATTTGCGCCTTTCACGAGTTCTGCGGGTTGTCCTTGCGTTGCCGACGGTTTCATTTCGCCGAAAACTTGTTTGACGTATTCACGCGAACCGTTTAAGCCTTGTTCTTCGCCAGACCAGAGCGCGACGCGAATCGTGCGGCGCGGTTTCAAACCCGAAGCGATTAAAATTCTCGCGGCTTCCATTGCAACGGCACATCCGGCGGCGTTATCCGTCGCGCCGGTCGAACCGTGCCACGAATCGAGATGTCCGCCGAGCATTACGATTTCTTCTTTGAGCGTCGGATCAGTTCCCGGAATTTCGGCAATCGTGTTGTAGCCCATCAAATCTTCGTCGTGATATTGCACCGCAAAATCAACCGTCATCTGAACTTTTTCGCCTTGCTTAATCATTCGCACAAGACGGTTATAATCTTCGGTTGCCATCGTCATTTGCGGCAACATTTTCGATTCCGATTCTTTTTGATAGGCTTGCATCCGACGTGCACCGAAAAGTTCCATCGGATTTGCCGGAATTTCCTGCGCGACGCTTGCGCCGCCGACAAAAACCGTTCCGCCACTGCCTTCAAAACTATTGTCAACAAGCAGAGCCGCGCCTTCCTGCATTAAAAAATTCATCCGTTTTGCGCCTTGCACAAAGCGTTGCATAAAACGATTAATTTGATCTTGGTTCATTTGTCCTTGCGGCGGACGTTGCACGAGCAGAGGATTTTCGGCGTTTGCCAAAGCCAGCAAACTGTCGGCATCGTGGCGAATTCCCATTCCTTCAAAATCCGCTTTCAATTCGCGCAAGCCCGAAACAAGCACGATTTTACCTTTTAATTGTCCTTTATATTTTTCCAAATCGGCTTCGGTTTCGCCTTCGAGATAGACGACATCCGAAGTCAAAACCGTATTCGGCTCAACTGTTGGCGGCGTAGTTTTCGAGTTTTTCTTGGTTGCCACCGGAGTCGGTTGCGGCACGACTTTGTCTAATCCGGGCGACCACGCCTTCGGATAAGCAATCACGGGAAACGATTGCGGCGACGAAACTTGCGCCGAAAATCGTTTCAAAGACCAACCGCGCCCGAACGGTCCCCAAGCCGCAAGGTTCGCGTTTTGCATTCCCCATTTCGCCATCGTGTCGCGTGTCCATTCGTTGGCGCGTTTCATCGAAGGCGAATTCGTCAAACGTCCGCCGATCACGTCCGTCAAATACGACAGCGTGTTCATCACTTGCGAACGATTCATTCCTTCGTCTTTAATTTTATCAATCTCCGCTTTCGGTGCTTCGTAAATTTTCGCGGTTTGGGCAAAAGCCGAACTCGAAAATACGAAAGCGCACAAAACGAATGCACTTAAAATCTTGCGTTTTAACATTTATAATTTCTCCTGAAAAATTTAATCTGAATTATCTTGAAAAAGATTTGTCTTGATAATACTGTCAAGCCGCAAAAATGTTTCAAATTGATGATTTATTTTTCCAATTCCGAAAGGCGTTTTCCTAATTCTCTGATGGTTTTCGACATTTCGCCCAAACGTCGGAAGGCGGCGGCGGAACGAAGCCAATCGCGGTTGTCAAAAGCTGGAATTCCCGAAATAATTTTGCCGTCTTCGACATCGTGGCTCGTTGCGGATTTTGCTGTAATTACGGCATCATCGCCGACTTTTAAATGTCCGGCAATGCCGACTTGTCCGGCTAAAATTACGCGCTTGCCGATAACTGAACTTCCCGCTAAACCTGTCTGCGAACAAATCAGCGCGTCTTCGTCAATCGTGCAGGAATGTCCGATTTGAACGAGATTATCAATTTTCGCGCCGTTTTTGATTCTGGTTTCGCCGACCGAAGCGCAATCAATCGCCGTGTTTGCGCCGATTTCTACGTTATTTTCCAAAACGACGCGCCCGACTTGCGGAATTTTCAGCCATTTTTTCTGTTCATCTTTTGCGTAACCGAAGCCGTCAGAACCGATTGTCGTGTTGTTGTGAATCGTGCAATATTCGCCGATTTCGCAATTTTCGCGCACTGAAACGCCCGAATGAATCACCGAATTTGCGCCGATTTTTACGCCGTCATAAATCGTTGCGTTCGGATAAATTTTCACGTTTTCGGCGATTTCGCAGTTTTTTCCGATGACGGCGTTTGCCATAATTTCGACGTTTTCCGCGATTTTCGCGGTTTCGTCAATCACGGCAGTTTTATGGATTGCAGGATTTATTGCAAGTTCAGGATTAAAAATTCGCAAAGCCCGCGTGTATGCGAGATACGAATCTTTGGCGCGTAAAACGGCAATATCTTCGCGTTCGATTTTGATATTTTCGTTCAAGAAAATCGCGCTCGCTTCGGTCGTTTTGATTTGCGGCGTATATTTCAGATTCGCCAAAAATGTAATTTCGCCGTTCAAAGCAATGTCGAGTCCGGCGGCTGATGTGATGTCTGAATCCGCATCGCCGCGTTCGATTGTCGAAAATGTTTTTTCGGCTAATTCGCTTAATTTCATAAAAATTTTGATTTTTGATTTTTGATCTTTGACCTTTGACCTTTGATTTACTCGGTTCAACTTCAAAAATCGAAGATCAAAGGTCAAAGATCAAAAATCAATAGTAATTTATTGCTTGAAATATCGCACTTCGATATGTAACACTATTTTAGGCAGACAAAAAATCTTTCGCAAAGTTTCCAGTCTTTGTAATCAAATTTTCCCCAAACAATATACATTTATTCAGGAGTAGTTTTATATGAATGAAAAAGTTTTAAATCAAACGGAAAAAACTTCCGCCGTTGACCAATTTTTAAAATCGGAACGACAAAACGGAGCTAGAAATGAATACCGCGACGGCAAAATTCTGCCGAAAGCGGGCGCAAATCGTTGGCACAATCTAATTACGACAAACGCGACTATCGCCATCGGTTCGCGTCTTTCAAATCATCAGTGCGAAATCTACGCGGGCAATATGTGTATTCAGCTAAACGCTAAACGCTTTTGTTATCCTGATTTAGCGATTGTGAACGGCGAACCGAATTTTACGGACAGCAATTTTGATATTTTGATGAATCCTTCGATAATCGTGGAAATTTTCTCGAATTCGATGAATTCTTTTGACAAAATGGAACGCCTCGAAAGTTTTCTAGCAATGCCGAGCATCCGCGAATGTCTGCTCGTCAAAGAAGACGAAATGCGCGTCGAACATTATGCGCGGCAAAACGCCAAACAATGGATTTACCGAATCTACAACGAACGCGACGACGTAATTTCGCTCGATTCGATAAACTGCA
>JANNYB010000136.1:0-41041 GCA_031409875.1 Acidobacteriota bacterium | reverse complement strand
GGCAACAGTCGCCGAACTTCGTAAACTGGGCGTGGAAATTGTAATGATGACGGGCGACAATCACGCGCCGGCGCAATCTGTGGCAAAGGAAGTAGGAATTACTGAGGTTAGAGCCGAAATGCTGCCCGAACACAAAGCTGAAGCTATTAAAGAACTTTTGCAGAAATACGGCGCGACGGCGATGGTCGGCGACGGCGTGAACGATGCTCCCGCATTAGCACTTTCATCAGTCGGAATTGCGATGGGCGCGGCGGGAAGCGACACGGCAATCGAAGCCGCCTCAATCGCCATTCTCAATGACCGTTTGGAACTGATTCCGTATCTTGTCCGTTTGGGCAGAAGAACTATTTCGACCATCAAAATCAACACAACGCTCGCCGTTGCGACTAAACTCGTCTTTATTATTCTGGCAATTCTTGGCGTAAGCAGTTTGGCAATGGCGATTTTTGCCGATGTCGGTATTACGGTTTTAGTGATTTTGAACAGCCTGCGCCTTTTGCGTTTTAAATAATGATTGAATTTAGAATAAAACTTAAAACCGACAAATTTTATTCGTTTGGTTTATTATTAAAAGTAATTGATAAGAAATTAGAGGAAACACTAATGACAAAAAGAAAATTTATACTGGTGGCAATCGCCTTTTCGATACTGCTTTTTAGCGGAATTAATTCACTCGCGCAGGTTCGCAAGGTGCAGATGCACATTGGCGGCTACCTGTGCGGAAACTGAGTTTACAACATACAGAAGGCAGTTAGCCGTCTCAATTTTGCACCGAAATTAAAGGAAATAGAGATTACCGATATTAAAAAAGGACTCGGCGTTTTTGTTCCGAAAGCCGACAAGTTTGTATCGTTTGCCGCTCTGAAAGAAACGCTGAAAAAAGCAGGTTACGCGCTTGATTCGGCGGATATTACCATCGCCGGAAAACTCGTCCGCGAAGGTGATAAATTGTTTTTCCTAAACGAATCTTCAGGGCAGAAATTCTTTCTTGAAGGCAAAATGCTTGAAAAACTGACCGCTGGAATTGAATCGGATTCGGCGGTTGAAATAGTCGGCATCTGGAAAACCGTCGGCGAAAAAGAAGCGGCGCAAGAATATGTCGAGCCGCAAACTATTAAAAAAGCGGCAAAGGTAACAACTGCGAAATCCATTAGTTTGGTTAAAAATGCCGTTGATGGCGGCATTCCCACCGTTCGTTTTACAAACGCGAATTTTGCCAAATCAGTTTCTTTGCCCGTCTCCGATGAAGCAGCAGAGAAAAATAAACCCGTCGCTCCGATTCGCACGACATCGCCGGGACTGACTGTTTATCAAGGCGGTGCGATTACGCCGCGCTTTTACTTTATTAAACAAAGCCTTGGCAATTTGGACGTTTACCGCCAAGTGCTAGACGTTTCCGTTTCATATACGCCCACCACAAAACTTCAACTTGAAGCCGAGATTCCTTTTTCGCGCACTTCTTTTGATGACGGCACGAAAGAAGGTTCAGGTTTCGGGCTTGGAAACGTAACGCTCTGGGGCAAATATCGTTTCTTCAGAAAAGTAAAAACTTATGGCGACCGCCAGGCGGCGATCAGATTTGGCTTGGAACTTCCGACCGGAAAAAAGACTGCACCGACAGCTCAACAGGTCAACGCTCCAGCATTTGTGCGCGAACAACTTACTCCGATTAACGGAGGACTTTCACCACATCTCGACGTTTCATTTTCGCAAGCGGGCGGAAGATTTATCTTCGGCGGAAACATCGAAGGCATTTTGCGGACGGAGCGCGACGGCTTTCGGCTCGGCAATGAGATTCGAGTAAACACTGATTTTGAATATGTTCTGCTGCCGATTGATTATCAAAAACCGGGTAAAGAACTATTTCTCATTTTGGAAACAACTCTGATGACACGAAGCAACGGGCGGCTTGGCGGATTCAAAGTTCCGGGAAGTTATTCAACCGAATTTTTTCTTTCTCCGGGACTCCAATACGCCGCTGATCCGCAATTTGTCATAGAAGGCAGTCTGCAAATTCCTGTCTTTCATAATTCAGGTTCGCTGGCTTTGCGAACCAACTACAATCTACTTTTGGGAGTAAAATATCTATTTTGAAAACATCACGAATAAATTTATTAATCTTTCTCATTTGCCTGTTATCTCCGGTAATTGTTTTTGCTCAAGCCAACAAAGAGGAGAAAATTCCGTCCGTTATTCTCAGAGACTTAAACGGAAAAACAGTCAGCTTGGATGATTTTAAGGGAAAGGTAATTCTGCTGAACTTTTGGGCAACCTGGTGTCCGCCGTGCCGTGCTGAAATCCCCGAACTTATAAAATGGCAAAAAGAATACGGAAATCAGCGACTGCAAATTATCGGCATCACTTACCCGCCGACAAATCGCACGAAAGTCCGCAGTTTTGTCCGCCAAAATGAAATAAATTATCCGGTTTTATTCGGCTCGAAAAAAACAAAAGAATTATTTACAACTACTGACACGATGCCTTTTTCAGTCGTCATTGACCACGATGGAAAAATACGAGAACGGATTGAGGGCATCATCTACAACGAAGAATTTGACGAAAAAATAAAGCCTTTGCTCGAAACAGCTTCAGAATAGCCTACAATACTAATCATAAAGCCATTCAAATTTTTGCCGACTAAATTCAAGTTTATATTTGCGAAAGATAAGTGATAATTTTAAAGTGGAAAAGTCTTTAAAATACTTATTCTTGGACACAAATTCACTTAATTGACTTATGGATGATGAAAATTGGTTTTCAGGGTTTGCTGCAATCCCAAAAATAGAGTATGTCGCCCCGAAGGGATTGGATTTTAGCCATCTTGCGATGTTGAAAATAACTCCCGAAATCAGTTATTACAATTTTGACGGTAAACGGCGTAAATCTGTTATGTGGAATTACGGCGAAACATCTTCGAGTGCGGCTCCTGCCCACGGATGGACAGCAACGCCGCGTCCGGGCGAAAGCGAACCGCTATTCCTACTGCGACAGGCTTATGAAACATTAGAGCTTCCCGGCAAATTGAGTGATTATCATTTTGCTTTACAGCGAACTCACGACGAATTAAATAAATTTATCGGAAAAGAAGTTTGGGTAGCGAGCGAAATCGAAAAACTTTGTAAGTTGAATATTCAGCTTCTCGAAAAACATCCAGAAACTATCTCTTATGAAAATGAGAATGGCATTCATTATGCCAGAGTGACGGCATTTAACCGGCTCATCAGCTTATATGAAAATGAAGGTTATTTGCGGGAAGCCCTCGAAGTCGCCAAAATCGCTACGAAATTCGATTACGGTTATGAAAAAGTCGAGGAAATTGAAGATAAAATAAAACTTTTGGAAAGCGAAGATTCATATGATAAGCCCGCAGATTTATGAAAATCTAGCCTCAGATTCTTTTCTGGAATACTCATTTCTGCGTTGGGTGCTGACACCGGCGGTGCGATTTGACTTAATAATTTTCGTTAAAGAGCAAGAAGAAGTTGGTCTGAACGAGCGAAATTACCGAATTGATTACGCCATTTTCGGCGAAGATATTAAGCTCGCAGTCGAACTGGACGGGTTTGAATTTCACGGCTCGCGGCAGGCTTTCAGCTACGACCGTTTACGGCAAAACGATTTGCAGGCGACGGGTTGGACAATTCTCAGATTCAGTTACGATTCAATCAGAAGCGAAACGTCGCGTTGTGTGGCACAGTTACAGGCAATATTAGTGCAGGATTCAAGGCTCAGGGAATTTATTATTGAATCTCCGCTGATTGAAAAACCTGATATGAACCCCGATCCGCTCTTTGCATTGTCAAAATCACCAAATTTAAAAAGGGAAGCATTTTTTGAAGACAAAAACTCTTATTTTGCAGAATCACAAATAAAAATAAATCTGAAAACCTTGCGTGATTGCCAACGCGAAGCAATCGCCGCACTCGGCAATTATTACGGAAAAGGCGGCAGTCGGGCGGCTTGTGTCATGTCGGTTGGTTCGGGAAAAACCGCACTTGGGGTTACGGCAGTTCTGGCGTTCACAAAGCGTCGGGCATTGATTATTACACCGGGCAGTGTGATTCGCGGCACTTTCGGGAAAGCGCTCGACCATCAGGCGTTGGGAAATGTCTTATACGGGCTTCCGAACGGTCCGCTGATACCGGGAGCAAAACCGCCACAAGTCTTAATGCTCGACCGAGAAGAAGGAGCAATTCGCCGGATTACGAGGCAAAATCTTCTCGCCGCCGATGTCATCGTAACTAATTTTCACTCTCTCGGCACGGGCGAAGATGAAGATGATGTATTAGCCAAACTTGCAGCCGACGACATTGATATGATTATCGTTGACGAAGCGCATATCGCCGCCGCCGAATCTTATCAAGTAACTTTCCGGCATTTTCCCAAAGCGCGAACTCTTTTGATGTCAGCGTGTTTTCAGCGGCTGGACGGCAAACCGATAGATGCCGATGTCGTTTACCGTTATCGCCTGATTGATTCGATTGCCGATGGTCACGCGAAAAACTTGCGAGTCCGGCGGTTTGAGCCGCAAGAGGAAACAACCATTTATGAAATGATTCATTCCGACGGCAGCCGCGAAGAAATTACCGGACGCGAAAATCTTTTGGAATTACTAAAAGATGAAAAGAAATTGTCCCGTGTCGTGGCAAAGTCCGACGTATCAATCAGGCAAGTTATGCGCGAAGTCAGAGTTGCGCTTGATCTGCAAACCGAACTGCTTTATCCGGTTAAACCGCGTGTCCTATTTTCCGCAATAGGCGAAAGACACGCTGAACAAATTTCACGAATCGCGGAAGATTACGGAATTCCTTGTTCGCATTTGCATTATTCGATGACCGAAGGGCGAATTCGCTCAATACGTTCGAGATTTGAAAATGATTCGGGCGATTTGCAGGGGATCGTTCAACTCAAGATGCTCGGGCAGGGTTACGATTTTCCGCCGATAACGGTTGTCGTTCCGATTCGTCCGTATGGAAGTTTCAGCGAATTCTACCAATTTATCGGGCGCGGCATCAGGGTTTTGCAAAATCCGGTATTAACAGGAAAAGTGAAACCGGAAGACCAATTTCTTGATATTATTTATCACGAAGAAATGGGACTCGACAATCATATTGAAACGATTTACCGGGAAAACGATATGGATCCGCTGACAGCTCACGAGCATACTTTTGACGAAACAGTAATAATTTCTGAACAGGATGACGCTTTTGCCGTAACACGCGAAATAAATTCCGTGAGGTGTTTGGATGCTTTTGTTATTTTTGAAAAAGGCGACATCGAACACAGAATCGTTCACGATGAAGTGCGCGTCGAACAACGGCGGCAGGAACGCGAAATGGAAGCTCTTGCCGGACGCTATTCGGACTATGTGCAGAATACGGAAAATCCAATTACTTTTGAACAATTCGTGCGAATTGCCAGACAGTTCGCCGAATAAATAATTTGTTATGACTTCATTCGGACAACAATTTTTAGCCTGCCAAACATCAATGCAGGTTTTAGAACTCGAAAGAGAAAAAGGGCTTTCGGCAAAATTTGCGGAACTCGATAATTTAATTTCCGAACTTGCCCATCGCAGTTTGCACGGCGAGCAAATCGTTTCGATGAGCGTTGATGAAATGCACAACGGGGCAGTCGAAATTCATAACTTAACTGTTTTACAGCAACAATTTATCAAAGACAAGTATGACTTTGCCCGCCAGCGAGAACGAGGCAGTTGGACACTTCCCGAAAAAGAATATATTGATGTCGGTTGGTTAAATTTGACCAAGAATTTTGGTGATTTTTCCCATTTTCCGATAAGCCTTGCCGACAGCGAACTTTGCCGCGTGAAATTGGAAACTTCACCCGAAGCAGTTTTTCTATGGTCGGTTTTTTCTCCTTTCCACGAAAAAATCACCTATCCGATCAAACTGAGAAGCAAGTTCGCCGGCGTATATGATTTTGAAGAATTGAAAAAGATTTGGAATGATCTTGACGGATTTTATACTGCTCTCGGAATTACGGATGTTGACGCGATGAATGTATTTCGATTCCGTGGCGGCTGGTCAAAACTCTCAAGTCGTGCCGAACAGCTTGAGGCAAAAAAGAAATTGCTTCAAGAATTATCGTCCAAAATAGACGCTTCTACCGGCACTTTTTATCGTCTTTACGCGCTACGGTCTTTAATCGAACAGTATTACAAAAAGGCGAAATCCGATGGCATCGTCAAACGCAAACAAGTTATCACAAAGGCTTTTCAGCCGCTTTTAACCGGATTTTTCGGAGGCGATTGGCTGGCTCTCGTCGAATATTTGGGTGAAAGACCGCACCCGGACGAGCAAATTGTTACGGCACTTCCAAAACCGCAAATACTTGCAGGTGGAGCGACTCGCATCAAGGAAATTTCCGAACAAGAAGGGATTTCAGCCTCTGAGATCGAAAAAATCGCCGCCGCAATTTGGCAAAAGCCAAATGGAATATCGCCAATCGAAGAAAGAGTTAATTGTCTGAAAAAATATTGGCAAATTTTCGACAATCTCCACACAATTCAAAAGCCGGGAATGAAATCTCTCTGGGGATTGATCGTGGAGGGTAAAAGAATAGATTTTAATCCCGTCAGGGACGATATTTTTCATCCGGGACTTTATCTGGAACTCCTTCCGGCTGGTTTAATCGGTGAAATAGAAAATCTTTGGGGAACAACGCTGCTCAACAAATTTCCCGAACGAATTGTGTCCGAACCATTTCCGCACGCGGTGATGGCTGATGTCTTCGGTCCGTCACTTTTCTTTTGGCAGAATTGCGCTCTGACCGCCTGGTTTTTGTGCGAAGGACCATATTCACGCACGGATATGGAAGGATTGGAACATCATCAACGGCGTTACTTATCGGAATTGAAAGAAATGAAAACTCCGATTGAACCTACAATGTTTGCCGAATTGATCGAAGCCGAAAAACGACTCGGACCCGAAGAACGCATAGAAACGGAAAACTCCCGCCAAACTTTGGATCTTGGTATCACGATCTCGATGAGCGTAAGCAGCGGTTCGCGCCGAGCGGGATTTGAAAAACTGCGTGATATTATTTCCCGCTATCGCCGAATTTGGACGGAAAAATATCTCGAACAGTATTTAAAAACCCGTTGGGAATCGGAAATAACTCCGGCGGCAAATACATTCTTTCTAAAAATGAGCGAAAAAAGCGGTAAACCACCAACCGTCAAGCAATTTGTCTCAACTGCTGCCACACCTACAAAAAACTGGTTTGGCGGCGACATCAGCCTTTTATATACGGCAATCGGTGAAAAAATCCCGTTTCGCCCGGAAAAGCATCTGCTAATGCCGAAAAATAAAACTGCTTTTGTCAAAAAAATTGCTGAACTGCTTCCTTCCCAAGATTTCAATTATTACGGACAGCAAGCCGGAGAATATATCCAACAACAATATGTTCAGGAATTGGCGCAAAAAGCCTTAAATTTCATTCAAATTTACGAAGCTGCCGGCGATGTGCCAACGCTGAAAGATTTTTCGATTAAATTCAAACAAAATAGCATCGTTCTTCACAACGATGAATTGCAAGCATGGGAGATATATGTGTCAGCAATCAAAAAAGCGTTGAAACTTAGCCATAACGAAACGGCAATCTCTCCGCCACCAGTAAAAGCAGAAACAATGATTAGTGTTTTATCATCTCAATCGGCGCAGAGTCTTAATCCGATTGACGTTCAAAAACTGAAAACAATTGAAAATTCGACACCAACGGTTAGACCGACTGAAGATTCCGGCAAAATAGCTGATACAATTCAAGAGGAAAAACCAGTAAGACGTTCTTGGTTCAACAGAATTTTTGGGCTTAAATAATCAATGAAATTAGTAATTTTGCGATTCACGTCTGGACAATAATAGCTTATGATAACTTGTGTTCTCAAAAGCTATTTACAAAAGAGAAGCGGTGTGTTAGATTTTGATTGATTTTAAATTTTAGAAGTTGATTTTAAGTAATTGGCAATTTATGGAAAATTCCTTAGCACTCGTTAGACCAAAATTAAGTCCCGCTGAAAAGCAAATTATAGAGATGGTCCTTGATGCGCTGCCGACAGAAAATTCGCGCCGCGCTTATCGCCGACATCTTGAACAGTTTTTCATCTGGCACGCCGCCGAAGGCAGACCGGAATTCAATAAGGCTCTCATCAATAAATATGTAAAATCTTTGCGGGAGCAAAAACTCTCATCAGCCACAATTAACCAAAAACTTTCCGCCATCAGAAAATTGGCAAGTGAAGCCGAAGACAATAATTTGATTGATTCAAAGATTGCTAACGGAATTCGCGCGGTCAAAGGCGTGCCGTTTCGCGGCAGACGCACGGGAAATTGGTTGACCAAGGAAGAAGCTCAAATGTGGCTCAATGCACCAGATGTGAAAACTTTGAAAGGCGTGCGCGACCGCGCCGTTCTTGCGGTGTTAATAGGTTGCGGATTAAGACGAGCGGAAGCGGCAATTCTTTCCGTTTCGCATATTGAACAGCGCGAAGGACGCTGGGCGATTGTGGATATTGTCGGAAAACGCGACAAAATGCGAACCGTGCCGATGCCTTCGTGGGCGAAACAGGCGATTGATTCGTGGACATATTCCGCACGAATTGACGATGGATTTATCTTTCGCCGAGTGAACAAAGGAGGCAATTTGATGGGAGAGGGATTTACCGATCAAGCGATCTATAACATTATCGTCGGCTATGCTGAAACATTGGAAAAGCAAGGAATTGCGCCACACGATCTGAGAAGAACCTTTGCCAAACTTGCCCACAAAGGCGGTTCGCCGATTGACCAAATTCAACTTTCACTTGGACACGATTCGATTCAGACAACGGAAAAATATCTCGGAGTTGAGCAGGATTTGACTGATGCGCCGTGCGACCATTTGGGGTTGAGAATTAGTTAGGCAATCAAAAACAGCCTTTTTGGGTGAATGGTTTGTATAGGCTTAACTTCTAAAAAACGATTGGAGAGGAAATATGAAGGTTGTTTTTTTGAAAGAAAAGATAATCTTTTGCCATTTTGCTCTAAACTTTCAAGATTTAGTTTCTTTATCCAACAATTCAACCGCTTGATACCAATAGAAAAAAGCCGATTTATCCGGCAATTTTTTGAGCTTATTCAAAAAATTCCATTCTTGATTTTCAATGTTTAATGATGAAATATCTTGACCTTGATATTTTTCTAATGAATTGTAGTCCTCCCGCGAAATTTTTGCCGCCAGATATGCTGCCTTGGCTCCCGCTGTAATTGCCAAATCAAGATAAAAATTTCCCGAAATTAAAAATGAATTGAAATTTCTAATTCCTTTCTGAATTTCTAAAAAGTTTAATTTGAACGGCTCTTCATTGTTTTTATCCCGTAAAGCGATCAGTTTGGCAGTCTCAATTATATCATCGAGGACTTCTTGTGAACCGATAGATAATTTTCGATAACCGATTTCCTCTTTAGCGAAAGCAGTAAAACTTTGGGCGACAATTTCTACCGAATCTATTTTTTCAAATAATTCGCCGATGTCAAATAATTGTTTTATAATCTCTAATTCCTTATCCGCATTGTATTTAATGCCAGTAGTATTTGGAGCAAAAGCGGTTAATTTATCGCCGGTGATTGAATTTATATCAGGAACTGAGACCTTTATAGTTTCGTCTGATTCAATCCATTTTGTGGCAACGGGAATTTCAATAATTTGGGGATAGTAGTTTTTCTCAAATAAAATATCCAATAAAATATGCCCCGCCCGGTCAAATTGAGGCTGATATTCTAATTTATAATGTGCCTTGGGAATTCCTTCCCGATAACTTCGTTTTTCGTCTAATACCCAATTAGTAAAAGATGAATTTTCTACTATTTTTTGTAAAATTTCTTCAATTTCTTTTTGGGATGATTCCGATTTGTAGCTTTTATTGACAATAATATCAACATCAATCGAAAATCGGTTGGCACTTTCCAAGAGTAAAATTAAACTTGTTCCACCCTTGAAAACAAAGTCTAAACCCTGTATTGTCAGATTTTGCACCAAATACAGAGCATAAATCATTTTTTCCAAAAGAGACGGGTCTATGCGGCTCAATTCTTTTTGGCGGCGGAATCCGGTAATCCATTCTTTTTCAAAACACTTTTGTTTAATCATCTCAAAATATTTTCTAATGAGTAGTTGAGTTTATTTTCAATAAAATCTCTGATTTCGGGTTCTTTACCTCTGCGTTTCGCATAATTTAGTAAACGGGAAAAATCTATTGTGTATTTATCCAAAGCAGCAGTATAAATATTTTCCAATTCTTTCCCCACATAAAAGTAAAATGTTTTGCTGTCGCAAAATAAATCAATCAGAATTTTTTCTAAATGTGGAACGGTGATTTTGAGTTTTTTATCGCTTATTTTTTGGAGCGGCGCACGAGTAATTAGACTTTTTAGCACCACCGGATTTTCTTTTTCCACGACATATATTTCAAGCATTTTTTCATCGGGCTGCAAAAATAAGTCATTCATTTTGTTCTCTTTAAGAAAATAAAAAACGGAATCAAGCAATTCTTTTTCAACTTCTAGCACGGTAAATGATGTAGTTGCTTGATGGTTGGAAAACTCATTTAGCCAAAGCGTTTCCCAAAGACAATATTCTAAGTCCAAATAATTTTTACTAAAAAGTTTAGCGATTTTTTCCGACAATTTGCCAAGTGTCGGAATATATAAAGATTTCCCCGATAGAGAATAAATGCCCTTCCCGACATTTCTGATAATATTTTTCTTTTTTAAGTCATAAATGCGCCAGCCGAAAGTTCCTTCTTTCAATTCCGGTTCAAACTCCGCATAGAACTTAAATAAATCTTCTCTGGCAAACACTTCTTGCTTTTCAAATCGGCTCACTAATTGTTTTTCATAAAAGTTTTTCATTATTCATTAGTTGATGGTTTCAAATCTTTGCTTATTGTAACAATATTTGGCTTAGCTTGGAAAGCCAATATAAGCCAATAATTGAGATATTTGGCTCATATTGGTTTGAATTTGTAGTATTATAACTTCAGAAAATTGATTTAGACATTTTTTTATTGCCAATATGCCTTGCCACGGGAAGCTTTATTATAAACGTGGGTGTAAACAGATTTCCACTTTTTCTTAAAAGTTCCTTCGTCGTAAGTGTCCGGTAGATTCGCGTCTAAAATCTTACCGATCATATCATCAACATTTTGCCGCAATTGCTCATTTTTATACCAATCCGTAGTTAAAATGGTGTGTTGAGTTTCATTCTCTTTAAGTTTTTGCAACAAGGCTTGTGCTGCCGTTTTGACCTTTTTGGTATCAGCATCATTTAATTTTTCGACAAATAACATATCGAAAATCTCTAATTCTTCTTCCAGCAGACCAATGCTGGCAGCGCGTTTTTCTTCTTCGCGCAATTTTTCGGCATATTCTTTCAGAGCCTTGAAAAATGCTTCGACATCGCTACTGGTTGAGTTGTAATCATTGATAATCTCTTGAAGTTTTTGGGCTAAATCAATGCGGGTGATGTTTTGTGTCAGCATTTGCTGCACGCGGTTACGCAGAAAATCGACTAGATCGGAGATGGACAGATTTTTATAGGGCGAGGCGTGAAAACGCTGTTTTAGTTTTTCAAAATCTATCTGACTCAAACTAATTTCTTTGAGCGATTCAATACGATAACCTGCTGAAACGATTGATTCATCTATCAAAATATCGGCTTTGTCCTGCGCTGAATCGTAATTTCCTGCCGCTTCGACCTGCCGATTTACAATTTTCCGCAGATACTCAAAAACTTCTTTCGAGCGTTTAAATTTACCTTTGTAATCGCTTTCCCGCAAAAGTTCTTCAGTTAAAATGTCGGGTTTACAGGCTTCGTAAAATGACGTAATCGCCGTTTGGTAAACGGAAAATTCTTTCTTTAGTTCTTCGGTTTTTGAAAGCGCATCAGCAAATTCTTTGAATTGCGACAGGTTTTTAAAAATTTCGCGGCTCTCAATAATTTCTTGAATCTGTAATTGGTGCGAGTTCATAAACGCAACGCCGACCGCAATCGAGGCTTCAAGTTTATCAACCAGATCGTCAAAATCTTCCGCTGCGTATTTTGTTTTATCATCAACGGGGCGGGAATATTTGGCGAGTGCTTTTTCGAGACGTTTAAAAACACCAATATAATCAATGACCAAACCAGATTTTTTTTCGTGCGAGGCGAGAGATTCAGCCGTTGCCACCGCACCTTTTTCGTCTAAAGCGGGCGCAATGCGGTTAGCACGGGCGATGGTCTGCATCAGCGTATGATTTTGCATCGGCTTATCGAGATAAAGTGTCGAAACGGTCGGCGCATCAAATCCGGTGAGCCATTTAGCGCAGACAAAAGCTAAACGAAATTCATCATTCGGATTGCGAAAACGGTCTTCGATAGTTTCGTGATCATCGCCCCGGGTTTTATTCATCATTTCGCGGTGCGGGCGAATATTTAAGCCAGCCGCATCGAACTTTTCGTTTTCGTCGTTGTCGTAGCTGACGATGACGCACATTTCGGTTTCGCGCATCCATTTGCGTTTTTGTTCGAGTTGCAGACGTTCGGGCGAATCTTTCAGTAAAACATTTATTTGTCCGCGCAAATCTTTAATTTTTTCTTCCCACAGACGCTTTACCTTTTCGTGCATTTTTAGCGCGGTCAGCTTATCAATCGAAATTATCATTCCTTTGCCTAAATAACCGCGTTCGGGAAAATGATTAACAATGTCTTCAGCGATTGATTCGAGCCGGTCGTTATCAGTAATAACGGTTGTAATATTGGCAAATTCACGGGTTAAGCGTTCTTTTTGTTCATCGCTCAAGTTTTCGTCTTCGATAATTTCAGAATATTCTTCGTTGAGCGTGTCGTTTTGGAGCTGGACTTTCGGAACGCGGTTTTGATAATAAATCGGCACGGTCGAACCGTCGGCGACCGAATCGGCAAAATCGTATCGGCTGATATAATCGCCGAACCATTCTTTCGTTGTTTCGCTGGCATCAAGTAAAGGCGTTCCGGTAAAAGCGATAAAGTTTGCGTTGGGCATCGCCTTTCGCATATTTTCGCCTAAATCTTTGTATTGGCTGCGGTGTGCTTCGTCAACGACGACGATAATGTCATCTCTTTCGGTCAATTTCGGGTAAATCGCGCCGCGTGCCGGTGATTTGAATTTTTGGATCAGCGTAAAAACGAAACTGGAGGTATTTTGAATTCTCGACTGTAAATCTTCCGAACTGCGGGCGCGAACCGTGTCGTTAATTAAATTTGAACGGACAAAGGTTTTATGGAGTTGGTCTTCCAAATCTTCGCGGTCGGTGATAAAGACGAATTTAAAATTGCCGGCAATTTTGCGGCGGATTTTTTGGGCTAAAAAAGCCATCGAAAAACTTTTGCCTGAACCTTGTGTGTGCCAGAAAACGCCAAGTTTTCCGTTTCTTTCATCGCGCTTTTGAAATGCTTCAAACGCATTATTAACACCTAAAAACTGATGATTTTTGCCAACGATTTTTGCACGATCAGCGTAGAATAAAACGAAATTTTCGAGCAGGTCAATCAAAGTTTCCTTGCGAAAGAGCGCACGCATCACTCGCAGTAAATCAATTTCATTAGCGGCGATGGTTGTTTCTTTTTCGTCTTCGATTTTTTCCCAGTTAAAAAATTGTTCCCAATCGGCAGTCATACTTCCGACTTTCGTTTCGAGCGTGTTTGAGAGAACTGCGACCAGATTGTAATCAAAAACTTGCGGAATATCGCGGCGGTAATCAGTCAGATTTTTATCGTAGGCTTGGCGCGTCGTTTCAATGGCGTTTTTGAGTTCGATAAAAACGAGTGGTAAACCATTAACGTAAATAAAAAGATCAGGTCGGCGCGTGGCTTTTCCGCGAATGGTTAATTGCTGAACAATGCAGAAATGGTTATTTTCCGCCCGTTCAAAATCAATGAAACGAACTCGAAAATTGACCGTTTCGCTGCGTTCATTTTGCATTGGAACGTCGAAACCATCCCGCAGAAGCACAGTCACGGCGCGGTTTGCTTCAAAAGGCGTTAAGAATGAGCGGTCTTGGGTCAGTTCAATAATTGCCGCGTTAATTACTTCGGTAGGTGCGCCCGAATTTAATTTGACCAGCGCATCACGAAGTGAGTCAAAACGCACGACTTGGCTTGCATCTGCACGTCCGAAAACTGCGTTGCCGTCATTTGGTAATTGCCAGAGGTTGAGGTGTTCATCATAACCAAGCTCGCCCATGATGATTTCACAGCAAGCCTGTTCGATGTCGTTTTCAGAAATATAATTTGCCATAAATTATTTGCTCACACCATCACGAAAAAATTTACCGCTGACGTTTTAAAATGCAGTTGGTTTTGCCGGTAAATTTTCGGTTAAAAAATCACTTAAACTCAATCTCTGGTGTGGGATAGCAAATTTATAAACAATAACAAAGCATAAATGTTGCCAGTAGATTTGCCAGTAAAATTGATACTTTTGTAAAATCTGCAAAAATTGATTTATGGCATCTTATTCGCAGGTGAAACGGGCGGCGATTTGATGGCGGAGTGCGTCATTTTCACGGCGCAGTTTTTCGCTATGTTTAAATATCCGAACGGTTTCCGCGCTGACGGCGGCGATTTGTTCGTAGGTTTTTTCGAGATTTTCGCGCATTGCGTCTAAATCAATTTCGCGGTTATCACGATTGATAAACGATTCTTCACGGTCAAGCGCGTCATACCAATTTTGCAATGCGGCGCGTTCTTCAGCCGAAAGCGTTTCGCCCATTGTTGCCCGATGATGAAGCTGCTGCATTTTTTCAGTTTCGGTCATTTTCTTTACCTCTCGAAAATCTATTTTATCACACCTTAATTTCAATTTTCCCGCTCAAAAGTCGCGGCAACAATTTATCGCGCATTTGACGAAGTTTGGTTATTTGATTTTGCAGATTTTCCATCTTTGCAAAAATTGGAATGACTACTTTATCAAACGCTTGCAATATATGATTCGGCGGAACAATAAGTTTGTAGGTTTTCAAAACTGACCATTCGGCGCGGGGCATTTTCGTGCCATTTGAAATTTTATCGGCAAACTCAATAAATCTATCAGCAAAAACGGTAAACATCACAAAACCTAAAGCATTTTCGATTATCGGTTTAATTATAATCGTGTCGGACGAACAAACGCCTTCAAAATGGCTCAAACAAACTTTATGCAAATAAGGACGGATTTTCCCAAAAAGAATATCGTTTTTCTCAAATGACAATTTATCGCTGTCAACTTCTTCCGCAGTTCCCCAATCTTTTATAACTATTGATTTAATTGATAAATGTTCCAATCCGACATAAAGCATATCAGGTTTTAAGTCTTTAGCTTTTACTATGCGCCTTTTATCTTCAGCGATTTGACCAAGTTCTTTTTCTTCCCAACCAACGGGCAGTTTTGTATTTTCATCAATCCGAAATCCCAAATCCGAAATCCGAAATCGAATGAACCATTCACGATAGAGATTTTGCGCCGATGCTTCGAGCGTGCGGATTTGTGCAGAGTAATTTTCAATCAAAGCATCGTATCGCCCCAAAATCTCCGCGATTCGGCGTTGGATGGGAAGTGGCGGAAGTATAATTTCAAATCCCGCGACAATTGAAGCACTCAAATTTAACATCGTTGCGCCAACTGCTTGAGATTCAATATATTCAACCACATCTTTTTGGGTCAAATAATGATAAAAGTAATCAGATAGAACAGCGTTAGGACTGAGCGAAATTTTTAAACAACCTGTTCCGCAAAGCCAGCCTTTTTCTTTTTCTGTAATGATTGTTCTCTTATCAAGATTGCCACGACGCGGCAGAACAATATCACCAATGTTAAGCGTGTGTCTTTTAAGGCGATTGTAGATTTCTGAGCTGACTTTGGCAGTTGATTCTTCTATTATTTTCCCTTCAACAATATCTTTTGGCATTACAACAGGAATTCCTTCAGGGGAGTAATCCGCTTCATGAAGTTGAGAGCCAAAAGGTCCTGTTTGGATTAAACCACCGTAAGATTTAACTAAATCGCCTAGTTTTACTTTTTCCCAATCCATCAAACCGCCTCCGCTTTTGTTTGCGTGAATAAAGCCGTTAAATCTTCGGCAATCAAACGCTGTAATTCGTCGGCTTCGGTGTGCAATGATTGCAAAATGTCGGAATTTCCCAGCATAAATTCACGAAATTCTGCTTCGGTCATTCCGTCATCTTCAATTGCCACGCCGACATAACGACCAGGATTGAGCGAAAAATTCTGCTCTTTGATTTCGGCGCGATTGGCGATTTTGCACAAACCTTCGACATTGTGCCACACGCCTTCGGGAAAATTAGTGTCGAGCCATTCGGCTTGCGTCGCAAAATAAGCAATGCGTTCCAGCACAAACAGCGTGTCTTCACGTTCATCAGCCAAACGCTTGAGCGCGGGGCGAATGTCAGCACGGTTAAAAGTTTTATCTTTTTCTGGGCGCAAAACTTTATAAGCAAACAAAACCGCTTCTTCCGCCTGTTTTTGATAGGAATTTATCGCCAACTTATCAATCAAATCATCAACGCTGACCGCTTTTAACGAAGTCAGAACCTGCTTCCAATCAGCGTCATCACGAAACGAAAAGCTATTTCCAACTACTGAAATTTCGGGCAAAATTTCAACAATTTCAGATTTTAAAACCGTTTCATCCGCCGCATTATCGGCAAATAATTTATCCTGTTTTTTATCAAGCGCAGGCAAGGCTTGATGCCATTTTTCGAGAATGACCGCCAAATCACGAAACGCCGCCGCCAAACTTTCCCGATGCGCTTTGATTCCCTTGTAAATTTTGTCCATGTCGGAATTCGTGGTTTCCGCATCCTGCCACTGCCCACGGGCGCGTTCGTAAAGTTCGCGCAAATCACGGAATTTATCATTTTCACCACGATAAAGCCAAACAATCGAAGCCAAATTCAAAAGCTGCGACTGCGAAAATTCCCGCTGCGTCCGCGAACCGTGAACCGAACTAAAAATTTTCCGCGCATCAATAAAAAGCGTCTGATCACGGTGCGGATGTTCGGCATTAGTTTTAGCTTTATCAAAAAACCACAAAGTTACAGGCAGCGTGACCGTGTAGAAAAAATTCGGTCCGATGGTAATCATTACGTCAACAATTCCCGCATTTACCAATTTACTGCGAACTTCGAGTTCCCCGCCCCGCGCATCGCTCGCCGAATTTGCCATCACAAATCCGGCACGACCTTGTTTATTTAACGCCGTCGCAAATAACGAAACCCACAGATAATTAGCGTTTGAAAAAGTATCACTCTGCTTACCTGATTTTGCCTGACTAACAGGCGTTCCGTAGATTGTAAAAAGCGGATTTTTGCCGATGTCCTCAATTTTTACCGAATCAACATTAAACGGCGGATTTGCCATCACAAAATCAAATTTGCCAAAAGTATCAGCGCGATCATCAATGTAAGCCGCCGCCGAAAGCGAAGAATCAACTTCGTGAATATCGCCTTTCAAACCATTGACAAAAAGATTCAGTCTGCCGAGATTCGCCGTTTCGTTGACCTTTTCCTGTCCGTAAATCGAAAGCCGCTGCATCCCCGTATGCCGTTCGACAAATTTTGCCGACTGCACAAACATTCCGCCCGTGCCACACGCAGGATCAAAAACCCGCGCATCGGATTTAAAAGGCTCAATAACTTCGACAATTAATTTAACAACGGAGGTTGGCGTGTAAAACTCGCCGCCTTTCTGCCCTTCACTCAAAGCAAATTTACCCAAAAAATATTCATAAATTCGACCGAACACATCGCCTTCAGCAACCTTTAAACCGGAAATAATATTGATGATTTCGCGCAGAGTTTTATGCGGAATTTTCAAATAATCGTTTTTCGGTAATTTTACGCCTGCATCCTTATTTTCTTCCTCAAAAGCCGTCATTGCCGCAATTACCGCCTGCTGAATATTATCGGCATCGGTCAAATTGAGCAGTGTTTCATATCGCGCCGGTTCGGGAAGATAAAAACCGCATAAACCGCGATAAATATCAGCAATTGGTTTGCTGAGACGGCTTCCCTGTTGAGCTTCAAATTTTTGCTCGGCTTGAGTTTTCAAAGCCTCAAAACGATTCGATGAATACCGTAGAAAAAATAATCCAAGAAGCGGCGCGGCATATTCACTTGATTTCAACCGCGCACTCGCTCGCAGATTATCGGCGGCTTCCCACAATTCATTTTCAAACTTGAGCGGTTTTGGCACACGGTCAAAAAGAATTTCGTCCAAATCAGCGGAAGTAATAATTTTATTTACTTGATTCATATTTCTAAATGCAGTTTTCGGCTTTAAACAGGCTAATGATTTAACTTAGTTTAACTGTATTGACCGTCTAATGTGAAATCCTTTAAATAGTTAGTTTTTTTAATATCCTGAGATTTAATCAAAAAAAATAGACTGGCAATCTATGACTACCAGCCCACAAAATATTTTTTTTCAGTTATTATTGAAAACTGTCTTTAAGCCGTTTACTACCTGAAAACTTAACTGTTTTACTTGCCTTAATGGTAATCGCTTCGCCGGTTGAAGGATTTCGTCCCTGGCGTTCGGCTCTTTCACCGAGTTTTAGTTTACCGATTCCAACGAGTTGAACACTGCCATTTTCCTTGAGTTCACTGATTAAAAGTTCAGCGTGTGCGTCTAATATTTCTTTCGCTTTTGCTTTACTTATCCCAGTAGTTTCTGCCAGTAAATTTACTAATTCGCTGGCTGATTTTTCTTTTTTAACTGCTGCTGTTTTTGTAGTTGCCATAATTTTAATTAAAATCCTTATTGAAATTTATCGTATCTAACTTCATAACTTAACTTAACCCAATTTAAATATCAATTTGATTGAAAAATTTTATTAAATTTTCAACGAAAATCACCGTTTAAGCTAAAATCTGCCCAATAATAAGGCTCGTGCATATTATTTGACTTATTTTTAATCAACTCTAAAGCTGCTTTTTGCATTGAATCTGCGGCTGAACTTCCTTGCTTGTAATTTTTGTAAAATGAATTGGTAAAGACAGCCGTTGATTTATCGTTTGCTTCCCATTGGGCGGAAATTACGGTTGTTGCGCCCGAACCCATCATTGCCCACGCCAGACTGACTAAGCCTTCGCCGTTCAAAACATTGTTCGTATCGCACGATGCCAAAAAGACCAAACTTCCCTTTTTTAGTTTGATGTTCAAAAGTTCTTCGACGGTCAAGCGTCCATTGTCGCTTCCGATTTTCTTGAATCCGAGAAATGAATCTAACGGCTGGTCGCCCGCGACTTCAGCGTGCATGGAAAAATGCAAAATGTCGAACTTTTCCGACACACGGCTAAAATCGCTGATAGTCGCATTGATAATCGGTTTGGAGTTGTAAATTCCGGCAACATTTGAGACTTCCGAATTCACATATTGCAACAACTTGGTTTCAAAAGATGAATTAGCAAATGCTTGCAAAGTTTGACGATTTGGCTTTGCTCCTTTTAGTTGTTCAACCAAAATCGAAACCGAAGGCGCGTAAGAAATGAGTTTTTCTTCAATCAGATACTTTTCGCCGTCTGAACTTAACGCTTGGAATGGTATTTTCCAGAGCGATTTGTCAGGAACGATAATTAAATGCTTTGCCGAAATATTTAATGGTTTCAGCAATTTATCATAAATCTCTTTGCCGTCCCTTTTGAAAAAGACGCGATTTTTAATATTTTGTTGAATTTTTGTCGCTTCTGTTTCAACTTCGTCTTCCGAAATTTGTAGTTGAATTCTTTGAAGTGATTTTCCTTTTTCCCAGACAAAAACTGTTAATTTCTTATCCAATGAAAAGAAATAAGAAATGACCGCCGAATTTTCTAATTCCGAAATTTGATTCAAAGCTGATAAATCGGGCTTATTGAGATTTAATTCAGGGATTTTATTGGTAATTTGTTTCTCATTTCTCTCGATTTCGGCAGAAAGGCTGTTATCGTCAATATATTTTACGGAAAGTTCTTCAAGAGTTTTTCTAACTGTCGGCGAAATAACTGTTTCTGACTTTACAGCCGTATTATTTATTCGGTCTTTGAGCAATCTTGCTTTCAAAAAATCTGCTAATTCAAACGATTCTTGTGGGTTCTCTGATTTTATTTGTGCTAAAAGTCGGTAAGCATTGTGAAAAGTTTCAAAAAGTCCGAGCGATAGATTTTGATCATCGGATTTTCGGATTTCTTCTGTCAAAGCTAACAACTTTTCCAAATTCTCTAGTGATTTTTGAGGCTGATTAAGATGAAAATAGGACTTAGCAAAATTAAGATAAATTGTCGGTAAATCATCTCGGTAATTATCTTTTATCACCAACTTCAGTAATTTTTCATTTATCTGAATTAACTGTTCCCAATTTCGGTTTCGTTCGGCAATAGCGATTTTCCAGTAAGGTAAAATATAATCGGAGGTATTTTCCTGTTTTTCCAATTCGTCAAAAAGTTTTTCCGACTCAGAAGTTTGACCTTGCAAAGCAAGAACTATCGCACGCCCAAGTTTAATTTCAAATGAAAATTGTTCGCGCGTAGATAATTTGTCCAATCTTTCCAAATATGCGGCGGCTTTATCCGCTTTCCCATCGTCTAAATAGTTCAAAATCAGCGATGTCAAGAACTTGCCGCCTTGATAATCGTCATTTTCCTGTGCTGAAAGTTTCAATCCTTTTTCTAAAACCGAGTAGGCTTTTGTTTCCTGTCCGCTTTGGCTTAAAACTGTTGCCTGATCGAATAAGGCTTGCCGGTGCTTATATTTAAAGGGCGTTTTTTCAGCCGACGAAACTCCTTTTTCGGCATATGTTAGTGCCGTTTGGTAATTTAATTTTGAATACCAGGCGAGCGTTAGGAAACGATAAAGATCAAGTTTGGCGGAGTTTGTTTTTTCCGCATTAAGCAATTTTTCGGCTTTTTCCAGCCAGATAATTGCCGAAATATCATAGCCCGAAGAAAACAAAATGCGACCGACGCAAAGGTAATGCTCGGCTAAAATTTGATTGTTGTTCGGTGCAGCGGCAACAGCTTTTTTTGAGTAATGGTAGGCTTCGGCGAATTTACGCTGTGAACGCATAAGCCAAACGAAACGTAGATAAACTGATGCTTTTTGCTCTGAATTGGTAGTTTCAGAAACTGTTCGGAGAGCTTCATTGAGCGTTTTTAATGCGGGTTCATATTTACCGAGCGATATTTGCGAACTCGCTAAGATTTCCAAACCTTGAACAACTGAGGAAATATTTTTAGTTTTCTTTGCCTTTTCGATACCAACTTCGGCAAGTTCAACTGATCTTGAATAATTTCCATTGTTGAATTCACTTCGGGCTTGAAAAATTTCTTTTGACTCAATTATGGATTGAGCGAAAGAATGTGAAAAAAAGACGAAAAAGGACAACAAGCCAGTCTTGAAAAACCGGCTTGTTGCCTTTGCCAAAGATAGCAAAACGACTTTAATTTTGTGTCGGTCTGCAATCACCATTTCCGCCCTCTTCTTTGGGTTTGCAATTCTGACATTGTTTCCCTATACAATCATCAACGCTGAACATCGAAACGACAGCTTGAACGGCATTGCCGAAAAAGCTGAAAAAACTGCTGCCGAACGAATCGGCGGCAAACACATTGCCAGCCAGAAAGACCGACAACAACGCTACACATAAAGTTGATTTCATTTTTTTCATATTATTTTTTACTACTCCTTATCTAACTGTTCTTTTAGGAATTTATACATTGCGGCAGTCAAATAATTACTGCCGAAACCGTGTCCGTCGTTGGTCGAATAAACAAACCAGACTTCGGACTTTTTGTTTTGCAATTGATTTTTTAGGTCAATTACATCTTTTTCGAGTGTCCTCGAATCTTGTTTGCCGCGCGTCAGAAACAATGGAATCTGATTCCAGCGGCTCGTATTATTAAGCGGCGTAAGCGCGTCTAATTTTTTCATTAAAATTTCATCTGTCGGATTGCCGTATTCAGTTTTGGCAAACTCGTCAATCCAGCTCTGTGCTAAATATCCACGGATTGAAACGAGAGGGTATTCTGCGATCACGCCTTTAATGCGGTTCGGTTCATTTAGGGCAGTTGAAAGCACAACAAATCCGCCGTAGCTCCCGCCGCGCAAATAAATTTGATTTGCGTCCAAATCGGGTTGTTTTTCCACCCAATTGAGCAAAGCCTGAATGTCTTTAACGGCATCGCCGCGTTTTTCCTGATTGTCGGCATCCATAAAATCTTTGCCGAAGCCCGACGAGCCGCGAATATTCGTGTGAATAATGGTCAAACCGAGCGTGGAAACCAATCTCATATCCATCGAATTGAAAATCGGTTTATCGAGAATCTGGGGTCCGCCGTGAACGAAAATTAAAACGGGTGTTTTTTTCGTTGCTGTGTTTGGGCGCACGACATAACCCGTGATTTCCTGATTATCAAAGGATTTCCATTTGATCGGTTCAGTCGGCTTAATTTTGTTCTCGAACTGTGTTGGCAGACGTTCTTTTGTCCAATCCGTAATTTTTTTGGTGTCGAGATTAAATGACTGAATCGAAGCGGGTTTTCCCGTGTTTTCGAGCGTGTAAGAAATCTCGTTATCTGCAAGCCAGCGCGTGTTCCAAATGACAAAAGAGCCGGATACAAAAGGCGGATATTCTTTCGAGATTTTGTCTTTTTTAAGTTTGAAGATACGCAAAACGTCAATTCCGTTTTTGGTATCCAAAATCATCACATTGTTTCCCTCCGGCGAGATTTTAAATTCGTTCAAATTCAATAAGTCGGCGGGAAGTTTGACCTGACTCAACAGGCTTTTCTTATAATCCTGCGTTAAGATACACGGTTGTTTTTGACAGCTATCATTGCCGTCGCTCGTCCAGAAAACCCGTTCGTTAGTCAGAAAAGCCCGTCGGCAATTTCCCTTTTCATCAAGCGGCGTGAGCTTGCCAGTAGTTGTGTCGAACAGATAGAGGTGCTGGCTGCTCGAAGCCTTCCAATATTTCAACAGTAATTTGTTTTCATAGTTATCAACTACTTCCCAAATACCGCCGAGTTTCACCTCAAAACATTTCTCGCTTTGAAAATCGGTTTGGCATAATTTCGTTGTTTTCGACTCGTAATCAACTTTGACGAAATATATCAAATTACCCTTTTTGCTCCAGATAAACGAATCAACCGAGTGTTCTTTATTGGTCAGATTAGTGAGTTTTTTCGACGTTTTTTCCTTAAAATCGTAAATGAAAAGTTGATAGCTGTCTTCCGTCTCTTGATCCGAAGTGTAAGCAAAAGAAGTTCCGTCTGGTCTAAATTTCACCAAATTCGGCACAAATTTTTGCAGAAGGTGAACGGGCTGCGCCATCGGCGTATCGAGCAGATAGACACTGTTCTTTTGGTCGGTTACAAGCAATCTTCGATTTTTAATGTCAGCATCCCAAATCAAATTACTTTTAATCGCCGAAGAGTCATAAAACAAATCTTTAACTTCAGAATTTTTGATTACCGGAATTCCCTCTACTTTATAAGTTTCCGGTATCGGAAAGACATCGGAACTTTGCGAAAAGGCAGTTAAAACCGCGCTCGTCAAAATAAACCAGCCGACAATTAGCAGTTTTGAAGTCACCGATTTAGTTAATAATTCATTCCCTTTATTTGTCATATAATCACCTCTTAGCTGTTAGCTGAACACCGTGTTTCAGCCCCTTTTTTCTTTTCAACTTTCTTTTGATTGGTTTGAAAATCCTTTGTCGTAAATTTCTGCGAATCCCCAACAATTTGCTCGCCGTTTTCCAAAGTTACAATTATTTTCCAGTTATAGGTTTTGAGCGGATCAAGCGGTTTTCTCAAAACGAATAAGGTTTCATTTTGCGTTTCATACTCGTCAATTAGAATTTCGTCTTCGTCCGAAATATACAAATGATATTTTGTTGCTTTTGGGACGGCTTTCCACTTGAACACTAAATTTTCTTTATCGGCTGAAAACTCGATTTCTACTTTTTTATTCTCGCCGCATTTGGCGGCAACTCCTCTGGTCGAGGAAATAGTTTCATTTGTCTTCTTGAAACTTGGTTTCTTGGAATCTTGACTCGGATTATTCGGGAGACTCTTTGGTTTCGGAGATTCCACTTTCGAGATTTTCTGAGTCGAACCAACTTCAGCACGATTTGAGTTCGCCCGCGATGCGGAATTCTCTTTAATCGGAGTTTGCGCCGGCAACGGAAGATTGAGTTCTGAACCTAATTCGTTATTGAGTGTCTGGACAACTTCCCTGCTCGAATCCGCAGACCCTGACCAAAGCAAAAATGAAAAACAGAAAATAATAAGTAAAGCCGCGCCGCCCAAAAGTAAGCCGGATTGTAATTTTAGAAAAGAAAATATAGCTGACAGAAAGTTCTCAGATTCTTCTTTCTGCGGCGAGTCCTGAATTTCCGAATCCGTCATTACCGCCGCCCAAAATCTTTCCATACTCGGCATCGGCAGTAATTTTCGGCATTCAGCGCAGTTTAGTAAATGTTTGCCGATTTCGTGCCGTTCGGTTTTTTCGAGCGAGTCGCTGTGATAAGCCGAAAGTTCAAATTGCGTTAAATGTTTGAAATTAGTCATTTTTCTGTTACCCTCCGCACTTTTGCACGAGCTTCGTGCCGGGCTTTTTTCATTGATTTGGCAATCGCTTCGAGACTGTTTTCGTTACCGATTTCCTTTAACAATTCGGCGATTTGAAGATTCTTCAAAGGTAATCTGTTTTTTACATCTGCCCATTCTGCTGTCGTTAAATTCAATTTTTCTGCTAACTCTTTGTCGGTTATTCCAATTTTAAGAAGGTAAATGACCAATTCCTGACTGCCGAAAAGCAAAGCTCGCCGTTGACGAAAAGATAAATTGCAAATTTCTTGCCAGACCTCGAAAGTGAGCGAATAAACTTCTACTTCCGACTGCCCTTCAAGATATTCTGCGGTTGCGGCTTCTTGAATCGAATCGAGCGAAACGTCATATAACGAATTATCGGCAAAATGACGATTGATTTCGTTGTAAGCGGTTTTTGCCGCGAACGATTGCCATTCATCCTTTGACATCTCTTCGCTTTTTTCTTGATGTTTTTTCCGCCAGTTAAGCAAACGCAGAGCTACTGCCTGCACCAAATCCGAGGCTTCGGACTGCCAGGAGAACACGGTTTTGCGACGGACGATCTTTTGCACTACGGGGATAGCGGCAAGCAAATAGTCATCCGAATCTGCATCGTAAGATAAATCTTCGGTTAATTCCGAATCTTTACCTTCGTTGTTTGGAATAGGTTTTAAGTTCTCAAAAAGGGACCCGATCATTGTCAGTTAAATCAAAAAACGACTGTTTCAATGATTCTTTTGCTATAAGCGAAAGATTCTTTGGCGTTTTCTCTAAATCTATTTTTATTTCAAAAATCAGCCTGTTACATAAAATCTGAAAAAAAATGATTTTTTTTTCATCCCTCAAGTAACCTTTGCCAATTTTCAGGGTTTTTATATTTAGAGCAAGAATTTTTTGGTTGGAAGTTTTCGTCAAGGCTAGAAACTAGAGAAAACAGAACCAAGCTAAATTTCAAACTTGAAATAATATTGCAACAGTAAAAAATAAAAAGTCAAATGCAGAATAATAACTTTTGCGAAACCGAGAACATTAAGCATCTCGCCGGTTTCGACTTCCTCGACGTGTGCCTATTGGGGGAAACCGGAACGGGAAAAACACATATGGCGCGACTCATTCACGAGCTAAGTCCGCGCTCAAAAGAGCCGTTCATTGCGGTAAATTGTGCGGAACTTGCGCCGTCAATTATCGAATCCGAGCTTTTCGGTTATGAAAAAGGCGCGTTCACCGGCGCAGCCTATTCAAAAACGGGAAAATTTGAAGCGGCGGCGGGCGGCACGCTCTTTTTGGACGAAATCGGTGAGCTTCCCTCCTGTCTTCAAGCAAAATTATTAAAAGTTACCGAAGAAAAATTTATTACCCGTGTCGGCGGCACGCGCCCGCGCCAAATTGACGTGCGAATCATTTATGCAACGCACCGAAATTTGGACGTTTTGCGGGAAGATTTGCGCTACCGGATTGCCGCCCACGCCATTTATCTCAAACCTCTGCGAGAACGAAAAGAAGAAATTGTTTCTTTAGCTCGCCTTTTCGTAACTCAATTCAGTCACCGCTCACGGTGTGTGGTCAACGCCAGCGATGAAACGCTCAAACTTCTTGAAACCGCCAGATGGCAAGGTAATATCCGTGAACTTCGGTCATTCGTTGAAAAGGCTTGTTTAAGTGCCGTATTAAATTCAAAAAATGAGGAAGCCGCAGAAAATACGGTTGAATTGACGAAAGAGTTGATTCTTTCAAAACTTTCTGCCGCTTTGGTAAAACCGTCAAACAAAAATAATTCTTCAAATTCGGAAAATTTAGAGGCTTTCGCACCGGGCGAGAATATGGAAAGCTATCTCAGAAGAATTGAAACTTACTTGCTAAGAAATGCTTTGGATAATCACAATAACAACCAAACCCGCGCCGCCAAAGAACTCGGTATCAGCCGCACCGGACTAATTAAGAAGTTAAAAAGAATCGGACATTAAATCACTTTTCGTCAGCCAAAGAACTCAGATGTAGCTACTGTTTGCCAAGAGAAATCTGAAATTTACCGGGATTTTCAAAAACTATTCAATTTTTTTCTCAATGATTCAGCTTGCTGAGAATGCTTGTCCGGGTTATTTTCCTTTAATCTTTGTAAGTTTTGGAGTTTCCAGTTAATTGCCGGAAAACGTGAGAAATCGTAGATGCTCCAATCAGGTTTCAGATTTTTGACGCTCAAAAGGAATTCTTTATCTTCACTGTTCAAGGATTTGTGAATAGTATCAATCAACCAACGACGGACAGTTTCAAATTCCTCATAGGTGAAATCTTCATCGCTCATTCCGACAAAATGATTTTCTAAAGTAGCACGCTGATCCTGAAGATTCGGGTCAATTATTTCGTGAATCGGTCGGTCGCTGCTGAGTAAGCATAAAAAAAAGCCTTTTTTAATTTTTTTGGAAAATCCTTCCGTTTCCAGCAAGTATTTGACATCAAAAATATCTCTTGGATGCTGACGATCCAAAGCGGCACAAATCTTACCGCCGTAAAGCTGTTCAAATGGAACTGTTTGGATTGAACAAAAGGCTTCAAATTCTTCCTGCGCTCTGGAGCAAAGCGGCAGTTCTACGGGATCAGTAAGCGTTCCCCGTCCGACTAAATTGACTTCGAGTTTAATAACCGTCCCGCTTTGTGAAATTTGCAGTTTTCCTCTTTCACTTCGATCAATCACCCGAACATCAGGCACGACTTTCTCGATTCTTGTCTTGATTTTGGCTAATGCTGTCCTAATATTAGCCAGCGTGGTTTCCCGGTCTTCA
Organism: Acidobacteriota bacterium; assembly: GCA_031409875.1. Lineage (GTDB taxonomy): Bacteria > Acidobacteriota > Blastocatellia > Pyrinomonadales > Pyrinomonadaceae > CALMEH01. The sequence goes on along the minus strand of JANNYB010000136.1, from coordinate 13,619 downwards.
ATCGGAATGTAAGTCAAATCAATATCAACCGAAAGTCGCGGCATCTCCCTGATGAATAAATTTATTGCAGTCCCACCGTGCAGTGCGAAAGATTTTTCTTTGGCAACTTCGGGCAGGACGCTCAATAAAAGCGCAACCTGTTTTTTATAGACCGTTTCAATCATGATTTTCCAATTCTTTGGGAACAATTATCTGATATTTTTCGATGAAAACGCCGCCTTTAACAAGACTGCGGTTCCCTTTCCCAATCTCAATTTGCGCTAAATTCAAAAAGCTCAACCAGCTATGTCCCGCTTTTTCCGCCAGATACAGAAAAAGACGTTTAACTTTGACTGATTGGCACTTCTCTAATAATGTCTGAACCTGATCGGGACGCAAGTTATTGAGTCCTTCCATCAATTCATAACACTCGATTAAATCTTGTTTTTGACGAGCCAGATAAAGACATTCCATCATCGCCCGCACCGCGCCGGAAATTTTGATTGAAAAATTCTTCAACTCAAATTTGGTTAAGCCTAAGTCCGGCGGGAGAAATGAAGTTTGCTGAAAATCAACGCGGACACCCCAATCGCGTTTTTCAAACCAAACCGGCAGTTTTTCGCCCGGGCTTCCGAATAATGAAACCGTTTTCACGTTCATTTCCAGATAATGTGCTTTCCCCAAATAAGCCAAAGCGGTTTTCCCGCCGGGATGAATAGTTGAACCTGTTTGTTCCTGCAAAGAATAGATTGCCCCTTCATAGTCAACTTTGTCCCCGGTGCGAATCATCGCTCCCTGTCCGATAGATTCGAGCCACCGACTTTCCCGGTATCTTTGTTGCAACCCGTGACTGTAACCGTGTGCCGCTAACCAATTCGACTGCAAGACCACTCCCGAAGGCTGAGAACTTAACAGTTGGTTTATTTTTGATGAGATTTCTATACTCATAGTTTGATTATAGGACAAAATATAAACCTAAGCAACATTTTAGTTTAATTAAATGCTAAATACTAAACTGATAGTGTATAAATCGGCAGTAAATTAAATTTTTTTTACAAAATCATACTGCTTCCAGCCTTAGTGAATACAACAGTTCAGCAATCTTCATATTTCGCAAAGTGTGCGACTCACACATTTTGCTTGAATCAAAAATCAAAAATAGTTTGGTGCAAAAATTCGCCAGCGTGGTGCAAAAATTCGCCACTGGTGCAAAAATGCACCAACCTTTGAGTAATAGCAAGATTTTTACTTATTTCCACCAAGGCGACATCAGTTGCGCGGGAAAATATACCCCTCAATAATAACCCGAAAAATGTTTGGCGTGACCGTTTCACGCACCCAAAGCGGTGCGGAAAGACGGTTTTTGGCGTGTAAATTCCAACTTGACTCGAATCCAATTCACAAATTTTGACTAAAAAAGAAAAAATAAGCACCAGTTCGGAAAATTGAGCGGTCAGCAAGAGGAATGAATATAGATTTTTACCGCTGGAGGAAAACCAATGAAAAACAACCGCCAAACGCGCGAAATTACACGCGAAGATTTTGATTCACTGTTTATGTGGAAAGTGTTTTGGAAAATAATCAGGCAAGAAACTCCTTTTATTTTTCTGCTGAAAGTTCTTTTAGTCGCCACCGGATTTATAGCTTTGATTCTTTTCATTGTCTTGCTCGGAACTTTTGCAGGAAATTGAAAAAAAACCGAGCGGTTAGTAAATCTTTGAGCCGAAAGGCTGAAAACATTAAACAAATTAACGGAGAAATTAAAAATTATGTCAGCAAATGTATCAATTTTAGGTAATTTAGGACGTGCGCCGGAGACGCGCTTTACGCCGGACGGAACTTTCGTCGCCAACTTTTCAATCGCATCAAACTCGGTTCGCAATGCGCCAAACGGCAAGGTCGAAAAGACCGATTGGTTTCGCGTGACGGCATTCGGAAATCAAGCGCGAACACTCACCAAATACGCGAAAAAAGGCAATCGTCTGCTCGTTCAAGGCAAATTAACTACCGGAGCGTGGCTCAATCGTGAAGGTGAACCGCAGGTTAGTGCCGATGTGCTTTTGCAAGATTTTCAGTTTGTCGGAGGAAACGAAAAAGAAGAAACCAGCAGCGGTGCGTCATCAATCGAAGAAACAATCGAACATTCCGTTGAAACCGAAATCGCCACAGACGTTCAAGAAATTTCTAATCAAGAATTGAGCTACTAACCACCCGCCTAAAATCCTGTCATTAAACCGCTATTCGCCAAATCTTAGGCGGGTAGCGGTTTCCTACAAACGCCCTCACACACCAACGAGAGAGGGATTTTCAAGGTCTGCCAAAAAGTGCTTTAACTAAATTTAGGTGAATGGTAAATGCCGCCTACAAACAAACGCATTTGCTCCAACGAAAGTTGGTTTAGAGGTAAAAAAAAATGGCAGGTCAATTCAATTTGAATATTAATCAATTACAACAATTTGCTCCCCAAAGCCCGATTTTGGCTTTTCGTCCCGTAGATTCCGGTTCACCTCAGCAAGATTGGTGCAAACATCTCGCAAAAAATTCGCGTTATCGGCGTGAACTTGAAGAGTTCAGCGTGCTTGGTGAAACTGTCCTCAGAATCGCGGACGGAATCGAACCCGCGCCGCTTGATAAAGTTAAAATTCTATCAATCGAATACGCCATCAAAACGCTTTCAGACGAAACGGACGCAATAGAGTTTATCCGCTCTGTCAAAGCGATTTGCAGTCCCGATGCTTCCAGCTACGAACTCGAACAAATCGCCGCTTTCTACTACGGCGAAATCCGTCGTCGCGGAGTTGCTGAAGTCCTAAAAGAAATGGGACTTCTGGGAATGCAAATGGAAGCGGTTACAGCCTCCATTGAGAGCCGCGAAATTGATTTTAGCGAAGCCGAAATCAAGGAACAAAAACTTTCTGTTGCTGATCAAAGAAGAGTGCGCCTTGCACAGAAAAATAGAACGCCTGTTCCCGCCGCAACACCGAATTTTGATGAAGAATTGGCATATATAAAGTCGCGTGTCAGAGATTCCAAAACAACACGTTTGATGACAGATGAATTCGCCGATTTTTATCTTTCGGACAATGGAAAATCACTCGAAGAACTTGATGTGGATTACATTTCGTATGAAAAACTCGAACAATATGATGAAAACGGCGTTCTAGGTTTTTCGATGTCGGGCGGTCAACACGCCGTCGTTGCTCTTGAATTGGATGCAGAAGTTGACGCTTCGTATTTACCGATTCACGCGACAACTCTGGCAAAAGACATAAATCTCATCTTCGTCGGTCACAGAATCGGAGGCAAAGCGGCTCAAAAAGCACGTCATTTCACGGTTGCACAGCGCATCTTGCAGCAGGAATTAAAAGAGATGAAAAAAGGAGTTCCGGCACTTTTTTCTACCCCGATGCCGACGATTGAGAAATTCTCCGAACTTCCCTTTTCGGACGAAGAATTTAACGATTGGCTGTCGGCAAAACTCGATGAGCTTTATCCTCATCGAACATTGAGAAGTGTCCGTCGTTTTATCACTAACAAAGCCGGAATTTTGGTTGAATATCAAGGCATTCAAGAGGTTAATCCCGACTTTGAAGAAATGCAGTATGTGGCAAGCGTTTGTCAGATTTTATGGTCAAATCTGAAGACTGATTTTCATTTCCGCAGTCTGCGGCGCGAAGCGTATCAAAATCTTCATCTTGCCATTCGCAAAACAACCGACACCGCCGAACTCGCACAGCTTAAAAAACGAGCATTTGACGAATTCAAAGAGCAGAAAAAGATCACGCTCAAAGAGTTCACGGCTCTTAACACGGCGGCTAAATCTCAGGAAGTCAGACTTTCCGGCATTCAATCGGTAACGACCAAAAAGACGCTGAATGATATTCAAACTGCTTCAGCAAATCGTTTACGCTATCTGAAATTTTTCCTTTACAACGACGAATCAATTCAAGTTCTAACTCGTCAAGAAAAACAGCGTTTGTGGGAAGCGATTCGACTGCGCGAAACGGCAATTCAAATGAGCGCAACAAATGGCGCGAAAACAACTACAAAAACGGTTCAACCGCCGATTTTCCGCCAGCCGAACCCACAAAAACAAGTCGTGCGAGTTACTCCGCAATCCGTTTAATTCAAACACGAAAATAAAAAAATGCGGTTAGCAAGATAAGTGAAAGGCGAAAGAAGAAAATCGCTTTTCACTTCGCTTCGCTAAGAAAGAAATAGGCGGTTAGCGAAATTTCGAGCCAATCAGAAATCTTGGCAAAACTTAAAAATACGGGCAGAAACACGAATTGTTGAGTCTGCCGGAAACAATAAAAATAAAAAAATAGGAGATAAAAATTATGTCAACACAAATTACAATTCTTGGAAACACCGGGCGCGATGTCGAATTGCGCTACACGCCGCAAGGCACAGCCATCGCAAACTTTTCGATTGCGTCAAACTCTGTTCGCAACACAGCCGAAGGTCAGAAGAAAAAGACCGATTGGTATAATGTTTCAGCCTTCGGCAGACAAGCCGAAACTCTGGCGAGATATTTGACCAAAGGCAGTCAGATTCTGGTGCGCGGCAAACTCAATTTGAGTGCGTGGCAAACCCGTGAAGGCGAACCTCGTGTTAATGCTGATGTTCTTTTGCAGGACTTCGATTTTGCCGGAGCAAATCCCGCAAAAACTGTTCACCAATCGGCTGATGAAGTCATCGCGCCGCAGGAAACCGCAGCAGAAATGGCTTCAATCGAACCGGCAGAAGACGCGGAAGAAAAAGCCGAAATGCTGGCGGCATTGCACGAAATGGACTCTTTGGACGAAGCCTTTGCCGGACAATACTAAACCGAAAGAAGTTCACTAATTAAATCAAATAAAAAGCGGGACGAGTAACTACAATTTGCTTATCCCGCTTTTTTGTTTTTTGGAAGAAATTAAAACTATGAATACGGCGATTTCAACGCAAAATTTAGCGACTTCCAACATTAATCCGGCGTATCCTGCGGATGAAAAACACCTGAAAGTTTTAATCTACGCTGACGGCTCGTGCCTGAAAAATGGTAGTAAAGAATCACAAGCCGGAGCAGGTGTCGTATTGATGACCGAAGACGGGCAACGCATTAAATTAAAAGCAAGTTATCTCGGAGCTTTGACTAATCAAAAGGCGGAAATTCTAGCCTGTGCCATCGGACTTGAATCGCTTAAAAAACCGTGCGAAGTAAAAATCTATTCCGACTCGAAATATGTCGTTGAGACGATGCTCGGAACTAACCGGATGAAATCCAACCGCGAGTTTTGGGAGCGATTGATAAAGGCTTGTCTGACTCATAAAATCGAATGGAATTGGATACGCGGACACAGCGGAAATCCGTTTCAAGAAACCGCTGACCGACTTTCCCGCGCTGCCGCGACCGCAAAAGAAAATCTCAATAAAGAAACGCTTGACCGACTTGCTTTGATGATGCGCGGAACGCCTGACGAAAACACGGTGCGGATGATACACAACGGACTGAAGACATTAGCCGCTGCTTGCGACGGAGCGAAACAAGCAGATGGTCAAGGTTTTAATAAATTCGATAGCGAGCTTGGCAAAAGGTTTGCGGGAAAGACGGATTTAACTCCTTCGGAGGCTCTGGTTGCCCGCAGTCTGATGTCGAAATACCGAACTCAAATCGCCGGGTTTAATACGGAACTGGCATTGCTGATTTAAGAAAAAAAGTCCGCTGGAAAAAGCGGACAATAAATATACGAAAATCTCAATTTATTTAGTTCTCTTTGAGCCAATCCTTAAAACCCGTATCGCGTTCAAATAATAACTTCAAACCGTGTTCAATTACATCACCTGAGTTTATTTCCGTCTTCATTCGGTCGGAGGCGTAGGCGATATATTTTTCGAGTTTGACATTAGTTGACTCAAGAATTTTGCCGTTCACCTTTACATAGACCAAGCGAATAAGCTGCAAAATCGGGGCATCGGATTTCGGTTTGGTAGTTATATTCGTTCCATTTGTTTCTGACATATTTTCCTTCCTTTTGATTAAAATTATTCCCTTTCGGAATCTCAGAATTATCCACCAATCAACTTCCGTGCCGCACGAGATAAATAAAACCCAAGCAAAATCATCCGACATTAAATCTAAGTTTTGCCCGACTTGTATGACAGGATAGAGCTACTTTTACCGCCTGTTAGAAATTAAATACAACGAAAATAAGCGGTTATGTCGGTTAGATTCTAACCGCACCAGCGAAACTTCAAATTTTATGGATTTGATTTATTGAAAAGCCGATAAATGAACGCTTGCGGAACGAATTTTGCTTGGTTCTATACAGTCAGATTTTCTAACCAAATAATCGGTTTATTTGCAACATTTAAGATTAAACCGGAAAACTATCTACTGGCTAAATACGGTAATCAGGAAAGTTGCCGTTGTTAGAAAAATCTAACTGTAAAACCAATAAAAATTAAGAAAAAAACTGCAAGAAAATTTATTTAAAAGCAAAATGAGAGAACGCGAAAGTAAAAAGGTAATCGAAAAAATGAACGGAGTTTCCGGCGGAAATTTCGGAGAAACTTTATACTGCCGACCGTTTGCCGAAGACGATGAAATCATCAGGCAAATCGTCGAAAAAACCGGCAAGAAAAAGTCTGTTGTCGCCCAAAAGTTATTGCATCTCGCCCTCAAAGGAAAACAGTTCGATTTTGACGTGGATAAAAAACAGCTTTCCAAACTCGATTGGCTGGTCAATCAGGAAAAACACCGCGCCATTAAAGACGACGTGCGTGATACTTCGATTGAAAGACTTGAAGAACACGCCCGCGAGGTGGAATCGCGTTTGACGGAGATTACCGAGAACTCGCGTTTTATCAAGATTTTAGCGAGCGAAATCTATTGCGTGGCGGTGGTTTGTATGTCTTATCTCAATCAGATTTTTACCAGACTGATTGAGTATTTTTCGCCAATTGAAATCGAAAAGAAAAACAGCACAGATTTTGCTAACCGAAATGTGTTGGGACTCATCGAACACGCCCTTCGGGAACTGGAAAATTTGGAAACGCACCACGATACCGATTCAGAAGTTACCGAAATCGAAATGCTTTATCTTTTCACCAAAATCGAAAAAATTAAACAGCGACTTTTGCCAATGCCGATTGAACCGAATAACGGACAAAAATAACCAATGAAAGTAATCGTCAGCGTTCAGCCCAAAAGTTCGAGTTCTCGCGGACTCGTTCATTACATCGCGCACAGCAAACTCGACTCGTCGCGTGAACCTTCGGGCAGAGAGATTTTTAATGAACAATCGGTTGAAATTAGCGTCGAAAAGGCTAATTCGTTATTGAACGATGAAATTACCAAAAAACGTCCCGCCAATGAAGAATTGCATCATCTAGTTATTTCGCTCAAACCCGAAGACTTTGAAAAATTAGGTGAAAATGAAAAAGAGCGCGTCGAATCACTCAAGGAAATTACCCGCCACACGATAAAAAAATTAGAAAATGAACTCGATGCAGACGGGTTAAATTGGGCGGCGGGTATTCATCGAAACACCGAGAATCCGCACGTTCACATTGCTATTCAAAAGACATATTTTGACAAGAATTTGGAGAAAAAACATCTGAGTAAAATACCGCGCCATCTTCTTCCCCATTACGAAAACACCAAAACAAAAGGGAAAGTTTTCGCACCCGGAATTTTGATTGAATCGGCTACTGAAAAACTTGAGGAAATTCAGCAAACAAAAGAGAAACTACGCGATTCCCGAAAACACAAATCTCAAACTCAGCCAAAGCAATATCAAACCGCTCACAAAGCTCAGGAAAGTATTCCAAAGGACATTGTTATTCCAAAAAATTCCAACTCAAAATCTGAAACCGAAGTCCAAAAAGAAAGAGATATTTTAGCGCGGGCGATTTTGGCTAAATATTATCTCGAAAAAACACGGGAAAATTTGGACTCGTTGGTGAATCACGGAGATAAACGGCGTTTCAAAATCTTCGATGAAATCAGCGGCAAAAACCGTGCAATTTCCCTTTTCGATTTAGAAAGAAGAGCTGAAAAATCGGCAGAGCGAAAAATTAAAGACCAAAATATTACCAACCCGATTAAAAAGGAAGAGTTAAAAAAAGCCGAAGTTGAAACCGAAATGCAGAAAAACTTGGACGGCATCAAACGAATCAAAACCATTCTTCACAATCTGGTTGTTAAAGAAAATCAAAACTTAAGAAATTGTGAAGAAGATTATAAAACCGTCAAGCCTTTGGCGGAAAAAATCAGGCAGAATTACCGAAAGGAAGATAAAAAACTTCCCGTTCCGAATTTAACCCAAGAAGAAGTGGAAATTCTGCAAACCGAAGCCCTTGAAAAGAAAGATTTTCGCACCGCCAATTATTTTGAAAGAGTCAGATTAGAACTATCGCGTGAACGCCAAGTTCCGACCCGAACAAAAGATGAACTTCAACATCTCAAAGCCAGGCAGACGCTTTCGGAATTGAAAGTTTTGTTCCAAGAAAAACAGTTAAAAACTTTTGGCGAGCGAAAACGACATTTTTCGGTCGAGCTTGACGGGAAAAAATAGACGCTTTCCAGCGTTGATGAATTGATTGAAAGACAGGAACTTAACGACCAAAAATTAACAGGAAAAATCAGCAAAATTCTGGGTAAAATCGGTTTAATTGAACGAAAGAACAATATTGGAAAACTTGAAGAAACCAAAAACCAAATTATCGAAAAACTGAACGAAAAACAGGAAAATTTCTCACAAGAAAATACCCGCGAAAAATCACGGCTTAAAACTCTTGATAACTTTTACGAAAAAGAAACAAATCCCGAAAAAGAAACGCTGGAAGCAAAATTTGAAGCGCAAGAACTTGCCGAAATTGAATCGCTCGCCGTTGATTTAAAATTGCCTGAAGTTTATCGGGAAAATTGGTTACAGCAAAAACAATTTATCGAAGGCTCTGGAAACGAACATCCTGCCACTACCGAAACGAAACAAAAAGTAATAGCCGGACGCGCTTTAGCCCGAGAGATTTTGAGCGAGATTGAATTGGCACGGCGCAAAGAGGAATCGGATCTCTTCAGAAAACACAAGGATTTTACAAAGTTTGAAGTAGCAAACAAGAAAACCGGCGAAGAAAAATTCGTTTCGCTTTCCGAGGTCAAATTCGATTCACGCGGCTCACTTTTTGATCAAACGATGGAGTATTTTCTTGAAAATCGTGAGAAAAGGGATACTCGCCGACAGTTAGAAGAGTTGGTTAAAGAAAAACAAGTCGAACTCAAAAGTAATTTGCGCGATGCAAAAGCGATTTCTAAAACCGCTTCAGAAGAAGCCCGCGACTTTCAAACCAAATCAATTTTCGGCTCAGTTAAATTTCTGCACGAGCCGCTTTTCACACCGCAAGAATTGATGACGATTGAACTCAGAATAAATCAAACTTCAGTCAAATCCGAAGCGAAAAATTTGCAAAAAATTTTTGATTCAGCCGATCATTCAAAAGCGAAAAATCTATCGGCAATTCTTTCCGGTTCGATGGCTGAAACCGAACGCCATAAACAAAAAGAAACGCTTTCGGAAATTTCCCAAAGTAAAGCAAATCAGCCCGAAAAAGATGAGTTAAAACCAGCCGTTAAAGAATTAAATATTCGGGAAAACAAAACGGAAATTCTAAATCAGGATAGAGGGAGATAAAATACCAAAATTCATTACTGCCAATTCTGCTCGTTTGTCCAACTTTTTGAAAACGCATCATTTGCTTGATTTGCTTCAATTATTGGCTCATAAAATTTCGCAAATTTTCAATGATTTTACCGAAATCAGTATTCTTTAAAATTTTATTACGCTTGATAAATCCATTCCACCGCAAAATAATTGCCGAATTTGTCGCAAATTCATCGGTTAAAGCCAACGGTAATTTCGTTGGAAAATCCGTTTGCCGATTTTTGAAGGTTGCCGTAATTGCTTTTTGCAAAACTTTCCCATCAAATTCAAACTTTTCAATCAGATAGTTGACATCCCAAAAATCTTTCATTCGACTGTTTCCGATGCCAAGTTTGACCATTGCATTAAATTTTTCGGCAACTACCGTTTCCTTCGGATAAAGTTTGAGTTTTGGGGCGGGTAAATCTAAAAGAGTGGGCAAAGTCTCTGTTTTTGGCTTCGGAGTGACCGCATCACCAAAGCCGACATCTATTTGCAGCGGAATTCTGGCTTTGGCTAACATCGCAGTTAAAGTAATGCGGACACCTTGATAAACTTCTCCTGCCCGGATCAAACTTCCCTGCAATGTTTCGAGCGGAAACTCCAAACCGTCCGGGCTTTCAATTTGGCAAATTTCCCGAAATACTTTTTCGACTGCCGGAATGTCATTCTCCCCGCTTCTAAGTAAGTCAACATCTTTGGTCGGGCGATGCGGCTCATTAAACCAAACATTAAATAGTGCCGCCCCTTTGAGCAGAAATTTATCTTGATGAGTTGAAATACTTAACCGATAAAGCAGACGCTCCGCCGCAAATCTCATCAACAAAAGCTGAAAATCTTCACCTGTTTTTTCTTTGATGTTTTGTAGTTTGGCTCTAATCGAAGCCGCCAAATTTGTTACTTCTCTCATTTTCTAATAGCTAAGTGAACTCAGGTAAGGCATTATGACATTTGCTACGCGGTTTATTTTGGCAAAATGCCAAATCTCATCAATCGTTGCTTTTTTATTTTTTACACAATCCCGCAAGGCTTCAATGGCAACATCCAAGCCGATTTTATTTCGATACTTAAAACAATCCGCCACGGTTTTCGCTGGAGAATAAACTCTTATTGTTCCTCCTTCGACTGGATGTTCTTCAATTCCTTCGGAAAACGATTTTCCGGTCATTCTAAAAATTCTAGTCTGCACCGAACTGATTTTCGGAACAGCCGAGTTACGGTCAATCGCCAGCCAAACTTCAAACGGATTCTGCGTGGTCAAATTGTGAAAACGAAGTGCTGTCAGCAAACAAAAAACACCTTTCGGCACGAGATGGGAAACTTCTAACAGAGTTTGATTCTCATCGAATTCGGTTTCAGCTAAAGCATAGATTCCCCGTCCGAGTTTAATCAGATTTCCCTCTTTAACTTGCCGGTTCAAATAAACAGTCGGAATCTTTTCGCTAATCAAATCAGAATAGCGAATAATTTTCTTGTTTTTAGCGAGTTGGAGCAAATCAGACTTCATAATAAAATCACTCCGATTATAACATAATGGAGTGAATATACAACAATCCTTTTAAGTATATTGAATTACGATAAAGATCGAATTGCTAATGGCTTCGGTTATGTTCGGCATAAAATTTGCACTTTACGAGTGAGTTTATTTTATGCCAAACACAACCGAAACCAACCAAAACGCAAATTCCGTCGCTATTGAGAAAGGCGAGTCATTGAAAGTTGAAATCCGCGACCACATTACCCGTGAAGATATTCGTGCGGAAAAAGACAAAATCTTTCTTTTCGGTGATAACCTGACCGGACGGGGCTACGGCGGACAAGCCAAAGAAATGCGCGGCGAAGAAAACGCGGTCGGCATTCCGACCAAGAAATTCCCGAACAATAATCCGAGTGCTTTTTTTAGCGATAAAGAACTTGCCGCCAATGTAAAAGCGATTGACAAAGCCTTTGGCAAAATTCCGCCTGATAAAATTATTGTTATTCCAAAAGCGGGACTCGGAACGGGTTTGGCACAACTTTCTGAAAAAGCTCCTGAAACTTTTGCTTATCTCAATGAAAAATTGGCAAAAATGGGTTTTAATAATCAAGTTAAAGAGCAAATTGATGTTCAAAAATCGGTTGAGCCTAGTGTTAATATTGATAAAAGCTCAAACTTAAAGTCTTCCGACACTAACAAAGTTTTCATTCAGACAAGCCCTGAAAATTTACGAGGCACCAAACGTCTGCTCGATTTGAACAATATCAACACGCCGAGTTTGAAAACTTTTTCGCCGACGGAAAAAGAAATTGCCGACCTGAAAATAAATCGGGAAAATGCGTTAGCCGAATACTCAGACCGACTTCGCTCTGCTTACAAAGAAAACACGGAGAATTTCCGCGACGGCTTGAAATTATTAAGCGATTCGATAGAACAAGGTGAGCAAATTACTGTCGTTTGCTCCTGTCGCAATGGCGCAATGTGCCACGCCGATGTTGTGAAATTGGCGGTTGAAAAGGTTAATGCTCATATCAAAACCGGACAAATTAGCGAAAAAACCAAAAATGATAAAGCCGAAACCCAAAAGTTTGACCGGAATAATAAACAAGAGCAAACCATCAATCCACGCACTCAAAGGGCAATTAACGAAATCTTCAGTTACAGCGAAAACGACCGCGTTTTGGAAAAAATCAATGAAACCGACGGCAGAAATCGCAGCGAACAAGCCTCATATTTAGGCAGAGTTTCGCAATTCGTCCGCGACATTTACGAGCGCGGCGCAAATATCGTGGATGGCAAACTAATCGTGCCGCAGGAAAAGTTGACTGTTTCTCAGCCGCTTGCAATTACGACTCAAGCTTACGCCGTCGAAAAATTAGGTAAAATTCTGCAAGACGAATCCAAAGCAAAAGAACTTGCGCCGATTGTGGTTGAATACGGCAATAAAATCGCCGGTCTGACGGCGGACGGCGAAACCAAACTTAAAGTTTTCGGCTGGATCTATGATTCGCTGGAAGGCAAAGGCGAAAACCTTGCGCGTAATGAAAACAATTCAGCTCTAGAAAGGTCAAGATTTGACGAAAATCTCGAAAAAATATCAGTTTTAGCAGAAGAAATGCACTCGCTCGAACCTTTGGACAAAATCGAATTTGTGCCGCTTGCCGGATTAGAACAGAGCGAAATTCAAGAAACAGTTTCGGATAACAAAGGCGAAAACTTAAATTTGGAAGAGATTTATGAGGAAGTAATCAGCCACCAAGAAAATGAAAACCAGTCCTTATTTATTGAGGGAAAGGATTTAGAGCCAAGCGGAAAAATAAATACCGAAGGTTATGAGCGTATTTGGTTAGGGGCAGACATTCCGCGAATCCCCGAAGACTACACTAAATCGGAAATCGGCAAACTGATTACTGAAACTTTACCGGAAATTGACTATCAATTGGAAAACGGCGTAACTCCGAAAGAAATTCTCAATCCATATAATCAGGCTGTTTGGCAGAGTGCGAGAGAAGACGCACAAAATAGGCTCGAATCCATTTATCAAAAACAAAAAATTAATGGAATTGAAACTCAAAAAGTAGGTAAAAAAACTGTTGATGCAAACCAAAGCATTGAACAGCAACTGGCAAAAATTGATTTACGTCGTCAAAACATCATCGCACTCAAAAGTCCAGATGAGTTTTTGCTTGCTGAAAAAGAAGCAATCAATACTTTTTATCGCAGGCAAAAGCAAGAACTCGGAAATCTGCTGACAAAAATTGATGAAGTTCGGGAAAAACAATCAGCTACAAATGATAAAACTGGGGAAATCGCACTCAAAAAAGAACTGATGAACATTAAAGAAGCCAAACCCAATTTTGCCTTTAAGCTCGAAAATTCCGCTGAAGTCGTAGTTGGAAAGCCTTCTGATCAATCGGTTAATGACAGAAACTTCATTTCATCTTACGTTAATTACCAACTCAAACAGCCGGAAACAA
>JANNYB010000135.1:0-2105 GCA_031409875.1 Acidobacteriota bacterium | reverse complement strand
GCCGAACCGCCTGTCAAAGCAAGTCCGCGCAAAGGAATTCCGCCGCCGATTGGTCCGACAAACGAAGCCGCGCCAGTTGTTAAATTAATTGCATAAAGTTGCGAAGAAGTTCCGCCAGTCAACTGAACAGCCGCAAGAGCCGTTCCGCCTCCCGCCGCAATGTCGAAACCGTTGATGGCATCAATATTTATACCGAGTGAGCCGACCGTGTTAAGCGTTCCGTTATTCGGCGGATTTTGTGTTACGAGAATGTCGAGATTCGAATCAATATCATAGAGCGTCGTTGAAGTTGCGCCCGCAAAATTGTTGGTATAAGCCGAACCTGTAACATTGGGATTTTGTCCCGCATTCGGGTCGCCCGCAGCGTAAGCCAGTATTGTATCAGCCGTTACAACTCCGTCCGCCGGATTTATTCGACCATTAAAATCCGTGTCGGTTGTCAAACGAATCCGGTCAACCGTCGGGTTAAAATCGAATCCATAGTTTATTGTGTTTGAACTAACCGGAAAATTTGACAGAGTCGCTACGAAAGTCGCCGCTCCTGTCGCTGTATTTATTGTGTAAAGACGATTCGGTGCGCCTAGAGCATAAAGTTGTCCGGTGGCAGGACGAAAATCTATTGCCACGACATTTTCACCCGCCTGCAAACCCGTAATGGGAAGCGTGCTTAAAATCGTATTCGGTCGCGCCGTGTTAAAGCGGACAAGTTGATTCGTATTCGTCAAACCGTAAGCATTGACGTTTGAAGCCGAAGTTCCGATGTCTGCGGCAAGTCCGCGCAGATTATTTAATCCCAAACCGATTGCACCAACGGAAGTTGCCGCGCCGGTTGTCGTGTTGATTGTGTAAAGCGATGTTACAGCCGTAACGGTCAAAGCCGCATAAGCCTGATTATCAGCGGCTGAAATATCAAAACCGTTGACATCCGTCGCATTTACACCGAGCGCACCAACCAATACGAGCGTTCCCGCGTTCGGCGGATTTTGCGTAAAAAGTTGGTCAGTCGTAGTGTCAATATCGAAAAGCGTGGTCATCGTTGAACCGCTGAAACTGTTCGTATAAGCGGCGGCAGTAACATTCGGTGTTCCCGGATTCAACACGCCGTCAACAATCGCGGCACCATTTGTCGGATTAACGCGCAAATTTTGTCCCGTATTTGAAATGATACGAATGCGGTCAACCGTCGGGTTGAAATCCATTCCGAATTCCGCGCCGCTCAAAGCCGTTGATAAAGTTGCGACAAGAGTTGCCGCGCCCGAAGTTTTGTTAATCGTATAAAGTCGGCTTGTGCTGCCGAGTGCGTAAAGTTCGCCCGTTGCAGGACGAAAGTCAATTCCTAAAACATTTTCACCGCCTTGCAATCCTGTGATTGCACCGACGTTGATAACTGTTCCCGGCGTTGCCGAATCGAATCTAATCAGATTATTGGCTGATGTAACACCGTAAAGCGTCGCGGCTTTCGCGCCCGTAACAGCGGCGATGAAAACCAAAACAAACAAAAAAGGCAAAGTTAAAAACGAACTATGCCTCGTCAAAAATTTTTCTCTCATTGATAAAATCCTCCGTAAGTTGTGAGCTTGCTTAAAATACGACAAGCCGACATTTCATTGAACGCGCCCAAGTGACGCAAAAAAGTTAATTTCTTCCCGCAAAAAAGCAGCAGATATTTTTCTAAACACCTACTATTTCGCCCGATTCGGGGCAACGGATTCAGCGAACTTGAAAATAATCGAAAAAAAATCACCAGCCGGAGAATAGTAAAGTAACGCGAGCGTCCTGCTTGCAGTATCGGGCGCGGGACGCTCGCGTTACTTTCTAAAACAAATTCCAAGTTAAACGATTGAATTTTTCGGGTAGTGCGTATTTGCGCGAAAATTTGTTATTGTTATCTATTCGGCTTATTCCGAAATAGGTAATTGGTAATAAGTAATTGGTAATGAGTAAAACCAATAACCAATTACTTATTACAATACCTTCGCCAAATGATACTTGAAAATTTGAAATAAGATAATGAAATGAAACGAGTTTTTTAGTAGATTATTTTTACTGAAATTTTCCGACTAAAATTAACAACTCGTTTCGATGGATATTTTACCACTTTTTGC
>JANNYB010000134.1:0-21325 GCA_031409875.1 Acidobacteriota bacterium | reverse complement strand
AATCAAAACAAAAGTAAAATATTGAGGGGGAAACATTTGAGAGCAAAAATCATACCAATAAAAACTTCTTCTTAATGCTCAGTCTTTTCCGAAACAGATTGAAAATCGTTCACTTAAAACTGTCCGACTTTAATACAATGTGTCTGTTTTGCAATTCGTATAAATTTCTACTGCTTTCTAAACATCAATAAATTCAACAGTTTCACAAGTTTGGCATTCAATTTGCAAATCCGTTCGCCGTAGTTTTAACAAATACAAATTTATAGGAGTTTAATAAAAATAATATGTCAGAAGAAAACAGCACCGGCAACAATTTAATTTGGGCTATTACCACATTACTTATAGTTTCCATCATCGCAGGAGCTTTTTATTTCCTCGTTCTCGAAAGCGGTAAAAAGAAAGATATTGACGTTGAAATCAAAGTTCCGACAACAACCCGCTAACACAAGTAAAAAGTAAAAAGTAAAAATTCGGAATCGGATTTATTTTTTACTTTTTACTTTTTACTTTTTACTTTTTACCTTTTACCTTCAAACCTTCCCTTCCAAATTGTGCCGTTTAATCATTCCGTAAAGACGCGGACGATACAGCCCAAGCAGATTCGCCGCCGCTTGTTTATTGCCGTTCGTGCGTTTTAATGCTGCCAAAACGACACTGTTTTCTATCGAATCAAACACATCTTTAACAGTTACACCGTCTTCGGGTTCCGGCAATTTATCAACAATCAACTTGCCGACTTTTTCAAATAATTCATTGCCGGAAAGATTTATGTCTATATTAATATTTTCGCCTGATTTTTCATTCGTTCCCAAAACGCCTGACGAAAATTTCGGAATATCCGCAACCGAAATTTTATTTTCCATATTTTTCGGAATATTCAACGAATCAATCTTGCCGCTTTTGCTCATCAAAACAGCGCGTTCGATACCGTGCTGAAGCTCGCGGACATTACCGCGCCAACTATAATTGAGCATTTGTTCGTAAGCCGCGCCGGAAAATTCCGCGTCTTTGCGGTGATATTTTTCCGCATAAATCTGCAAAAAATGTTCAGCCAACATCGGCACATCTTCCATACGTTCACGAAGCGGCGGAATTTTTATCTCGATCGTGTTGATGCGGTAATATAAATCTTCGCGCAGATTTCCCTCTTGAATTGCGTCAAACGGACTGCGGTTCGTTGAGCAAATAAGCCGAAAATCAGCTTCTTGCGGTTTATCGCTACCGACGCGGTAATAAACTCTTTCCTGCAAAACGCGCAACAATTTCGGCTGAAGTTCGGCAGGCATTTCGCCGATTTCATCAAGCAACAAACTTCCGTTATATGCTTGACCGATAAAGCCCGCTTTCTCGCCGGTCGCGCCTGTGAACGCGCCTTTCGTGTGTCCGAAAAGTTGTGATTCGATAAGGTCTTTCGGTAATGCAGAGCAATTTACTTTAACAAAAGGCTTGGCGGCGCGATGACTTTTGTAGTGAATGGCGTTAGCAATAATTTCTTTGCCGGTGCCGCTTTCACCCAAAATCAAAATATTTGCGTCAGATTCGGCGACGTTTTCGATAATTTCATAAACGTCCTGCATCGCGCGGCTTGCGCCGATTATGCCTTCGTAGGAAGTTTTATTCGTCAGTTTGCCGCGCAACTCCTTGATTTCGTTCTTTTGCTGTTTTCGCTCGACGGCTTTTTCGATTAATCCTTTTAATTCTTCAAATACGACGGGTTTTTTCAGAAACCAAAAAGCTCCGGCTTTCGTCGCTTCGATGGCTTTTTCCGTCGAACTGAATCCGGTAATCATTATAATTTCCGTATCGGGTTGGATTTCCTTACAACGGCTGACAATTTCCACGCCGTTAAAATCGGGCAGATTATAGTCGGTTAAAATCACGTCAAATTCGTTTTCCTTAACCAAATTGACTGCTGTTTGACCGTTTTCAGCCGTTGTAACATCAAAATCTTCCGCGCTTAATTGAAATTGCATCAATTCGAGCATCGAAACATCATCATCAATTACCAATGCTTTTTTTTTCATTAGTTTAACTTCAAGATATAAATTTAGTTGTTTTTAGTTTAACAAAATACCGAATATAAATCACCGATTTTTTGCCTTTGGATTTATTGCAAGAAAGGCAAGTCCCCTTTTACTCACCTTTCCTGCTGACTCCGCAAACTTTTTTCAAAGTTGCGAATTCTGTTTGATTCAACCGCATTTGGTTATCTCTAACAATAAATGCGGAAATTCATTTTTATATTGTGCAATCAATATGCCAAGTTTTATAAATAATTGTGTTTAATCGGTTTATGCGCTTTGCACCAATTTAGATAAACGCCTCTTTGTATTGTTTTAATACGCTAATTTCGTTGCTATATGTCGGAGTGCGGACATCTTGCCCGCCGCGCGTTCGAGGTTTTGCGAGAACAGGCGCGAAACGCCGCAAAGTAAATCAACTTTCGAATAATCTGAGTTGTTCGCGCTCCAATTTTTCAAATTTATTTTATTTGAAGAAACAATTTCTTGAATTGCTCACCTAAAACGTATTGATTTCATACTTTTTATAATTCATTTTCAATTAACAACCAACTTCAGTTTTGCAGAACATCAACAAACACAACATTTAGCAACTTTGGCACACAAATTGACTTCGTATTCGGTGATAAGTAGCCGAAAGGCAAAATTTTATTAAAGGAGTGAAAAAAAAATGTTAGAAACAATTATCGTTATCTTATTGGTTTTATGGTTATTAGGACTTTTTGCGGCTCCGGCTTCAGTCGGCAGTTTCGTTCACCTTTTATTAGTTATAGCATTGGTCGTGTTCGTTATTAGACTCGTAACGGGCAGAAAAGTGGTTTAATTACGAAGTTTTTATTAATTCATAATCGGCAATATTTAAAAACCCGCAATTGCCGATTATTAAACAAAAACCTGCGCGAAGTAAGTGTTTTGAAATAATACACTTACTTCGTGCGGGATTTTGCGCTTAAATGTAAAGATAAAAGAAATGTTTGATTCAATTAGTGTAGACGGAAAAAAATCGGACAACATATTTATGCAAAACCCTTTAAAAGATGCTGTTTCCGAAAATATTTACAGAGATATTCTAGAAGATATTTCCGCATTTTCGGGAACTTTAACCACGGACGGAATTATTTTATCTCTTGACGGGAAAATATTTGAGCGAACGGAAACGAATCCGATTTTGCTAATCGGACAAAAATTCTCTGAAACAGTTTATTGGCAAGCCGAAGAAAGTGTTCCGGCAATGTTGGAAAGTGCCATTAATCTTTCTGCCTCAGGCAAGAAAACCAAAGTTTTGCTGACATTTCGCGTTTCCGCCGAAGAAAACCTGAGAGTCGAATTATATCTTTATCCGATTGAAGAAAACGGAATTTCGCAAATTTTCTTTACCGCGCAAGACGTAACTTTGCGTGAAAATGAAATAGAACATTACAAACAACGGAGCGAACATCTTTTATATGCGGCGGAAAATGCTGAAATCGGGCTTTGGTTTTGGGATTTGAAGGAAAAGAAAATTTTTTCCACGCCGAAATGCCACGAAATTTTTGAAATTTCCGCAAATGATCCGATAACGCTTCATTCGATTGATCATCTGCTTCACCCCGAAGACCGCGAAACCGTAGCGAAAACGCTCGAAGAATCGCAAAAAAACGGTGGCGATTACGAATCGGAATTTCGCGTAATTAATTCGGAAGGCACAATAAATTGGATTACCACACGCGGCAGAACTTATCTCGACAACAACGGAAAACCGCTTTCGATGATGGGCATTGTGCGCCGCGTTACCGACAAAAAACTCGTTACGGAAGAACTCGCACAAATCTACGAACGCGAACGAAAAGCCCGCGACGAAGCCGAAGAAGCCAATCGGATGAAGGATTATTTTCTAACTATTGTGTCGCACGAATTGCGCTCGCCGTTGAATGCGATTTTGGGTTGGACAAAGATTCTTCTGTCGCAAAAAGTTGACGAAAAAACGACTCTGAAAGCTCTTCAAACTATTGAACGAAGCACAAACGCGCAAGCAAAATTAATCGAAGATTTGGTAGATTCCGGGCGTATTTCTTCGGGCAAATTGCGGCTCGAATTTCGTCCGGCGAATATTTACGAAATCCTCAAAACCGTTTGCAATTCGCACCAACCGCAAGCCGACGCGAAAAATATCCGGCTCGGATTTAAAGCCGAACGCCACGACATTGCCGTTTTTGCCGATACGTTTCGGCTGCAACAAGTTTTCAATAATCTCGTTACGAATTCGATGAAATTTACGCCCGAAGGCGGCGAAATTCAAATGCAGCTTTCCACCGAAAACGAAAACGTCATAATCTCCGTAGAAGACAACGGAAGCGGCATAAATCCCGAATTTTTGCCGAATATTTTCCGCCAATTTGCACACGGCGACGAAAAACTTTCGGGCGACCGCAGTGGTTTGGGTTTAGGTTTATCAATCACGAAAATCTTGGTTGAAAAACACGGCGGCACAATCCGCGCCGTCAGCGAAGGCATCGGCAAAGGTTCGATTTTTACGGTTGTTTTGCCGATTCATTATACGGAAGCGGAAATTTCCGAAGAGATAAAAAACTCTGCGACAAATGATAAACTGCTCGAAAATTTGAAGATTCTCGTTGTCGAAGACGATCCTGATTCGCGGCAGGTTTTACAACTCGTTTTGGAACAAAGCGGCGCAAAAGTAGAAACGGCGGAAAGTGCAAAAACGGCTTACGATTTGCTCGAAAAAGCGTTAAACGATTTGCCCGACGTGATTATTTCCGATTTGGCAATGCCGGTTGAAGACGGCTATTCGTTCATCAGCCGTATCCGCCAACTGCCCGCAGAAAACGGCGGAAAAATTCCCGCAATCGCTATGAGCGCGTTCACTGCCAAAGATAAAAAACAAAAAGCTATCGAAGCCGGTTTCCAAAAATATCACGCCAAACCATTCGAGCCGGATATTTTGATTGAAGATATTTTGGAAGCAATTTCCGATAAAAATTTTGAGTCCTGCCTTTAGGCGGCAAAACCGTCAGCGAAGCGCAACGGTTTTCGCTTTGCCTTTACTAAACTCTGCCGCAAAGGAATAGAACGCTACGCTTCGCGGGCGTTCTGCCGCCTGAAGGCGGGACTCAAAACTATTGCCGAATATTTTTCGCTTTGCTGACTAAACCTAAAAATTCATCACGATAATTTCTAAAATCCGCGCCGAGAGCGTTGTCGGCAAGATTTCGGACATTCGCAAAACTCGAATTGCCTTTATAACGCGAATCGCGCAAAAGCAGTCCGAATTGTGCAACTGCCGAAGCAAAACGCACATTTTCCGAAGCATTTTCAATTGAATAATTTCTGTCTAAAACTCCGAGCGACATCAATTTACTTTGATCGCCGTCCGGTTCTTTATAGCGCAATTTTATCGTCATCAATTCCGAACTGAAATTAGTGTCGGATTTTTCAACGCGCGAATATTTCAAATCGTCAACGCCCGGATTTTCGATATTTTGACCAGCCGGAACAATTTCATAAATCGCCGTAACCGTATGCCCTGCACCAATTTCGCCCGCGTCTTTCGTGTCGTCATTGAAATCTTTGTCGGCAAGCAAACGGTTTTCATAACCGATTAAACGATAGCCGGAAACCTTTGCCGGATTGAATTCGACTTGGATTTTTACGTCTTTCGCAATTGTGTAAAGCGTTCCGGCAACCTGACTTCCGAGAGCTTTTCGCGCTTCTTCGTTTGAATCAATGTAAGCATAATTTCCGTTGCCTTTGTTGGCAAGTTTTTCCATCATCGAATCATTTGTATTGCCTGTTCCGAAACCTAAAACCGAAAGAAAAACGCCGCTTTCACGTTTGTTTTCAATAAGTTTGACGAGTTCGTTATCGCTTGAAACGCCGACATTAAAATCGCCGTCCGTTGCTAAAATCACGCGATTATTTCCGTTTGAAATAAAATTATCCTGCGCGACTTTGTATGCAAGCTGAATTCCTGCGCCGCCGTTGGTCGAACCGCCCGATTGCAAATTGTTGATTGCATTGAGAATTTCGCCTTTGTTTGCGGCAGAAGTTGAAGGCAAAACCAAACCGCTGTTTCCCGCGTAAGTTACGATTGAAACTCTATCTTTTGCTGACAATTGATTGACCAAAATCTTTAAAGCATCTTGCAAAAGCGGAAGTTTGCGCGGTTCATTCATCGAGCCGGAAACGTCCAATAAAAACACCAAATTCGACGGCGGAACATTGTCGAGCGAAACTTTTTTGCCTTGCAAACCGATATGCACGATTTTATGCTTCGGATTCCACGCGCAAGAAGCAACTTCGGGATAAACCGCAAACGGCACGTCGCCGACAGGTTGCGGATAATCATACTCGAAATAATTAATCATTTCCTCAATCCGAACCGCGTCTTTCGGCGGAAGCTGTCCGTCATTTAAATATCTGCGAACATTGGCATAAGCCGCCGTGTCAACATCAATCGAAAACGTCGAAAGCGGCGCACGAAGAACTTCCAAAAACGGATTTTCGTTAATCTCCGCATATTTTTCGCCGTCTGATTTTCTGTCCGCCGCGCCGTCCGTAATACCCAATGGCGAAGGCGTATTTGATGGCATTGAATTTGTTGCCGCAGACGTATTTGACGACATTTTCGGCGATGTTGAATACGATTCGTTCTTCGCCATTTCATATTGTTCATCCGTCCGATTTCTATTTTGCGCCGTATTCGATGCTTTATCGCTACTAAAACTCCCGCAACCCGAAAAAATCACCGAAACCAACAAAACCAAAGCCGCTGAAAACTTATAATTTGAAACCGATGTCTTTCTCATAAAAAATTTGTCCTCTCAAAGAAATTTGTTCAGAGTAACGCATTTATGCGTGAACGCCCGCAAAGCGTGGCGTTTATTCGCCTGAAGGCGATACTCTAAACAGAAAAATTGCAAGTTTGGGAACTTACCAAAACCTCCTGTTATGAAAACGAGAACGCTTCGGCAAATCCAAACTTGCAATTTTTTTTAAAGAATTAATTTTTTATTGAAGAATTTTTACTTCTTCGCGTTTATTATTCTGTTTCTCATATTTTGGCGAATCAACCCAAAGAACCGAAGTTGCTTTATTTGCATTAAATTCGACTTGATTGTTATCGAATTTATTTTTGAGGGTAATTAATTCAGCAATAACATAAAAATTACTTTTACGGTCATAAGGTTTCAACATTCCGCGCAAATCTGCTGAAAGTCCCGATTTAAGTTTTCCTTCAATATTAATTACACTTAACTGAGATTCTTGAGTTCCTATGTATTCTGTTTTTTTTCCGTCGTCAAGAAAAAAATGAAGTTTTATAGACGTATGCGAATGAAAATTTTCTCCATTAATAAAAGCATTAAATTCTCCACTATTTCTTTGCAAAGTTGCTTGTGAAATAGAAAAAGACGAATCTTCATTACTCTTTTCCGAAAAATCACATTTTTTTCGCGTGTCATTTTCCATAACAGGCTTTTTAATTTCTTCAACTTTACGAACTTTTTTCGTATAAATAAAACCAAAAGTAACCGCAAACGAAACGACAATAAAACTAAAAACCGCCAAACCGAGTAGATGTTTTTTCATAGCAAAATTCTCCTTTTCTGAAAACAGAACGATTGTAAAACTTTTGCTTGCACGATTGCAAGAAAAAAGTTTTGAGTCCCGCCTTCAGGCGGCAAAACCGCGAGCGAAGCAAAACGTTTTTTTATCTCTGCACAGGAAAACCACATCGCTTCGCTCGTGGTTTTCGCCGCCTGAAGGCGGGACTCAAAACTAAAACCGCGCTTCAAAAACTTCTCCGATTTTCTTGCCGAATTTCATTGTCAAAGCCGGATAAGTTGCGTTTTCGGTTTCAAAATCTTCAATATCAAGCAACATTTCGGCTTCCGCAATCGCAGTTATCGCGCCCTCGATTTCCATAAATTCGCCAAACGGCAATTCGTCTAAAACTATTTCAACGGCACGCAAATTCCACGTTTTACGACGCTTTTCATAAACTAAAACTTTTGCAAAACCTAAATTTTCGATAATTTTTTCAAGTTCTTCCGCGTCGGAAACTTCGGTTTCATGTTCGATTTGCTGTTTGATATTAAATTCGTTTTGAATACGCTTTTTGTAAGTTAAAATTGTTCTGTCTTGAGTTTTACGAACGCGCAACACGGCATTCGTTTCAATCAAAATCCCGCCGCGATAAAGTGAATTTTCTTCAAAATCTTCGCCGACAAACTCTGCACGAGCTTCGCGCAAAGCATTCAAAACAAATGCTTTCTGCACTTCACTTAAACGATATTTTTTCTCAATCTCAATCATCTTTATAATCGCAAATTGCAAATCGCAAATCGCAAATTTCCTAGCTTTGCCGAATCCATTTCCAAACTTCGGGAATCGTGGCGCGTTTGCCATACATCAACATTCCGACGCGATAAACACGCGCTGCAAGCCAAACAAGTCCGGCGATTGTGGCGAGATTTATGAAAATTGAAAGCGCGATTTCCCAATACGGCGGCATTTCCGACAAAATTCGCACGGGCATCGTAATCGGCGCAAGAAACGGCGCGATTGAAACCCAAAAAGCGAGCGAAGAATTCGGATCGCGGATGACGGCGAGATTAAAATAAAACCCGACGAGCAAAAGCATAATCGGCGGCAACGCAAATTGTCCGGCTTCTTGAACCGTCGTAACCATCGAGCCGATAAGCGCAAAAATCGAAGCGTAACTAAAAAATCCGAGCAGAAAAAAGATAAAAAACAACACAATCATCACCGGCGAAATATTCGGAATTTGAATATCCATTCCCGCCGCGCTTGCCTGCGAAAGTCCGACACTTGCCAGCGCAAGCAATGAAATCACCCAAATTGCCAACTGCGTCAAACCTGCCAAACCAACGCCGACGAGTTTGCCCAACATCAATTCAAAAGGCTTCGCGGACGAAAAAAGTATTTCGGCAATGCGCGTTTCTTTTTCTTCGACAACCGCGCCCATAATCGCTTGCCCGTAAATCGCCAGCGTGATGTAAATAATCAAACCGATAATAAAAGACGCGGCAAAAATACTGCTCGAATCTTTTTCCGCGCCTTTTTCGTCAATTTCCTTTTTCTCTAAAATTATTTTTTGGCTGAGTGTTTTGAGCTTGTCTTCGCTGATATTTGCGTCCGCCAAACGCTGCGAACGAACCGCATCATTTAAAGCTGATTCAAGCGAAGTATTTGTAATTAAATCGCCCGCTTTGCGCGAAAAAAACTCAAATTTCGACTCCAACTTTTCGGGAATAATCAAATAAGCGTCAATTTCTTTGGCAAGAATTTTGGCGTTTAACTCTTGGCGAATTTGTTCGCCGGATTTTTCGCTCGGATTATAGTCGGAAAAAACAAAATTTTCGCCCAACTGATTCAGCTTTTCATCTTGCGAAACGCTGACGTTTGACATCGAATTTTTTAAGGCTTCGTTGGCTTTTTCGCGGATTTTTTCCGCCGAAAGATTTTCCTTCAAACGCGGCGCAATTTTGCCGGTTTTATCAACAATCGCAATCCGCGTCGGCTCACCTTTAATCGAAAAAATAATCGCCGGCACAATCACAAACATCGCGCCGATAAAAGGAAACAGCAAAGTTGCCAAAAGAAACGTCCATTTGAAAACGATTTTTTTGTATTCGTGTTTTACAACTGCCAGAAATTTACGCATTTTTTATCAAAAGTCGCTGAAGGCGACAAACATTATAGCGTAGGGAGAAATGAGCGAAGCGAGTGAATCCCTACGTCAAATTTGCAATTCAATCGCTCGCTGAAGGTGAGCAACAATTTGTTCGACACTTTCAGCGTCGAGTTTTATTTTCCAACCAACGTAGGGACGCGCTCATTGCATTCGCTTTCCCTACGCTATATTGTTGGTCGCTTTCAGCGACAAAAGACAACAAATTTTCAATTCCCGCCTGTTCCAGTTCTTTATCCAAATCCGCATCGCTTTCGGCGTGTTTTTCGGCATATTCCGCAATCGCTTGATGACGCGCTTCTTTCGTCTGACGTTTTAATTTTTCCTTCAAAAAATCTACAAAATCCTCAACTTCATTGATTTTCTCCAAAGGCAATCCATTTATTTTTTCAATCAAAACTTGTGTCTGCATAAATTCACCTCAATTTACATCTTACCAATTTTCTCAATAAAAATATCGTTCAAACTCGGTTCGATTTTCTCGAATTTAGAAATATTTGCGCCGTTTTCGATTAACTTTTTGAGCAAAACTTGCGCGTCGGCGTTTTCGGCTAAAACTAATTCTTTTTCGTCGGCGTGTTCGATGATTTTTGCGACTAAGGTTTTATCTTCCAACACTTTTTCGCCGCCGACAGCGCGAAGTGCAATCATATTTTTGCTGTAACTTTCTTTGACTTCGCGCAAACTTCCGCCGATAACTTTCTTTGATTTGTTGATTAAAATGATGTCGTCGCACAATCTTTCAGCGGTTTCCATCAGATGTGTCGAGAAAATAATCGTTTTATTTTGCGCTTTGATTTCGGCGACAACTTCGATCAGAAATTCGACATTTACGGGATCGAGACCCGAAAAAGGTTCGTCCAAAATAAGTAAATCGGGATTGTGCAAAACCGTTGCAATAAACTGGATTTTTTGCGACATTCCTTTCGATAAATCAGTCGTTTTTTTCTTTTTCCAATCGCTCAACTTCATTCGTTCGAGCCAAAAATCAATGCGTGAATCAGCTTCTTTGTTTGAAACGCCTTTGAGCGCGGCAAAATATCGAAGCTGATCAACGATTTTCATTTTTTTGTAAAGTCCGCGTTCTTCGGGCAAATAACCGATTCTGTCTTGCAAATCCGAAGACATTTTTTGCCCAAAAAGTTCAATTTTCCCTTCGTCCGGCGCAGTAATTCCGACAATCATCCGAATCGTCGTCGTTTTTCCCGCGCCGTTCGGACCTAAGAAACCGAAAACTCGTCCGGCTTTCACGTCAAAACTCAAATCCTCAACTGCCGTAAAATCGCCGAATCGTTTGGTAACATTTTCAACCTGCAAAGTCGTATTTTGTTCGCTCATAGCCTTGAAATTAAAAGATAACACAGAAGATTTCGGCTTGAAATTTTGTTTTGCCGAAAATTAGTTGTAAAGTTATGAAAAATATGAAAACACAAAAAATTATCTACTGGATTGCGACCGGACTTTTGAGTTTGTTGATGCTTGCTTCGGCGGGAATGTATATTTTCAACAACGCGGAAGTAGCGAAAATTTTTACAAGTTTGGGCTATCCGCATCACGTTATTTATCCGCTGGCGATTGCCAAGATTTTAGGCGTGATTGCAATACTCACGAAAAAATCAAACACCTTAAAAGAATGGGCTTACGCCGGATTTTTCTTTGATTTTGTGTTAGCTTTGATGGCACACATCAACGCCAACGACGGCGGATTTATCACACCAATTGTCGCGCTCGTGCTTTTATTTGTGTCATATTTTTTGGATAAGAAAATCTATGATTGACGAAAAATTCTTAGCTCAAAGAAAGTTCGGACACATTTTTAGAAGATTTTTGTTTTACCGTTGCAATTTCGGACAAAATATCCGATAGCGTCAGCCGCATTAAATCGTGAATTAAAAGTTGACTGTAAAGTTTTGGAGTATTTTCTTCGTTGATGAAAGATTTCAAAGCGTTAAATTTCGGAAAATGCTGAAAAAATGATTCTCGAAGTTGGCATTTGGTTTCGATGATTTTATCATTCGACCAAAACAAACTTTTTTTGCCCCAACTACAATAACCGGCGATGTCTGAAAAATATAAATCCAAACAAGGAATTAAATCTTCAAATTCATCCGTCATTTCAGCCAGAAGTTTCCGGCAATCATTGTATGGAAACGGGTTCAGCAAATCGGTTTTGTAAAGCGATTGCAATATTTCCAGTTTTTCCTGAATTTCATCTCTCATTATTTTTATCTTTCAAGACCGAACGAAATAGTTTTACCTGTTTCGCTCTTAATCAAATAATAACCGTTTTTCATAAAGCGCGTGCAATTATTTCTCAAAATACTTGTTCTCGCACCGCGCAAATTTCGCCCGAAAGCATCGGCTTTTCTCAAATATTGCCAAACATCGGCGGCTAAAACTTCTTTGCCGTGTCTGACAAAATGATATTTTATTGATTTGGAGACAGTCGGCAGAGTTCTTTTTGACCATTGCGAAACTAATTTTTTAGCTTCGCTTAAAGTTATCTCAGCCATTTACAATTTCACTTGTCGCGCAATATTTACGGCTTCGATGTTTCGTAAATCTTCGAGAACTTTTTCATCAATCGCCGAATCAACTTCGATGACGGCGAGAGCTTCGCCGCCTTTGGCTTCTCTGCCGAGATAAAATCTGGAAATATTAACGCTTGCTTCACCAAGTAAAGTTCCGATTTTGCCGATAACGCCCGGAACGTCTTTGTTTTTAGTGAGCAACATAAAGCCCGACGGCACGGCTTCGATGGCGAAACTTCCGATTTCGGTGATACGACCTTCGCCGTTTGCGAAAACCATTCCCGACGCGGTTTGTTCGCCGTTCGAGGCGGAAACAATCGTGCGAATATCGGCGTTTGTGCGTTTGGTTTGCGTGTAACTTGTGGTAATTTTTATGCCGCGTTCTTCGGCGATGTGCATTGCGTTGACGACGTTGACGCGGGCGGAAACATCTTTTAATAATCCTGCCAAAAATGCCCGCGTAACGGGCGAAGCGTCTTTGTCGGAAAGTTCACCGAGATATTCTAGTTTTACTTCTGAAATCGGCGATTCGTTCATAATTTGCGCTTGAAATCTGCCTAATTTTTCCGCCAAATTTATAAACGGCTGAAACGCTTCGAGTTCGCTTGCGGCAAGACTCGGCGCATTTACGGCGTTTCGCAATTCGCCCGAAATTAAAAAATCGCGCATTTGTTCGGCAACCGTTAAGGCAACTCCTTCTTGCGCTTCGGTCGTTGACGCGCCCAAGTGCGGAGTTGTAATAATGTTCAGATTATTGAGCAAAGGCGAGTTCGCATCAAGAGGTTCAGACGAAAAAACGTCCAAAGCCGCGCCTGCAACTTTGCCGTTTTCGATGGCTTCGAGCAATGCAGTTTCGTCAACCAAACCGCCGCGAGCGCAATTTATAATTCTCACGCCGTTTTTCATTTTCGCAAAAGCATCCGCGCCGATAATATTTCGCGTTTCGTCTGTTACCGGCGTGTGAATTGTCAAAAAATCCGCGTTCGCAAAAACTTCGTCTAACGCGCCGAGTTCAAAGCCGAATTCTTTGGCTTGTTCGGGCGAAACGAACGGATCGAACGCAAAAATTTTCATTCCGAAACCTTTTGCAACTTTCGCAACGTGCTTGCCGATTCTGCCTAAACCGATAACGCCGAGTGTTTTTCCGTTTAATTCTACGCCAACAAAACTTTTTTTGTCCCAAGTTCCGGCTTGCAGTTTGGCGTGTGCTTGCGGAACATTTCGCGCCATCGAAACTAATAAAGCAATCGTGTGTTCGGCGGTCGTAATCGTGTTGCCGTCGGGCGCGTTCATCACGACAATTCCGCGTTCTGTCGCGGCTTTAACATCAATATTATCAACGCCGACTCCGGCTCGTCCGATGACGCGAAGTTTTTCGCCCGCGTCCATTATTTCAGCCGTAATTTTCGTCGCGCTTCGCACGATTACGCCGTCAGCGTCTTTTATCCGCAACGCAAGTTCTTCGGGCGGCAATTTTGTTTCTTTAATTACTTCGATGCCCGCTTCACGAAGCGGCGCAAGTTTCGAGTCGTTCACATCGTCGGCGACAAATACTTTCATAAATTGGTTAGTTGTTAGTTGTTAGTTGTTAGTGGTAAAACTTTAAACTGGCTTTTATTTTATCTTAGCATTAAGCGAATGCAACTAACAACGAACAACTACGAGCAAATCTATGGAAATTATTGTTTATCGAAACAATTCGGACAAAATCGAAGAAGGCTTTACGGCGGCGGAACTTCCCGAACTTTTAGCCGATAAAACGAATGTTGTTTGGGTTGATTTTCTCGGCGAAACGCCCGAACAAATTGCAGAAGCAAAAGATGTGATGCTGAATGTTTTCAAGTTTCACTATTTGACGGTTGAAGATTGTATGGAAACAAGCAATCAGCCGAAAATCGAAGCCTTTA
Source organism: Acidobacteriota bacterium (assembly GCA_031409875.1). Lineage (GTDB taxonomy): Bacteria > Acidobacteriota > Blastocatellia > Pyrinomonadales > Pyrinomonadaceae > CALMEH01. Next base: position 7,155 of record JANNYB010000134.1, on the reverse strand, counting down.
GCAATTACATTTATTTTATCATTCACGGCGTAAAACCTGAAGAAACAAACTCGGCAAACTTTGTAACTAAAGAGCTTGATGCTTTTTTGGGCGAAAATTTTGTCGTTACTTTTCACATCGAACGCTTCAAAAGCATCAAGAAAGTTAAGCAACAAATCATTATTTCGCCGTTTGTGTGCAAACGCGGCGCAGGTTATCTGCTGCATCAAGTTTTAGATTATCTGGTTGATTTGTATATGCCGATTATCGAGGATTTTGACTATTCGATTAACGACCTCGAAGATCGCGTTTTTCTGATGAAAAAAGGTAATAACGAAATCTTGGAAGAGATTATGGATTTGCGCCGCAGCGTCGTCCGTCTGAAACGGATTTCATCGCGTCAACTCGATGTTTTATACCGCATTTCGCACGGCGAATTTGAGCAAGTTCCCGCTAATATTCTGCCTTTTTACCGCGACGTTTATGATCATCTTTTGCGAATTTCCGACCTTTCGGAAAGTTATAAAGACCTTGTTTCGGGACTTTTCGACATTCATTTTTCGGTTACGGCAAACAAAACAAATGACGTGATGAAAGTGATGACGATTTTCTCGGCAATTATGCTGCCGTTATCGTTGATTGCGGGAATTTTCGGAATGAATACGAAACTTTTCGACAACGATCAAAGCCCGCAAAATCTTTGGATTATTCTCGGTTCGATGTTTCTGATTTCGATAGTTTTGCTGATTTATTTTTGGCGTAAAGGCTGGATTTTTGAAGGGAGAAAGTAAAAATAGATTGCAAAAAGTTCTGAGTCCCGCCTTTAGGCGGCAAAACCGCCAGCGAAGCGAAGCGGTTTTCACGTTACCTTTACAATCTCCGGTTCGAGGACGAGAACGCCACGCTTCGCGGGCGTTCTGCCGCCTGAAGGCGGGACTCAAAACTTTTTAGGCTTCGGTTTTGTGAATTGAACGAATGCGTTGTCGTGCTTTTTTCGTGCGGCGAATTGTGTTTCGTTTCTTCAGACTGTTTTCTGCCCAATCGGAAACTTGTTTGAGCGGATGCCATTCAAAATTTTCGAGCGGTTGAACTTCGCTCGAAGCATTTCGGAGTTTCAAAGTTCCGAAGGCAAAAAAGAAAATCACCGCATTAAAAATCGCGCCGACTAAAATTACAAGTTCGCCCGGAACTAATCCGACCGAAGCACGTTGCAGAAAAATATCAATTGCACTGATTTTCGAATCGGCGGCGGCAGCGGCAATCGGAAACGGATGAATATAAACTTTCAACGCCCAACTTAACGCCAACAGCATAAAAATCCACAAATAATTGCTCCGCAGTCTGCGCCCGACGGCTTCCCATTCCGAGATCGTAAAATGCGGATTGAGCAAATCTGCCGAAATATGTTCAGCCCATTCTTTGTCCGGCGGAACTGTGCGATGCGACAACATCGGCGCAAAATATCCGGTTTCGAGAACGCGCACACGGTTTGCCCAAACTTCATAATAACGGTAACGACGCGCTTCCATAAAGAGAAAAATCGAAACCAAAATCGAGTTTATCGGAATCGCAAAATGCGGATTATCCGACGAACTGAAAACAAACGAAAGCGTTGCGCCAGCCGTGATGACTGCCCAATTCGTCGTCGCGTCCAACCGACTTCGCCAGACGTTCGAGCGTTGCACTTCGCCGCGATAAAAATGAACCATTGCCGTATTAAATTCCGAAAGCGAAAGTTTCTGCGGAATCGAGAGCGGCGTGGTTTTAGGCTTATTGCTTCGTGCGCGAACTTCTTCGGCAAGTGAATGAAATGACGGCGGGATTTGGCTTAAATGTATGTCGTCTTCGACGGCATCATCGGCAAGACGAAACGAATCTCTCATAAAGCGTTTTTTTTTAATGAAGCGGTTTGCAAACGACGGAGCGCAAAATGCGTTTGCTTTTTTAATTCTAGCACTTTACGCTTTTTCTGCAAGGATTTTTTGTTTTTATGAACGATATTTTTTGGATGAACCGCGCTCTCGAAGCCGCCCGCGAAGCCGAAATCGTTGGCGAAGTGCCAATCGGCGCGTGTTTGATTGATGAAAACGGCGAACTTTTAGCCGTTGCCGGAAATCGAACAATTGCTGACAACGATCCGACGGCACACGCCGAAATTTTAGTTTTGCGCGAAGCAGCGGCGAAAATCGGTAATTATCGTCTGCTTAATTCAACGCTTTACACAACTATCGAACCTTGTGCGATGTGCGCCGGTGCGCTCGTCAATGCGCGAGTTAAAAGATTAGTTTATGGCGCAAAAGACGAACGATTCGGCGCGGTCGAAACGCATTTTCGGATTTGTGATAGCGAAAAATTAAATCATCAAATTGAAATCGAATCGGGCGTTTTAGCGGAAGAATGTCGAAGTTTGATGCAAGATTTTTTTCGCAAAAGACGCAAAAAAATCGGCTGAATTATTTTATAAGTCGGTCGCGCAGGGCGATTGAAACGGCTTCGCTTTTTGTGTGAACTTGCAATTTCTCGTAAATGCGGCGCATATGGAACGAAACGGCGTGGACGGTTACGCCGATTTCCAGCGCGGCGGTTTTGTAATTATGACCTTCAACGAGCATTTTTAAAAGGCGTGTTTCGTGCGGCGTTAAATCGTAATCGGCGCGTTCCGGCGGGCGAATATCGCGGAAAATCGTAATCACGCGCCGCGCTACTTCGGGCGACATCGGCGAGCCGCCGGCGACAGCTTCTTTCAAACTTTCGAGCAGACGAACCGGCGGCGTTTTCTTCAAAAGATAACCACACGCACCGGCGCACAGCGCATCGAAAATGCGTTCATCATCATCGTAAATCGAGAGCATTATCACCAATAAGTCGGGAAATTTCTCTTTCAAAAGTTTGATGCCTTCGATGCCGTCCATTCCCGGCAAGCCGATGTCACACAAAACCACGTCGGGCAAATCCGCGCCGACGCGCCGCAAACCTTCTTCCATCGAGCCGAATTTTCCCTTGCAAACAAAACCTTCCGTGCCGTTAATAAGCATCGCCAAACCCTCGCGGATTTCGCGGCGGTCTTCGATAATGGCGACGTTGATTGTTTCGGTGTTGCTCATAAATTTAAAATAAACGAATCGCTAAATAAAAGCACTACTTACACGAGTAGAATGCCGGAGTTTTATCGTATCGGCATTTACTTTCGGAATAACTGATAGGTGATAGCTGATAACTGATAGATTAAGAATCGGCAGCGATGTGGGCGATAAATTATCAGCTATTCGTTATCAGTTTTCAGCTATTCCGAAGAATTTTGTCCAGTCAATTAACAGGTCGCTACCGCTCACTGTTCTGACAGGAGCGGAACAATTAATTTCACCATCGTTCCCGAAGTTTTGCCCGAAACGATGTCGAGTTTGCCGCCCAAACCTTTTGCCCGCGCATTCATACTGACGAGTCCGTGTCCGCCGTTTTGATGCGTAGTTTTAAAGCCTTTGCCATTGTCGCGCAGACGCAAAACGATTTCCGAATTTCCGATGTCAAGTTCGATTTGAACAGTCGTGCAAGCGGCATGTTTGACGATATTGTTAATTGATTCTTTGAAAATCAAAAACACTTCGCGCCGCAAATTTGCGCCCAAAGCAATGTCGGCGGATGGCGATGCCGTGTATGTAAATTCGATATTTCGCGCCGTAAAAACGTCGGATGCAAAGCGGCGCATTTTCCCCGAAAGTTCGCTCAAAAAATCTTTCTGCGGATTGATTGCCCAGACAATATCGCTCATCGCATCAACAATTTCGCGTGAAGATGTGGCAATAAATTCGAGCGGTTCTAAAACCTTTTCGTCAGTTTTATCAACGCGCATCTGCAAAACTTCGCTGAAAATCGAGATTTGCGTCAAAGAAGAACCGATGTCGTCGTGCAAATCGGCGGCGATGCGTTTTCTGACTTGTTCAAGCTCGCGCACTTTTTCGCCTCTGACTTTTGCCAGATTTTCTAAGGCTTTAACTTTGGCGGCGCGATTGCGTTCGACGGTTAAAATTATGCCGCCGATGAACAAAGCCGCCAACAGCAAAAACCACGGGCGACGATAAAACGGCGGCGCAATCGTAAAGGAAACGGTTGCCGGATTTTCGCTCGAAACGCCGTCGGCATTAACGGCGCGAACGGCGAAATTATAATCGCCCGCTTCGAGATTAAAAGTTACGGATTTTAATTCGTCGGGCGCACTCCAATCGTTTTTGCCGAGTTTATATTGATATTGAAGCCGGTCGCCCGCGCCGAATCCGATGGAGAAAAAATCAATTTTGATTTGTTTTTGGTCTGCTGCAAAATCTAATTTTCCGACTGTTTCCGTGCCGAGTTCGGAGATTTTCTGCGCTGTGCCGTTGACGCTGATGCCGCCGATAAAAACCGTCGGCGCGTGCATAAAAGTTTCGGTTTGCGGCACGAATTTGACCAGACTGTTGCGCGAAACAAACCACAACGCGCCCGACGAATCGCGGCGGCAAAGCGACACGACGCTGCCCGGCAATCCGTCGGCTTGCGTGTAAAGTTTGATGTTATTATTTGCCGGATTCAGACGATTTACGCCGCGCCCCGTGCCGATGTAGATTTGCCCGAAATTGTCTTGCGTAACGCAGTTTGTTTGATTGCTCGATAAACCTTCGGCGGTTGAAAGATTCGTAAATTTCGGATTTTCCGCCGTTGGATTATCCACTCGAAAAACGCCGCGACTCGCCGACGCAATCCACAATCGCCCGCTTTTATCGGAGTAAATACTTCTTATTGAACCAACCGGAATGCCGTCATCGTCTTTGAAAAACCGAAACTTGCCGTTTTTGTATCGCGCCAATCCGCCGAAGTAAAAACCGATCCAAAGATTATTTTCCGAATCTTCACCGAACGCGATTGCGCCGTTAGATTTCGGCAGATTATCATCAGCCGAAAATCGGCTTATTTTGCCTGTTTTTCGCTCCCAACGCTGAAGAGTTGCGTCGTTGTTAATTGTCGTAATCCAGACATCGCCGAGTGAATCTTCAAAGAGATTGGAAACTTCGTTGCTTAATAATCCGTCGGCAGTCGTGTAAATTTTCGTCGGTTGAAGGCTACTTAAAACGGGGAAATCAGAAGGTTTTTGATAAAATCGCAAGCCCGAAGTTGATGTAATCCACCAATCGCCGTTTGCCGCTTGAAAATCCAGTTGCCCGTTTCCCCAACTGCGGCTTTTCAATCCGAACGGCGCGACGTTTTCAAACTTTCCGTTTGAAAAACGTGAAATCGTTTGTTTGCCGTTCGTGATAAAAAGTTCGCCCGCCGAATTTGTAAAAAGCGAAGAAATATCTTCGGGCGGAATACCGTCCGATTGGTCAAATTTGACAAAGCCGGTCTGCGAAATTTTCCACGCGCCTTCCTGCTGTGTGCCGAGCCAAAGATTTCCACCGACATCTTCCGCCAACGTCTGAAATTGTCCGCGTGCGATTACGCGAAATTTCAATTCATTTTCAGCCGCATTCGGCAAAAACTCACATAAAGTATCGCCCACCAAGATTAAAATTCGCCCGTCGGAAACCTGTTTGATTTCCGCCATCGAAATTGTAATCGGCAAGCCGTCCGTTTTGCGGTAAGTTCTTTTAAGCTGTGCAGTTTGCCCGTCGGCGGAAATCGTAAAAACTCGCAAACCTGAGTCCGTTCCGCTCGCCGTAATCCAAATTTGTCCGTCTTTATCGAGCAGAATCGAACCGCCGCCGTCGCCCTCGATTTTTTCGACCACGCCCGACGGCGAAATTCGATAAATGCCCGAACTCGTCAAAGTCCACAAATAATTGAACAAATCGAATTGTAACGAAGCAAAAATGGTGTTTTCGACAAACAATTCAGATTTGATTTCGTGAAAAATCCATTCGTCGCCCGATTTTTCGAGTTGAAAAAGCGTCGTTAAAGTTCCCGCAAAAATTTTGCCGTCGCTCGATTCGGTGAACGTCAAAACAGCGCGTTTTTTCGCTTCATCATTCGGATTCGGTATCGGAAAAGTGCGAAACATCGGCGGCGCGTCCGTATTTTGTTCGAGTTTTGAGGTTAAAATATTCCAATGATACGCCGCGCCGTTTGGATTAAAAACTGCCAGACCGTTATTTGTCGCAATCAAAAAATCGCCGTTTTTCGTTTCCAAAAAATCGTTGATATTGCGATGCGGCAAGCCTTCGGTTTGCGTGTAATTTTTGAACGCCAAACCATCAAACCGCGACAAACCTTCGCCCGTGCAGAACCATAAAAACCCACGCGAATCGCGGACGATTTTGTTGACCGAATCATTCGCCAAACCGTCAAACGTCGTGTAGGATTTCGTCGGCAAATGTCCGGCTTGCAAAAAATTTGGCAAAACCAAAAGCAAACCGGACAGCAAAACGAAGCGAATGATGCGTTTTATTTTCATCGGCACATTTGAAAACCGTCCTAAACATAACATTATTTAGAATTAAAAGATTCGTTTTCGCCGTTTGCCGTAAAAATGATGTCGTCGGTGTTTTCGAGAATCGAACGCACTTGAGTCGGCTCATTAAAAGTAAATCGCTTGGCAAAAACGCTGAAAATATAAGTTTCGCCAGCCGCGACATTTTCAAATAGAAAATAGCCGAACGCGCTGGAAATTGATGTCCGCGTTTCGCCGTTTGCGGCGGTTAAAGTTATGCGAACATTGCGGATTCCGATGCCGTTTGCCGCCAAGATGCGACCGCTGACAAAAACGCCTGCCGCCGTCGGCGCGAAGGTTTCCGCCGTCCAAAAACCGGGCTGAAAAGTGTTTGAAACGGCTTGCTGATTCGTTCCGGCGGCTGATTGCCCGATTGTGCCTTCGACCGAATAATTGCCGCCCGCGATTGCGTCTGTTCCGCTCACGCCGCCGTTTGCAATCGCCGTCTGCGTGAGCGTGTAATTTCCGCCGACGGCAATTTGCGCCGTTGCTGAAGACGCGAAAGCCGCGCATAAACAAACAGCGATTGATTGTGTCCAAAAACTCGATTTGCTTAGATTTTTCATATTTTTCACTATTTAATTGAAGCCTGTGCGTAATTCAAATCAATAAAAACGCGAAGCGGACTGGAGCGCAAGCGTCCCCGTTTTGAAGCGGGGACGCTTGCGCGCCAGTCAGTTGAAATTAGCACCGGCGTACTTTAAATGCAAAGTTTAGCC
>JANNYB010000133.1:0-69741 GCA_031409875.1 Acidobacteriota bacterium | reverse complement strand
TGTAAATTATTGAAAAACATTGAAGTTATGAATTAAATCAAAGTCAGGTTTTGAGCTAAGTTTGATTTAATTCACTTGTTCAAATTTAAAAAGCCCGTCTTTATTGGCTTTCAAATATCAAAAAACTGTCCAAAGTATTGTAAAGAGAAACGGTATAAGCAGTTGGCAGAAAGTTGGAGAGTTGTTGGAAATCAACGGTTTAGCCAGTTTCAAAAGACCTGAAAACATTTTTCTATCTGCTTAGTTTGCTTTATTATACCCAAAAGAAAATGAATTGCGAAAAACAATTAGCCGGAAAATGTCCGACACGCTTTAGCTTGTCGAGATGCCGGCACATTCAACAAGCTAAAGCGTGTTGGACTTTTTAATCAAATGTTTTCGCAAACCAATTCCTGTTTGGTATAGACATTATCGGAAATAAGTAAAAAAAAGGTGGCTTGTTTTTTACAAGTCGCCTTTTTTTGAAGCAAATCAAATGATTAGTTAAACCGATTCTGTCTTAAACTTGCGGGGTAAATCAAGAGCTGCCGTTCTGGGCTTTTGCTTGTCATCCTTAGGTTTATCGTCCTTCGGTTTATCGGGAACAATTATTACCGGCGGAGTCGGTTTTGGTAGCGGCGTTGGGGTTGTTTGCTGTGCCGATGCCGCAAATGAAAAGCAAAGGACAGCCGCCGACATAAATAATATTTTCTTCAAAATTTTCATTTTTGTATTTCCTCTTTCTATAAATCTGTGCGCCAAAAGGGAAAGTAAGATTTGCGCCGCTTTTTATTATGCAAAATTAGTGCCAAAGACATAAATTCGCAGATTTCATCAAATTATGGCATAAAATCCAAGCCGCAGACTTTGATTCATTTACATTACTTTACGTTTTCCGTTAATTTCATACGAAATCGTGAAAATTTCCTTGATAAGTATTAAACTACGAATATGGCACACGGTCAAAAGGATACGCTAAAACAAATTTTGGTAATCATCGCCACAATCGGCACGATTATCGTCAACGGACTGGCTTCGACAGGAAAAATCGGCAATATTCTGCCGAAAGATGTTTCCGACAAATATTTTACTTCCGTAACTCCGGCAGGTTACGCATTTTCGATTTGGGGCTTGATTTACTTAGGTTTAATCGCCTTCAGCATTTATCAGGCTCTGCCTTCAAAAGCCGAAAGATTTCGCAATTTACGCTCGGTTTATATTTTAAGCTGTGCGGCAAATTGCGCGTGGATTTACGTTTTTCATTACGAAATGTTAGCGGTTTCCCTGCTTGTAATTTTCGTGCTTCTAATGCTGTTAGCGGTTATAAATCTGAACGTGAGAAACACCGAATCAAAAGCCGAAACTCTTTTAGTTGCCACACCTTTTGCGCTTTATTTCGGCTGGGTTACGGCGGCAACTATTGTTAATGCAACAATTACGCTCGTTTCTCTCGGCGTGAAACCTTCCGAAACGACGACAACCGTTTTGGCTTGCATTTTAATTGTAATCGCCGCAGTTTTAGCCGCCGTAATGCGTCCGATTTTGTCAAATTCGGCATATCCGCTGGCAATCGCGTGGGCATTAACGGCAATCGGCGTGCAACAAAGCGGCAAAACGGCAATCGTCATTTTCGCGGCTTTCGGCACAATCGCTTGCTTACTCTCAGCACTTTCATTCGTTCTCAAAGACCGACCGACACAATATGAATAACGGAAAAATCTGCATCTCAATCTGCGCCGAAACCGCCGAAGATTTATTCGCGCAAATCAAACGCGCCGAAAATTTGGCGGACGTGATTGAGATTCGTTTTGATTGTTTGGATGAAAGCGAAACTAAAAATGCTTTGAAAGAATTGAAATCCTTGCGTCAAAAAATTGGCAAGCCTTTTATAATTACTTTTCGCCCAAAAGAACAAGGCGGAAATCGTGAGATAGATTTTTTCGATAGAATTGGTTTCTGGCTTCATGAACGTGAAATACGCGAAATGGATTTTGTAGATATTGAATTCGATTTGTTTTGCGATGAAGGACACAACTGGAAATTGCACGAACTTAAAAACTCGCAATTTATTTGTTCATATCACAATTTTAAACAAACTTATGGAAAGCTAAATTATCTTTACGAACGGTTGGTAAATACAAAGCTGAGATTCACCGTGTCGAAAAAAGATACAGCTTTAATTCAATCGAAAATTGAAAAAAGCATTATCAAAATTGCCACGCAAACGCACGACATAACCGACACTTTGCCTATTTGGGAACTTCTAAAATTTGCCAAACGCGAAAACCGTCAAATCATTCCAATCGCAATGGACGAGAGCGGAAAATGGACGCGGATTTTGGGTTTGGCGCACGGCGCGTTTATGACATACTCTTCGCTCGATTCGGGTAAAGAAACTGCGCCCGGACAAGTTTCGGTGGCAGATTTGGTTGACGTTTATCGCGTCAAAAGTTTAAACGAACAAACCGAAATTTACGGAATTATCGGCGGCAATACGAGTTATTCGATGTCGCCTTTTATGCAAAATGCGGCGTTTAAGTTTCACGGTTTGAATTCGGTTTTCGTGCCGCTTCAAACGCAAAATTTAGACGAATTTATGCGCCGAATGGTGCGCGAAGAAACACGCGAAATCGAATTAAATTTCAAAGGTTTTTCCGTAACGAATCCGCATAAACAAAACATTATCAAGCATTTAGATTTTATAGACGAAACCGCAAAAAAAATCGGCGCAGTCAATACTGTAAAAATCTTAGACGGAAAACTTCACGGCTACAACACCGACGCGCACGGATTTATCACACCTTTGTTAAATTCCTACGGCGATTTGAGTTCTGCGAAAGTCGCCGTTTTCGGCGCAGGCGGCGCGGCTCGTGCTTGCATCTACGCACTCACGCAAGCGGGCGCGAACGTAACGATTTTTGCCAGAGATTTAGCAAAAGCAAAAATATTAGCCGAAGAATTCGACTCGAATTTTAATGAATTTCCAATCGCAAATCGCAAATCGCAAATCGCAAATTATAAAGATTTTGATATTTTAGTAAATTCAACGCCGCTCGGCACCAAAGGCGAACTCGAAAACGAATCAATCGTCCGCGCCGAACAAATCGAAAAGGTAAATTTGGTTTATGATTTGGTTTATAATCCGTTCCAAACAAAATTAATGTCCGAAGCCGACCGCGCAAATGTCCCGAAAATCGGCGGAATGGCAATGCTCATCGCGCAAGCTATGGAACAACAAAAAATCTGGACAGGTTTAGACGCGCCAATGAAGGAAATGAGCGCGGAAGTTTTGAAAAGATTAAGTTAGAAATTCTTTAATCAAATTTGCTTTGCCGTTTGGCAAGATAATCATCAATCATTGTCTTGTTATTTAAATAGTAAGAAATTATCGAAAAAATATCGGATAATAAAGAAACATCCGCGGAATAAGTCTCGAAAATACTTTCGGCACGTTCGCCTCGATTATATGCACCGACAATCGCATCAATCGGCAAACGAGTGTTTTTAACACAAATCGTGCCATCTTCACGAAGCGCGAGCGGTATTTCCATAATTGGTTCAAAAGTTTTCATAAATCTTGAAATGGTAAGCCTTCCTACAATAATTTACAATAAATCTTCTGTTGAATACAATTTTGGATAATCGCAAAGATTTGCAATGAACGAACGATACAGCCGACAAATTTTATTTTCGCCAATCGGTAAAACCGGACAAGAAAAACTCAAAAATTCGCGTGTTTTGCTCGTCGGTTGCGGTGCGCTCGGTGCGGCGCACGCGGAAGTTTTGGCGCGTGGCGGAGTTGGATTTTTGCGGATTGTTGATCGAGATTTTGTTGAATTTACGAATTTACAGCGGCAAACTTTATATTCCGAATCTGATGCGAAAGAGCGTTTGCCGAAAGCGATTGCGGCGAAAAATCGGCTTGCGGCAATCAATTCTGAGGTTGAAATTGACGCGATTGTCGCGGACGTAAATCATTCAAATATCGAAAGTTATGTAAAAGACGTTGATTTAATTCTCGACGGCACGGACAATTTTCAGATTCGTTATTTACTCAATGACGCTTGCGTCAAACACACAAAAACTTGGATTTACGGCGCGGCGGTTTCGTCTTATGGAACGACGATGACGATTTTCCCGAATGAAACGCCGTGTTTGCGCTGTATTTTTGAAGAAATCCCAAACGCCGGAAGTTCGCCGACGTGCGACACGGCAGGCGTAATTTCGCCGATAATTTCGAGCATTTCCGCAATTCAAACAACCGAAGCGTTAAAAATCTTGACCGGAAATTTTGATAAATTGCACAAATCTCTGATTCAAATTGACGTTTGGCAAAACGATTGGCGCAAAATAAAACTCGGAAAACCGAACGAAGATTGCGAATGTTGCGCGAAACAAAATTTTGAATTTCTCGATGCCGAAGCCAGCGAATTTTCCGCCGTTTTATGCGGACGAAATGCCGTCCAAATTGCGCCGAAACCGACCGAAATTGATTTAAAAAATCTCGCCGAAAAACTAAAATCTCACGGCGAAATCAAACTCAACGAATATCTTTTGCGTCTGACATTTGAAGATTACGAACTAACCATTTTCCGCGACGGACGCGCCATCATTCGCGGCACGGATGATGTTTCGACAGCACGTTCGATTTATGCAAAATATATAGGAAGTTAAATTTAAGCGGCTTGAAGTTCTTCGGAAGAAAAGTAAATTTCTCTTAAATTACTGATAAATTCTTTGGTTTCATCGGGAAAATACGAAACCTTTAAACTTACTTCTTTCGGAAATTCCACACCGAAAATTCCGCCATTGTTGACAATTTTCGCTTTGTATTGCGTTTTTTTATTATCCAAAACAACCTCGAAATTTACTCCATCGGCTGAAATTTCCAAAATATTAAGTTGTAATTTTCTTCTGTTCATTTTCTGTAAATAATTTGTCCGCCCCAATGTTTAATGAAATCCGGCATTGTCATTTTGTATGAAGTTTGGTCGAAAGTATCTTTGATTTTCACTAAATCGCCGTTTGTTTTTCCTTCAATAAAAACCGCGTGAAGCATTCGATTCAAAACAAAATCATCAACCATAAAAACTGCCCAATTTTCCATACGAAAAAGTATTTCAAGACTTTTTATATCAGTTGCGTGTCCGTGCCAAGATTTTCCATCGTCGGAATTATCAAAAATATTCAAAACTTCCGCCAAACTTTCAATAGCAGCAGGTTCCCCGATTATATCACGGATTTTCGCTTGCGAAACAAAGATTCCTCGATTTTTCAGAAGCATTTCACCAACCGCCGAAACACACGAAAGTCCGCTTTCTTGCTTAATAATCGAAACATCAAATTTTTCGTCAAATCTTCGCCAATTTCCGCCTGCGCCGCTTTTCATTCGTTCGAATTGTAACATATTTTATTCGGCGATTTATAATAATTTTAAGATATATGAGATACTTTTCACAAATATTTTGCGCGATAAATATTGGAGATTCTTATGGAAAATAAACCAAAAGTTGTAATTATCGGCGGCGGATTCGGCGGACTTCAGGCGGCGAAGGAATTGGGCGGCGAAGATGTCGAAGTTACGCTGATTGATAAGAAAAATCATCATACTTTTCAGCCTTTGCTTTACCAAGTTGCGACGGCGGTTTTATCGCCGGGTGAAATTGCTTCGCCGATTCGACGCATTTTGCACAAGTTTAAGAATGTGCAAGTAATTTTGGGCGAAGTTGTCGCGTTTGATTTAGCCAAAAAAGTAGTCAAACTCGCTGATGATTCTGAAATTTCGTTTGATTATTTGATTGTTGCGGCAGGTGCGCGGCATTCTTATTTCGGACACGACGAATGGGAAAATTTCGCGCCCGGACTCAAAACCGTCGAAGATGCGCTCGAAATTCGGCGGCGTGTTTTGCTGGCTTTTGAACTCGCCGAGCGTGAAGCATATTTGACGGGCGTGAAAAAACATTTGAATTTTGTCGTGGTCGGCGCGGGCGCAACCGGCGTTGAACTCGCAGGCGCGATTGCCGGAATTGCGCGTCAGGCGTTGTCAAACGATTTCAATTTGATTGATACACGCAAAGCTCTCGTGATGCTGCTTGAAGGCGGCGACAGAGTTTTAAACACATTTTCGCCGGAACTTTCGGAACGTGCGAAAAAAGATTTGGAAGGTTTGGGCGTTGAAGTTTATTTGAATAGTTTTGTTACGGAAGTTGAAGCCGGACGAGTAAAATACAGCGATAAATGGATAAATTGCGATGTTTTAGTTTGGGCGACAGGCGTTGCGGCTTCACCTCTCGGCAAACAATTTGACGCAGAAACCGACAAAGCCGGACGAGTTTTTGTGAATAATGATTTGAGCGTTCCGAATCAAAAAAACATTTTCGTCATTGGCGATATGGCGAGTTTGAAACAGGCAAACGGAAAAATCGTGCCGGGCGTTGCGCCAGCCGCAACTCAAATGGCGCAAACGGCTTGTGAGAATATTTTGAACGATGCAAAAAATAAACCACGCAAAGATTTTAAATATTGGGACAAAGGTTCGATGGCAACAATCGGAAAAAGCAAAGCGATTGTCGAAGCCGGAAAGTTCAAATTAACCGGATTTATCGCGTGGCTTGCGTGGCTTTTTATTCACGTTATCAGTTTAATCGGTTTCAAAAATCGCCTTTACGTTCTCAGCGAATGGTTTTGGGCATATTTGACACGCGAAAGAAGTGCGCGTTTGATTACGGGCGACGCGGAAGAATTGCGTGATGCTTTAAATTTTTTGGAAGCCAATCAGACCGCGACAATTCCGAAAAAGACGAAAAGAAAAACGGCGAAATGATAGCTGGGAGCGCAGGCTTCCCAGCCTGCAAGATTGCAGAGCGTTTCGCGGAGCAATCTAAGAGCATTCGAGTAGAAATCAAGTTGATTTTATCCGCAACGTCGTTAGATTGCTCCGCGAAACGCTTCACAATCTTGCAGGCTGGAAAGCCTGCGCTCCCAGCTGAAAGCAATTTTATTTTTGTTGGATTTTTTAGGTGTTTTCGTGTATTTTTGTTATTAGAACTTAACACAATCAAATGAATAAATATCTTCTGTTCTTTACGTTCCTGCTTTTATTTTCCTTTTCAATCAATGCCGGCGAACCTTCGATTTGGTCGGTTAATTCCCGTGCCGACGTTTTGCGCGGCGACGCGAAAGGTATTTCAATTGGCGATAACGGTGAAATTTCGCTTGCGCCAAAATTGACCGAAGTTTTCAAAACCGATCAATCTTACGTCTGGTCGAGCGCGGTTGATGCGAGCGGAAATGTCTTTCTCGGCACAGGTTCGGACGGCAAAATTTTTAAGGTTGACGCAAGCGGAAACGGAAAACTTTTTTACGATTCGGCGGAATTGAATGTTTCGGCAATCGCCGTCGGAAAATCAGGCGAAATTTACGCCGGAACTTCGCCCGATGGCAAGGTTTATCGGATTGACGCAAGCGGAAACGCGACTGTTTATTTTGAACCGAAGGAAAAATATATTTGGTCTTTAGCGGTTTTATCTGATGGAAGTTTAGCGGTTGGAACGGGCGAAAACGGGAAGATTTACAAAGTGAAATCGGCAAATTCTACGCCTGAAACTTCCCTGCTTTTTGATACGAGCGAAAATCATATTATCTCGCTCGCGGCAGATAAAAACGGAAATCTTTTCGCCGGAACGGATTCGGGCGGATTGGTTTTGCGTTTCGGCACGGACGGAAAAGCGTTTGCTTTGCTCGATTCGCCGCTTCGTGAAATTCACGATTTGGCAATCGGCGCGGACGGTTCGGTTTATGTGCTGGCTTTGAGCGAAACGATTACCGCACCGAAAACCGAAACGACGACAACCACGACGACAACTTCAAATACCGTTACAGTTGAAACAAATCCGACAGAAACTCCCGTGAAAAGCCGTTATGATTTGACGAATGCAAAAACAATTATTTATCGAATTTTGCCCGATGGCAGCACGAATGTTTTATGGAATTCGCCGACGGTTATCGGATTTTCAATCTACGCACATCAAACCGGAAACGGCGTTCTCGTCGGCACTTCCGACAAAGGCAGAATTTATAACATCACGAACGACGGGCGCGAAACTTTGCTTTTGCAGACGGGCGAAGGTCAAATTTCGACGATAAAATCAAACGGCAAAAATCTTTTTGCGACTTCGAGCAATCAAGGAAAACTTTTCCGTTTCGGCGCGGAATCAAACGCCGAAGGTATTTACGAATCGGCGGTTTTAGATGCAAAAGCAACGGCTGATTGGGGCAGAATCTGGTGGCGTTCGAGCGGCAATGTTACGATTCAAACGCGCAGCGGCAACACCGAAAAACCGAACGAAACTTGGAGCGATTGGAGCGCGGCTTCATCCGATCAAAAAGGCGCACAAATCTCCAGCCCGAAAGCAAAATTTCTGCAATGGCGGGCAGTTTTGAAAGGAACTTCGACTTTAAACGAAGCGAATGTTTCTTATCTTCCCGCGAACATTGCGCCCGAAATTCTTTCAGTTCAGATTTTGCCGACAAACGTCGGACTTGCGGAAAATCCGCCGATGCAAATTGATCCGAATATCGAAAATTCCGGCATTGATTTGAGCGTTTTCGGTTTGCAAAATCCGCAAATTCCACCGCGCCGAATTTATCAGCGCGGAGCGCGTTCGCTGGCTTGGACAGCCGAAGATCGCAACGGCGATAAACTTTTGTATGACCTTTATTACCGCGAGATTAACCAAAACGATTTCAAACTTTTAGCCGAAAATTTGCGCGTAAATTTTTACACGATTGACGGTTCGACGCTTGCCGACGGACGTTATATTTTCAAAA
Source organism: Acidobacteriota bacterium (assembly GCA_031409875.1). Classification (GTDB taxonomy): domain Bacteria; phylum Acidobacteriota; class Blastocatellia; order Pyrinomonadales; family Pyrinomonadaceae; genus CALMEH01. The sequence continues at coordinate 60,933 of JANNYB010000133.1, read as the reverse complement.
TCATCGTTAAAGATTCGCTTTCAAATCCGACATCGAAAATGCTTTCCGGTGAACGTCTGAGCGAACCTTTCGACATTGATAATTCTGCGCCAATAATTACGCAAAACGGCACGACGCAAATCAACGGCGACCGCGTTAAAATCTCTCTAAACGCAAGCGAAACGGCAAGTTATCTAACCCGCGCCGAATACAGCATCAACGGCGGCGAATGGCAAACCGTCTATGCCGACGACGGAATTTCCGACGGCACGAAAGAATCTTACACTTTAGATTTAACAGTTCCGAATAAAGGCGATAATTCGGTTGCTTTTCGCGTTTTTGATGCCAATGGAAACATCGGAATTATCGGAGTTGCGGTAAGAAAATAATTTCAAATTCGAGATATTTATGACACTTTCAAAAAATAGCGTTGCCGTGATTACGGGCGCGAGTTCAGGTATCGGGCGTGCGCTTGCCGTGCGTTTCGCACAGGAAAAAATTGCCGGAATTTCGATTTCGGATGTTAATGAAAACGGTTTAACCGAAACAGCGGAAATGGTTGACAAACTTGGCGTTGCGGTTTCGGCGCATCTCGTTGACACTTCAAAACTCGCGGAAATCGAGCGTTTGAAAACGGAAGTTTTAGCAAAACACGGACGCGCAACGCATTTGATAAACAATGCCGGAGTCGGGCTTATTGGAACTTTCGAGCAAATTTCGCTGGAAGATTTTGAATGGTTGATGTCAATAAATTTTTGGGGCGTGATTTACGGCTGTAAAGTTTTTTTGCCTGTTTTACGCGAGCAAGAATCAGCGCATATCGTCAACATTTCCAGCGTTTTCGGACTCGTCGCGCCGCCCGAACAAACCGCTTATTGTTCGAGTAAATTCGCCGTTCGCGGCTTTACCGAATCTTTGCGCCACGAACTCGAAGACACAAACGTCCGCGTTTCGAGCGTTCATCCCGGCGGCATCAAAACCAACATCGCCCGCAATTCGCGCATTGGCGAAAACACGCCCGAAGAATTCAAAACGCAAGGCGTAAAATTTTTCGATAAAGTCGCCATAACCACGCCCGAACAAGCCGCCGAAACGATTATAAAAGGCATAAAAGCCAAAAATCCGCGAATCTTAATCGGCAAAGACGCTCACGCAATAAATTACGTTTCGCGTCTTTTCCCGAAAAAATACCTGAAAATAATCGAACGCCTTTCCGGTCATCGGCTCGATTTGCGAAAGAAAAGTTAGATTTCCCGAAGCAAAGATAAATTTACGGCATCAATGTCTGAATTGAGCAAAAGTCCGTAAAGGGGATTGTCATCAGTAAAAATCAAGTAAGAATTTTTGGCAATCTCCATTGTTGCCGTATCTGCCAAGCCGAAATTGATAAACTCTTTGTTTTGAACAATTATCTCACTTTTAGTAAATTTTTCTTCTAACCCTTTTTCGATAAAAGTTTTCAACAATATTTGTAATTCGCGCCGGTTATCAATAAAATCGCTGACCTCCGTGAGTATGTGCGGAGTAACTATTTTCCTTTCAAATAATTTCAAAAAATCGGATACGATATAAAAATCATCAATCGAATAATGTGATGTTCTTTTGAAATTTCTAATTAACTCAATATCGAAAGAACCGACAAGATAAAGCAAAAGCAGATTCGTATCTGTCAAAAGACCTTTGAATTTATATTTTTGAATCAGTTTTTTTACATAACTGGTCATACGATAACGCCCAAATTCGAGCCGAAACCGGCTTTCATTCCGAGAATTTCTCCGTTTTCATTGTCTATTTCAACCGTTCGATAAACTCTTCTGCCTTCTATTCCGGCTAACTCTTGAAGCGTATTCAGCGCATCATTTTTTTGAAAAAAACTGTAAGTTACTTTCCAAATGTTTTCATTTTTATTGAAAAAGGCTTCTTCTAAATGAAATCCTTGTTTTACTCCGCTATTTTTAATTATAAAAGACTTTGCAAGTCCCATCGCTTCCTGCATTTTAACCATATTCAATTCCTCTTCAGACAATTTTACTTCAATTTTTAATTCACCGCCAAATATATTCTCGTGGGCATAAATTATTTCTCCGGCGAATTCATCGTTTCGCTTTTGGCTTTCATTTCGAGTTGGCGCGTTGTTTCTTCGGTAACGCTTTGAGGTTCGACGGCTAAATCTTCGGTTTGGTAAATTGATTTTTGCGGTTTGACGTAATCGGTTTGCGTCGGCGGAAGTTCTTTATTTGGTTGAGTTGCAGTAAATATTGGTTGTTTCGGAACATTACCGCGCAATGTGCGTTCCTTTTTCAACGCATCGGCTTTTACCCAACGACTGATGCCCGAAGCCAGCAGACAAAAACCTGTAATCATTGCCAAAAGCCATAAAATTCCGTTATTCGGTGGAATCGTGAAAAGAAAAACCGCCGCCGTTAAAAACCCGAATCCGAGAATTATATTTCTAATCGAGGTGCTGTAAAGTTCCGCCGAAGAATCTTCGGACGAAGCCACATTTTCTACCGAAAATTTCCCTTCGACAACCGCCAAAACATTGCTCAAATCAGCTCCGCACGAACGGCAAAATTTACCGTTATCAGGATTTTCAATTCCACATTTCGGACAAAACATAAACCTAATTCTCCTGTTTTTTCGACAAAGTCATCGTTTTGCCTTCAGAATTCATTTCCAAATTCCGTGTCGTGTTTTCTGTTACGCTCGGCTGAATAACTAAATCGTCCGTTTCGTATAAAGATTGTCTTGGCGAAACAGCATAATCGGTCTGAATCGGCGGTAAAGCATTATTATTTTGCGGTGATGAAATTGTGTTTTGCGGGTTTTGCGGAGAAAAATCAGCTTCGAGTTTTTCCAATTTTTTCAATTGAACCGCTTGGGCAATTCCGCTACTAAGCAATCCAAATGCGGGAATCAATAGCCAAAACCACCAATTGTCCGCCCCGAATTTTCCGACAAATCCCAGAATCAAAGCAACCACCAGAAAAGCCGCGCCCGTGAACATTTTAGTAATGGAAATTTCCCAGCTAACACCTCTTTTTCTAGGGTCAACCGTATATTGCAATGCCGACGACTTACCTGCCAAAGCCGCCGAAACATTGCCTAAATCAATTCCGCACGAACGGCAGAATTTACCGTTATCAGGATTTTCAGTTGCACATTTCGGACAAAACATAAATATTAGTTCGTGGTTAGTGGTTCGTGGTTCGTTGCTCTTAATTTTTTACTTTTTACTTTTTACTTTTTACTTGCTTCCGGTTTCGGAAGCGTCATAGTTTCGCCTTCGGAATCCATTTCGAGATGGCGCGTCGTGTTTTCGATGATGCTCGGCGGCACGAGATCGCCGGTTTTGTAGCGCGAATTATCCATTGAAACATATTCGGTTTGCGTTGGCGGAAGTGCGGCGTTTTGCGGCGCGGAAGAAATTATATTTTGCGTGTTTTGCGGTGCAAAATTAACGCTTTGCGATTCGCTTTTTTTAATTTGGACATATTGCGCGACACCGCTTCCGAGCATTGCAAACGCCGGAATCAACATCCAAAACCACCAATCTTTTCCGCCCGCCATTCCCGATACGCCCAAAACAATCGAAACCGTCAGAAAAGCCAAACCCATAAAAAATTTGGTAATCGCGCTTTCCCAGCTTACGGGTTTGCCTTTGTCATTGACGAGTTTTTGCGGTTGCGGCAATTTCCCCGAAAGTGCCGCCGTAACATTTCCCAAATCCGCGCCGCACGAACGGCAAAATCTTCCTGTTTCAGGATTTTGTGTTCCACATTTAGGGCAAAACATAATATTTGTTAGTCGTTATTTGTTCGTTGCAAAAGACAATCGAACTTCAAACTTACGATTTCTCCTCTTCTCCCTTTCTCACTTTCTCACTTTCTTGCCTTTGGCGGTTTGCCTCGAAAAGCAATACGCCGGCGGCAACCGAGACGTTCAAACTTTCAATTTTTCCGCGCATCGGAATTTTTACGAGCGCATCGCAATTTTCAGCAACGAGCCGATGCAAGCCTTTTCCTTCGCTTCCTAAAACCAGCGCGGTTTTTTGCGTCCAATCCCAATCGGTATAATTCATTTTCGCGTCGCCGCTTGTGCCGACAACCCAAATATTATTCTTTTTCAATTCTTCAATCAAACGATTCAGGTTTTTCGCCTTCGCAATTTTTACATATTCGGTCGCTCCGGCAGAAGTTTTGACAACGGTTTCGGTCAACGAGGCGGCGCGATGTTCGGGAATAAACGTGCCGTCAACGCCCGCGCATTCTGCCGTCCGCAAAATCGCACCCAGATTTCGCGGATCTTCCACGCCGTCCAAAATCAAAACCAGAGGATTTTCTTTAGCAAAAATTTCTTCTAAAAGTTTGTCCGCATCCGTGTAATCAGCCGCCGCCGCAAACGCGATTACGCCTTGATGATTTGCGCCCGCGTCAATCAATTTTGCCAAATTTTCGCGCGGCATTTTCTGAAATAGAATACGATTCTCTCTCGCTAAATCAATGATTTCCGCAATTCGATGTTCACGCGCACCATCGGCAATCAGAATTTTTTCCACGCGCCGCGAGTTTGCGCGTAAGGCTTCTAAAACCGGCAGCAAACCGAAAATAATCCGCGAACTCGAAGAACTTTTCTCAAACTCTCTTTTCTCCGTTTCTCCGCGTCGCTGCGGTTCAAATTTTGCCTTTTTACTTTTTACTTTTGACTTCATAAGATGTGCCATTGAAGGCGCGAAAATTTATTAAATTGCGTCCAATTACTGACTTTTGTGACATTTTCCAGATTAAATTTACCGAATTTGTGGCGCGTCAAACCTTTTGAATCCTTCATTTCTTCGGCTTCCCAAACGCTTGCCAAACTTTCGCGCACGGACACATAATTTTCAATCGTTTTCAGATTCGGCGCAACGGATTTTAATTTTTCCGCAAGTTTTTTCAGATTTTCGTTCGCCGTCAAAGCCTTTTCCGTTTCGAGCGAAGAAAAATCAAAACCTTTGGCAAACACGCGGAAGCCTTCCGCATCAACACGGCTGTAAATATCGAAAAGCATTTCGTCCGAAGCCGTTTCACTTGATTTAAGCAATATATTCTCGCCTTTTTTGCGATCTTCGATTGAACTTGTCGTGCGCTCGAAAATTGCGCCGGAAACCATTAAAACCAAATCTTGAACATCAATTTCTACGATTTCGCTCGTATTAAAAAGCACTAAAATCAACTTGTCGTCCCAAAATTCCACGCCGCGCAGACGTTGCGGCATTTTGTTCGCCGCCAATTTTTCATCGCTCAAAATTAAAGTGTCAAAACCGAATTCACGCAATCTTTCGCCGATAATTTCGGCTTCTTTTTCAGATTCGACACGCGCCAAAGGCAAAGCCGTCTGCGCCGCACAGATTTTTTCGAGCGTCGCGGTTTCGAGATTAACAATTTTTGCCGCTTCAACCGTAGATTTTTCTTTGTCGTCCGGCTTGTAAATCAAATTAAAACCTTTTTCCCAAGCCTCCAATTTTCGCAAATTCGTTTTGATGTTTTTGGCTTGTTCCGCGCTAATTTCAAGTTCTTTTCCGCAATAAAAACACTTCACGCGAGTTGGCGGACTCGTCCGCTGACACGAACCGCAAACAACCATTTCTTCAGGCTTAAACGCAATTTCTTCCGTCAACACAGGCAACTTTTTCAGCCAATCTTCATCGTGAATCTTTTCGGCTTTTTTTTCCATAAAGTTAATGTAGCGCAGACTTTAGTTAAATCAAAAATTCAGGTTTGCGACTAAATCTATCAGCTATTATCTCTCATCTATCAATTTTCGTCGCTGAAAGCGACTAACATTATAGCCTAGCGAGAATCGCTAGGTCAGCATTTATAAGATTTTCCGTCGCTGAAAGCGACGAACAAAAAACGCACGGTAATTGTTGCTCGCCTTCAGCGAGCGGGCGCATTTGCCACATTTTCCTAGCGATTCTCGCTAGGCTATAATGTTCGTCGCTTTCAGCGACAAAAACCAAAATAAACTAATTTGAGCTTCTAACTTTCGACTGTGGCATTACCGGCTTTGCAATGTTTTACTTGCCAATTATCCGTGAAAAAGGCAAACTATTATTACTTTTAATTAGTAGTTTTTTTTATAGCAGTCAAATTTTTAGAAAAACAGGACAATAATATAACAAAGAGGCTTATTTTATAATTTAATTTATTGAAAATTCAAAAGTTAAGGTAGGAAATTTCCCCGTTTTTTTACCGATTTCGACTGCTTTTCAGAATATCTTAGAATTTTATCATAAAGGTTTTGAATTAATGCAGTTTGATATGAGTGCCAACTCGTCTTGGCAGTTCGGACATCGCGGACGAGTGGCGGTTTTTATTGATGGAAACAATCTCTTCCACGCCGCCAGATTTCATAATATTGATATAGATTACAACAAACTTCTGCGCGTTCTTCTCGGAGACGGCAGGCTTCTTCGCGCCTTTTTTTACACCGGCGTTGATGCGGGCGCGGAACGTCAGCAAGGTTTTCTTTTATGGATGCGGCGCAACGGTTTTCGCGTTATTCAGAAAGAACTCAAAACCTTCTACGACGGCACGCGCAAAGCAAATCTCGATGTCGAAATCGCGGTTGATATGCTCTCGCTCGCGGGCAGATACGACACGGCGGTTTTGGTTTCGGGCGATGAAGATTTTGTGTATGCGTTGAATGCTGTGGCATATAAAGGTTGCCGCGTCGAAGTTGCCGGATTTCGTTCAAATACCGCGCCGCGTTTGATTGATGTTGCCGATTTTTTCATTGATTTGGGCGACATTCACGAACTCGTCCGCAAAGATATTTCGCAAACCGGAAGTTACGATGTGCCGTCATTTATTCCGCCCGACGAAATGCCGCCACCCGAAATTATCCGCCAACCGATTTCGCATTTCGACACCGATTTTGCCGACGAAGAACTCGAAAACTTCCGCGATTTAGTTCGCATCAAAGACGAAAGATAAAAGTTCTGAGTCCCGCCTTTAGGCGGCTTTCCGCAAGCGAAGCGGTGCGGTTTCACGTTACAATTCAAAACTTTACTTTGTAACGAATTTCCGCCTCGCTTCGCTTGCGGAAAGCCGCCTAAAGGCGGGACTCAAAACAAAAGCTATGAAACTTTTCACCGTCAGCGAAGCCAACGAAATACTCACATTCGTGCGCCCGCAGCTCGAAAAAATAAAACGTGAATACGAAAAAATGTCGCTCTACCGCGAATCTGCAAGAGCGGCGGCAACGGCAGGCAACGAATCCGGCGGCGGCGGAATGTCCGGCGGCTCGGAATACGTTAAATCGCTCTACGAAATCGGCAAACACACCACCGAAATCCACGAACTCGGCATCCAACTAAAAGATTACACACGCGGCTTAATAGATTTCCCTTCCCTCCGCGAAGGTCGCATCGTCCTCCTCTGCTGGCAATTCGGCGACAGCGATAAATTAGAATGGTGGCACGAAACCGACACAGGTTTCGCCGGACGACAACCGCTTTAATTTCTTTTCATATCAATTTTTCTATGAGATAATTAATTCATTAAATTTGAGGTAAAAAAAATGTTAGCCGAACTCGAAGAAATTATCACCGAAACAATCTTCGTTACCACCAAAAACGGCGAAGAAAAATTATCCGTTCAAACCATCGAAACCGAAGGCATCAAAGTTGATTTCAAAAAAATCTTCGGCGGTTAATCGGAAAACTTCGCAACGATTTGCTTCTTTATTAAAATCTCAGCTTTATTCTTCCGCCCAATTGTCAATGTCCAACTCTTTAATTCTGGAAAAATGGCGGACGTTGTTCGTTATTAAGGTTAAGTCATTGACGATTGCCGTCCCTGCAATCAAGACATCGTTATGTCCGATGTTATGTCCTTTTCTACGCAATTCGGCATATAGTTTAGCTGATTTTCGAGCAATTTGGTTGGTAAGCGGCAGAACTTGATTGAGTTTTATGAATTTTTCAAATTGTGCCAATTGATTTTTTGCGTCTTTGAAATACAATCCGTTGAGAACTTCGTAATATGTTACCACGCTGAGATAAACGAAGCCGTGTTCTTGCAAATATTCTTCAAGTTTAGCCACGACATTGGCATTGTTGCGAAAAAAGTAAGAGGTTGTGTCAGTATCAATAATGGCGGGTTTCATAATGTAACATCGCGGTTGAATGTTTCGCCGCCGCTCCGTTTAGCTTCGGAAAGATATTCCCCAAAATCCGTTTCGGACATTTCATTCCAACTTCCCGCCAATGCCAGAATCGCCTCGCGGTTTTGCCGTTTCGCGCCGTTTTCGGGCGTAAAGTTTTCAAGATAAGCGTCTATCTGCGGCAGCGATTCAACCGGCACACGGCTCAACTTGAATAAGACGGATTGATATGTTTGTTCGTTTGTCGTCATCTCCACTTCATTTTACCGCCAAACCGACAAAAATCAAAAACCGCCGAGAAATATCCTTTCAATATCGCCAGCCAAACCATTATTTCAAAAGTCTGATAAAACCGGCTTGCTCAAAATGATGGTCGGTGGTTAATGATTCGGATATTTCTCTTGCTTGCATCACGACAAAACTTGAGCAATCAACTAAACTCCATTTTTTATCAGGGCGATTTTTCAGTAATTCCCAAGTTCTTTTATCCGAATCTTTGTCAATATGGATGATTTCAAAGAATGGCGAGGTTTTTATTCCTTCAACAATGCGCGATAACTCGCGGACGAGATAATCTGAGCGGACTTGTCAGTAAAGCAACAAGTTCGGTCAAAATATAATTCGTTGTCAGCAGAGGCGTTTGGTCTGATATTGCCGTTTGGTAATGCGCCAACAAAAAGTTCTGACTGGAGCGCGAGCGTCCCCGCTTGCAAACGCCGCTGTTTTTTAGCGGTGTAAAGGCGTTGGCATTGAATAAACTTGAATGGAACTCCGACGCTTTTTCGCGTTTGAAGCAAACACTCATTGCAAGCGGGGACGCTCGCGCTCCAGTCTTTTAACTTTTTGTTGGCGCATTACGCCGTTTGGTAAATTTCTTTTGCTTTTGTGTGAAAAGTCTGTGTTTCAACCACCAGACTTGCCCAACCCGAAGGTATCAACGAAAATACCTTTCATTTATTTATTACCGTTCAAGTCTTGCGCTAAATTTTCGCCGATGTATTTGTCGTGGTTTTCAGCTAAATCGGTAATATCGCTTCGCACCGAACCGATAAACCTTTCAAAAGGGTCTGCAACCTTCTTTCTTTTCACACTTGCCAACACCTCAACCGCAACTTCCTCAACCTTTTTGCCGTTTGTCAACGCAGTTTTCAAAAGCAGTTGATAAATTTCTTCGGGTAAATCTAAAGTCAATGAATGCGTCATAATCTTCACCTCTCAACCATATTTTAGCACAGAAAAGTTAAGGTTTCAGATATTTTCGATAATCTACAACAGCCGCTTTGCCATCTTTTACCAACACAATCTTCGTTATCACCAAAAACGGGAAACAAAAATTCACCAACCAAACCATCGAAAGCGAAGGCATCAAAGTTGACTTCAAAAAAATCTTCGACCGCTAAAATCGCGCCGAAAACAGCAATGCAATAGACAAAATCCAACTTGTCATTGATTGCAAAGTTGATTGGATTTCTCGGAAAGAATTTGAATAATTAACTCACCTAAACCAATAACCAAAGACTACTCCAAACCCTGTATACGCGAGTTTCTCGCCTATACCGCCCTCAGATTTTGTGCTAACGACATACAGACATAATCCTATTACGAATAAGGTCAAAGCTAATTGAGCAAAAGTTCTAGCAATAGCTTCTTTCTTATCTTTTTTACTAGTTCCTAATGAAATTATATTTGGGTCATCATTTTTATCAGAACTTATTAATTCTTCATCTTGATTTGAAAGTAGAGTCTTTACATCCGTCAAAAAATTTTTAATTGTAACAAAAAACATATTTTCCTCCTATCTAGGGTGAACTTCTAAACTTCGTGCAATTCGTCTAAGAAACAATGAATTAAGCCTATTATATTCGTGACTACCAGTGTTAATTTCACCATCTTCGATATTCCTTGTTACTGTTGAAACCTCTTTTCTAAACCATTTTTTATCATCAACATGGATGTGGTTTTTGCTCATAATTCTTGAAATAACTCCCTTAATTAAACCACTCCATAATGTTTCACTTTCTGGATTAACAAGCATCACAATCTCTTCGTTGAATCCCCAAAAACCGCATTTTGGGAAGCTTCCAATTTTTCTTCCAAATGTTTGACTTGAACTACAAGACCAAGCAATTATATGAACGCCAGACAGTTCTTCTATTATGTCTTCACAATTCATTAAACATCCATGATCAATACTAATAGAGGGTTTTCCGATACTCATATCTGTGAGAAGTTCCGATACATTTCCATGTCCAACAAATGCAATGACACGCAACTGATTACTATGATTTAGTCTATTGATTGCATTCTCGTGACTAGCCTTATTTCCATAAAACACTAATACATTAGGTAATTGCCAACTCTTTGTCCAATTTGTAATTATTTGAGTCGCTACATCATAAGTAGGGACAAATAATGAGTGTTGATAATCTTGGGAAACAATTTCCTCATTTTCTTCTTCATCTTCTTTTTTGCGGCGTATCCAATTTATTAACTTTTTTATTAACTTTCTAATCATAAATTTCTCCTTCTAAAATATCCTCCAATAAAATATCAATTAACAAAACTCCTATTTCGGAATCATCTTTTTCAATTTCAAACATTACTTGATTAGGACTTAAACCTTTTCCTTTAATAAAAAATTGTGGCGAGTCTGGATTTGGCAGCTTACTAATGTAATCTTTAAATCTTAGTCTTGTTCTTTTTATTAGCTTTTCGTATGGAGTTGGATTGTCTAATTTTGGCATGTCTTTGTAATTTAAAAGCAATTTGCCAACATAATCTTCAGCTTCTTGGGCAATGGCTTCAACTTTATTAGTAAAGGTCTCTCTACAAATCTTGATTATTTCATCAACATGCCCCTCGCCTTTTTGTAATACTATTACTCCTCTTTTTAACAATTCATTTTGATCTTTGATCTGGCTTAATGGATGACCTGTAACAAGAACTGTTCTTGAATCTTTGAAAAGATGATTATTATTTAATATTATTTCGCTTCCTTTGAGAGTTGATTTGTCATCAATATTATCGCAAAGAATCAAAGGATAGTGTTTTTCTTCGAGTATTGATTCCATTTGGACAAAGGAATTTATAGATTTAGATTCAAATCCAACTGAAGTTAGGTTCCGACTTATTAAATCCGTATAAATTCCATTATCATCTACAACAAGAACTTCCCCAAGGTTCTTTGAAAGTTCATCTCGGTCGACTTTAATAAATTTTTTTTCGCTCTTAGTATTTACAGTTTCTTCAGGCATATTTATCTCCTTATTTTCTAATTAGATGCAATTGGAAGAGTTATTCTCACACCAACTTTATATTTGGAAAACTCTTCTTTTTTGAAAGTTTTGTTTGATTTGGATGCTTCATCAAACCTGAAAATTTCAATCTTTCCACGGTGAAAGGCAATTATTCTAAAACACATATATAATCCCATCCCAACATTACCCTCATCTGCTCTTCTTTCTCTCTTCTTTTCAGAAGACCACCCCGCCCTAAAGCAATTATCCATTTCATCATCCGAAATAATTTCGCCATTATTAAAAAATAAAAATTCTATATTTTTGGGGTTCGTATCAGATTTCTGAACTTGAATCTCTAATAATGTTGCTAAAGACTCCTTAGCATTTTTCATGATATTAAAAAATGCTTGAGTCAAAAGTTCTTCATTTGCAAACACATATGCAGTTGGGATAGGCTGTTCTGACTTGACTATTTTTAGACTGTTTTCTTTGATTGCTCTATTATAAAAGCCTCTGGCGGATGAAATTAGTGTTCCAACATGTAATTTCTTAAATCTTTGTGAAATCTGTTTAGGGTCAAGTTGAATCATATCTACCAACTTAACGGTTTCAGAAATCATTTTATTTGCCTTTCTTACAGGTTTAATAAAAGCTTTTATTCTTGCGTCATTAGGTTTATCAGTCTCAAGAAGTGTTAGTTCACCGTCAATTAACGCGGAAGGCAACTTAATATCATGATGCAAGCCGGCGGCAAGTTCGCCAACTTCTTGATGAACAGAATATTGAAGATTTTCCCCTTGTAAATTTGAATACTCTTTCTGAAGGACGTTGAGAAGTCCGATGATGTTAAGTATCTTTAAAACAAAGGCAAGAACAAATATGGAAAAGGATAGCGTCTGAACAGTTTCTATTTCTTTATTGAAGATTGCTAATGGATAATAAAATTGTATGACACCATAAATTCCCCAGGAACCATAAAGTATAGTGGAACTAAGTCCGAACTCATCGTCTGGAAAGGATATGAAAAAACGGTATGAAATTAAACTTAGTATAATAAAAGAATAAAGAATTGTCGGCATTAAGAACAGAGAAAACCAAAATTTATGGTCATAAGCGGCATTACTTGCATAAATCATTCCGATAACACAAAGAGTTATTGGAATTAGCCCGTATAAGGGCTTGAATCTAGCTATAAATTTAACTCTTTGGAGAAATTTTTCGTCTCTATTTATCGCATAATGAAAAATCAGTGTAGATAATAACGAAATAGTAAGGATGATATAAGACAAGGTATCATTTTTTGTATCATTCAAAATGAAGAAGTAAGTTTCCAATGTTAAATAAATAGCATTTGTTACCCAACCTATGGCGATTGTCCGATAAAACTTATTGTCAAGAAACTTAAAAGCAAAGCCATAAACAGCAGCAACAAAAATAACACAAGCAATATTTACAACAAAAAAAGTGTATCGAGCTATGTCCATTGTATGCTGATAAGTATTCTCTTCCATATGTTTGGTAAATTATTTAGATTATTTTATAAGATTCAATATCAATTTACAGTATTCAAAGTCGTAATATCGCCAAATTTGATCTCGAAGTCGAAGACTTCAAAGTTTGTAAAACTTGTCTTAGTTACACGGATTGTGCATTTTTCGGTGGCGATTGTTAAAGTTGTGTTGCGTAATGCTCTTTTTGACGCAGATTTAGCGGGAGCAAAGCCTGTGCGCGGCGATTTTTGTCCGCCGTTGGCAGGTTTGGTTTGGGCTTTGGATGCCTTTTGGTTATTGAAGGTCGTCGAAAATGCGCGGACGGTTTCAATGATTGGGATGTTGGCATCGGGTTGGTGTTCGATGCCGCTTTGCATATTGAGTTCGGCTTTGTGTAATGCGTTCATATTCTTTGTTAATTACCTCCTCGGGTTTTTGAAATAATTTAGGGAATTACCTCTTGTAATTAGCCAAAGTTTGCTGTTTGAAGTGCTTTTGCTCAAAAGATGGGTTTAACACACTTGCTAACGCGCGTGTTTCTGCCTCTGATGCCAAATTTAACAGCGGTTTCTTTGGGAAAATGATGATTGCTCTCTTTTGTAATGAATGCCCGTGGCACTGATGACACGGACGGTTTCGGTTGAATGTAAATGGTTTTTGCGTTGATAAAATCAGTCTTTGTAAAACTTTGTGCAGAATTTCAATTTATCTTCGCAACTTGGAATCGGTCGTTGTAGATTCATAAATGATGATTGTTTGACCGAAAATGTTTATTGCTATTGTTCTGATAAAAGCCGGAACTTAAATATGTCAAAGAGCCTTGAAAATTGTAAAAGTCAAAACTTTTTTAGTCCATTAATGCAATACGGACACATAAAATGTTTTAAAAATTAAAATTTTGCTAAGCGAAGCGATAATAATCTCAAATAAAAAAATTTGCAAGCTAAATTTTACATTTTTGTAAAAAAAAATACTCGAAGAATTCGGTAAAATCACGAATGAAGATAAATATAAATCAAAAATCTTCATTGTTTGCACAATTTACTATTGACTACTTAAAGTAATCTCTGATATTATTTTTTCAGTTTAGTTCATATCAAGAATTTTCCGTCTCAAAAAAATTCATATCCGGTATTATCAATCTTTAAAAATCTATGAATTGTCCTGTTTGTAATCGAGAAAACCACGCCGACTTGTCAATCTGTCCGAGTTGCGGAGCGATGATCAATGACAAGGTTCGTGAAGAGTTGGAAGTAAAAATAACTCCGATTTCAAAACCAAAAATTATGGAGAAAAGAGAAATTTTGAACATTCCGAAAAAACAAGAATTGCCAATTAACAATGTGCGGCTTGCTTCGGCAAAGCCTGACACACGCGAAATTCCCGCCAAAAACACGGCTCCGACTTTAGTTGAATTTCAAAGCAAAAACTCCACGCTTCCCGAATGGCGTTTGCAAATTCAAAACGCCGTGCGGAAACGTCAAGATTTGGATTACGGTGTAGCGAATTCACAGCCGATGGCGATGACGAGCGGCGCAAACGCGCTCAAACTCCAACCGCAATACGAACCTGCGCCGGAACCAACGCCGGAGATTTCCGCCGTTTCACACGCGAATCCGACGTTAAATGCGGCTTTACAGCGCATTGCCAATTCGCGGCGGCAGTTTATCGTTGCGGAAGAAGTTGCGCTTGCGCCCGTTGCGGTTGAAGAAACGCCTGTGCCGCAGAAAAATTATCCGTTTCGCATTGCTGCCAGAGAAGGCGAGATTTTGCCCGATCCGAAACCGGCGACGATAAATCAAACCATCAAACCGCGCCACATCGGAACACTAAAAACCGAGGCGAAAACATTTGACACCAACAAATTGCCGCCGTTGCCGGATGAAGTTTCCGCAACATTCGATATTCACAAAACCAATTCAGACGATTTGCATAAAACGGTCGTGGACGAAGAAATTCAAAAAACTGAATTAAAGCTCGTCGAAGCGGAAGAAGAAATCGAAGACATCGCGCCGTTTGCAATGCGCTTTAATGCCGGACTTTTCGATTTGATTATCGGTTCGTTTGCGTCTTTGATTTTACTTTCGCCGTTTATGTTGAAAGGCGGTTGGTTCACATTCGGCGGATTTTTGGGATTTTTGGCAGTTTGCGCGGGCGTGATGTTCGTTTATATGACGGTCGCCGTCGGGTTTTACGGCAGAACGCTCGGAATGCGCCTGTTTTCGCTCGAAGTCGTGGACATCGAAGGCGAAAATTACCCGTCAATCCATCAAGCCGCAGTCAGCGCGTCGCTTTATCTGCTTTCGTTGGCTTTCGGCGGCGCAGGTTTCCTAACATTGCCTTTTAATGAAGAAAAACGCGCCGTTCATGACATCGCTTCGGGAACGATTGTCGTTAAGGAGATTTAAGGTTCCAGATTTCAGATTTAAATTAACTAATTTGGAATTTGGAATCTGGAATCTGGAATCTGAAATTCACAAAGTGAACAATTCAACACTCGAAAACATAAGTGCCGAGCTTTCGTCTGTTTTGTGCGGGCGAAAGTTCGGCAAAATTTTTCCTCTTTCGCGGTTTCAGTTGGCGATTGATTTTCGGCTTAACGATTCGCGCTATCTTTTTATCAGTTTTGAACCTTCTGCGCCGCGTATTTTTTTGATCAAAAGACGCTTGCGCGATTTGGAAAAATCATCAAAAAATCCTGCGCCTTTTCTTCTGCATCTGCGAAAAAAACTTTCAAATGCAATTTTGGAAAACATCGAAAAGTTTAAAGACGAACGCATTTTGCGATTTGATTTTTCAGCCGTGAGCGAAATCGGGCAAGCGGAAAATCTCGGCTTAATCGTCCAATTAACGGGACGTTCGGCGAATCTTTTTCTGCTCGATGAACGCGGCTTTATTATTGATGCCAGCCGCGAAAATTCGGGCGAAGGACAGTTGGTTGGACAGAAATTCGCGCCGCCGGTTCGAGAAGGGGAGAAAGTGAGAAAAGGAGACGAGGAGATTTTTCCGTTGGGAGATTTTGAGAGTTTGTCTGAGAGTCTTGATAATTTTTATCTGGAAAAAGAGGTGGAAAATGCCTTTAAGTCTAAGGCGAATGCGGCTCGAAGCAAGTTGAATCAGGAATTAAAAAAGCGCGGAAAACAGGTTGCGAATTTGAATGCGGATTTGGCGAAACACGGTAACGCTGAGACGTGGAAACGGTTTGGCGATTTGATTTTGGCGAATTTGGCTGACGCGGTGCGGATTGAAAATAAAGTTTTAGTCGTTGATTATTTTGATGAAAATATTCCGACGCTGGAAATTGAGGTTGATGAAAATGATGAATTGACGCACGCTGCCGAAAAGTTTTTCAAAAAATATACGAAAGCCCGAAATGCGAAACAAGAAATTGCCAAGCGTTTGGCGGCTCTTGAATTACAAATTACGAATTACGAATTACGAATTACCGAACTCGAAACGGCGATTACGGAAAAAGACGAATCCGTTTTAGATGAATTTATCGGCGAAAAACCGGAAAAAGTTTCAGCAAAATCGAAAGTTAAATCTGCCGAAACTATCAAATGCGCGAGAAAATTTATTTCGTCCGACGGTTTTGAAATTTTGGTTGGAAAAGGCGCAAAAGATAATGATTTTTTGACATTTCGTGTGGCAAAATCAAACGATTTGTGGCTTCACGCGGCAGATTATCCGGGTTCGCACGTTGTCGTTAAAAATCCGAATCGCGCAGAAATCCCGCAGAAAACTCTGCTCGAAGCCGCACAATTTGCCGCGTTTTACAGCACTGCCCGCGAACAGCCCAAAGTTGCCGTGCATTACACGCCAAAAAAATTCGTCAATAAACAGAAAGGCTCGGCACTTGGGCTTGTGAGTTTGGCAAGTTTTAAGACGATTTTAGTTGAACCGAAAAGTTTTGAGTCCCGCCTTTAGGCGGCAGGTCGCCAGCGAACCGCGGCGAACTGACAACGCCGCCTGAAGGCGGGACTCAAAACTATTGATTGACAATTTTATCAACCGTATCTTTCATCGAATTTATGACTTTCGGACCGCCGCCGCCGAAAACTCCGGTCAGACGATTTTCGCGGTCAATCAAGATGCTTTGCGGAATGCCGTTCATTTGCGAAAGTTTGACAAATTCGTTGGTGAGTTTGTTGTCCGAATAGCCTTGAGCATAATTCAGCTTCATTTTTCCGACAAAATCTTTAATTTCTTCAACGCTTTCGTCGCTTTGATTTAAGCCGATAACTTCAAAACCTTTATCGCGGTATTTCTCTTGCATTTCAACAAGATGCGGCATTTCCGAACGACACGGTCCGCACCACGTCGCCCACAAATTCAAAAGAATAACTTTGCCTTTTTTGTCTTCCATTTTAAAACTCGTGCCGTCCGTCATTTTGATTTCCGCCTGCAAAATAGCCGACGGCGCAAACGGATAATTATTCGGGTTTGAGTCCTTTTTCGCGTTCGTTGTTTTATCGTCCTTCGGCGCGGTGTTGAGCGAATCCGTTTTTGCCGTTTCACAGCCGGAAAAAACAATGCACAGCGCGACAAATAAAATTGCTTTGGTAAATAAATTCTTCATAAAACTGGCGTAAAAATCTTTCTGCATTTCACATTCTACCTTATTCATTATTTTGCGTTAAATCAACAATAAATAATAAGATGCAAAAATTTCGGCTCTTTATTCCTTAAAAATTGGGATTCTTGCAAAGTTGCCGAGAAAATTTTTAGAATTTTTTCAGCCGCGGATTAACGCAGATGACGCTGATTTTTTTCCGATTTAATCCGCGTTATCCGCGTTAATCCGCGGCTAAATTCTTATAAAATAATTCATCGTCAGGCGATGTCTTGCATTCGCAAAACGATGAGCGTCGCCATCACGAGCATAAAAAACATCATCATCAAAATTAGCTGATTGACGATTTCGTTCATCCAAGGATGCAGAAAATCTATGTAATTGCTCAAATCTTTGTCAATTTTTGCGGCTTCTTTGATCTTCGGTTCGTCTTTCATTACGGGAGCTGTCGGCTTGGTTGCACTGCGCTGGTTCTGGACATCTTCCATATAATCTTCCATTTTTTTCTTATAATCATCCATGTCCTTTTTGGCATCATCCTTATAGTCTTTCATATCGCCTTTCGCGTCTTCGATGATTTTGCGGTTCTTGCTTTCGACTTGTTCATAATATCCGCAAGTTGTATCGGTGTCGCAATTTTTATCCTTTTCTTTATCGTCTTCATCGCGCAAAACGGGCAAATCGGAAAGCCGTTTCATCGTGTCAAACGCCCAACTTGCAGGCATTACAAGACTTCCGGCACGCGCCATTCCGTATGGAATTCCGACCAAACCGGAAAATAAAATCTGCGGAATCAGAATCAAAGGCACGAGCGAAGTTGCCATTTCCGATGTTTTCACGAGCGCGGAAATCAGAAGCCCAAGTGAAATTCCGACTGCCGCAACCAAAAGCATTATCCAAAAATGCGGAATTCCGCCTAAAACTCCCGGCATCGGCATTACTCCGATAATATCGAAAAATTTCAGAGGCAAAAACAGCATTATACATTGCAGTCCGACGATGATTCCCAAAATAAAAAGTTTCGAGAAAACATACGGCATCAAACCGAGATTAACCATTCGTTCGCGGTTATAAACGGCGCGTTCACGAATAATTTCACGCGCCGCAACCGACGTTCCGAACCAAACCGCAACGAGCGACAAAACGAAATACAGAAAATCGCGCGGCTGGTCGTCATCCATCACGAGAAACGTCAAAAATGCGACAATCGGAGCTTGGGCGAACAAAATAAACAGATTCAGTTTGTCGCGCATCAGCACTTCCCAATATCGTCGCGACAGCGTGAAAAATTGCCGAATCGAACCGAAAAGTCCCAAACGCCGTTTTTGATTGACTCCGGTGCTTGGCATATTTCCGAGTTGACTGAGCGGTTCATAGACGTTTTTGCGGTATTCAGGAGTTTTCATAAACTTCTGTTTCCATTCTTCCGCAACTTGTTCGGTAACTTGATTTCGATTGCCGCCGTTTTTTAATCTTTCCTCAATCGGGGCTTCGATTTTGTCGTAAAGTTCTTTAAAACTCTTCGCGCCAACGTGGTCGAGCGCACCTTGCGGTTCGCCGTAAAAAACCAATTTTCCGCGCATCAGCAAAACGATTTTGTCAAAAAGTTTGACGTTTTCCATCGCGTGCGTCGTCAAAATTACGGTTCTGCCCGATTCGGCAATTTGCCGGAAAAGCACCATAATTTTTTCTTCCGTCGCCGGATCAAGCCCCGAAGTCGGTTCGTCCAAATAAATTACGGAAGGTTTCGTAACGAGTTCGACGGCAATCGAAACGCGCTTTCTTTGTCCGCCGGAAAGTTGATTAATCGGCACATCGCGCCGTTCGCTCAAGCCGGTAACGTCCATCACTTCATCAACGATTTGATCAATTTCCTTGCGCGAAACGTCGCCCGAAAGCCGCAGTTTTGCTACATAATAAAGCGTTCGATAAACCGTCAATTCGCGGTGAATAATGTCATCTTGCGGAACGTAGCCAATTGATTGTTTAATCGCGTCGAGATTTTGATAAAGGTCAGCACCATTAACCAAAACATTGCCGCTCGAAGCCGGACGCATTCCGTTGAGCGCGTCCATAAAAGTTGATTTTCCTGCGCCCGAAGGACCTAATAATCCGACAAATTCATTCGGCATAATCGAAAGCGAAACATCATCGAGCAGACGAAGTTTTCCGCCGCCCGAACGATCTTTGACTTCCTTCGTAATATTGACCGAATCAATCCGCGTTTTCGAGCGCGTGTCATAAATGCCGATGTTGAAACTTTGGTCAATTCGCAAAACGAACGAACCGATTTGCACCGAATCATTTAATGTAAGCGAACGCCGCGAAATGCGATTTCCTTCGATAAACACGCCGTTTGTCGAATTCAAATCTTCGATGTCAACGCCCGAAGCCGTGCGAACGAGCCGTGCGTGTTGATTGGAAATCTGCAAACCGTCGAGCGTAATATCGCACGAATCGGCGCGTCCGATGACGAGTTCCTGTTTGCTTCCAAATGTCAGAGACATCAACAGCGAAGGTTCGACTGAAACTTGGTTTTTCGCCATTTGTTGCGAAATATCGCCCGCCTTGAAAACCATCGTTTTCGAGCCGCCGTCTTCCAACATCGCGCTCAAATCAGCCATCTGCGATTGTGCTACGCCGCGCTGTCCGGCGTGGCTTGCGCCTTTCGGAGCAATGCGCGAAGGCATATTAAATTTTAAAACAGGTCCGCCCATTCCGAGTTGAATCTGGTCGTTATGATAAATCGGTGTCGGCGCGGAAAGTCTTTGGTCGTTGACGAGTGTTCCGTTAAAACTGCCGTTGTCATAAACCAAATAATTGCCGTTTTCGTTGCGAATTTCGGCGTGGCGGCGCGAAACCATCACGGCATCGGCATCCATCACAATATCGCCATTCGGATCGCGTCCGAGCCAAATGCTGTTTTTGGTGATTCTAAAAGGCTGTGCAGATGCGTTTCTGCCGACGAAATCGAGTTGCGGCGTTTGCGTCGAGGGCTGATTTTGCGGTGGAATTGTCGGGTTTTGCGGCTGATAATTTTGCGGCTTCACTTCGTTCGCATAGCTTTGTTGCGAAGCGTCCGAAGATTGATAAGAATTTTCAAACCGCACGACGCGATAAACCGGACCGTTTGTGCCGAATTGAATCGAACCGCCGGCAGAAACAATTTGCGGCGCAGAAATTTTTTGCCCGTTGTAGTAAGTTCCGTAAGACGAATTCAAATCGTGCAAAACCCATTGCCCGTTTTGCAGATGCAATTCGGCGTGTTTGCGCGAAACCATCGGAAACTGTGCGCTGTCAAAAGTTATCTGACAATCGTTCGGGTCGCGCCCGATTCGCACGGCGTTTCCGCCAAATGATTTTTCGGGCTTCATTTGCCCGCCCCCAACTATTTCGGCTAGAACAATATTCATTTTTTTAGAAGTTTATGCGAAATCGAAAACCGTGCGGTTTTTTACGTCGAATTAACCGACGCGCCGTTTTCGTCTTGATTAAATTTTTGGAAAAAATCAGAAATTGCCGTAATTTTAACTTAATCGCGCCGAAACAAAAAGCGTAACGCAGAGTTTTTCGCAAAAATTTAAATCGGAACAACGAGCGGTAGCGATTTGGCAACGCTTAAAATTACCATTCAAGCCCGTTCGCTATCGCTCAAAGGTTCTGATTTATTTAATTCACCTTACACGATTTTGTGAATTTAGCCTCGTTCACGAGGCTTTCCGCGTTTCGCGGCACTTAGCCGCGTCCATTTATGGCGCGGTCAAGCGAAGAACGATTTTTCAAAGGGCGTTTTAACGTCCTTTTTCTTGGCTTGAGCCGCCAAAATACAGACAAAAGCTCTCAGATGAAGAAAAGGATGTTAATGTTCTTTGAAAAATAAAAACCGTAAAAAAAAGAATGTTTTTCGCTGGGAGCGCGGGCTTCCCAGCCTGCTGAGCGTTTGAAAAATGCTCAAAAGACTTTGCGTAAATTCAAGTTGATTTTTAATCGAACGCTTTTACACCGCTGAAAAACGCGGCGTAGCAGGCTGAGAAGCCCGCACTCCCAGCCATTCGCTTTTTTTATTATTTACGACTTTTATTTTTCAAAGACCATAATCGGGCTAAAATCAAAAATCGCGTAAGGTGATTTATGTAAATTATTTTGCCGTTACGGGAGCATTCGGAATATTTTCATTGAACCATAATTCAAATTGATTTTCTTTGATTAATGGCGAATCTTCATAACCGCTAATTAACTTCGCATCCACTTTTAACCCTTTTGAACCCAATAATTGAATAATACTTGTAGCTTGTTTCTCATCTCTTTTACGAAAATAACGGAGTTCATTTTGTGGCGGTGCTTTATCTCCCACCTTATCTAATGGTGGCGCAATATATCCGCTTCCCTTTAGAAAAATTCGCCATTGATTGACGGCAGTTTCTTGATTATCATTTGCGTATTGAACAAATATTAAAACATTTTCAACTGATTTTTGAGCCTTAGTTTGCAACTGCGGATTTTTGATAATCGTTTTAATTTTTTCTTTTTCTTTTTCATCCTCAGTTTTATTTTCAATCTTATTCAAAACTTTCGTTATTTCATCTTTGTATTCGTCGGGCAAATCATTATTCTCAGTTTCTTTTTGCAAATTATCGAGAGCCGAAGTTATTTTTGACGGTTCGTTTGATTGAAGGTTAAACAAGATATTGATTAACGATTTATATTCATTTAACTGTGAATCGTATAAATTTGCATACCTTTTTTGGTCATCTTCAGCTTTTTTAATATAATCTTTGTATGACCAAACCCACCAATAATAATAAATTCCTACTGCGCCAATTAGAAAAACAATGCTCGCTCCCCAAATAACTTTGCCGAGAAAATTATAGCGTTTTTGTAAAACAAGAAGATGTTCTTGCATTAAGCGAGAACTTTGTTCTTCTTGTAATTTTTGTTCTTGTTCCTCTTTCTCTTTTACCGCTTTTTCTACTTCGGCTTGCATTTTGCGGTCATTTTCGGTTTTCAGACGGCTTTCGTTTTGGCGTTTGCGCCAACTTATGATTGCCGGTCCGAGTGCGTCGTGGGAAACTTCGTAATACGGATTTTTCGAGTCTTTGCGGTTATTTACTTTTTTGAAGATTCGATTTTCGCCTTCGCAAAGTTTGTCAAGAATGTTTCGGATTTTTTCGATGTTCGATTTTTTGTCGTCGGTCAATTCCGCCCAATCAGCCAAATCATTCACATCGGAAGGAATTTTCGTGCCGCCGCGCGTAACGGTGAAATGAATAAATTTAGCGGCAAGATGTTTTTCGTCTTCGCTGAATTGTTCCATCACTTTGTCGAGGTGCGTTTCGACGATGTTTTGCACGCCGCCGAGTTGATCGGTTTCCGTGCCGATAAGCGTTGAAAGTTGGAGTTTTTGAGATTCTTGCGTCAGCGGATTTTCCCAAAGCCGCTTCATAACTAACTGCAAATAAGGAGTTTCGACGCGATAAGCGTTATCAATGCTCGTTTTTTCAGGAGCGCAATCTGCTTGACCTTGCGTTTCAAACTTAATTTTATCAACTTGAAGATCGTTCAAAAGCGTTTCGACAAGTTCCTTTTCAATCGTAAAATTCGTGCCGAATTCTTTGTTGTATTCGATAAGCGGTGCGCGAATGGCGATTTCGGTCGCGGCGCGGTCAAGATGCAAAAGGCGCAGAATATTTTTCATCATATTCGGCACTTTGCCTTTGAAAATATCCATTTTCGCCAACGCATCGTCGCGCATCGAAATCATAAAATTCGCGGGTAAATCTTTGCAATTCAATGTTTTAGCAAATTCATCGCCAAATGAATTTTCACCCGCGAGAAATTCGGGATGCAAAAAAATGTCTTCAAATTGGTCAAAGATTATTAAAAAAATCGTTCCCGTCAAATCAGCCCAGTTTTTCAGCAAATCGCAAATATCGTGGTTATTTTTCAAAACATTTGCCGTTTGTTCGACATCTTTTTCATCGAGATATTCAATTGTTTTTTGAGCTATCTGTGCTTCGGGCGATTGCAGATTCGGCTTCGGAATTTTTACTTTTTTGACGGTTTCCGCAACCGCTTCCTTGAGTCGCAAACGCAAACTTTCCAAAGGATTATTCGCCCATTCGCGCAAAACAACCAAAATAAATTCGGGCGGTTCGTCGGGTAAATTTGAAGAAACGGCGATTTTTTTCAAGTAAGGAATGACCCGCGCATTCAAAAGCGAACTTTTCCCGACACCGCTTGCGCCGTAAAAAACCGTCAAAGCCGTGGCGCGAAGATTTGTTGCTATAATTTCGCCGTCCGAATCGCGCCCGAAAAAATACGCGGCATCTTTTTCCGAAAACGGAATTAAACCGACATACGGAGAAAAATTTTCGTTTGGTTTTTCAGTTTTTTTCATCTTTTTTTCTACTTTTTACATTTGATTCAAGACAAATTTTTCCAAACCGGCAACATAATCTTCCAAATTCGCCGGCGCGAGCAAAACATTTTGTTCCTTCCAAAAATCCACATTCGGATCATCGTTTTCATCAAAAATTACGGCGCAAGAAGTTTTTTTCTTCGGCGGACTTTGATTTTCGCAAATTCTGTTCAAAAGCAAACGAAGCGTCCAATTTTGCAAATCGTAGCCCAAATAAAGATGTCGGCTGGTGTTTATTTGTCCGAGCAAATCGGCGGGCAAAAGTTCGGACAAACTTTTATTGGCAAAAGCAAAAAAGTCATCTTCGGTAATCGCATAATTCAAATCCGAAGTAATTTCGCCCGGCAACTTTAAAATAATCGGATATTTATTGCCCAATTTTTTGTATTCGTTCGGCGTATATTCGGGCGCGATTAAATCATTTTTGAAAATCAAACTTCCGTTTTCAAAATAATTATGCGAAAAAATCCAATTTCCGTTTGTCGAACGGTTATAGCAAATCGTGTTGTATTTTGTAATTCCCGCCGCAGAAAAAGATTTTTCCAACGAAAAATCGTAAGTCGTCGTTACAAAAAGCAACGAACAATGAAGCGGATCAACAATCGTTTCCGGCAAATTATCGGTAATTTGACGCGCAATTTCTGCCCAAATCCGATAAAGTTTAATCGGCTGCGGCGGCGGCGAAAACAGCAAAGCCATTGCGTCGGGATTAAGCTGACTTGTTACTTGAAGTTTTTTCGCCAAAGAAGCTAAAGAAGTAATCGGCGGATTGATACTTTGGCTTTGGCTGATGTAAGAACAGAGTTCGGCGGCGTTCGGCAAACCTCGATTCGGTTGCCACGAACTAAAATACGGTCGGTTTGAAACATTAACATCCAAACCGATGAAAATTACAAGATTACAAGTCGGAAGCACAGTTTTTAAAGTCGTAAAATGTCCAAATCTGACCAAATTTTCAGGCGGTGTCGGAATTCTGATGTCGAACAAATGTCCGCTTTCAGCCCGCAGATAAAAAACAGGAGTTGCCCACTCTTCGGTTGGTAAATTCAAATCGTTTATAGCTTTTCGCGCCGTTTGAATTGCGCCTTCGAGATAATTTCCTTTCGAGATTTCTTCGTAAAACGATTTTGAAAATTCAATCGCCGCTGTGTCCTTAATGCTGTATTGCATTGCGATAACCGCAGGTATTTCAGCAGTTTGCATCAATCTTGCAGCAACGCTCGAATAAGTATCGTCTGCCGCAACCTTCGCGCCTTCGCAAGCATTCAGCACGACAAGACGCAAATTATTTCGATAAGGCTGAAGCCATCTGCCCAAATCTTCGTGGTCAACGGCAACGCTGTTTTTTGCGTCGTCTTCAAAAAGCAAAACGCCTCTGTCTTTTTCCGCATCGAACGCGCCGTGACCGATAAAATGAAAAATATGAAACGGCATTTCCTTGTCTTTTGCTTGTTTCAGAGCTGTTTGCAGAGCTTTAACCGTCGGCTTTTCCAAAACGACGATTTCAATTGCATCGTTAAAAATTTCGGCTAGAGCGACTTTGATTTTGTTTATCTCGTCATTTTTCGCCAACGCGGGCAGATTTTGCGGCGTGGAAGCCATCACCAAAATCCGCAAAGGCAACACGGCTTTGAGCGGACGAACAGCATCGGCGGTTTGTAAATATCGAACCAAAGTCGTGTCTTCGTCCAAACACAAAAAATTATCATCTTCGGTGTTGCGAAGATATTCCCAAGGCAATTCCGCGAGTTTCGGAACGCGCGATAAATCTAATCTGATTCTTAAAATCGCTTGATTTGCTTCACAATATTCTTTACATCTGCCCAAAATCTCGCGCACGTCATCTTTGAACAAAACGTCCGAAAGATTCGCGCCTAATTCTTCGGCTTTGAGGTTTGAAAGCGGTTTGTGATAGTTCAGAGTCAGTTCTTTATTATTGTTGGCAACAGGTTTGAAATTGCGTTCGGCAAGCGGCGGCGCATCAGCCAAATTATCGAAAGCGTCGGAAATTGATTTGATTTCGTCAAAATTAAAAACGCCGTGAGCGTCGCCGACATTTCCGCCGCAAGGTTTGATGACATCAACCGTGAAAGTTAGATTATCGGTGCTGTTGATAACTATTTTGAAATCTTCATAATCAGGCATTAGCGACCTCCGATTTTAAAGCAAAGTTGCAACGACTTTTTAAATCGTTTCCTCAAAAAGCAATCTGCCGCCGTCGCGGTCTTCGTAATAGGAAACGACGGCGTTTTCGCCATTGAGTTTAATCATCGTGTAGCAATGCTGATAAAAAACGCTTCCTTTGCTGAGTGCGACTTCTTTGTTAAACGTAACATTCGGATTTTTGACCGTTGTCGGCATTTCGTAATTGCCTACGGGAAAAGCACTTCCGCCGATACAGCGTCCGCGTTTTAGTTTTAGAAATTCATCAAAAATAACCAAATCGTGTTCGTGTCCCCAAAGCCATAAATCAACTTTTTCCAGTATCGGAGCGAGTTTATCAAAAAGTTTCGGGTTATATTCCTTATTATTCCCATCGTCTTTTTCATCCTTCCATTGGTCGTTTGCCGAAAATAATTGATGATGCGAAAGCAAAACGGTTTTTCTGCCGTCGGCATTTTCGATTTTGTCTTTAAACCATTCGAGTTCCTGAGGTTCGAGATAAGTCGGACCTGCGCCCAATCTGTCGTGCAGAGCCGTGTCCAATCCGATAAATTGCCAATATTTGTTTCGCAGACAAAAATAACTCGCCATTTTGCCGTCAAACTTATTCAAAATCTGCAATTTGTCCAGCAAATCATAAAAAGGTTTGCCGCCGGCATAAAGATCGTGATTTCCGGGCAAAGCGAACGAAATGATTTCCGAAGTTTCGAGTCGAAGAATATTTTTCCAAGGTTGATAAAAATAATTTTCGACTTCGAGTTCCGTTCCGGCATAATAAATATCGCCTAAATGTATAGCAACATTCGGGTTAAGATTTTTCATCTGGCGCAAAACTTCCAACGCCGCCGGTTCGCCCGTTGCCCAATCCGCGACGATTCCGATTGTCGCATCTTCCGCCAAACGCCCGTCAACCACAAAATCCGTCGGATTATTCGCAGTTCGATAAGGCGTGTGTCCGCCTTCTTTGAGATATTTCAAATAAAGAATTGCCGTATCCTTAAAATTCGGATCGCAACCGCCGAATTTTACGGTCAAAGATTCTTTGATTCGGTTATATTCGGCATCATCGCCCCAAAGTTTTGCTTTAAACCATTCTTTCGCCAAACCTGCTGTCAAACCTGCACAATAATTTATCGTATCGAATGCGCCGCGTTCCTGAGCATCGCTGTAAGCCGTTGAATCTTTTGTTATTAATTCGGTTTCAGTAACTCGATTTTCATTCAGCGCAATGCAATATTGAGCGACTTCTTTGATTATTTGATTGTCCAATTCGGGGCGCAAATATTTATATTCTTTGCCGTTGACACTGCGTGATTTCGTTTCGGCATTTTTGCTCAAAACCAATTCTTCAACCGCCGATTGAAGCAGCGAAAGTGCCGGATCGGTAACGTGCGCGATTGACGGACGGCGCACGGTTACGGCAACTTCGGCAGTCGTCCAACTTCTGCCTTTCGGCGAATTTAAATTGGTTACGGGTTTCATATTCCGCATAGTTTCGGCGTTAAAACCTGTCAAAAGTTGTTCCAAATCATCATTAATTTCACCGCTTCGCTGAATCGGCATCGGCGGTTGATCGAGCGGCGACATTTGCAACCAACGAAAACTTGTGCCTTCAACCGTGGCGAAAACTTTTAAAATATCAGTTCCCGATTGGTAATCATCCGAAGGCAAAAAAGCATCCATTTTAAAGTCGAAAGTCGCGCCGCTGTCCAAAAAATCGAAGTCTTGCGCGTTCGGGTCAGGATGAATTTGCGAAATTCCCCAATCAGGTGCTAAATCCATAATCACAAAGTTCAAAGGCGTGTTTGAAAGATTCGTAACGCGCAAACAAGCGCGTTCGCCAACCGAAAGCGGACGAAGCGGAACGGGCAACAAATGAGTTGTTTCCACCTCCTTTTTATCTGTTTTGACAATCATCAATTCGGCTTTAAGTTTGTTAGCCAAAGGCGAAGCCGGATCGGTATTATCAATCAAACGGACGTTTCGATATTTCGTCAACTGCACCAATCTTTCCTGCATTTTTGCTAAAGATTCTGCTTTTTCAACGCGCAAAGCCGGACGCAAATTCGGCAAAACTCTGCCTTCTGCGTCCCAGATTTCAAACTCGCCGAATTTATTTACGGCAACTTGAAAATCGGCTTCTTCGCCGTCGTTGCAAAGCCGAATCCATTTATCTCGCGCTTCTAAATCGCCTTCGTTTCGAGCAATAAAATTGCCTAATTTTTTCAAATCTTCGTCAAACCCATTCGCTTGAAAAACAAGCCGAATCCGCCCGCGCAGACGAATCCCGACACCGAGCAGAACCGCTTGCGAACCTTCCTGAATTTTATCTTTCGCGTCGCCCGAAACTATCAAAGCGGTTGATTCGGTCGTGCCGACGTTTTCGATTTCAACGATGACAAGACGCTTTGAAACATCAGTAAAATCAACGGTTTCCGCTGAAAACACGGCAAATTGTGCGCCTTTGGAAACGCCTTGAAAAAGTCCCGTGTTGAGCGTAATTCGATTGTTCGGCAAATCAACTTTGGTAACATTGATACTTTCGCCCGAAGATAATTTCAAGCCGCCAAAAACAATGCGGTCGCGGTCGCCTTCAATGACCGGCGTTTGATTGATAAATTTGGCGTGAACTTTCGCGGAAACGCGATTGTAGAGCATTTTATAAGTGAAATTTTCGTCCGCTTGCCGCAGGGAATCGAGTAGCCAATAAGTCAATGCGCCGTTTCTCTGCAAACCGTCAAACGCGAATTCATTCGCCAATTCATTCGCACGGCAACCCGAAATAAAAACCAGATTCGGCGGAATCGGCAAACGCCAACCTTGCGCGGAATTCAAATTTCGAGTCGCCGACGGCGGAAATTCTGCAAAAGCGGCTTTGACATCAATATTTTTGAAAACCAAACTTTCTTGCGTCTGTTTTCGCGTATCAATACTGTCAATTCCTCTGGCAAACGCGCCGCCTTCGCCGCGAGTTGCGCCGCCCGAATGACAACTGTCGAACACCAAAGTTACCAAAATGCCTTTGTCCGACATTTTTTTGAGCAAGAAACTTATTTCCAAATCGCGGAAATAACAAACGCCGTTTGCGCCGATGTCGCACGGCACGAGCGATTCGTCCAAACCGTTTTGACCTTTGATTTCAGGGAAAATCGTCGTCGAACGTCCGCCGTGTCCCGAATAATGAATGTAAATTTGGTCGTCCGCTTCGGCTGAATCGGTTATTTCTTTGAACGCTTTGACGAGGTTTTCGTAATTCGGAATACGTTCGGCGGTTACGGTCGGATTATTATTTTCGGAAAGCAATTTGATAATTTGTGCGTCCGGCAGATTCAGACGATTTTTCAGCATCTGTTCAACCAAATTAACATCGCGCACGCAACCGCCGAGATTCGGATAATAACTTCCGTCGGGCAAACGAACGGTTGAGATGACGTGGGCGAAAACGAATACACGCAGCGTAAGGAAAACCAAAGACCGTTTTAAGAAAGTCGCTGTTTCGCCCTCACGTCCATTGAATTGTTAGGCGTTTTTCCACTACGAGTTTAATCTTAATTTTGAGATCTTCCCTTTAAAAATTTAACAGCACCTACCATCAGCTTACATATTTTTCCAATTTGAGGCGGCGACTTACCATCGTTCGCTTGAACAAAATTATACTTTGTCATTACGCGCTTTCCATCTTCGGTTAATGGTCTTGCGTAAATTGGAAGTCCTTTTCGGAGCGCGTTTTCACAAGCAAAGTTTAAGGATGCGAGAATGAAAGCGCGTGCAGAGCGTCTCGTTGCTACAACATCGCCTACATAGTAAGCAGCAGCGTCCTTTTGATTACGAGCGATATGTTTAGCCTCAAATGTTGAACCGCTAAGTTGTTCAGATTCCAAACCCTGAACTGCCTCCTGAGTAATTGGAAGCACTTTGAATGAGCCAGCAAGAACCTGTTCCTTCTGCTTTATTGAGGAATTATCAACTCTATAAACTAGAGCGAACGCCTTACGATTCTGACGCACCCAAGACTTCATAAGGTTTAGTGAAGGCACTTCATCATCGAAAAACTCTGAATATAAATCATAAAGTTGAGGTAAATCGTCTTGCGTGGCAAAAACGCATATATATTTAGCATTAAGTTTCTTATGAACAATTTCAAGAACCCTGTTTGCTGGTGGTGTTAAAACCGATGCAAACCAACCCAAAAATCCCCAAAGTATCATTAAAGTTCCAATCACGAACGCGATACTATATATGAAATCTGGAAGTATAATAAATTTGGAAATCGGTTCTTTAGCTAATGCCAAGCAGAATATCGCTGCGCCAACTGTGCAAAGGACTCCGGCTTGGAATTTATCAGGTTTCTTCATTTGTAAACCTCAACATACACGAAATGCCTAACTTGCGAATATTTATCAATTCCAATTAAAAGTGCAAACAACTTAGGGTTAATTAAAGGCATAATTTTTCTCCTTAAAATATGGTTAAAGTGATTTTTGTTTCTGGACTAAAAATGATTGCTGTTAAAAAACATTCAAAGTTAATTCTGTTTGACGAAATTTTCGGATATTAAAACCTTATTCCTATCGCTCAATAAAGTCAATATTTTTTTTCGGGCGCGTTCAGAGTTCAAACTTTAGTTTGCTCCGCGTTGCACTACGCGGTCGCGGATTGGCGTTACAATATTTCGAGTAAATCTCTCCCGTTGAGCGAAAACCGCTTCGCTTCGCTGGCGGTTACAAACTGAAGTTTGAACTCTGAACGCGCCCGAAACACTAAAATAAGCACTGCTTTACAAACAACTTTTTCGCGCTTTCCGTGCATCAAACCAGATGTTTTTCGGACTAATTTAAAAATTAAATTCGCTACTTGCTTGCAACAGGCATTTTTTACCTTTAAAATGCAATACTTTGTGCATTAAGTAATATGTTCGGGAAATAATGTTACAATTTTTTATTTAGACCGGCTCAAAATACCGGATTTTCCTTTTTATTTTCTACTTTCGTTAAAGTTTTTTGGAGGAGTTTGTGAAATTTCACAATTTATTTTTATTCGCAATTTTAGTTGTATTCAGCGTGTTTTCAAGCGTTTCGGCGCAGGTTGATTCGATTATCGGTCAAGTTTCGTCATCCGCTGAATATGAAGTTTTCGCCGGAGGCATCAGCGGCGACGGGCGTTTTGTCGTTTTTGAATCGTCGGGCAATCTTGCCACCGACAAAACGACGCGCAACAACGCCGACGGTAATCGTGAGATATTTCTTTTCGATTACGCGCAACGCCGCATTTTTCAAATCACCGACACAAAAAGTCTTTTGAACAATGCGGCAAATGCGCCAACCTTCGATAACATCAAAGTTGATATTGTCAGTATTCGTCCCGTTATCAGCAACGACGGACGCTGGATTGCTTTCGGTTCAAACGCGACTTGTGCTTTTCCGGGAAATACGACGGTAACGCCGAATCTTCCGCCGATTATCAGCACGACAAATCCGGGAAGTTTCGACCCGAATACGACGGCAACGACTTTTCCCTGTAATATCACTTCGGGAATGACCGTTACCAGCAATTTGGTCAACGACGGCAATACCGAAATGTGGTTTTATCAAATTCCGCTGGTTTCGCCCGTCAATCTTTCGTTTGGCGACGAACTCGCGCTAACAGATTTGACGCAAGGAACTTTTACCCGCGCGACAAATACGTTTCCGAGTAGTTTGCCGCTTGCCGGAAGCACGGAACAATTCCCGTTTATTGCCGACGACAACCACGACGCAAGTATTAACGACGACGGCAGCGTTATCGCCTTTGGTTCAAACCGCGATTTAGTTACGGCAGTCGGCAATGCTTTTCCGGCAGAAGACAACGCCGAAATTTTTACTTTTATTCGTTCGTCTTCGACTGTTTCGCAAATCACTAAAACGCCGCGCGGAACGATTTCGGCACCGATTAAAAACCGCAACCCGACGATTTCAAAATTACCGACCGGCAATCATCGTATACTTTTTGAAAGCAACGCCGATAACCCGATTCATTTAATGACCGGCGGCACGAACAGCGACAAAAACGCCGAAGTTTTCTACGCCGACATTGATCCTGTCGGCACGTTGACGGCGACGAAAAAACAAGTTACGTCAACCGTGCGAACAGTTCCCGGCGACGTTTTGAACGTGCTGAATTATGGCAGAAGAATGAGCCGCGACGGGCGTTATATCGCTTTTGATTCGTTTGTTGATTTGGAAAACACTTCGCCGGCAAATCAGACGAGTTTTGCAACTTATCTCTACGACACAACTTTAGCGACCGGAAATTTCCGCCGCATCGGACTTCGTAGCACAGCGGATTCGGGAGCCACGGGCGGCGACGTTTTCCGCTATCCGGGCTTTACCGATACGGATGCAAACGGTGCGCCGAACACGCTCGTTTTGGAAACCCGTATGAATATCAAAGCCGACGGCACGATTCCGGCAACTGCCGACGACGGCTTAAATCCGAATGTAACCCGTCCGCCGCAAATTTATTCGTATCCGCTGAATGTTTCGCCGATGGCGGCAACTTTTACGCGGCTGTCAAAATTTCCTTCGCCCATAAGTTTGCTTCCGTCCGTTCAGCCTTTAACGTCTAATTCGTTCCGTCGAATGGCTTTTAATTTGGCTTTGACCGAGACGGGAACGGGAAATTTTGATTTATTGTCGGAAGTTTTTTATCTTTTAACTCCGGTGGCAACCGCGCAAACTCCGGCAACATTCAGTTTTGCGACAGGCGCAAGCCGCATTCCGGTTACGGCTTCGCCCGTGCCGACTCCAAGCCCGACACCGACACCGACACCGACTCCAACGCCGAGTCCGAGTGCGACTCCGATTGCCACGCCGACTCCGATAACGCCGCCAGCCGTGCAAGGAACTTCGCCCGGTTCGCTGGTAATTCTCGATTATCAGACAGGTATCAATGAGCCGATTGTCGCCCGCGAAGCTGTCGGTTCGCTCGAACGTGCGTTCACGCTTCCGATTGAACTGAGCGGCGTTTCAATGACAATTAACGGCGCGGCTTGCGGTTTGAAGCGCGTCAGCCAACGTCAAATCGTTTTCGTTGTGCCGATGGGTTTAACCATTAACGGCACGACTAATAATTCGATTTATGATGTCGTCATCAACAACAACGGCACGATAATCAAAGGCAAAATTACCATCGTGCCTTCGCGCCCTGACATTTTTACGAATCTTTCAACGCCCGGAGCCGGTGGACGAGCGCGGATTTTCAACGCGACAAACTCGCCGTTTCTAAACAGTGAACCGTTCACCGTTACGACCATCAAACGGCGCGGCGGAAGGCGTGTAGCAACAATTTTGCGCGTTCATTTAACGGGCGTTCAAAGTTTGCTGAACACAGATTTTTCAATCCGAATCGGCGACCGAACTATTAGCGGAAGTCAGCTTATCGTTTCAAACGCAACGCTGATTGCACCGGGGGAATTTACGCTCGATTTCACTCTTCCTAAGGAACTGAACGGCGCGGGCGATCAACCGATTGTCATTTCGACAACTGTCAACGGCGTAACTTATAACAGTCGTCTTGACGACACCGCGCCGCGATTGCGGATTTTATAGCTTATTGCTGTTTGCGGAAACACGCACGAAGTAAGTGTGCCGAATTGTTGCACACTTACTTCGTGCGTGTTTCTGCATTTTGTAGTATTATTTCTATACGGAAGCAAAAATAAAACAAGTTTTTTTCTGGAAAATAAGCTGAGTTTCGTCATTTCTTCCTTTTGGATTTTACATAACCTTGTATCAGAGGAGTTCTACATAAAATATGTCAACAACAGATGTCAACACGATGAAAATTGCGTCGAAAGTTTGGCGCAACGGTGAGTTTATTGATTGGGACAACGCCCGCGTTCACGTTATGACGCACGCGATTCATTACGGTTCGAGCGTTTTCGAGGGAATCCGCGCCTACAACACGGAGAACGGAACGGCGGTTTTTCGCTTGACCGAACATATCCAGCGACTCTTAAATTCAGCGAAAGTTTATCGAATGGATGTCAAATTTGACCGCCAAACTATTTGCGATGCGGCAGTTGAACTCGTTCGCGGCGGCGGAATGGATGAATGTTATGTGCGCCCCGTCATTTTTCGCGGATTGAACGAAGACAAACCCGCGTTCGGCGTAAATCCGTTCCCGAATCCGGTTGATTGTTACATTGCCGCGTGGGATTGGGGCAAATATCTCGGCGAAGAAGCACTCGAAGCCGGAGTTGATGTTTGCGTTTCAAGTTGGACGCGCATTACATCGAATTCCCTGCCCGCAGTTGCCAAAGCCGGCGCGAATTATATGAATTCGCAACTTATCAAAATGGAAGCGATTCTCGGCGGTTTCAGCGAAGGAATTGCGCTCGATGATCGCGGAATGGTTTCCGAAGGTTCGGGCGAAAATTTGTTTTTGGTCAACAACGGCAAACTTATCACGCCTCCGCTTGGAGCTTCGATTTTGCCCGGGATTACACGCGATTCGGTTATTGCTATTGCCCGTGAACTCGGGATCGAAGTCATCGAAACGACAGTTCAACGCGCCGCTTTATACTTGGCAGATGAACTGTTTTTCACCGGAACAGCCGCCGAAATCACGCCAATTCGTTCGGTTGACCGCATCACCGTCGGTTCAGGCAAACGCGGCGAAATCACCAAACAATTGCAAGACGTTTACTTCGACGTAATTCACGGCAGACGCGCCGCACCAAACAACGCGCCGTGGCTGACTTACGTTAATGAAACGGCGGAAAAAAAAACGGCAAGCTAATTTGAGAAAGTAAGAAAGCGAGAAAGTGAGAAGAGGAGATAGAATTTTGTAATCTTTTCTTCTCGCTTTCTCGCTTTCTCGCTTTCTCACTTTCTATGAAAAAATACATTCTTGAAACAACTGTCTTCACCAGCGGCGCACTCGTAATGATTTACGAAATCGTCGGTTCGCGTCTGCTTGCGCCTTACATCGGCGCGTCAACTTACGTTTGGACTTCGCTGATTGGCGTGATTCTTGCGGCTTTGAGTCTTGGTTATTGGCTTGGCGGAAAATGGGCTGACCGCAAACCTGAGATAAAAATTTTAGCTTTCGTGCTTTTTCTCGCGGGCGGATTAGTTTCTTTGACGATTTTATTGCACGATTTAATTCTTTCGATAATCGGCAAATTTTACGTCGGCTTAGAAATAAAATCTGTTATCGCCGCGTTGATTTTGTTCGCGCCTGCCAGTGTTTTGCTCGGATTCGTAACGCCTTACGCGGTGAAATTAAAGATGAATTCGCTTTCCGATTCGGGCAAAATTGTCGGCAGACTTTACGCGCTTTCGACTGTTGGGAGCATTTTGGGAACTTTTCTTGCCGGATTTTTTCTGATTCCGTTTGTCGGAAGTGTGCGGACGCTTTATATTGTCGGCGCAAGCCTGATTTTGCTTTCGCTTCTGATTGCGCCGTTTGCGCTTTCGCGTGTGAGTTTGATGATTCCGATTCTCTTCGGTTTCGGCGTTTTGACGAACGAAGCGAAATCTTATTTTCTGAGCAAAACACTCGATTTGCACGACATTGACACCGAATACAGCCGCGTTCAGGTTTTCAACGCGACCGATGCAAAAACCGGCAGACAAATCCGCGCACTTTCGATTGATCCGAACTTTTATCAATCGAAAATGTTTCTCGATTCCGACGAATTAGCTTCCGAATACGCCAAGTTTTATCACTTGATTCGACATTTCAAACCTGATTTTCAAAACACTTTATTGATTGGCGGCGCGGGTTATTCGTTTCCGAAAGATTACTTGAAAAAGTATCCTGAAAAGCAGATTGATGTTGTCGAAATTGACGCGCAAATGACCGACATCGCCAAAAAGTATTTTCGACTCGAAGAAAATCCGCGTCTTAAAATCTTTCACGA
This sequence comes from Acidobacteriota bacterium, assembly GCA_031409875.1. GTDB lineage: Bacteria > Acidobacteriota > Blastocatellia > Pyrinomonadales > Pyrinomonadaceae > CALMEH01. The sequence continues at coordinate 25,019 of JANNYB010000133.1, read as the reverse complement.
AGACGGAAGAATTTTCTTAAATAATGCTGAATCGAACAAATACGATGCGGTTTTAATGGACGCTTTCGGCTCATTATTCAGCGTTCCGTTTCAACTAACGACCATCGAAGCCGTGCAAAAAATCAATCACACTTTGAAAGACGATGGCGTTGTAATTTTCAATGTCGGCGGCGCAATCACAGGAAATTCAAGTAAATTCGTGCAAGCCGAACTCGCCACTTACCGCAAAATCTTCCCGCGTGTTTTGCTTTTCAAAGTTGATTCGTCAAAACCGGACGACGAAGTTCAAAACCTCATAATCATCGCCGTAAAAGAAAAAAATTCCGCGCCGCTTTCATCAAACGACACGGAACTTAAACCTTTATTTTCTAACATTTATGACAAAGAATTAAACTTCGATTCGCAAATCTTAACGGATGAACTCGCGCCTGTCGAATATTATAATTCATTTGCTCAATAGTTTTGAGTCCACGCTTCAGCGTGCCGCAACCGTCAGCGAAGCGAAACGGTTGCTTTGCGTAAATAAACTTGAATCTTAATCAACGCCAAAACCGCTTCGCTTCGCTGGCGGTTGCACGCTAAAGCGTGGACTCAAAACTATTTTCTGTCCTTAAACTGCTCAAAAAGTTCCGTGTGTCGGCTCGTCAACGGCATCATTCGTCCGTTGATGAACAGATATTTGATGTTCGTGCGCGGTTGCAAAATATCGCCGTCCGCGACTACGACATTGGCGATTTTTCCCGCTTCGAGCGAACCCATTTTATCGGCAATGCCGAGAATTTGCGCCGGATAAAGCGTAACCGATTTCAGCGCGTCGTCTTTTGACAAACCGTAAGCCGAAGCCAAACCTGCCTGATACGGCAAATCGCGCACTTCGGGTCCGCTGTCGCCTGTTGAAATGCAAAATGTTATTCCGGCGGCTGCCATTTTCGCGGGCGCGTTGAACAGATAATCATAATCGTCATCGTTTTGCACGGGCAGATTATAAATGTTTGTATAAATAACCGAAATATTATTTTTCTTCAAACCGTCGGCAACTTTCCAAGCGTCTTGACCGCCAAAAATAATTCCTTTAACCTTCGTTTCTTCAACAAATTTAACTACGCCACGAATGTCGCGTTCACGTTCGGCAGTGAAAATTACAGGTTTTTCGCCGCGAATATACGGAATCATTGCTTCCAATTTCAAATCCGTCGCAGGCGCAGGCAAAGTTTTATCTTTCGCGTAACCTTCTAACATTTTCGAGTAATTTTCCGCCGATTTGAAAAGTTTTTTGAGATCGTCCATTCGCAAATCGCGGCGTTTTACAGCTTCGTTAAAATCAATCTGCGGCTGTCCGAAACCTGCAAAAGTCGAAACGCGCGGAAAATTTATAACGAGTCCGAATGTCGGCGCAATCGCCATTTCGCTTTGCGTCGAACCGATCAAATTAATAATCGCCGATTGCCCCGAAACGATGCCGCCAGTCGGCATACTCATCACCGTCGTAATGCCGTTGACGCGCGTTACGTTGATATGTGCGCTGTGCGGATGAATTGCGGTGATTGCCTTGGCGTTGGCGTTTAATTCACCCGCTTCCGTCGTGTCAACCGTTGCCGAAACGCCGAGCGAAATTTCCGACAAACCCATATTCGTTCCCGCGTCAATCATTCCGGGAAAAACGCTTAATCCTTTGCCGTCAATACGTTCCGCACCCGAAGGAATTTGCACATTTGCGCCGACGGCTTCGATTTTGCCGTCTTTAATCACAATCGTTCCCGATTCAATCACCGCGCCCGAAACCGTGACGATTCGCGCATTCGTTATCGCAAAAGTTCCGCTTCGTCCGTTGAGATTTTGCTGTGAACCGTCGCTTTGCGCGTTGGCAGTAAGCAGTAAGCAGTAAGCAGTAAGCAGTAGAAATACCGCACAGCATAAAAAATTTGAAATTTGAAATTTGAAATTTGAAATCATTAATTATCACCTCCGTCGGCTTCGTCCAAGTGTTCTGCCTTGCGTTCGCGCGGGATTTGCGGTTGCGTTGTGCCTGTTCCGGGCGGGCGGTTGATGTCTAATTTTTCCAATGCTTCGCGTTCTTTTTTCAAATCTTCGCGCATCATCAAATCTTTCGCTTTATCAAAATAAATTTCGCCTTCGATCATCGTCGTTTCGACTTTTGCATAAACGCTGAACGGATGTTCCGACCAAATCACAATATCGGCATCTTTTCCAACTTCAATTGAGCCTGTGCGCTTGTCAATTCCGAGTTGTTTTGCCGGATTCAACGTAATCATTTTCAACGCATCTTCTTCCGGCACGCCACCGTATTTCATCACTTTTGCCGCGTCGAGATTTAATCTTCGCATTCGTTCGTCCGAATCCGAATTTATCGAAACAACGACTCCATTTTTCCACAAAATATAGGCGTTATACGGAATCGAATCATAGGCTTCGATTTTATAACCCCAACTGTCCGTGAAAATCGAAACGCCCGCGCCGTGTTTAGCGATTTCCGGCGCGATTTTGTAGGCTTCGAGTCCGTGTTGAAGCGTGGCGATTTTAAAGCCGAATTCGTCCGCCAAAAGCATCAAATTCAAATGTTCATCCGAACGATAGCCGTGCGCGTGAACCAATCTTTTGCCTTCCAAAACTTCGATCAGTGGTTCGAGTTCCAAGTCTTTTCGCGGCTGTGTTTTCGTGCGTCCGGCGCGAAAATCGTCGAGAGCTTTTTTATAATCGCGGGCGCGTGTGAAAGCATCTCGAATCGTTTCCATCACGCCCATTCGCGTGCGCGGATAACGAAAAGTTTGTCCCGGTTGCGGCTGAAAATTCGTCCGTTTCGGGTTTTCGCCAAGCGCAAATTTTATACCTTGCGGCGCGTCTGCCACGACAAAATCTTCAACCTGCCGACCGTATTTAAATTTCACCGTCGAATTTTGTCCGCCGATAGCATTTGCCGAACCGTGAAGCAGATTTGCCGCCGTAACGCCGCCGGCAAGTGCGCGATAAATCGAAATATCTTTCGGATTCAAAACATCGCGGATGCGCGTCATCGAAGTTACCGAAAACGAAAATTCGTTGACCGCGTCCATCATCGTGTGCGAATGACAATCAATGATTCCCGGCGAAACGAATTTACCCGTCGCATCAATGATTTGCGCGTTTGACGACGCTTTCAAATTCTTTCCGATTTTTGCAATTTTGCCGTTTTGAATCAAAATATCCGTATTTTCCAACGTGCCTTTCGCGGCAGTCAAAACCGTCGCGTTACGAATCAAAACTTCGGTTTTCGACTGCGCGAAAATCAAAGTCGGCGAAAACTGAATTATCGAAATTATTAACAGAAAAACTATTGCTCTTCTCATAATTTTTTATTTTTTATTTTTTACTTTTTACTTACGGAATCTTCGTTCCCGAAATTGGCACCGCACCTTGCGGCGAATCAAGTGTTCCTGTAAACCCGTTTCCCGAACTTTTAGCGTTGACGTTTATATCAATCGTCGAGCCGCCAAACTCAACCGTTGACGAAAAACTGAAACCGTCTGCCGTCGCTTTGCCGTCTTTGATTGGTGATGTGCCGAGTTGCGATTGCATCGTTCCGGTTAGCACCGCGCCTTGCTGAACTAAATTCAGTGTTCCCGTGAGAGCTTGCCCCGGAATTTCAATCGTAAAATTGTAATTTCCGCCGACATTTGCGAAATTCGTGTTTGTCGTTGTCGTCGTCGGAACTTTCGGTCTTTCTTTTTGCTCGAACAATTTACCGTCAACAAAAATGTGTGTAAATGCTCGGTCTTTTGAAAAAATATCGCCGCGCACGACTGCGAGATTAGCGATTTTTCCGGCTTCAATCGAACCTAAACGATTGTCAACGCCGAAAATTTCCGCCGCGCTCAAAGTCATCGCACGAATTGCCGCACCTTTGTCCAAACCGTTTTCGACGGCTTTTCCGGCATTCGTCAAAAAATCGTTCAAACTCGTCATTCCACCCGATTGAAAAGCGAATTTCACGCCCGCCGTTGCTAATCTTGACGCACCTTTCGGAATTTCGGCGCGAAGCCGCAAAAGTTCGAGCGGTTCGGCATCAGCTTCGTTTGAAGCCGCTGTCGTGCGTTTCGGAAAATTCAGCGAAAGCAGAACCGGAACGTCTTGTTTTTTCAATCTGTCAGCAACTTTCCACGCTTCAAAACCGCCGGAAATTATCGCTTTTAAATTAAATTCTTTCGCCAAATCTAATGCGCGGATAATTTCGATCTCGCTATTCGCATTAAAAACCATCGGCATCGTGCCGTTGACGACCGGAATCAGCGCATCAAGCGAAGCATCGGCTTCGGGGCGTTTCATTCCACGCGGATTTTTTTCGTAATTTTTCCGCATTTCGTCTAATCTTTTCGCGTCGAAAAGCATCTGTCGAAGCGCGGAAATCGTTCCCATCAACGAAGTCGGATAAACGCCGCCGCGAGCTATCGTGAACGTAAAATGTTGTGCAAAAGGCGCACGAACAATCATTTCCGAAACCGAATTTCCCGACAAATTAATAATCGCCGATTGCCCGTTAAAAACGCCTTCGCGCGAAACGGTCAGCGCAGTCGTAAATCCGGCATTACGGTTATTTTCAAACTGCACATCGCCCGCTTTTAATTGCGAAACAACTGATTCTTCAGGTCTTATGCCATCGGGAAAATTTGAATTTGATGGCGCGACTTGCGTGGTTTGCGCCGTTTGTGGAGTTCGCGGCTGAATTCCGAGCGCGGTGTTTGCGTCAAAAAGTCCGGGATAAATCGTCAAACCGCTTGCGTCAATCACCCGCGCATCTGACGGAATTTTCACCGTTTCGCCGACGGCTTCAATCAATCCGTCGCGGATAACAATCGTGCCTTTCGCAATCGTTGCGCCCGAAACCGTTACAATTTGCGCGTTTGTCAGCGCAAAAGTTTCGAGCCGTGTTTGCGCCTCGGCAAACGAAACGGAATACAAAATTATCGCTAAAAAAGCGAATAAAAAAATCCGAATTTTCATAAATTTTAGCGGAAAAATAAAATCAGAACTGCTTTAAGATACTTTACGGAAAGATAGCGGAAATGGTTTCAAAATGCAAAAACTATTTTAGAAGACAGAAGGCAGAAGTCAGAAATCAGCAACTTTCAGCTAACAAATATCTCTGAGGATTGCTGTTTTCTGTTTTCTGTTTTCTGTTTTCTGTTTTCTGTTTTCTGTTTTCTGCCTTCTGCCTTCTGCCTGCAAGACTTTTTCGGCAAAATTAAATAAACTCAAATTTATGAGCGCGATTATTTTATTCGACGGCGTGTGTAATTTTTGTAACGGTTCGATCAATTTCATCATCGGGCGCGATAAGAAAAATCTCTTTAAATTTGCGCCTTTGCAATCGGAAATCGGACAGAAATATATTGATAAATTTGGTTTGAGCGATGTTGATTCGGTGGTTTTGATTGAAGAAGAAAAAGTTTTTACGCATTCGACTGCGGCGTTGAAAATTGCTAAAGGTTTGGGCGGCATTTGGGCGATGTTTTATGCTTTTATAATCATTCCGCGTCCGATTCGAGATTTTTTCTACAAACTTTTTGCAAAATACCGCTATCGTCTGTTCGGAAAACAAGATGCGTGTATGCTTCCGACACCCGAAATCCGCGAGAAATTTTTAAAATAATTTGAGCAGTCTGTAATTAAGTTTTTTTTACAAATTACAGATTACATCATTACTGAGCGGCACAGTTATTGCTAACCGCAAAAAAAGATTATTTTAAGATTTTTTGCCCGCGAATAAACGCGAATTGGCGCGAATATTTTTCTTTTCTTAAAATTGTCGTGAGAGAATCTGCCCGCATTGGTTTTTATTCGCGTTAATTCGCGTTAATTCGCGGGCAAATTTTCTTTTTTTTGTGCCGCGCAATTTCTATGCCGCTCAGTAATGAGTATTTGACGATTAACGGAAAAAATTCCGCGATTGCCGAGCATCCAAAAATTATCGTCGTCATCAACCAGAATCCGCGAAACGATGTCGTCGAAAAGTCCGTCTTTGGTCGTAATATGCGTAATGTTTCCGTCGCGCAGACGATTTAATCCGCCGCCGTAAGTGCCGATCCAAATCGTGCCGTCCGCATCATTCGTAAATATCGCGGACATAATCGTTGGATAAACCGTTTTCGGTCGTCCATTGAGTTTGCAAAAAATTCTGGTCGTTTTGCTCAGCTTTGACGGCAAAAACAAATACCAGAACAAGCAAAATTTGCCAAATATAAAAGCGCATTTTTTCCGGCTCGGTGATAGTATATTTAAAGTTGATTTTTACAACTATTGGGATTTTTTGTGATAACACGCGATTTATCGCCAACCGCTGATTTATTAGTCAAATAAGTTTTGTAATTAACAAATTTGTTTAAAGTGTTGGCTTATAATACAGCCGAAGCGGTTAATGTTATCGTTTAGGAGTTTTCAAATAATTTAGGGATGCTTTGAAAATATAACTTCATTCGCCTTTTTAGGCAAATGCCGAAACTTCACGCCGAAATTGCCAACGAAAGTTTTAGTAAAAAAATATGAATATTTTAGGAAACAAACTGCCGGAAGATGAAGATATTGATATGTTGGTTTGCGTGCCTGCCGACGGAGGAACGCGCCCGGTTTATGGCAGTATTCGCGCCAATTGTCATCAATGCAAAACCGCCGTTTGGGTTTCGGTTTCAGGGCAAAATGCCTTGCGGACGCGCAAAGATTTGATTCCGTTTTGTATGAACTGCGCCGCCAAAGAAATGGACGCGACAGATGAAGAAATCAAAGCCGAAATCGTTCCCGGCGGCATCGAAGAACTGCGGCGGCATTTTATGAAAATTGATGAAAATTAGGCTAGTTCGTTGTTCGTTGTTCGTTGCTTTTGTCTTTGCAACTAACCACTAACAAATTTATGCAATCATTAAACACTCTCGAATACGAAAAACTTTGCCGACTCATTGCGCGTTTTGCACAAACGCCGACGGGCAAATCGCGGCTTGAAAATCTCGCGCCCGTTCATTCGCGGCTCGAACTCGAAAAAGATTTAAAGGCAATCGCGGAAACAATTTTGCTCAATGAAGTAAAACAAGTTTCGTGGTCATTTAGCGGACTCGAAGACCCAAGCGATGCGATAGCGATTTTGCGAATCAAAAACGCGACGCTCGAACCGATAATTTTGCTCGAACTGACGCGAGTTTGCAATCAAGCACTTTTTGCGCGTTCGGCAATTTCGCCCGAAAAAGAATTTGCGCCGGTTTTGTGGGAAATTGTCGAAAATATTCCGCCGACGCTTTTTGCGGCAATTGATAAAATCAACAAAAAACTTCTGCCGAGCGGCGAAATTGACGATTCGGCTTCGCCTGAACTTGCAAGATTAAGACGCGAAATAAACAATCAGCGCGGACGATTGCAAAAAGCTCTCGAAAGCACGATGCGAAACGCAGGCGACGCAATTCAAGATGCGATTGTTACGCAACGAAACGAGCGTTATGTCATTCCGGTAAAATCCGATTTTCGCGGCAAAGTCGGTGGCGTGGCGCACGGTTTTTCATCGAGCGGCGCAACGGTTTTCATCGAACCGCTCGAAGTCATCGAAGCGAACAACGAACTGCAAAATCTCAAAGGCAAAGAAGAACGTGAAATTGCCCGAATTTTATTCGCTTTAACGGAAGAATTACGCGAACAACTTCCGGCAATCGAAGCGGCGGTCGAAGCCGTTACGGAACTCGATTTTATCAAAGCCAAAGTCGAATTTGCGCGAAGTTTCAAAGCGATTGTGCCGACAATTTCCGACGATGAAACATTAGATTTGATTGATGCGCGGCATCCATTACTTGAGGAAAACTTGCGAAAGTCAGAACCGCCTGCGGTAGCGGGCGGTTTAACTCAACGGTCTGAATCATCGGCAAACATCCCAACCGCTAAACTTCAACCACCCGCTACCGCAGGCGGTTCTGACATCGTTCCGACATCTTTCAAATTAACCAAACAAAAATCCGTAATGATAATTTCCGGCGCAAACGCGGGCGGCAAAACTGTCGTGATGAAAACTGCCGGATTGCTGAGTTTAATGGCAATTTCAGGTTTGCCTGTGCCAGCGCGGGAGGCGAAAATTCCCTTTTACAAATCGGTTCTCGCAGACATCGGCGATCATCAATCTTTGAGCGCGAATCTTTCGACTTTTAGCTCGCATATTTCAAATATCGCCGAAATGATGCGCGAATGTTCCGCGCCTTCGCTCGTTTTATTGGACGAAGTCGGCACCGGAACTGATCCCGAAGAAGGTTCGGCTTTGGGCGTGGCGATTGTTGATTTTTTCCGCCGAAATTGCGGCGCACAAGTTATTGCTTCGACACATTATCGCGGATTAAAAATTTATGCTGCGAACGATGAAAATGTCATCAATGCGAGCGTCGAATTTAACGAAAAAACTCTGCAACCGACATATAAATTACTTGTCGGACTTGCCGGTGCATCAAGCGGAATCGAGATTGCACGACGTTTTGGAATTCGTGATGATGTGATTGAAATCGCACGAAAAAATCTTGATATTTCATCGCAAGAAGCTGAAAATTATCTCAAAAAATTGCAAACCGAAACAACAATTGCGACCGATTTGCGCGTTGCACTCGAAGATGAACGCGAAGTTGTCGCAATGAAATACGCCAGACTCGACATCGAAGCCGGCAAAAAAGAACGTGAACGCCAAAAGCAATTTGAGCGCGAACTTGCCCAAACAATCGAAGAATTTGAACGCCAATCTCGCGCTTTTATCAACACCATCGAAGACAAAGCGTTAAAAACCAAACTCGAAAAAGAGCGACTCGCACGAAAGGCTGAACTCAATCGCGCCGTTCTTTCAAAAGTCCAAAATCCACAAAACAGCCAAAAGCTATCAGCTAATAGCAATCAGCTAAATTCCCCAACGAACATCGAACAAACCAATAAACCAATCGCAATCGGCTCAAAAGTTCTGACAAATTTCGGTGTCGGAAAAGTCGAAAAAATTGACAAAGAAATGGCGGAAGTTCTCGTTGGCGCAATGCGTCTGCGCGAGAAATTATCAAATCTGCAAGCCGTCGAAACTCACGAAAAACCAAAAGAAAACCGTTTGGAAACTTTGCAAAATCAAGCGAAAGATTCAAATTTACAACTCGACACCGAAGACGCAAACGCCGAATTAAACCTAATCGGACACACAACCGCCGAAGCCGAATACGAAATTGACCGCTTTTTAGACGAAGCCTACATCGCCCAACTGCCTCGCGTCCGCATCATTCACGGCTTCGGCACCGGCGCGTTAAAAAACTTCGTCCATCATTTCTTAAAAGGACATCCGCACATTTCCAAATTCTCCTTCGCGCCCTCAAACCAAGGCGGAAACGGTGCTACAATAGCAGAATTGAAACAATAGTTTCGGAGGTTTTATAAATTTATGTTGACGCAGACAGAAATCTTAAATGAAATTTTTACGCTTCCGGTTTCGGAACAGTGCGAAATTGTCGAGAAAGTTTCGGATAACATCGGACGGAAAAACGGAAACGCCGAAAAAGAATTATCAGTCGAAGAAAAACTGGCGATTGTGAAACGTCTCGGTGGAAGTCTAAAAATGAAAAATCCACCGATGACGCGAGAAGAAGAACGCGAAATTATCTATGAACATCTTTCGGAGAAATACAAATAATGCGTGTTTTGCTTGATAATGATGTAAATTTGGATTTTGTTTTGGCGCGACAACCGTTTTTCGCCGAAGCCGAACAGATTTTTATTGCCGCTGCTCAAAATAAGTTCGTGGCTTACATTGCAAGTATTTCGGCAATCAATATTTACTACATCGGCAGAAAAGAAATCGGCAGAAATTCGGTTTTGCAGGAATTGGAGAAATTATTGAAATTGGTCAAAGTTTGTCCGATTGACTCGACAAACTTGCAATCTGGCTTAACTTCGCCGATTACCGATTACGAAGATGCCGTCCAACACGAATGCGCTTTGGCGGAAAACTTGGACGCAATCGTTACGCGCAATGCAAAAGATTATAAAAATGCAACGGTGAAAGTTTATTCGCCAAGCGAGTTTTTGAAATTGATTTGAGATTTTTGGAATAGGAAAGTTATGAAATTAAGAAACATCACAATTCTGATTTTGATTTTAGGATTATCAATACAATTTTGTTTAGGGCAAGAGTTTGAAGAAGGCGAAAATTGGATGCAGGAATTTTATCCTTATCAATCGCCGACGCTTACTTTTCGATTTGATAAATATTCAAGAGAAGACCTCGTAAAATTCAGAGAAAAACTTGATTTAATTAAAAGCGCGAAATCTGCGGATGAATGGAACGGCATATATAACAACGAGTTTTCCGAACTCGGAGTTAATTTGTTTATTTTGGATTCAAAAGCGGGATTTGTTAGTTTTTACCTTTATACTTGTTATCCCGAACTTCGGACTATGAACTACGGCAATGTTATAAATACATCGGATTATGTAGAAATACTTCCCGAATTTTCGGGTAATTCACCGCGAAAATCTTTGCCGGAAAGATTTGTAAAAGTCAGTTGGGGCGAAAGACGTTATTTGGTTGAAGAATCTTCGCTTGAGGCTTTTGCCGAAAAAGCCGTTGGAATTTATATTGAACCGTCTAACAATGAAGACGAAATGTTGCATAAATGGTCAAATTATTGGATTTCAGGTGATTCCGAAAAAGAATTAACAGGCTTGCCTGTTCTTCCCGTAAGCTATAAAAAGTTTGAGCGTTCTCCGATTGAAACGAAAATAATTTCCGTCGGGAAACGCACAATCGAAACTGAAAAAGACGTAGAAGATTATCAAAACACTGAAGAAATGGCATTTTATACTGTAACCATTGGTGCGGGAAAAAATAAAAAAGTAAAAGAAGGAATGATTCTTTTTTTTGGCGAAACACAAGAAGAAATCATTATCACTAAAGTCAATCAAAACAGTGCTGTCGGCAAAATTTCCAGAAGCATTGACGATAATAAAAATGATTATTGTGAAGATAACGAATCTAACCAAATTCCCTGTCCGAAAATTAAATCATCTCTTAAAGTAAAAACCCGTGTCGGTTATCTTTGGTATTAACTTTTTCGTAAATGCTCTACGACTAATGTTTTATGGATAATTTGAAAAGTCGTATTGTTTTAAATATTGCTTTTTTTTCGGTGCGGATTTATATTTGTAAGTGCTTCATAATAAATAGATTATGCTCGGTTTTATCGTTACAAAGAAATTATTTTTTGCTTTGATGGCGATGTTTTTTGGCGTTGGTTTTATTTCGGCGCAGACTAAAAATCTTCGATCAAGCGAAAATTTATACATCAAAAACGGTTCGCAATCATTTAATGTTAAGGCTGAAAATCAAGATGTAATTTCGATTGGAATCAAACAAAACGGCGTTGATGTGAAAGTCAAATTGTTTAATCCTGCGGGCGTTTCGGTCGGCGAATCGGATTATCCGTTTAGCGAGCAAGATGTTGAGAAAATCTTTGTCGTTGCCGAATCCGGCGGAATTTATCGGCTTGAAATCACGGCGAAATTTCCTGATGAAATTGGTTTTGTTGACATAAAATTCGATGATTTAAAACGCGCATTGCCCGCCGATTTGAAACGCGCCGAAGCTGAAAAATTATTTTCGCAAGCGCAAATTTTACGCGCCACGGGAAAAACTTCCGACCGAAAAAAATCAGCCGAAATTTTTGAAAATTTGCTGAAGCTGTGGCGCGAAATTGACGATAAAAACGGTGAAATTAAGACGCTTTCAGTTTTATCATATCTAAATCGGATTTTGGGGAATTCTGAAAAATCGCTCGAATTTGCCAACAAAGTTTTGGCATTTCCAGATTCGGCGGAAAACGATTTGCATAAATCCGACGCATTTTATCAAATCGGACAAATTCAAAACTCACGCGGCGAATTTGCCGAATCAATCGCCACAATGCAGAAAGCTCTCGCCTTATTTTCCACGCCATCGCCGCGACAAGTTAATATTTTGACTGCCTTAGCCTTTTTTTATCAGACAGATGGCGAGTATGAAAAAGCTCAAAAATTATTTGATGAAGCGTTAGAAAATCTTCGCCAATTTCCCGATATTTACAACGAAGCACAAACGCGACATCTGCTCGGACTTTTCGAATTTAATTCGGATGAAATGGAAGCGGCGGCGAAAAATTTTCAAATTGCCGCTGATTTACGCGAAAAATTCGGCAATCGGCGCGGGCAAGCGATCTCATTAACTTTTCTCGGAATGGTTTTACACAGTCTGAAAAAATTTGATGAAGCTCTGAAAGTTTTTCAAAAAACTTTGCCGATTAGCCAAGAATTTGACGACCGCACAAATCAGTTCGATATTTTGATTCTTGTGGCGCATATTTACCGCGAAAAAGGTGATTTTCCGAAAGCTCTACAAATTTACGATCAATGCTTTGCGTTGTTTGAAAATAAAGATTTAACGCTGTATCGCACTTTGTATCTGAGTCGCGGCACGGCGAACCGTCAACTTTCAAAGTTTGCGGAATCGCGCCGCGATTTGGAGAAAGCGCAAAGTTTATATCGTCGGTCAGGCGACATCGGCGGCGAAGCGACGGCTTTGTATCAATTAGCGATGCTCGAAAGCGTCGAAAATCAACTGGATGCTGCCAAAACAAAAATCGAACGCGCATTACAACTTCACGAATACGAACAGGCAAAACATAATAATCTCCGTCGTTTAACGAGATTTATAGATCAGCGGCGACGATTTTTTGATTTGTATATTGATATTTTGATGCGTTTGGAAAAAGAACGTCCGAACGAAAATTTTGCGTTGCAAGCGTTGCAAGTGAGCGAAAATGCGCGAATGCGAACGCTTATTTGGCAATATCGTGAGGCGTTGAAAAACACGCCGCAATCGGTTGATTTTCAGATTATTCAACGAATTCAAAAAGTTCAGCAGCAAATCGGCGAACAATTAAGTTTGCTCGCAAAAGCGCAAAGCGACGCTAATCAAACAGACAATATTGACGAAATCGAAAAAACCATCGCCGCGCTCAATAAAGAAGACGAAACATTAAAAGCCGAACTTCGAGAAAGCAATCCGAATCTTTCAAATCTCGCGCAACCGCCGACGCTTTCGTTGCCGGAAATGCAAGCGGAACTTGATGATAACACGGTTTTGGTGGAATATTCGCTCGGCACACAGCGCAGTTATTTATGGATTGTCGGCAAAAATTCGTTTCAAAGTTTTGAGCTGCCGAAACGCTCTGAAATCGAAGCGCAAGCCAAAAACTTTTACGAAACTTTAAGCCAAAACGACAACGGCACAAATCGCCCGATTGGAAAAAATCGTGCGAAAAATAATTCCGCCGTCAAAAAAGATTCCGCCGTCGAATCCGAAAAACTCGGCGAAATGCTTTTAATCAAAACATTGGCGCAAATTCCGGCAAAACGAATTGTTTTTGCAACGGACGGAGCTTTAAATCTCGTGCCGTTTGCGAGTTTGACTTTTTTTGATGAAACTCAAAATAAAAAGATTTATTTGGCGGAAAAATTCGATTCCGTGCTTTTGCCTTCGCTCACTACTTTGCATATTCTGCGTCAAAACAACAACAAACCTTTCGCGCCGCGTTCGATAGCAATTATTGCCGATCCGGTTTTTTCAGCGAACGATGCGCGTCTGGCAAAAAATAAACGACAGAAAAAAGAAACGGTTTCGACGGATTTATCAGCCGTTTTGCGTGATTTTAATTTAACGACGCTTTCGCGCTTGCCATTCACGCGCCTCGAAGCCGAAAATATTGCTGCCAATTCTTTGCCCGATACAAGTTTAAATCTAGATTTTAAAGCCAGCCGCGAACGACTTTTAAATGGTGAGTTTGACCGTTTCGACATTTTGCATTTTGCCACGCACGGCTTTCTTAACAATGAACATCCCGAACTTTCCGGCTTGGTTTTATCGTTATTTGACGAAAAAGGTAATTCGCAAAACGGATTTTTACGAACTCAAGATTTATATCTGCTCAAAATTAAACCGCAAATGGTTGTCCTGAGCGCGTGTCAGACAGGTTTGGGAAAACAGTTTGAAAACGAAGGTGTTTTTGGGCTGACACGCGGCTTTCTCGCCATCGGCACGCCGCGCATTATCGCCACGCTTTGGAAAGTTGACGACGCAGCAACCGCCGAACTAATGGCAAGATTTTACCGCGCACTCATCAAAGAAAACAAAAAGCCGTCGGCAGCATTGCAAACGGCTCAAAACGAACTCCGCCAAATCCCGCGCTTTTCACATCCACGCTTCTGGGCTGGCTTTGTTCTAACGGGAGAATGGCGTTAAAAATTACGAATAACACGAAAACGGCTTTTTAATTTTCAAAGTCAAGCATCGAAAAAGCCTCGGCTTAAGCTAAACGAAGGCTTTTCGATGCTTATTATATCCTACGGAACAAAAGCATTTGGCACAGGCAAATCTCCGGCGATTCCGAATTGTTGAATTAGTGTTCCTGCCGTTGAGCGTTGAACATACCAGTTCAAATTTGAAGGTCGGAACACCGCCGCATCAAACTTACCGTCGCCGTCATAATCACCCGGCGCAACAATGTCCGTTCCGGTGCCGAAAGGAAACGAGTAAAACGAAAGATTTTCGCTTCGCAGGATAAACCAATTGCCATTTGACGGTCGGAAAACAGCAATGTCAGATTTGCCGTCGCCCGTATAATCGCCCTGCACAGGTTTGTCATTTGCATTGCCGAATTGGAGCGCAAAGACGCTGCCGTTTGAACTTCGACTAATCCACCATTCCGCCACGTTTGCGCCGTTCAGTCGGAAAATCGCAATATCGGCTTTCCCGTCACCGTCGTAATCAGCCACAACAGGCTTATCGCCCGCTGCGCCGAAAGTCGTAATTTGAGTTCCGCCCGTTGATTTCGAGATATACCAAGTCAAATTTGACGGACGAAAAACTGCCGCATCAGCTTTGCCATCGCCGTCATAGTCAGCCGGCACGGGAACATCAGTCGAAATTCCGAACGGAAACGCAAAGAATGAAAAATCTTCCGAGCGCAAAATAAACCATTGCCCGTTTGAAGGTCGCCAAAAAGCAAAATCGGTTTTGCCGTCGCCGGTATAATCAGCCGGAACAATTTTGTCGCTCGAAGAACCAAATTGGACAGCGGCATTTCCCCCGTTTGATGATTTTGAATACCACCATTCGCCTAATGCGGGTCGAAAGACTGAAATATCCGACCTTCCGTCGCCGTCAAAGTCGGAGGCAGTAGTTCGCATCGCTTTCAGGCGGGCGATGCTGTTGCGCGCCACTCCGCTAACTGTTCTAAAATTACCACCAATGATAATCTTCCCGTCCGGCTGAATCGCTATCGCACCAACGAAGCCATCAACATTAGGGTTGAAAGGTGTATTGATTGCGCTCTGCCGAAGGGCGCGAAAATCGCACCAACGAAGCCATCAACATTAGGGTTGAAAGCGTGTCGAGCGAACCGTCCGCGTTTAAACGGGCGATAAAGTTGCGCGTCACTCCGCTAACTGCTGTAAAAAAACCACCAATGATAATCTTCCCGTCCGGCTGAACCGCTATCGCAAGAACACTACTGCTGCTGCCGCCAACATCAGGGTTGAAAGCCGTGTCGAGCGAACCGTCTGCATTCACGCGGGCGATGCGATTGCGCGTCACTCCGCCAACCGTTGTAAAAAGACCACCAATGATAATCTTCCCGTCCGGCTGAACCGCTGTCGTCCAAACCCTGGCGTTAGCATCAGGGTTGAAAGCCGTGTCGAGCGTTGTTTGCGCGTTCGCTGGGCTGACCAACGCCAGCATTGCAAACGCGCAGCAGATAATTGCGGCGACAGTGACTGAACCAAACACGGCTCGGATATACCCGACAACATCAATTTTCATTTGTTTATTATTCCTGACCGGCGCGCCTGATTGAGCGCAGTCGATCATAAATTTAACGATGCGCGGTGCAAGCAGCGCGTTTATGTTTGTAATAGTTTGTTTCATCATATTCTCCTTAATTTATTGCTTCCAAGCAATTAAATACGAACCGTTTTTGAGTTCATTAATCAAAGTTTCGCTGACCGATTTTTCGACGACGAAACAGCCTTCCGAGCGTCCGATGCGTCCGTGTGCGGCGATGTGTGCGTCGGAAACGTAAATAGCGTTGTGCAGGACAATCTTCCGCGCCCGGGCATTTGAATTCGTGTCTTCCAAACCGTCGAGCAATAATGACAAACCGTGTCCGCCTTGATATGGTTTATCGCAACGGTAAATGCCCAAAGATGAACAATTTGAACCCGAAATATTTGAAAAAACGTCCGCCATTGCGTCGTCGGTTGTGCCTTCCGAACCTTTGCCGTGCGCGACGTAGTATTGAACGATTTTCTTTTCCTTCGTATCGAAAAGATAAAAACGCTTTTTCGTCGAAGGCTGATTAAAATCAACAATCGCCCAATAACTCGGATTGCCGCTCGGACTATTTTGGAGTTTATACTCGACAAGTCTTTGCGCCGGAACGCTTTGATTTACCGTGTCGGCGAGTTCTAAAAAAGTATCGCTGTTTTGTCCACCAGGAGCATTTTCAACTGCAAGATCAAATGTGGCTTTAAAGACCTTGCGCCCGACTTTCTGAATTTCGTCAAAAGTCGTCGGAATACCGAATGTTTCGGACGAACGCGGAAACGCCAGATATTCGACTCCGAATTCAATTCCCCGAACAATTTTCGTTTTATCACGGTTCCAAGGATTTCCGCCGAGTGCTTCAATTAATTTGATAGAGCCTTCTCCCAAAAGCGTTTTGGGTCCCGCATCGGCGTAGATTGCGAAAACTTCCTGATCTTTGTAGCGAACCAAAGCTATCACCCAACTTGCAGGAAACATTCGTAACGGTTTTGAAGTTTCCGGGCAAAACGAAATACGGGATTTTTTCGGCATTAACATTATCGCCTTCCCCTTTCCAGCCGTTTGTCTTTCTCAAAGAAGTTTCGAGTTGTCCATCCGGGTCTATTTGAGTTGCCCGCGGTGAGCCGTCCGCATCGGCTGACATATCGGATTTAAGGTAGATTGTTTTGTTTCCTAAAAGTTTGATAGTTGATTCGTGCGGATCATAATTGTGTGTAATCGAACTTCCGACATTGATTAGATTGTTCAATTTGTCTGACCATAAATTTCCCATAATTTTCTCCCAAGTGTTTTTTAGATTTTTAGCTTTCTATTAACGAGTGTCGAAAATCAGCAGAAAATTACAGATATGAAAAAATAATTTTTTATTTTTTTAGCGGCTCACGCGAAAGGTGTATTCGGCGATGGATTCGGCGTTTTTTTGCGGGTTATTTCCTTTTAGAAAAATAATATAGACATCGTTTTCAAGTTTGGCGGCGGGGACGGTGAGCGCGGTTGATTTTGAGTTTTCGGCGGAAAAGACAGTTTCGCCGTTCGCGTTTTTAACGCTGATCGAGTATGTGTCATATTTCGCGGCTTCTTTCGGCAAGCTCAAGCGAAGATTGACTTTGTTTGTGTTCGGCAAAAGTTTTATAAATTGTTCGCCTTCGTTTCGCAAAGCTCCGGGCAGAAGCGTAAAGCTCGCAAATATCGGTTGGGCGGGTTTCGGCATTGCGGTCGGCGAAGGTTCTTTGAGCGGTTTATTAACGGGCGAATTATTTGTTTTTTGAGTGTTATTTGCCGGAGTCGGGCTAATTTCGATGCGTTGATTTTCGATTTTCGGAGTCGGCGTTGGCGCGGTGTTTTTTTGTTCGACAATTTCAGTTTCTTTTTTTGAATCGGATTTGAGAAGCCAAAACATTGCGGCTGAAAATCCGATTAAAATAATTGCGGCGAAAGCGATTTTAAGTTGTTTGAAGGCAAAAAGTTTTTCCCAAAACGAAATCTGCGGCACAAATTCGTCGGTTTGACTGTTAATATTTTGTTGAAGAACCTGCGCGAATCTCAATTTTTGCCGCCGCGCTTCGGTGATTAAATAGTTTTTTTCAAACAGACGGCTTTCGTCCGCCGAAAGTCCGCCGCGCAAATAGGCTTCAAGCAATTCGCTTTCGATCATTCGGGCGTGTTCGGTCAACTCACCGCTCGAAGCCGTTTCAATTACGAAATTTTCGGCTTCGGATTCGTCGAGTTTTCCTAAAAAATATTCTTTTGCTTTATCGTCGTTCACGTTTTTTTTCGGTCAGTTGTCTTTAAGTGTATTTTTTTTTGACAAAATTTCAAATATTTTTTCAAATTGTTTTGGGTTTTGTCGCTGAAAGTGACGAACATTATAGCCTAGCGAGAATCGCTGGGTAATTTCGACACATCGTTCGCTCGCTGAAAGCGAGCCACAATCTCCGCACGTTTTGTTCGTCGCCTTCAGCGACGGAAAACACTTTAACGCTGACCTAGCGATTCTCGCTAGGCTATAATGTCGGTCGCTTTCAGCGACAAACACCGAAAATTATTTTTTTAACTTTGGCTAAAACATTACGGCAGTTTTCTCCTGACGCAATCTTCGAGACGCTGTTTCAGACGGTAAATTTTTATTCGCAGATTATTAATCGAAAGTTTTTTTTCGACACACAATTTTTCGCGGTGCGAAGTTAATTCGGTGAACGGCAATTCGGGAAAATAATCTTGCATAAACTTCTTTTCTTCAACCGATAATTTTTGAAAACATTCTCTAAAATATATCAAATCGTCTTGTAAATCGTCGTCGGATTGTCTTTCACGAGCGGCGTAAAATTCGGTTTGCGCCTTTTTATTTTTCGCTGCCGTTCGCAAACGCTCCAAGTAAATTATCTGCGCCACGCCGAAACTGTATGCAGTCAAATTCTTAATTTCAGTATTTTGCGAAAGTTTGAGCGCAACTCTGTCCAATACTTCGTCTGCCGCTTCGTCCGCTTCAGTATCACCTTTGATTTGAAAATATCTGACCAGCGAATTTCGCAAATTCGTGTAAGCTCCGCCCGCATCGTTTGAATGCGATTTCAGAGCTTCGAGCAAAATTCGGAAAGATTCATTCGTCATATTCGCCAACGCCGACAGTTTAATTTACAAGAAGTTGTTTCTGTTAAAATCTTTGTTTTCTCACAGAGAGTTTTGGAATTTCAATCATTTAGACTAAACTTTCTATCTGATTGTTTCCGATTTCGGAGGTAAATAATTTTAACCATATTATTTTATTTCTCACAAACGAATTTTCCTTTTTTAGTCAATTTGCGAAATATGTTCTATACCAAATAAGAATTGGGTTGCGAAAACATTTGATTAAAAAGTCCAACACGCTTTAGCTTGTTGAACCTGCCGGCATCTCGACAAGCTAAAGCGTGTCGGACATTTTCCGGCTAATTGTTTTTCGCAATTCATTTTCTTTTGAGTATAATCTAAATATTCTTATTAGTTTTCCGAATCCGTAATGCTCTACGACCAATATTTTATTGATGATTTGAAGAATCGCGCTGATCTTGTGCGGATTGTGGAGATGCACGTTCCGTTGAAGAAAAAAGGGGCGAATTGGTGGGGAAATTGTCCGTTTCACGGTGAAAAGACGGCTTCTTTTTCGGTTAATCCGGCGAAAGGTTTTTATAAGTGTTTCGGCTGTGGCAAGGGCGGATCAGCTTACAATTTCGTGATGGAAATGGAAGGCTTGAACTTTCCCGAAGCGATAAAACGAGTTGCGGAAATTGCGGGCGTGATGTTGCCTGAGCCGATTGATGATAAAAATTACGAGCGCAATAAACAGCGTAAAAAAGAACGCAAAGCGATTGCCGACCAAGTTATTGAATTGAACGCTTACGCGCTTGAATTTTGGGAAAATAATTTGCAGTCGAATGACGGCAAAGCGGCGCGTGAATATTTGGAAAAACGAGAGATTTCTGATGAAATAATCAAAAAATTTCATATTGGTTACGCGCCTGATTCGTGGGACGCGCTGATGTCTTTGCTCAAGGAGAAAGGCGCGGACGAAAAGCTCATCGAAACGAGCGGTTTGGTTTCGATAAATGAAGAAAAGAAACGAGTTTATGACCGTTTTCGCGGGCGCATAATGTTTCCGGTTTTGAATGCGGACGGTAATCCGGTGGCGTTTGGTGCGCGAATTTTGCAAACCGGCGAACCGAAATATTTGAATTCGCCCGAAACTCCGGCTTATACGAAAGGCGATAATCTTTACGGACTTTTTCAATCGAAAGACGAAATCCGCAAGAAAAAATACGCGATTTTGGTTGAAGGTTATCTGGATTTGATTGCGCTTTATCAATTTGGCGTAACAAATTGTGTCGCAAGTCTTGGAACTGCGTTCACCGAACATCAGTCAAGATTGCTCGGCAGATTTGCGAAGAAAGTCGTTGTCAACTATGATGGAGATAAGGCAGGTGTCAAAGCGGCTCGACGGGCTATCGAAACCTTGTTGGCAGAAGATTTTGAAATCAAAATTTTGGTTTTACCAAACGGGCAAGACCCGGACGATTTCATACGCGCTAACGGCTTCAAAGCATATAAAACACAACACGAAACCAACGCGACTACCTATCTCCAATTCGTTCTGGAAACTGCTGTGCAGGAACGCAATCTTTCGGTGCCAAAGCAAAAAGCTGAGGCAATCGAGGAAGTGTTGCCTGTTATTTCGATTGTTCGCAATCAGATTCAAAAACGCGATAGTTTCGACCAAGCAATGAATTTTTTGCGGGTTGATGATGCGATTTTGAAACGCGATTTGTGGAAATCGGTCAAGCTCGGTTCGCGCATCGAAACCGAAAACATTAAGCAGCAAGTTGCTCGTGCAACTGCCGCTAAAATGACGATTGCCGAAGCGCGTCTGCTTGAACTCCTGATTTACGATAACGAATTGCGGGAAACAATTTTGCCACAATTAGAAGAAACCGATTATGCGATGCTTGCTACTTCGAGCGTTTTTCGCGCCCTTTTTGAATTGCAAAAAACCGGCGCGGAAATTACACTTGAAAGTTTGCTTGCACTTGTCGGCGACGACGAAACGGCGAGCGATTTTGTGCCGGTTTTGATGATGAGCGAACCGCCGCGTGAAGTTGGCGATGTGATTGACGAAATTTTGCACGATGCCGAAAGCTGTGTTTTTACACTTCGCGTAATGGCAATTTCGACGCGCATTTTGGACATCAGCCAAGAATTAATGCTCGCGGAACAAAACGGAAATACGGAAATGCTTAATCATTTGGTTATGGAGCAAATCGAATTGGCGCGATTAAAACGCGATTTGCAAGGCAAAATTTCGGGTTCACAGTAACGCCTTTGTGCGTAAAATGTTTTCGACGAGTTTTGCTGTCGAAAAACAATCGCCTGAAGGCGATACTCTGAACAAATGAAACAATTCGCGGCTGATGCGCGTTAGTGCATATTTTTATAACAACTATTTAGAAAGATTTTTAATCAAAATTTTATTGGTAAATTATGAGCGATTACGACGAAAAAGAAGATTTAATGGACAGACTTTTGGCACTCGGCAAACGGAAAAAGTTTCTGAGTTTTGACGAACTCAACCGCGAGATGCCAAGCAAAATGATGTCGGAAGAAGACATTGAAGACGTGCTTGAACGGCTCGAAGGCGCGAATATTTCCGTTGCCGATACCGATGCCGCTTTGATCGAAAAAGCCTCGAACATTGCGATTGATGACGATGAGGAAATTGACGAAGACGAATTGGATTTGGATTTGTCAGCCGGAACGCTCGACAAGTCTAACGATCCTGTGCGCTTGTATTTACGCGAAATGGGAATCGTTCCGCTGCTGACGCGCGAAGGCGAAGTTACGATTGCCCAGCGCATCGAACGCGGACAAATCAAAACGCGCAAAGCAATTTCACGTTCGCCGATTGCGGTCGAAAGACTTCTGAAAATCGGCGACGATTTGCAACGCGGAAAAGCGAGCATCCGCGAAACCGTAATGTTTTCGGAGCAAGCCGAACTCACGGGCGAAGAAGATAAGGTTGACGAATATCTGCGCTGGACGATTGAAGGAATTGACAATATTCGCGGAAATTACGACAAAGCCTTGAAAGCACTCGGCGATTTTCGAGAAGAACAAAAGAAAGTGAAAGGCAAACCGTCGAAAAAACTTTCTGCCTTGCGGCGGCATGTCGCGCGTTTGCGTCTGGAAATTTCGCAGGAAATCAAAAATTTGAATTTGACCGAATCGTCAATGCAAAAATTGATTCAAGCAATTCGCAAAGTTTCGGACGAAATCCGCAAATCCGAGCGCGACATCAATAAAGCCGAAGAACGTCTGGAAGGCAAACCGTTTCCCGATGAAAAGAAAACGCTGTCAGCGAAAATCACCGATTCGCGCAAGCATTTGGTTGATATTGAAGAAAAATATCACATTCCGCCGATTGAAATTAAACGCGCTTTGCAATCAATTCTGATTGGCGAAACCGAAACCGGACAGGCAAAACGCGAACTCGTCGAAGCCAACTTGCGCCTCGTTGTTTCGATTGCGAAAAAATACACGAATCGCGGTTTGCAATTTCTCGATTTGATTCAGGAAGGCAACATCGGTTTGATGAAAGCGGTTGATAAATTTGAATGGCGGCGCGGCTATAAGTTCTCTACTTACGCAACTTGGTGGATTCGTCAAGCAATCACACGCGCAATCGCCGACCAAGCGCGGACGATTCGCATTCCCGTCCACATGATTGAGACGATTAACAAGCTGATTCGCACATCTCGCGCTTTAGTCCAAGAGTTAGGACGCGAACCGACATCGGAAGAAATCGCCAAAAAGATGGACATTCCGGTTTCAAAAGTGCGAAAAGTTTTGAAAATCGCGCAAGAACCGATTAGTTTGGAAACCCCAATCGGCGAAGAAGAAGATTCGCATCTCGGCGATTTTATCGAAGATCGTTCGATTATGAATCCGGCGGAATCGGTTACATTCGGCAATCTTCGTGAAATCACGGACGAAGTTCTTGCAACGCTTACGCCGCGTGAGGAAAAAGTTATCAAAATGCGTTTTGGGCTAGGAAACACCGGCTCGGAACACACGCTCGAAGAAGTCGGACAACATTTCGCCGTTACGCGAGAGCGCATCCGCCAAATCGAAGCCAAAGCATTAAGAAAACTGCGCCATCCATCGCGTTCGAGAAGATTGAAGGCGTTTCTCGAAGGAAAACAAAGCTAGGAAATTTGCGATTTTCAATTTGCGATTTGCGATTGATTTTTTCAATCGCAAGTCGCAAAATTGTTTTTGAGGTAAAAATTATGTCAGTTTTAACTTTAGACCGACCGACGACAACAACCGAACAACTTGTTGAGCAACTTTATCGCACCGAAGGCAAAGCGGAAATTATTAACGGAGAGATTGTTGAATTTATGGCAACAGGAGATGAACCGGGAACGGCTGCGGCTAATATATTGGTTAGCTTAAAAATATATCAACGGAAAACAAAGTTTGGAATAGCTTACGGCGACAACGTCGGCTTTTTAGTGAATTTACCACACCGCAAATCTTTTAGCACCGATGCTTCGTTTTTTACAGGCAATCGGACAGGTATGAAATTTTTGCAAGGCGCACCGATTTTTGCAATCGAAGTTCGTAGCGAAAACGATTACGGGAAAACTGCTGAACGCGAAATGGCAGAAAAACGCGCCGATTATTTTGCCGCCGGAACTGAAATCGTTTGGGACGTTGATTTATTGAGCGAAAACGTAATCAAATCTTATACTTTTGACAATCCTGACAATCCAAAAATCTTCAAACGCGGCGAAATCGCCAACGCCGAACCTGCTTTGCCAAATTGGGAAATCGCCGTTGATGAGTTATTTGATTACTCGACTTTAGACAAATTTTTGGGTTAATCCAAAACTGTAAGTGTCTTAAACATTGAATTTATGACAATCAAGAGAAAAAACTGGGAATTAAATGAGGGTAGTGGTCAAATTTACCGCCCCAACTACCTGCATTTAATTCGTGCAAAAATTTCTCCTAAAGTCATCTTGTGTTAAAAAAATTGGACTTAGCCCAATTTTTTGGTCAGCTAATTTTGTCCAAAGTCCCTTTTTTTTGTCTAAAGTCGAGCTGTATATTACTGCTTGCATCAAAATAATTTATTGAGTTCTAATTTCTAAAAAATGAAAAAAAGATTTTTTCTGCTCCTAATTTGTTTATTTTTTACGCTCAACGCCTTTGCCCAAAATCGCAATCTCCAAATTGTTGAACCAAAACGCGAATCGCCACGAGCAACGATGAACACATTTATCGAAGCCTTCAAACAGCCTCGGGTGGGTGTTACGCCCGACCCAATCGAAGAAGCGATAAAATGTTTAGATTTATCGGGCTTACCTGCTGATTTTCAAAAAATTAAGGGGCTGGAAATCGCTTCGGATTTGCTCGAAATTGTTGATTCGGTAGAAAATTTTCAAGTCGAAGAGGTGCCAAACAATATTTCGGGCGATCCGTATCAACTTTTTCGATCACAGTCGGGCGAAATCGTGATCGCCAAACAACCCACCGGCGAATGGCTTTTTACGCAGGAATCAATTCGTTCAGTTCCGCTACTTTTGGCGGCAGTCGAAGAAGAAAAACGCAATTTCGGTTCAGCAACCTTGACTCGTGCGGAGAGCGTTGGCGCAACCATCCGTGACCGAATGCCCAACGTCTTAAAACAAAAAACTTTTTCGCTGGAACGCTGGCAATGGCTGGGGTTAGTTTTACTTTTAATCATTGCGGCGTTGGTTGCCCAAATTACTAAAAGCCTTATTTCGTGGACATTTGGCAGAGTCTTGCTCAAGCGGTATCAAACTTTAACTACCGAAAATCTCAAAACCTTGTATCCGCCAGTTGGACTTTTGGCGTTTGTGATTACGTTCAGATTGGGCTTGAACGCGTTGGCTTTAACTCAAAGTTCGCTCGGATTTTTGCGAACTACGATGTTTTTGCTCAATGCTTTGGCGGTGATTTGGTTGGCATATCGCATCGTTGATATTGTCGCCAAACGACTGCAAGCCAAAGCCCTCGAAACCGAATCGCAAGCCGATGATTTGCTCGTCCCATTTATCAGCGTGATTGTCCG
>JANNYB010000132.1:0-28995 GCA_031409875.1 Acidobacteriota bacterium | reverse complement strand
CAGCAAGTCGTCAATTAAAGGAAAGAAAACGAAAGAGAAAACGCCAGTTAGCAATGGCACAAGCGTTACTAAGTGTTGTTTTCTCAAATGGTTAGACTCTTAACTTGGCGCATATGGGCAAGATGCCCGCGCTCCAATTTTGTCGCGCCGCAAAATGCTGTAAAATAATCAAGCAATGCAAAAAATCGAAAATTATATCGGCGGTAAATTGGTTGCGCCTGTTTCGGGCGAATATTTGGACAATTTTAATCCTGCAATAGGCGAAATTTATTCACTAATTCCAGATTCGGACGAACGTGATGTCGAAAAAGCGGTTGAAGCGGCAAAACAAGCGTTTCCACTTTGGTCGAAAACGAGTAACGAAGAACGGTTTGAAATTTTGATGCGACTTGTGCGACTTATTGAGCGTGATTTAGATTTGTTGGCAGAAGCCGAAAGCGTTGATAACGGCAAGCCTGTTTCGCTTGCAAAACGAGTTGATATTCCGCGTGCGGCGAGCAATTTTCGCTTTTACGCGACGGCGCAGATGCACGTTGCAAACGAATCGCATGAAACAATTGGCGAAGCGATAAATTACACTTTGCGCCAACCGATTGGCGTTGTCGGCTGTATTTCGCCTTGGAATTTACCGCTTTATTTGTTCACTTGGAAAATTGCGCCCGCAATCGCTTCGGGAAATTGCGTAGTTGCAAAACCTTCGGAAGTTACGCCGATGACGGCTTATTTGTTGTCAAAACTTTGCATCGAAGCCGGATTGCCTGCGGGAGTTTTGAATATCGTTCACGGTTTGGGAACAAAAACCGGCGCGGCGATTATCAAACACGATGAAATAAAAGCGATTTCATTCACCGGCGGCACGGCGACAGGCGAATGGATTTCACGCGAAGCCGCGCCGAAGTTCAAAAAATTATCGCTCGAACTCGGCGGCAAAAATCCGAATATCATCTTTGCTGACTGCAATTACGAAGAAATGCTCAACACGACTTTGCTTTCTTCATTTTCAAATCAAGGCGAAATTTGCCTGTGCGGTTCGCGGATTTTTGTTGAGAAATCAATCTACGAAAAGTTTAAAAACGATTTTGTCGAGCGCACAAAAAAATTAAAGATCGGCAATCCGAAAGATGCTGAAACAAACATCGGCGCGATTGTTTCCAAACAACATTTCGAGAAAATTTTGTCCTACATCGAACTCGCCAAAACCGAAGGCGGAAAAGTTCTCTGCGGCGGAAATTCAGTTGATTTATCAAGCGAAAATTACGAAAACAATCCCAAATCCCAAATCCCACATCCCAAATTAAACGGTTGGTTTATTGAGCCGACAATAATCGAAAATCTCGCGCACGATTGCCGCACAAATCAAGAAGAAATCTTCGGTCCGGTCGTTACGATTCAGCCGTTTGAAACTGAAACGGAAGTTTTAAGTTATGCAAATTCAGTGCGTTACGGTTTATCTTCGACAATCTGGACGGAAAATCTTTCACGCGCACACCGCGTTGCCGCCGAAATCGAAGCCGGAATTGTTTGGATAAATTGTTGGCTGTTGCGCGATTTGCGAACACCTTTCGGCGGCGTAAAAGATTCAGGAATGGGACGCGAAGGCGGCTTTGAAGCATTACGGTTTTTTACGGAAGAGAAGAATGTTTGTGTTAAAATAAATTATTGATATGAAAAAAAGCAGACACTTTAAAATTGGTTCAATTGCTCTTTTAATTACATTTATTATCGGAGTATCAGTTTGGATTTTACAAGATAAATTCGAGCCGACACAGCTTGAAATACCAAATGCGTCTTGGGAAAAGAGTTTTTTCAAAGAAATCGATAATGTTACGAATTTGTCTGATTTACAAGAATTGCGAAAGACGAATCTATCAAAAAATGACCTTGAAATAAGAATTTGGCGAGGCTTCGGACTTTCAAACCTTGAAGGTATTGTAATTATTAGAACTAAAGGCAATTGGTCGGCAATTCATATCAAAGGTGATAGCTACATTGAGATAAAAAATACAACAGTAACGAAGTTAAGAGTTCCTAAAAGCGGATGGGATTCATTTTGGAATAAAATCAATGAAACTGGTATTTTGACACTTCCCGATGCTTCTCAAATAAATTGTGATGCTTCCGGTTTTGATGGCACGAGTTATGTAGTTGAAGCTAATCATCTAAAAAAATATCGGACTTACAGATATTATATGAGTTCTTTAAAGTGTGATGAAGCCAAACAATTAGAGAAAATCGGTGAAATCATTGCCGAAGAATTTGATGATGGCAAGGGCGTTTGTAAAAGAGCGGAATGGATTCCTTGCGCGAGATTAAATCGGGAAAGAAATAGTAAAACACCTTAGTATTGAGAAAAATTATGAGTCAAGAAACACAACCAATCAGAATCGAAACAGGCGAAGAAGTGGCGTTTGAATTGATGAAATTCATTGCCGAAAAAGAGGGCAAACAACTTGCGCCAGAGGAAATCCGAAATTATTATTTGGATTTGTTTGTCGAATGCGCGGCGGCTGTCTATGATGGCGAAAGAAATACGGAATAATTTTAACCGCGAAATACGCGAAAAATACGAAAAAAAAGCATAGAAGTTTTTTGTCTTTTTTAGTGTGTTTCGCGTATTTCGCGGTTAAATAAATTTATGAGCGAAAAAATTATCAATTCATCGAAAGCACCTGAACCTGTCGGGCTTTATCCGCATGCGCGGCGCGTTGGGAATTTACTTTTTTTGTCGGGCGTTGGTCCGCGTGAGCGCGGCACGAAAAAAATTCCGGGCGTTGAACTTGGCGAAAATGGCGAGATTATTGCTTACGATATTGAAACGCAATGTCGTTCGGTTTTTCAGAATGTGCGATATATTTTGGAAGATTCGGGTTCGTCTTGGGACAAAATTGTTGACGTTACGGTTTTTTTAACGAATATGAAGGACGATTTTGCAACTTACAATAAAATTTACGCCGAATATTTTGCCGAAAATCAGCCGTGCCGCACAACGATTGAAATAAATTGTTTGCCGACTCCGATTGCCATTGAATTAAAAGTGATTGCAACGATTGATTGATTTTATGAAATCGCTTATCAAACCCAAACGGCTTAAACCGGGCGACAAAGTTGCGACAATTTCGCTTTCTTGGGGCGGAGCGGGTGACATTCCACATCGTTATCAAGCGGGAAAACGCCAACTCGAACAAACTTTCGGCGTTGAAGTTGTTGATACCCAAAATGCCTTAAAATCTGCTGAGTGGATTTACAAAAATCCGCAAGCCAGAGCCGAAGATTTGATGGAAGCCTTTTCCGATACCTCAATCAAAGCAATTATTTCTAATATCGGCGGAGATGATAGTATTCGCACTTTGCCGTTTATTGACCTTTCCATCATCCAAAATAATCCGAAAATCTTTCTTGGTTTTTCCGATACGACCGTCACACATTTTGCTTGCCTCAAAGCCGGAATTTCTTCTTTTTACGGAACTTCTTTGATGGTTGGTTTTGCCGAAAACGGCGGAATGCACCAATATCAAATCGAAGACATTCAGCGAACACTCTTTTCTGCCGAACCGATTGGAGAAATAAGTCCGAACTTAGAGGGTTGGACTTCGGAGCGATTGGAATGGAATGATTCGACTTTGCAAAATGTCAAACGAAAACTCAATAAATCTAACGGCTGGAACTTTTTACAAGGCACAGGAAAACATTCGGGCAAGCTACTTGGCGGATGCGTAGAAGTATTAGAGTTCTTAAAAGGAACGGATTATTGGCTCGAAAAAGATGAGTGGAAAAACACGATTTTGTTTTTAGAAACCTCAGAAGACCTTCTCAGTCCGACGACTTTTACTTGGATTTTGCGAAACTATGCCGCCCAAGGAATTTTTCACCAAGCTAAAGGAATTATTATGGGAAGACCCGACCATAATCAATTTGTGAAGGAATTTAACGAAATTCTTTTGCGTGTAATCCGTGATGAACTTGAATTACCGGATTTTCCCATCATAACCGAAATGGATTTTGGGCATACTTGTCCGACTTTTACTTTTCCTTATGGCGTGTCAATGGAGATTGATTGCGACCTGCAAAAAATTTCGATAAACGAAAATGCGGTAGTCGCTTAAATTAAGAAAAAAATAATATAGTTTATGAAATATGTTGCATTTCTGCGCGGAATAAATGTTGGCGGAAAAAATAAAGTCAAAATGGAAACTTTGCGCGAAATTCTTTCGGCTCAAGGTTTTACAAACGTCAAAACTTATATCAACAGCGGCAATGTGCTTTTTGAAACGGCGAAAACCGATGATAAAAAACTCGCCACGCAAATTGAAAATGCGATTGAAAAAGAGTTTGCACTCAAAATAAAAGTTATGACGCGCCAAATTTCAGAAATCGAAAATATCGTCAAAAATAATCCGTTTGCCGGACAGTTTGAACACGATAAAGACTTGCACGTTTTCTTTTTAGATGAAGAATTACCGTCGGAAAAGTGCGAAATGCTTTTGGCAAATAACAACGAAAACGAGATGTTTGCCGTGCAAAACCGCGAGATTTTCTGTCTTTTGCGCGTCAGCGTTTTAGATAGTTTGATGGGCAAAGATTACATCGGCAAAAAGTTGAAAGTTTCTGCAACGGCGCGAAATTGGCGCACGGTGAATAAGATTTTGGAGTTTTAATATCAAACTTATGCTTATTGCTAATGCTTATGATGAGTGTGTATAATGATGTGTATGAAAAGAATTGCACACAGACGCTTGAACATTACATTGCCCGAATCAACGGTCGCGTTGCTTGAAACGGTTGCGAATAAAGGCGAACGAAGTATTTTTATTGATATTGCCATTAAAAGTTATATCAAACAAAATAAACAAGAAAGCCTCCGCGAAAGTTTGAAAACCGGAGCGATTGCGCGAGGTCAAAGAGATTTAGCTGTTTCCGAAGAATGGTTTGATGTTGAGGAAGAATTATGGCAAAAATAACTTTTCCCGTGCGTGGCGAGGTTTATCTTGTCAATTTTGATCCGACTCTCGGCTCGGAAATCAAAAAAACCCGTCCCGCGTTGATACTTCAAAACGACATTGCCAACGAATATAGTCCGATTACGATTGTCGCGGCAATCACTTCAAAATTCGATGATACGCTTTACCCAACCGAAGTTGAAATTACTGCCGGAGAAGCCGGTTTGAAACAAGATTCGGTTGTTTTACTCAATCAAATTCGTTCGATTGACCGCCAAAGATTAGTCAAGAAACTTGGAAAAATCGAAAATGCAACGCTCAAAAAAGTTGATATTTCCATTAAAATCAGTCTTGGTTTAATTGAGATTTAACGAGGTGAAAAATTATGCCGATTACCAGACCTTTTAATTTCAAAAAATGGATTGACGAACATCGTCATTTGCTCAAACCGCCGGTTGGGAACAAATTGGTTTATGAAGACGCGGAATTTATCGTCCAAGTCGTCGGCGGACCGAATTCGCGCAAGGATTTTCACTTTGACGAAGGCGAAGAATTTTTCTATCAACTCGAAGGCGAAATTCTCGTAAAAATCCAAGAAGACGGCAAATGCGTTGACGTTCCAATAAAGTGCGGCGAGATTTTTCTGCTTCCGCCAAGAGTTCCGCACAATCCGATTCGCGCCGCAAACACCGTTGGACTCGTCATCGAACGCAAGCGGCGCAACGGCGAACTCGACGGCTTAATGTGGTTTTGCGAAAACTGCAATTCCAAACTCTACGAAGAATATTTTGAATTAACCGACATCACAACTCAATTTCAAGGCGTTTTTAAGAGATTTTACAGCAACGAAAATCTGCGAACTTGTAAAAGTTGCAAAAGTATAATGTTGCCGCCACCGGTTGTGAGTTAAAAAGTCTTAATTTCACTAAAAACTATTATGACATTTGAAGAATTCAAAAAAGAATTAGATTCGGCTCAAACAGAAGAAACTGTTAAGTCAATATATGCAAAATATTTCAATCTCAGTTACAACACAACTCAGGGACATGATTTATACACACCTCAAGTTTTGTTTGAATTCAAACATAAAAAGAATTTTCAAAACCTAAAAGCACTTGCCACAATTTTAGCGCAGACGCTTTATTACATCCGAAGACTTAAATATGAAGAAGTAGAAAAAACTATTCCATACTTTCTTTGTTTGGCTGACAAAAATGAAGCGGCAATAACTGAAATAAACAAATGGACGGCTTATTATTCGAGCGATGTTTATGATTGGGAACGCGCACCAAGTAATCCTGATCCAAAATTGGTAGATCATCTTGTCAAAGAACCTGAAACGGAAAAACTTCACGTTTACCGAATAACCTTAAAAGGCGAACACTCAGATTTTGCAAAAAATCTCGAAAACGCTTTGCATCCGCAAATGCTTTTGGATTTCGGCGATAAAAAAGTTATCAACGAAGAAAATTTTGAAGCCGTTTTTGACCATTGGAAAAAGGTAATCGGGAAATTTATTGTTAATGGTTACAAAGATTCTTTTTACTTTTTGTCCAACATCCAAAAAGAGAGAATCATAATTGATAAAGAAAACAGTCGGGTTGTTTTCACATTTGAAGATAATAACTCCAAAACTCAAAAAGTTTTGATGAAAGACTACGATTATTTTTGGAGTATTTATGATTACGTTACAAACGCAGAAACGATAAATGGAATTCACGCCAAGTTAGACCGTCTGACCGACGAAAATCAGAGAAGATTTGAAGGCGAATTTTATACGCCTGTTCGATTTGCCAAAAAAGCTATTCATTATCTCGGAGAAACGCTTAATAAAAATTGGTATAAATCTGGAAAATACAGAATTTGGGATATGGCGGCGGGAACGGGAAATCTGGAATATCATCTGCCCGCCGAAGCGTATAAATATCTGTATATGTCCACGCTTCATTCGGGCGAAGCAGACCATTTGCGGAAAGTTTTTCCGAACGCGACTTGCTTTCAATATGATTATTTAAATGACGATGTTGAATATCTTTTTAATCAAGGAAATTTGCCTTTTGAACCGAACTGGAAATTACCTCAAAAACTGAGAGATGAATTAAAAGACGAATCAATCACTTGGATTGTTTATATCAATCCGCCATTTGCAACCGCACAAGTCGGCGGCGCGAAAGGCGAATCTAAAAAAGATGTGAGCAAGACAAAACTTGAACTCGTGATGGATAGCAAAAATACGGGGCATGTAAAGCGCGAACTTTTTGCTCAATTTATGTTTCGGATTGTTCACGAACTTCCTAAAAAAACTTACCTTGGAATGTTTTCAAAATTAAAATATCTCAATGCGCCGGACAGCGTAGAGTTTCGTGATGAATATTTCGACTACAAATATGAAAGAGGTTTTTTATTCAAATCTACGACTTTTCACGGAGTAAAAGGAAAATATCCGATTGGTTTTTTGATTTGGAATTTGTCCAAACCGCGAGAAAATAAATCGGTAGAAATTGATATTTCAAACGAAGATGCCGTAACTATCGGCGTAAAACATTTACAGTTGATAGAAAAAAGCGATGTTCTCAATAATTGGTTTGAAAGACCTGCAAATTCTAACGAATACATTTTGCCGCCGTTAAGTAATGGAATTACCGTAAGAGAAAATAATACAGACACAAGACATAGAGCAAGAGGAGATTTTCTGGCTTCAATTTGCAGTAAGGGAAATGATTTTCAAAATTCAAAATATGTAGTAATTCTTTCTTCGCCAAGTGTGAGCGCAGGCGCATTTACAGTAAATCAAGAGAATTTTGAAAAGGCATTTACTCTTCACGCAGTCAAAAAAATACCAAAACCGACTTGGCTGAATGACCGAAATCAATTTTTGATTCCGCATACCGAGCCGAGTGCGGAATTTACCAATGATTGCATAATTTGGAGTTTGTTCGCTTCTTCCAACGAAACGACTGCTTTGCGAAATGTTCAGTATTTGGGAAATACTTATCAAATCAACAATAATTTTTTTCCGTTCAAACTCGCCGAAGTTAAAACTTGGGAAGTCAAAGAACCTGATTTCAAAGTTCAAATGACGACCGACGAAGACAGATTTGTTGCAAACTGGATTGCAAACAACGAATTATCCGAAGAAGCCAAAGAGGTTTTAAGCAAAGGCAAAGAAGTTTATAAATTTTACTTTTCGCATTTGAACCAAATGATAACGCACAACTTGAAAATTAATTCTTGGGATGCGGGTTGGTATCAAATTCGCCGCTGTTTAGCCGAACACAATTTAGGCGCGGATGAAATTGAAGCTGTAAGAAAAGCAAACGAAAAACTGGCAAATAAAATTTTGCCGCAAATCGAAGAATTCGGATTTTTAGACAAAGACGAAGTTTACGAAGAAATATAAAATATGAACGAAGATTTTGATGAAACAATTTTAGATGACGAAGTCGAGTTTAATACACTTTTCACTTAGAAACTATGCAATATGAATTTTGCTGAAAAAGTCCGACACGCTTTAGCTTGTCGCTCTAAATTTAGCAAGAATGCAAGGTAAGCATTTCAACAAGCTAAAGCGTGTTGGACTTTTTATTGCATAGTTTCCAACTTAAAACGGTATAAGAAGCGATTTAAAGAAATCGAACGCCCAAACCGATTAAATGTTGTAATTGATAAATCTTTACGAGAGGCAAAAGATTTGATTGATATTGACAGGATTGAAAATGAAGAAAGTTGATATGTCCGAACAGGCAATTTTACGGCGTTTGAAAACGGTTGACCGTTTGCGCGAACTTTGTTTGTCTCTGATGAAAGCGAAAATAATTTCGGACGAAAAGAAAAATAAGGAATCGGACAGACATTTTAAACCTTTACCGTAAGTTTGCTGGTATTATTTAAGTTTATGGCGCATCGTGAAAGGCACAAATCACATAACATCGGTTGGCTTCGGGCGGCGGTTTTGGGTGCGAATGACGGCATCGTTTCGACGGCGAGTTTGATTGTCGGTGTGGCGGCTTCAAATGCGGGACACAGCGCGATTTTGATTGCCGGAATGGCTGGTTTGGTGGCGGGCGCGATGTCTATGGCGGCGGGCGAATATGTTTCGGTCAGTTCGCAATCTGATACGGAAAACGCCGATCTTGCTCGTGAACGCGCCGAACTTGCAGACGATATTGAAAGCGAAAAACTCGAACTGAAAAACATTTACGTCAAGCGCGGTCTCGAACCGGAATTGGCAAAAGAAGTTGCCGAACAATTGATGAAAAAAGACGCGCTCGGCGCACACGCCCGCGACGAACTTGGAATTTCCGAAGTATTTGCCGCCAATCCGATTCAAGCGGCGTTCGCGTCTGCCGGAAGTTTTGCGGTCGGTGCGGCATTGCCGATGTTGGTCGCAGTTTTCGTTCCGGTTTCGATGTTGGCTTGGCTCGTTTCGATAAGTTCGCTGATTTTTCTCGCTTTACTTGGCGCAGTTGCCGCAAAAACAGGCGGCGCAAGCGTTTTTAAAGGTGCATTTCGCGTTACATTTTGGGGCGCAGTCGCAATGCTCGCAACCGCGATTGTCGGCGCATTATTCGGCGCAAAAGTATAGAAAAATTTCAGCGTTACTGCGGTTAGATTTAAAAGGTTTGATAAAAAATCGAGCCGCAAATTATTTTACTAACTCCCATTCTTTCAACACTTGCAAAAGATTCGGCAGTTTTTCTTGCCATAACCACGAAACATTTAAACGTAAATTCGGCAAAACTTGGCTGTGAAAAGTGTTGGTTTTGTCTGCGTAAATCATTTGAAAAAAGCCGTCTTTATCTAAATTGTAAAATTCGACTTTTTCTCTTTCGTAGTCAATAATCCAATATTCCCGAACGCCCGCAATTTCATATTCATAAAATTTATCGCCACGATCACGCCCACGACTTTCGGGTGAAATAATTTCGATTATCAAATCCGGCGCACCATCAAAATAATTTTTCTTCAATTTATCAAGCCGATTTTGGGCGACAAAAAATAAATCAGGTTCTCGACCTCTTTCACTTAATCTGATTGTCATCGGTGCGGTTCGGATGATTCCCAAATCTTTCTCTTCGATGAAAACCCCTAAAACTACTGTAAAAAATCTAACTAAATCTTGGTGTCTATCTGATGCTGACATAAATTCAATAACCTCCCCGTCAATCCATTCGGCGTGTTTACCGTCAAATTTGGTCAGAAAATCTTCAAACGAAATTTTCTTTTTGCGGATGGTTGAGACTCTTTTTTCGGCAACTTCTAACATAAATTTTACCTCTTGGATATTTTACAATGTTATTGAAAGGATTGAAAATAAAAGGTGCATTTTCACTAATCAAAACAAACCGATATAATTTGAACTTAATGCTGAAAATTGATATTCACACACATATTTTGCCGAAAGACATTCCGCGCTGGAAGGAAAAATTCGGCTATGGCGGATTTATTACGCTCGAACATCACAAGCCTTGTTGCGCCAGAATGTTGAAAGACGATGGACATTTTTTTCGTGAAATCGAGTCAAATTGTTGGTCGGCGGAAAAACGTATCGAAGAATCGGACGTGCAAAATTTGAATGTTCAAGTGCTTTCGACTGTTCCGGTGATGTTTAATTATTGGGCAAAAGCCGAAGATTGCGCCGATACTTCACAATTCTTAAATGACGGAATTGCCGAAATTGTCGGAAATTATCCGCGCAGATTTATCGGACTTGGAACTGTTCCATTACAAGACGTAAATCTTGCGATAAAAGAACTTGAGCGATGCAAAGAAATCGGTTTAGTTGGCGTGCAAATCGGTTCAAATGTTAATCAATTAAATTTAGGCGACGCGCAATTTTTCGAGTTTTTTGCGGCGTGTGAAGAACTTTCGATGGCGATTTTTGTCCATCCTTGGGAAATGATGGGCGAACGTGAGATGCAGAAATATTGGTTGCCGTGGTTGGTTGGAATGCCGGCGGAAACTTCGCGGGCGATTTGTTCGTTGATTTTTTCCGGCGTGTTGGAAAAATTACGAAAATTACGAATCTGTTTCGCACACGGCGGCGGTTCGTTTCCATATACTTTAGGCAGAATCGAACACGGTTTTGCAGTTCGACCGGATTTAGTTGCGGTTGATAACGAAAGAAATCCGCGAGAATATTTAGGCAAATTCTGGCTTGATTCGCTCGTTCACGACGAATTGATGCTCAGATTTTTAGTCAGAATGTTCGGCGCAAAAAAAATCGCGCTCGGCACAGATTATCCGTTTCCGCTCGGCGAAGAAATCGCCGGAAGTCTAATCGAATCAAGCAGTTTTGACAAAGACACAAAAGCCAAATTACTGCACGGCGCGGCTTTGGAATGGTTGAACTTGGCAAAGCAAGATTTTGAATGAATAAAATCGAATTTCCGTTCCCGAAGCAATCGAATATTATCCAAAAATCGGGATGGAAAAAGTCGAAAACGGTTTCATTTTTAATCGCAAATTTTGATATGTTTGATATATGAAATTACGCATCCGCGAAAACTCTATTCGATTGCGCTTGACGAAAAGCGAAGTCGCCGAATTTGGCGAAAAAGGTTTGATTGAAAATAAAACCGAATTTGGCGAATCGGTTTTTATTTACGCTTTGAAATCGTCCGATTCGGCGCAAAGTCTGCAAGTGAGTTTTGAAAATGGACGCATTGAAATCATTGTGCCGAAAGCAATTACGGAAAATTGGACGAACACGCAGGAAGTCGGAATTTCGGGCGAAACCGAAACATTGAAAATTTTAATTGAAAAAGATTTTGCGTGTTTGACCGTGCGCGAAAGCGAGGACGAATCCGACGCTTTTCCGAATCCGACAGAAAAAATTTGCTAGGAATTAGGTTAGATTTTATAAATCTTTGCGAACTTTGCGCCTTTGCGGGAAATAAAATGATGTTTCCCGCAAAGGCGCAAAGTTCGCAAAGTCAATTTGAAATTTCAGATTTGAAATTCGTAAAATATTGATATGAAAGCAATTGTAAAAAGCAAAGCTGAAGAAGGTCTTTGGCTCGAAGACGTTCCCGAACCAACATTTGGGATAAATGATGTTTTGATTCGCGTTTTGAAAACGGGAATATGCGGCACGGACGTTCACATTTGGAATTGGGACGCTTGGGCGCAAAGCACGATTAAAATTCCGACTGTTTTGGGACACGAAATTGTCGGCGAAATTGTGGAAATCGGTTCAAATGTCAACGATTTTCACATTGGCGATATTGTTTCGGTCGAAGGTCATCTGGTTTGCGGAAGATGTCGAAATTGTCTTGCCGGACGGCGGTTTAAATGCGCTCATACGCTTGGTTACGGTGTCAATACGGACGGTGGTTTTGCCGAATTTATGGCTGTTCCTTATACAAATATTTGGAAACATAATCCGAACGTTAATCTGGAAGTTGCGGCGATTTTTGATCCGTTTGGCAATGCTGTTCACACCGCGCTGGCGTTTGAAGTTTTCAGCGAAGACGTTTTAATTACCGGCGCAGGACCGATTGGAATTATGGCGGCGGCAGTTGCGAAACACGCGGGCGCAAGACACATCGTGATTACTGATGTTAATCCGAAAAGGCTCGAACTTGCTCGCGCAAACGGAATTGAACACGCGATTAATGTTACGGAAACATCAATCGCCGATTATCAAAAACAACTCGGAATGAAAGAAGGTTTCGATGTCGGGATGGAAATGTCGGGCAACGCACAGGCTTTCCGCGATATGCTCGCCAATATGACGCACGGCGGAAACATCGCATTTTTGGGAATTCCGCCTGATGAATTTGCCATAAACTGGAAAACCGTCATCTTCAATATGCTCACCGTCAAAGGAATTTACGGGCGCGAAATGTATGAAACGTGGTATCAAATGAACGTCTTAACCGAAGGCGGCTTGGACATCTCGCCCGTCATCACGCACCGCTATTCATACAAAGATTTCCAGCAAGGTTTTGAAGTAATGAAAGAGGGCAACAGCGGCAAAGTGATTTTGGATTGGAGCGAGATTTAATGAAATGAATCCAATTATTGAAAAAGAACTTGAAATCTTGTGGTCTGACTTTGATGAAAATGATGTCGAAGACAAACTAGAATCTCTTGAAAGACTGAAAAACTCAGCTACAAAAGATGACTTGCCACAATTAGTTTCAGCCTTAAAATCTGAGAAGAACGATTTTTGGATTAGAGAACTTTTGTCTTATCCAATTTCAGAAATTGGCGGTTCTGAGTATTTGCCGGATTTATTTGAGGCTTTACAAAAGAATTATGATGAAGGACACGATAACGACAGCTTTCTTCATAATCTTACGGAAATAGCATATTCAGAACCGGCATTATGCAAAAAGAAGTTGGTAGAGTTAATTGCTACACCAGATTTCAAATATAAAAATCACGCAGAATGGTTACTTGAGTTTTGTGAGGATTGAGAAAAGTTTTTCGGTTATAATTTGGTTTTGAGGTAATAAATCTATGTTAGAAACAGTTTGGGCAGTTGTTCACGAAGGCAAAATCGAAACGGTTGGCACAGTTGATGCGCCGGAAGGCACACGCGCCTTAGTAACTCTGCTTGTCGAAGATGAAAACGATTTTTGGCAAGCAGCAAGTTCCGAATCGTTAAACGAGATTTGGGATAACGAGGAGGACGATGTTTATGCCGAACTTCTCGAAAACTGAAATCGTGCTTGTCCGTTATCCGTTTTCAGATTTGACGAGTTCAAAAGTCCGTCCGGCGGTTGTCGTCAATGCTTCGCATACTTCGCAAGATTTGTTTGTCGTTGCGCTGACCAGCAAAACAAGCGGATTGTTGACAGGTGAATTTGTTTTGACCGAATGGCAACAAGCAGGTTTGAATGTCGAAACGGCAGTCAAACGCGGCATTTTCACAATCAAACAAACTTTGGTTAAAAAGCGTGTCGGAAAATTATCTGATGCTGATGCCGAACAACTCGAAACTTCTTTGCGCGGTTGGTTAGATTTAACTTAAATAAACTAATGCGCGAAGGAAATTCTGGCAAAGTGGTTTTAGATTGGAGCGAGATTTGATGAATGAAGTGTTAATCTGGTCGCTCGAACAGGCGCGAAAACAGACATTTTCACTGGTTGAAGATTTGCGCGATGAACAGATGTGTCTGCAAACTTTCGCCAAAGAAAATCATCCGGCTTGGATTCTCGGACATTTGCTTTTAGGCGACGTTTATCTTTTATCAATGCTGAAAGCCCGCGAACTTTCGGCGGATTTTATGGATCTTTTGAGCAAATACGGACCAAATTCAAATCCGAATTCGATTATCGAAAATTACGACTCGAAACAGTTTCTCGTCGAAAGATTAACCGAAACTGGCGTTCAACGGCTCGACGCGCTTCGTCAAATAAAAAACCTTGACCAACCGACACCGGACGAAACGCTTGTAAAAACACAGCCGACAATCGGACATCACCTGCAAATACTCGTCTTCCACGAAGGACATCATTGCGGTCAAATATCTTCGTGGCGCAAATTGCAAGGACTTTCCGCCGTCAAAGGGATTTTCGCCTCTTGATTATGCAAGTTTCTCTCTACAAATTGCTCGAAATATGCAAAAATCAAAGTTATGAATGACCAAATTTTACTTGAAAGAATTACATTGAACCCGAAAGTTATGGTTGGCAAACCTGTTATTCGTGGAACGCGGCTGACGGTTGAATTCATTTTGAATCTTTTGGCGCATAATGCAACAACCGCCGAGATTTTGGCAGAATACGACGGTTTAACATCCGAAGATATTCAAGCCTGTTTGCTTTTTGCAAAAGAATCAATGAGCAAGGCAGAATTTATGCCGCTCGTGTTGGAAACCGTTTAAGATGCGTTTTTTAGTTGATGAATGCACAGGCTCGAAAGTCGCCCAGTATTTGCGCGGCGTTGGTTACGAAGTCTTTTCCGTTTTCGATGAAGCGCGGGGAATATCTGATGACGAAGTTTTAACCAAAGCTACGATTGAAAATTGGATTCTGATAACCAACGACAAAGATTTCGGCGAAATGATTTTTCGTGAACATCGCACTCATCACGGAGTCGTTTTTATGCGGCTTGCCGATGAACGCGCCGCCAATAAAATCAAGGTTTTGGAGCAGTTACTCGAAAACTACGCCGAAAAACTGCCCGAACAATTCGTAACCGTAACCGAAACAAAAGTGCGAATCGCCGGAACGTAATAAAAAAGAGATTCGCAGAAAATGATTTGGATTGGAGCGAGATTTATATAATCGAATAACAAAAAGCATATTTTGAGTTAAATTATAGATGCAACGTAAAAGTCTTTCTAAAAAACTTAGATTTGAAGTTTTCAAGCGCGATTCTTTCACTTGTCAATATTGTGGCGGAAAAGCACCTGATATTACTCTTCAAGTAGATCACCTCGAGCCAGTATCGAAAGGCGGAACGAACGATATTCTAAATTTGATTACCTCGTGCAAAGATTGTAATTCAGGTAAGTCTAATCGAAGGCTTTCTGACACTTCACTTTTAGATAAGCAACGACAACAACTCGAAGATTTGCAAGAGCGAAAAGAGCAAATTGAAATGATGTT
Organism: Acidobacteriota bacterium; assembly: GCA_031409875.1. Taxonomy (GTDB): domain Bacteria; phylum Acidobacteriota; class Blastocatellia; order Pyrinomonadales; family Pyrinomonadaceae; genus CALMEH01. The sequence continues at coordinate 13,495 of JANNYB010000132.1, read as the reverse complement.
TCAATGGCAAAAATCTCTTACAAATCTTGATGACCAAGTTATTGATCAATTATCGGAATTCTGGAATGAACTTACGGTTTCATATAGTCTTAACGATAATGGAAAACGTGGTTTGAGGAAATTACTCCGTCAAAACGAACTTTCTGAGGTAATGCAAGCGATGAAAATTGCTGCTGAACAATATCTTGAATATGACGATGAAGGAAATCCTACACAAGAATCAGTCGAGAAAGCGTGGAAGAAAGTAGGCGGTATCTGTAGAATCAAAAAGATTGAGGCAGAAAAACCTTATATGCCTGAGTTGTATTATATAAGAGGTATTCTGAGAAATCGCTTACATTATGTAAATGAAAGACTTGCGTTGCAAATGCTTGAAGAATGTGTGCATCTCGGAGCAAATGTTGAAAGCCTAAAAAAACACGCTTTAGAAGTAAGAAATTGGACACAATGGAGAACAGGTATTGAACAATTTATTGAAGAGCAAAACTTAAAGGAATCGGACGAAAATTCCGATGAATATGAAGGTGAGGAATAAGATTCAATAGTAAAACTGCCAAATAATTTTGAGTAAAAGTCAAAAATTAAAGAATTATGTATAGCAAAATTCAACATCAATTAGAAAACACAATCAACGAAATCAGAGAAGCGGGGCTTTATAAAAACGAGCGGGTGATTGAAAGTCCGCAGGAGGCGCATATTAAGGTCGCAAATGGCGAAGTTTTGAATATGTGCGCGAATAATTATCTTGGTTTGAGCGATCATCCGGCGATTGTGGCGGCGGCGCATAAAGCTCTTGATGATTGGGGTTACGGACTTTCAAGTGTGCGGTTTATTTGCGGGACGCAGACGATTCATAAGGAACTTGAAGCGAAAATCAGCGCGTTTTTAGGAATGGAAGACACGATTCTTTATACGTCTTGTTTCGACGCGAACGGCGGGCTTTTTGAAACGATTTTGTCGGAAGAAGACGCGATTATTTCCGACGAACTCAATCACGCGAGCATTATTGACGGCGTTCGTTTGTGCAAAGCGGCGCGTTTTCGCTATAAAAACGGCGATATGGACGACCTCGAAGCGAAGCTGAAAGAATCGGCGAATGCGCGAAATCGTCTGATTGCGACCGATGGCGTTTTTTCGATGGATGGTTTTATTGCAAAGCTCGATGAAATTTGTGATTTGGCGGAGAAATATGATGCGATGGTGATGGTTGACGATTCGCACGCCGTCGGATTTATCGGCAAAACGGGGCGCGGAACGCACGAATTTCATAACGTAATGGACAGAATTGACGTGATTACGGGAACGCTCGGCAAAGCTCTAGGCGGCGCAAGCGGCGGTTATACGTCGGGCAAAAAAGAAATTATCGAACTTTTGCGCCAGCGTTCGCGTCCGTATCTTTTTTCAAATTCAGTTGCACCGTCAATCGTCGGCGCGTCAATTGCGGCGATTGATATGTTAAATAATTCGACCGAATTGCGCGACAAATTAGCCGAAAACACGCGCTTTTTCCGCGAAGAATTATCAAAAATCGGACTCGAAATTTTAGCAGGCGAACATCCGATTGTTCCGGTAATGTTCGGCGATGCAAAAATTGCCGTCAAAATGGCTGAATCGCTTTTAGCAAAAGGCGTTTATGTCATTCCATTTTCGTTTCCCGTCGTCCCGAAAGGCAAAGCACGAATTCGAACACAGGTTTCGGCGGCACATTCGATTGAAGATTTGCAATTCGCCGTCGAAAAATTCGCCGAAGCGAAAGCAGAAGTCGGGATTTAGTTCAACGGAAGATTTAACCGCGAAATACGCGAAATACGCGAAAAAAAAGAAATTAAATTTCCGTTTTATTTTTCGCGTATTTCGCGTATTTCGCGGACAAAAATTCTTACAAACTCACGTTACTTATGCCGTTTTTTACCGACTCGTTTAGCAAAGTCGGCGAACGGGCTTTTGGCATTTAATTCCTTTGATTTCTTGACTTTGATAGTTCGTTTCGGTTTTGAATCGGCGAGAGTTTCGCTTTTTCGCGGCTTTTTCGGTTTAAAGTCGTCGGGTTTCGCAGATTTATACGGGCTTTTCGGTTTGAAATCATCGGACTTTTCACTTCTAAAAGGCTTTTTCGGTTTGAAATCTTCAGATTTTTCGCTTCTAAAAGGTTTTTTCGGTTTGAAATCGCGTTTATCTTCAAATTCGCGTTCGCGGCGCGGCGGCGGCGTTTTGACTTTATCAAGTTCGACGCTCGAAGCGATGCGAATTGTCGCGTTTTGGCGGGCGATGCGCGTGCGTTTCATTCGTTCGAGAATTTGCGTAACGAACTGTGTCGGCACATCAACGAGCGTAAAACGGTCATTGACATCAATCGCGCCGATAGATTTGCCGGGAATGTCGGCTTCGTTGGCGATTGCGGCGACAACGTGCGCCGGACTGATTTCGTGGCGGCGACCGACATCAATAAACAGGCGCGTCATTCCTTCTTCCGAAAACGAAAATTGTGCGGGTTTCGGCTCGACTTTGACTGCAAGAGTCTTTTCGCCGACTGCTAAAAATGTCGCGGCGGCGGCGATTTCCGTTGCGTCGCGCCCGCTTTCATCTGTCAAATCTTCGATCAGTGAAAGATATAATTCCAAATTTTGCTCGTTCAAAGTTTTTAGAATTCGTTCCTTCAAAATCTGCACGCGCCGTGCGGCAACGTCGGCTTGCGTCGGCATTTTCAGCGGTTCGATTTTTTGTTTTGTGTATCTTTCGATCTCGCGGAGCATTCGCTGTTGGCGCGGCGTAACGAACAAAACAGCTTTGCCGATTCGTCCGGCGCGTCCTGTCCGACCGATGCGGTGAACGTAGTTTTCCGTGTCCGAAGGCATATCGTAATTGATAACGGTGGCAATTCGTTCAACGTCCAAACCGCGTGCGGCAACGTCCGTTGCAACAACGATTTCGACTGCGCCGCTCTTTAATTTTTTAACGACGGCTTCGCGCTGTGTCTGATTCATATCGCCGTGCATCGCTTCTGCCGCATAACCGCGAGCCTGTAATTTATCGGTCAGCGCATCTGCGCCGAGCTTTGTGCGATGAAAAATCAGAACGGCTTCGCCCGATGCAGTTTCGGTTTCGAGCAGTTTTGTGAGCGCGTCGGTTTTTTGATTTTCCGAGACGTTCACATAAAACTGCGAAATCGTCGGCACGGTCATCGTTTTTTGTTCGATCTCGATATTGACGGCATCTGACAAATATTTTTCGGCAATTCGCTTAACCTGTTTTGGCATAGTCGCCGAAAAAAGCGCGGTTTGGCGCGTGTCGGGCGTGTGCGACAAAATCCATTCGACATCTTCTTGAAAACCCATATTGAGCATTTCGTCGGCTTCGTCGAGGACGACCATTTTCAAATTGGAAATATCAATCGTTTCGCGCCGGATGTGATCCATAATTCGTCCGGGCGTGCCGACGACGATTTGCACACCGCTTCGCAAATGTCTGATTTGTTGTGAGATAGATTGTCCGCCGTAAACCGGCAGAACGCGCACACGACCGAGATGTTTGGCGTAAGAGTGAAACGCTTCGGCAACCTGAATCGCCAATTCGCGTGTCGGAGTTAAGACGAGTGCCTGAACGCGCGAAGTCGTCGTGTCAATCTGATGTAAAATCGGCAGAGCGAACGCCGCCGTTTTGCCCGTTCCGGTTTGCGCTTGACCGATAATGTCTTTGCCTTCGAGCAATAAAGGTATAGTTTTTCGCTGAATCGGCGACGGCATTTCGTAACCGAGATCGGTAATTGCCTTTATTAAATTTTCGTTCAAATCGAATTCGGCGAATGTCGTTTCGATATTTACTTCTGTTTGCATATTTATTTTATAAAAATCAATTTTTGTTAAAACATACAGTTTAACTGAAAAAAGCGGCAATGTAACGATTGAAGTAGCGAATTATTATTTAAGTGCGGATGATTTTATAGGAAAGCCTTAATTTGTTAAATTAAAATTGATGAAAAATGCGACTTCAAACTTTCAAAATTCTTTTTCTTTTGCACGAGAAATGGATGAGCAAGACGCGCTCAAACATTTCCGTGATAAATTTTATATTCCAAAGCATTTAAACGGCGAAGATATTTTGTATTTTACGGGAAATTCGCTCGGACTTCAGCCGAAAACTACACGCGATTACATTGAACAAGAGTTAAAAGATTGGGAAACTTTCGGCGTTGAAGGGCATTTTCAGGCGAAAAATCCGTGGATGCCGTATCACGAATTTCTGACAAACTCGATGGCAAATGTCGTCGGCGCAAAAGCGATTGAAACGGTTGTAATGAATTCTTTAACGGTTAATTTGCATCTTTTGATGGTTTCGTTCTATCGTCCGACCGAAAAGCGTTATAAAATCGTCATCGAAAAAAATGCGTTTCCGTCGGATCAATATGCGGTGCAATCGCAAATCAAATTTCACCGTAAAATGTCAGAACCGTCTGCGGTAGCGGATGGTTTAACGCTGAATGTAAATCCAAACTTAACAAATAATCAACTTAAACCGCCCGCTACCGCAGGCGGTTCTGACTTGATTGAACTCGTGCCGCGTGAAGGTGAAACGACTTTGCGAATTGAAGATATTGAAAAAACTCTGCGCGAAAATGGCGATGAGATTGCGCTTATTTTGCTTGGCGGCGTGAATTATTACACCGGGCAAGCCTTTGATATGAAACGAATTACCGAGATCGGACACGAAATCGGCGCGGTTGTCGGGTTTGATTTGGCACACGCGGCAGGGAATTTGTTTTTACAACTTCACGATTGGAATGTTGATTTTGCGGCGTGGTGTTCGTATAAATATTTGAATTCCGGTCCGGGCGGAATTGCGGGCGTTTTTGTTCACGAAAAACACGCTGATAATTTCGATCTGCCGCGTTTTGCCGGTTGGTGGGGACACGACAAGGAAACGCGGTTTTTGATGGGCGACGAATTTGTGCCGATGCGCGGCGCGGAAGGTTGGCAATTGTCGAATCCGCCGATTTTCCAACTCGCATCTTTACGCGCTTCTTTAGATATTTTTGAAGAAGCCGGAATAAAAAATCTGCGCGAAAAATCTGTGAAATTGACGAATTATTTAGAGTTTCTGTTGAATGAAATTAAAGACGAACGAATTTCAATTATCACGCCGAAAGATGAAACTCAACGCGGTTGTCAGCTTTCGATTCGCGTCAAAAATGCGGACAAAAGTTTGTTTAAATTATTGACAGAAAAAGGTGTTATCTCAGATTGGCGCGAACCTGATGTAATTCGTGTTGCACCTGTTCCGCTTTATAATTCGTTCTCGGATTGTTGGAAATTTGCCGAAGTTTTGAAGGAATGTTTGATATGAAATGGTTTGATATTCCAAGTGAATTAGTTCCAAAATTACGAGAATTGCAAGCAAAAGATTCTCATTACCAAATTGTAAAATCTGAAGATGCGGTTGTAATGTTCTACGGAATGGGCGACCCTTTGTATTTAACATTTGATGGGCGAGTTATTATCGAAGATATGCTTGAAGATATTCCACCGAGAGAAGCACAAACTTTATCGGAAGCGGCGATGGCAGTTGTTGTCGGCGCAAAAGCGCATAATTTCTCTGAACTGCTTTCGATTTTGCCGAAACGTCCCGAACAAGTGAGTGATTGTGAAAATTGCAATAAAAGCGGTTGGTTTCAACCTGCTCCAAGTTTAGGTCCTTTTGTCTGCGGTGAATGTGGCGGATTAGGTTGGATTTTGAAATAAATTTGCGATGAAATTTCTTCAAATTAAAACTGAAAAAGATTTTGATGAACATTTTCAAGACGAAATTTGGCTCGAAGCGGCGAAGCAGATTTGCCGACTTCATCAGATTTTTTTCAGCGAACTAAAACGCGGAAACAGTAGCGACCATATTGTTTTTTTGATAGATGAGAGGCTGGTTTTGAAGATTTTTCGACCTTTCCGAAATTGTTTTGAGCGCGAGAAAAAGGCTCTCGAATTTGTCGGCGGAAAGACGGATTTTAGAACGCCTGAAATTTTGCAAATCGGGGAGTTTGAAGGCTTTCAATATCTTCTGACGACTCAGATTTTGGGTGATTTGATGACACGGGCAGATTGGCTGAATTTGCCGGAACGCGAACAAACCCCATTTGTCAGAAAATTGGCTGTCGGATTGAAACAGATTCACGCGCTTTGTGCTGATTCGTTTGAAAATAATTGGATTGAATTTGTTACAAATCGTGCCGAAACATTTATCGAACGGCAAATCGCGCACGGCGTAAATGAACAAATCATTAGAGTTTTGCCGAAATATATCGAAGAAAATTTACAATTAGTTCCTAAAAATGAACCGACTGTTTTTATGCACGCGGACGTTCATTTCGGGAATTTGAGTGTCTTAAACAAAAACGGAAAACTCGAAATTAGCGGACTTTTTGATTTTGCAGATTCGCGTAGAGGTTTTTTTGAATACGATTTTCTTGCCGTCGGAGTTTTGATGATTCAAGGTCAAGGAAATTTACAGCGCGAATTTTTTAAATCTTACGGTTACACAGAAAACGAACTTGATGAAACGATGCGAAAACGACTGATGATGTTGACAATGCTTTACGAAACAGCGGATTTGCGGCGTTATGCAATGCGTTTAAAACCTGAAGCGGTTGATTTTTCGCTTGAAGATTTGGAAAAAGGAATTTGGAGTTTTGCGGAGTAAGAAATTTTTGCCCACGAAAAACACGAAAGACACGAAAAAAGTTAAAATATGGTTTTGAGTTTTCAATTATTTTTGTGTATTTCGTGGGCAAATAAAAATTATGGCTAAACAAAAAGTAATCATCATCGGCGCAGGTTTGTCGGGTTCTTTATTGGCGATTTATCTTGCCAAACACAATATCGAATCTGATATTTACGAATCGCGCAATGATATGCGAACGGAAGAAATGTCTGCCGGACGTTCGATAAATCTTGCGCTTTCAAATCGCGGAATTGCTGCGCTGAAAGAAGTTGGAATGGACGAATATATGTTGTCGCAAGCCGTGCCGATGTTTGGGCGAATGATTCATAATTTAGATGGAAGCACGAAACTTTTGCCGTATTCAGGGCGCAAAGGCGAATTTATCAACTCGGTTTCACGCGCCGGTTTGAATATTGCTCTGATGAATGAAGCCGAAAAATATAACGGCGTAAAAATTTATTTCGATGAAAAATGCGTTGATTTTGACTGCAAATCCGGCGAAGCAAAGTTTGAATCAGGCAAAATTGCGAAAGGCGATACTTTAATTGCAACCGATGGCGCAGGTTCAGTTGTCAGAAATTCGATGATGAACGGCGGAATTTCGCGGTTTGATTATTCGCAAACGTGGCTCGAACACGGTTATAAAGAATTGCACATTCCGCCTGTCAGAACAGCGAGCGGTAGCGATCTGTTAAATTCGGCTTCTTCAAATGTTAAAGTTCAGCAGGTCGCTACCGCACGCTGTTCTGACCTTGAATTCAATGCTCTGCACATTTGGGCGCGTGGTGCGTTTATGATGATTGCGCTGCCCAATTTTGACGGAAGTTTTACCTGCACATTGTTTTTGGCGCACAAAGGCGAAAATAGTTTTGAATCGCTTGTCAGAACAGCGAGCGGTAGCGACCTGTTGAACTCAAACAATCTAAACATTGAAGTTAAACCATTCGCTACCGCAAACGGTTCAGACAAATTGCTCGAATTTTTCCAAACAAATTTCGCCGATTCAATTCCGCTGATGCCGACTTTGGTTGAAGATTTTTTCGCAAATCCGACCGGAAACTTAGGCACAATTAAATGTTTTCCGTGGAATATCGGCGGAAAATCGCTTTTAATCGGCGATTCGGCGCACGCAATTGTGCCTTTTTACGGGCAAGGAATGAATGCTTCGTTTGAAGATTGCCGCATTTTGAATCAGTTAATTTCGCAACACGGCACGGATTGGGAAACAGTTTTTGACGCATTTACTTTGCAAAGAAAACCAAACGCCGACGCAATTGCACAAATGGCGGAAGAAAATTTCTACGAAATGCGCGATGCCGTCGCCAACCCGATTTTCCAACGCAAACGCGAACTCGAAACCAAACTTGAACAAACTTTTCCCGACTATTTCTCGAAATATTCAATGGTTACATTCCGCGAAGATTTGCCTTACACAGTCGCAAAAGATAAGGGCAATGCACAAGATAAATTATTGATGGAAATCTGCACGGAAATTGATAATGTAAATGAATTAGATTTGGGAGAAATTATTAAAAAATTAGAAATTATTTGATGAATGAGTATGAAAGAACTTTTTGAGCCGATTGAAACTGACGTTGGAATAATTTCAGGACGAGATGCGATATTTCTTAATGAAATCAAGTTTGATTATTCAAAACAAAGTGTTGGTTTTTACGGCAAATTAAACTCACACCTTTGTTCTAAATCAGTTGATAAGAACGAATGGATTAAATACTCTTTAACATTCGTTGGCATTCTTAGTTTTCAGATGGTTGAATTGGATTTTGCCGATTTTCGCGGTAAATCGAGTTTTGATTTGGTGTTAAATTCTAAATTGCTAAAAAATTTTGAAAAATATGATTCAGCTAATAAGGTCAAATCAGAACACAAACATTATTTCTTGCAGACCTACGATGATATTTTTGAAATCATTTGTTTAAGTTTCGAACTCAAATTGTTGGAAAGCCGCGAAATGAATTAAAAAACTTTCCAAAGTAACTTTTGTGTTTTCGATTTTTTAGCCTGTTTTAACAGGCTTTCGTGCGCTTCGCACGTTTTAGCCACGCTATTTATGGCGTGGTTTGAATTTAAGATTGGACTGTTAGCGCGTTTTAACGTGCTTCCAAATGGCTTAAGCCGAAAAAAAAGGACGTTAAAACGCCCTTTATCACAATCATCGGAATCTAACCACGCCGTAAACGGACGTGGCTAAGTGCCGCGAAACGCGGAAAGCCTGATAAAACAGGCTAAATCTCTAAAAGAAAATAGTTACCTTGGAAAGATGTCAATTGTAAAATGAATTGTTATTGTTGTTCGGGAAAATTTTTTGCGGATTGCTGTCAGTCTTTTATTGACGGAACAGCGAAACCACAGACGGCGGAAGAATTGATGCGTTCGCGGTATTCGGCGTATGTAATTGTTGCGGTTGAATATATTTTGCGTTCGACGCATCCTTCGACGCGAAGATTTTATAATGCTGAAGACATCGAACAATGGGCAAAATCGAGTCTTTGGCAAAAACTTGAAATAATTTCAAAATCGGACGGCGAAGAGAAACATAAAAAAGGAACAGTCGAATTTAAAGCGTATTACACAGACGTTGACGGCAACCCGCAAATTCATCACGAAAACTCCAATTTTTGCAAGGAACTGGGAAAATGGTTTTTCGTTGACGGAAATGTTAGGTGATTTACACTATTAATTAATTAATTTTAATGATTATTTCAATCGAAAATAACGGTCAAACCTTCAAATTTGACGAATCAAAACCGCTAAATATTGCAATTCCGTTAAATTTTAATGGCAAACAGCCGAATGCTTACGGCGTGGAAATCGCAATTTCAAAGGCTTACAAAGCAGGCGAAATTGTCGGCGACACGCGGCGTGGCGGAAGTGTGAATTTCGAGCAAATCACATTCATTCCGCATTGCAACGGCACGCATACCGAATGCGTCGGACACATTACTCACGAGCGAATTTCGGTTAATGATTGTTTGCAAGATGCGTTTATGCTGGCACAAGTGATTTCGATTGAGCCGGAAAATGCTCAGGAATCTGAAGAAACTTACGCGGTTGAATTGAATGAAAGTGATAAATTGATAACGCGAAATGCGATTGAAAAAGCATTGAATAATTTCAAATTTCAGATTGCAAATTTCAGATTAGAAGAAAATCTCAAATCTCAAATCTCAAATTTCAAATCGCTTATTATCAGAACTTTGCCGAATGATGAAAGCAAATTTTCACGAACTTATTTGCAAAATATTCCACCTTTTTTTACGACTGAGGCAATGGAATATATTTCGGAACTAAACATCAAACATCTGCTGGTTGATATGCCTTCAATTGATAGAATTTTTGACGAAGGAAAACTCTCAAATCATCGAATTTTTTGGAATATCGAGCAGGAAAGTTTTGAAATTTCGGTGGAAAGTTTTATCAATCGAACAATCACCGAGTTAATTTACGTTTCAAACGAAATCGCTGACGGCGATTATCTGCTAAACCTACAAATCGCACCGTTTCAATCTGATGCCGCGCCGAGTCGTCCGATTTTGTTTAAGTTAATTTCAGAACGGTCAGCGTAAACGTCAAACAGCCCGTTGACGCAGGCTGTTCTGACACAATTTGGAGGCGGCGATCGGAGTCGAACCGATGAATGAGGCTTTTGCAGAGCCTTGCCTTAGCCACTTGGCGACGCCGCCTTAAAATAATGTAATTCTGCGTGGCAATTTTTGCAGAGCAAAATACATTTATCTAATTCTTTTTTTATATTTTCCCATTTTCCGAAATTGCCGGAAATAGTAAAATCTTTTTCTTTCGGATTTAAATGATGAAAATCCATCGCACCGAAACATCTATTATAACCACATTCGCAACATTTGCCACCTTTATATTCTATCGCTTTAAATTTAATAGCTCTTCGGCGACGTTTTGTTACACAAGCCGAACATAAATCAGTAGTCATTGCTTTGTGCCGTTGAAATAAAAATTCTTTCAAACAATCCACACAAATTCTTATTTTTCCTTCCAAAATCGGCTTATTTTGTTCCAATTTTTGGCGATTGTTCGATTTAAATGGAGAGCATTCCAGACAGTATTTTCTACTGCTAAAATTTCTTGTTTTGCCACCAATAAAAACTGTCGTTGGAATCTTCGAACTACATTTTTTACAATTCACAATAAAAAAATAAAAAAGCCGTAAACTAAGTATTATAAAGAACAAGTTTAGATTTAATAAAATAAAGCGGCGTGAAAATTCCGCGCCGCTTCTCAAAATTATATGGAGCGGGAGACGAGATTTGAACTCGCGACTTCGACCTTGGCAAGGTCGCGCTCTACCACTGAGCTACTCCCGCAATCGCAAATAATAATCTTACAAACTGTGAAAAATTTGTCAAGTTCGGTTTGTTAATTGACTGTAACATTTCTCACAAAACTCCAATCGCCGCTCGCGTTGATTTTGATATTTCCAAGTTTTTTCGACGAAATTACGATGTTTGACGGATACCAAAGCGGAAACAGCGGCAAATCGCGGCTGACCAATTCTTGCGCTTTAGTGTAAAGTTCCTTCGCTTTTGTTTTATCTTTGGCGGTTATATCAATCGCTTCGTTGACGGCTTTGTCAAAATCGGGGTTTGAATAACGAGCGCGGTTTCTGCCGCCGTCTTTTTTGTCGGGAAATTCCGTTGAAGCAAATAAATCTTTGTAAAAAATCGGGTCTTGATTGCCGCCGATCCATCTTCCGGTGTTGATTTGAAATTGTCCGGTTTTCAAAGTTTCGCGCAAAGCATCGGGCGGCAGAGTTTTAATTTCAATGTTTAAGCCGACGCTTTTCAGATTTTCTTGAATCGCTTGCGTGTAAAAGTTGACAGCCGTGTTATTTGCGGCAAATTTAAACTCGATCAGTTCGCCTTTGTAGCCTGATTCTTTAAGTAATTGTTTGGCTTTTTCGGGATTATAATCGTATTTCGTGCCGTCCGAATAAGCCCAAGATTCGAGCGGAAGAATCGAATGAGCAATTTTTGCCTGATCGCGCAGAAGTGTTTTGATAATTTCTTCACGGTTGATGGCGTGGGCAATCGCTTGGCGAACTTGGACGCTATTAACTCCGACGGATTGAATGTTAAAACCGATATAATCAATGTTCGAGCCTTCAAATTTTTCGACTTTTAAATTCGGATTTTGTCCGAGCGAATTTATCGAATCGGGTGAAAGATTGTTCGGAATCGGCGCGAGATCAACGCCGCCACTTTGTAATTCGGCTTGCAGAGCGTTGGCATCCGTTACGGTTTTAACGTTTAATTTTTGTATTTTCGGCGCACCTTCCCAATATTCGGGAAAGGCTTCAAGTTCAACAAAACTGTTCACTTGGTCGAATTTAATCAACTTAAACGGACCTGATCCAATCGGCGCAGTTTTTTGTTGTTCGATTGTGCCTTCGGGAATCATCGGAATCGTTACGAGATTCGATAAAAGCTGATTTACGAGTGCCGGACGAGTAACTTTAATTATCAAAGTTTTCGGGTCGGGCGCATCCATTTTTTCGATGTGCGGAACTTTTTTCCCTTCGGCGTTGAGTTCAAAAAACGCTCCGGCTTTGGCTGATTTGTCGTTTGCAAAAAGCGAATCGAGCGTATATTTTGCATCGGCTGAGGTGAAAACTTTGCCGTTGTGAAATTTGACGTTTTCCTGCAAATTAAACGTAACCGTCAAGGCATCGTCGCCTACTTTGATTTCTTTGGCAAGGTCGCCGACGTATTCAAAATTATCGTTTTTCTTGACCAGAGAATTGAAAAGAAGATTTCTCACACGGTCAGCCGCCGCGTCCGTTTGCGCGTTGCTTAAAGTATCAATTCCCGAAAATTTCTCGGAAAGCGACATCGTAATTGCGCCGCTTTCGCGTTTCGGGCAAGCCGTTAAAAGCAAGAAAGACAATAAGATAGCTGAAATAAAAATAGATTGATGTCTGAAAAATTTCATCAATTAAAGTTCCTCCGAATTTATAAAGTATTTTTTAATTCTAAAATCTCTTTTGAAAGCTCACGCAGACGATTTTCATCAAAAGGGAAAGGGCTTTTTATTACATTTTTTACGCGAGCAATTCTTTCTAAAGATTCATTTATGCGCGTTTCGCTGATTTCGCCGGAATTTACGGCATGTAAAACAGCCGTAAAACCTTCGACAATCGCCGTCGGATTATTGCAAATCGCCAACATATCAACGCCCGCATTGACCGCCATTTTGCAGGCTTCGCCGATGCCGTAATTTTTTACAATCGCACCCATTTCCATATCGTCGGTAATCGAAATGCCTTCAAATCGCAAATCGGTTCGCAATAGCTTGGTTGTGAAATTATAACTTAATGACGACGGTAAAAGTTTGCCACTTTGATCGCGCTCCTGCAAATCGGTTTTCGGAAAAGCCGCGTGAGCAATCATCACGGCAGAAGATTTTATAAATCGATAGGGAAATAAATCTTCGTTAAAAAGTTCGTCTTGCGAAATATTTACAACGGGCAATTCTTCGTGCGAATCAATCTCGCTTGCGCCAAGTCCGGGGAAATGTTTCAAACATCCAATTATTCCGCCTTTTTCCAAAGTTTCGAGATAAATTTCGCCGAATTTTGCCGAATCTTCTTTTGAATTTCCGAAAGTGCGCGAATTCAAACCGTTGATAAATTTCTGTCGGGCTTCGTTTGAAACATCAACCACGGGCGCGAAATTCATATTAAAACCTAAAATCCGCAAAACTTCTGCCGTGATTTCTGCAAGTTTTTGCGCTTGTTCCA
>JANNYB010000131.1:0-9617 GCA_031409875.1 Acidobacteriota bacterium | reverse complement strand
GCGCCGCCGAAAGTATTTAGCCAAACGTAAAAGTAGGTTTTCAGCCTGTTTTACGTTTAATTATTCATTTTTGCTGAATAAAATTCTAATCTTGATTCGCATTATTGAGTAGGAATAACCAATGAACGAACAAAAATTTGACAATAACGAGAAAATAAATCAACTGATTGTTATCGCCAGCAAGCCGATTTATGCATTGCTCATTCCGCTCGGACTTTTTTTTGTGCCTGTCGGAGTTTGGTTTATCGTCAATTCTTTTCGGGATACTTATCGAAAATCTCATTGGATAATCGGGGTTCTGATGATTTTGATTTACGCGGTGATTTTCGGCGTGGTTTTTAACGGTTATCGCAAATCGGTTAAATATTTTAACAACGTAGGTTTAAAGCGTAACGACGGGAAAGAGTTTTTATGGACGGAATTGAGCCGTGTTGTTAATCAGATAAAACGCAAACGCTCCGGCGGATTTGCAATCTGGCGGACTGAAATTCAATTTAAAGACGGTTCGGTGGCGTGGCTGATTCCTTCAAAAGTCCGAAATAATAGCGAAGTATGGAATTTTGTTAATAATTTGCCGTGCGAACACACGGAAAAAAGAGTTTAGTCGAGGAGTGAGAAATCAGAGATGACACAAAAAATCGCACAAATAATGCTTTGGATTGCAGTTGTCGCTTGGGGATTTTGGCTTGGCGGGTTGATTTATGAAATGGTTGTGATTATCCCGCTTTGGAGTGCAAATTTGCCAAACTCGGTTCTCGAATGGAATTCCAGACCCGACTTTGTAGTAAATCCGACACGCTTTTATCTTCCGACGGCTATCACCTTGATTTTATCGTCGTTGTTGGCGATGATTTTGAATTGGAAATCGCGCAATCAGAGAATTTGGCTAATCCTTTCAACTATTTGCGTCATAACGACTTTTGTTTTCACGCTCCTTTATTTTTTTCCTAAAAATGATGTATTGTTTCGTAATCAAGTTTCGGGTTTAAGCGGCGAAGAAATTACGGCGATTGCCAACTCTTGGATAAAAGCAAATTATTTACGAGTTATGATTATGATAATAGGATTTTTTGCGGCGTTAAAGGCTTTTAGTTTGCCAAAGACGGATTAAAATAAATTGCCACTAGCTTCAGCTAGTGGTTAAATAGAGAAGAAAAAAGGCTTTAGCCAAATAGGGGGAAACAAATTCCTTTTGGCTTTAGCCGAAGTTTTGCGCTAAAGCGATAAGGATTTTATTTATTTTTCAGAAGTTTGGCTAAAGCCGGTTGAGTTGTTGAATCTGTCCACTAGCTGAAGCTAGTGGCAATTTATGAAGAATTTATTTCAGATAAATTGAAACTTAAAAAAGTGTATGAAATACGAAACAGTTAAAAATTATTACGATGGAAAATTTGTCGAAAGTTCGGCTGATAAATCCTTGGATGTCGTGTCGCCGATTGATGGAAATTTGTTGTCAAAAGTTCCGATGTCAACGGTTGATGAATTAAATAAAGCAGTCGAATCGGCGAAAAATGCTTTTCCGAAATGGAGCAAAACACCAATTAAAGAACGGGTTCAAGTGTTTTTTCGGTATCGTGCTTTACTCGAAAAAAATCTTGATGAATTAACAAAGCTCGTTTCCGAAGAAAACGGCAAAACTTACGATGAAGCAAAAGCTGAGGTTGAAAAATCTATCGAATTAACGGAGTTTGCTTGCTCGATGCCGCAACTTGTTTCGGGCGAGATTATGGAAGTTTCGCGTGGTGTTGAATGTCGGACGGAACATTTTCCGATTGGCGTTGTCGCGTCAATTGTGCCGTTTAATTTTCCGCTGATGGTGCCGAATTGGACGATGCCGAATGCGCTGGTTCTCGGCAATACGATGATTATGAAGCCTTCGGAATTAGTTCCGCTTTCGGTCGTCAAAATGGCGGAATTATTAAAAGAAGCAGGCTTGCCCGATGGCGTTTTCAACGTCATCAACGGCGGACGCGAAATCGTCGAAGGTCTTTGTTCGCATCAAGATATAGAAGCTGTTAGCTTTGTCGGTTCGACCAAAGTTGCGAAGTTGGTTTATCAACAATCTACGCATAATTTGAAACGCTGCGTTGCGCTCGGCGGCGCGAAAAATCATCTTTTTGTATTGCCCGACGCAAATCCGACAATGACTGCAACAAACGTAACTGCGTCAATGTCAGGTTGCGCCGGACAGCGTTGTATGGCGGCTTCGGCGATGATTGCGGTTGGCAATGTTAATCCGATTATTGACCAGATTTGCATCGAAGCTCAAAAAGTTGTCGCGGGCAAAAATCTCGGCGCGGTAATTTCAAAAGCGGCAAAAGAACGCATCGAAAATTACATTTCAGAAGCCGAAAAAGACGGTGCGAAAATATTAGTTGACGGCAGAAACGCAGTCGTTCAAGGCAAAGAAAACGGCTTTTACGTCGGCGCAACCGTCATTGATTTTGTTACGCCCGAAATGTCAGTCGCCACCGAAGAAATTTTCGGTCCGGTAATTTCGATTATGCGAACCGAAACTTTGGACGAAGCATTAAAAATCGAAAACGCCAATCCATACGGCAACGCGGCTTCGGTTTTCACGCAATCCGGCGGCGCGGCACGTTATGTAATGGAACACGCCAGCGCAGGAATGATCGGCGTAAATATCGGCGTTCCCGTCCCGCGTGAACCTTTTAGTTTCGGCGGCTGGAACGATTCACGCTTTGGCGCAAACGACATCACGGGCAAAAGTTCGATTGAATTTTGGACGAAGTTGAAAAAAACAACGACCAAATGGAACGCGGAAGCAGGCGTAAATTGGATGAGTTAATAAAGTTATAAAATTTAATTTGCCCTTAATTTAATTTGCCAATTTTTTGTAAAAAGTAGAAAATAACACTCAAAGGAGCAACATTGTATCAAATATGGCACACACTTTTGGAGGAAAATGGACTCAAGAAAAGTTAGATAAAGTTGGAAATTATCTTCAAACATACTCAACGGCTTTGAAAAATCAAAGTTTCAAGCGGATTTACGTTGATGCATTTGCAGGAACGGGATATGTAAATTTTAAAGAAAAGCAGAATAATCCTATGCTTTTCTCTGAATTTGAAGAATCTGAAGTGCAAGAATTTGTAGTAGGTTCTGCTCAAATTGCTTTGAATGTGAATCCGCCTTTTGACGAATATATTTTCATTGAAAAAGACGAAACCCGGTTTTCCGAATTGGAAAAATTAAAAGAGGATTTTCCGCATTTATCGAACAACATTTCTTTTCAGTTTTCTGACGCGAATAATTTTCTTCAATCATTTTGTAACACAAATTGGACAAATAAAAGAGCGGTTGTATTTCTTGATCCATATGGAATGCAAGTGAAATGGGAATCTATTGAAGCAATTGCAAAAACACAGGCTATTGATTTGTGGATTTTGTTTCCACTTGGCGTTGCAGTTAATAGGCTTTTGAAGAAGGATGGTAATATAAGCGAGCCTGTAAAACACAGGCTTGATGAAATGTTTGGCACAGACGATTGGTTTGAAGAATTCTTTAAACCAAAAGAAGTGAGGACATTATTCGATATAGAAACAGGATTTGAAAAAATTGCAAATCTTGATTCTATTGCAGATTATTTTAATCAAAGGCTTAAATCCGTTTTCGCAGGTGTCGCAAACAATCCGCTAAAACTATACAATTCAAAAAATAATCCGTTGTATTTGCTATGTTTTGCTATTGGAAATCCAAATCCTAAAGCTCAAGGATTAGCCCTAAAGTTCGCAAATCATATTTTGCAAATGAGGTAAAAATGTCAACAAAATCTTCAAGCGAATGGACTAAATTAGACTTTGAACAAAAATTCAAGACGTTGTTTCAGTTTGTCGGAAATGAGCAAGTTTTTGACTTCAATCCATTCAAAAACATTTTTATTTTTCTTCGACGAATTGCAAGAAACACAAGCCGGAAGTATGTTTCGGATTTCGGAGTTACCGCCTTTGGTAACTGGTATAATATGGTCAAAAGTTGTGGCAGAAGCATCACAATAAGCACATTTTCCGTCAAATTCTTCCAAAATCTGTATCTGGGTTTCGGGCTTTATTGGTTCGCAATTGCGTTTTCGACTGTGTGCGTGTTGTTGCCGTTCACGGCGATATTTTTCGTGAGTTGCGTATCTGATTCTGGCTTCTTCGGCTTCATGCGGTTTGCACAAGCCGTTTTTAGACATAAATTCAGATTTCAACCATTGCCGACATTTGCGACACCAACGCAACCCTTTTTCAGCCATCAATCGTCGCTCACGAAGACCAATATTATTAGTTCTTGGTTTGTAGGCACAATCGCGGCACTTACTTTTCAATTCATCGAAACGAGAACTGTCTTTAGAGAAAAACCGAGTAAGTTTCCATTGCTTGCAACTGGTGCATTTTTTCAGACCGACTTTTATTCGTTCCAAATATTCAGCAACGGAAAGCCCGGATTTCTTTGCCGCACATTTAATCGCACCATCTTTAGTTTGAGCCATAACTCGTTTTTTAATCCGTCCAATTTTAACATAAGAGGTAAGATTTAATAATGTCATATAACACAAAAATCGAATGGAGTTCGTCTAGTTGGAATCCAGTAACGGGTTGCACAAAAATTAGTGATGGTTGCAAGAATTGCTACGCTGAAAAACTTGCAAAGCGTTTAAAGGCAATGGGGCAAGCAAATTATAAAAACGGCTTTAAGTTGACTTTGCAAAATGAAATGCTTGAACGTCCGTTAAGCTGGAAAAAACCGCAAACAATTTTTGTAAATTCGATGAGCGATTTGTTTCATATTGACGTTCCGCTTGAGTATATTCAGCGAGTTTTTGACGTAATGGCAAAGGCTGATTGGCATAATTTTCAAGTATTAACGAAACGCTCCGAGAGATTGAAAGAATTTAGTAAAGAATTGAATTGGCAACCGCATATTTGGATGGGCGTGAGCGTTGAAAATCAAAAGGTCGTTCATCGAATTGATGATTTGAGGGCGACAGATGCACATATTAAATTCCTTTCGATTGAACCGCTTTTAGGAAGTTTGCCGAATCTTAACTTAACGGGAATGGACTGGGTAATTGTTGGTGGCGAGTCGGGACCGAAAGCGCGTCCGATGAATGAAGAATGGGTTTTGGAAATAAAGGCACAATGCGACGAACAAAATGTTCCGTTTTTCTTCAAGCAATGGGGCGGAGTTAGAAAACATAAAACCGGCAGAACGCTTTTAGGAAAAACTTGGGACGCGATGCCTCAAAAAGCAAAATTTGCTCACCGATAAATTTAAAGCTAAAAAAACATGAAAACAAAACTTAAACTAATTACACTAATTACATTTACACTTTTTACGGTTGCATTTTTTGCTCCAAAAGGTGAAACACAAACTAAGGTTGAAACTGCCGGACAGAAATTCAAAAGCATCAAAGTTTTAAACGATATGCCCGCTGACCAAATGGGTAAAGTGATGAATATGATGTCCGCGAGTTTGGGCGTTGATTGTAAGTTTTGCCACGCTTCGAATGACGGCGATTATGAAAAGGAAGGTTTTGAGCATAAAGATATTGCGCGAAATATGCTTAAAATGACTTTTGAATTAAACAAAAATTATTTTGAATCGCGCCCTGAAATCAACTGCAACACTTGTCATCAAGGCAAAGCGCATCCGCAACCTTCGTTTCCTTTGAAGCCGACGGTTGTTGAAGAACGTCCGAAACAGCCTGAGAAAAAACCGACAATTGACGAGATTTTGGCGAAATATGAAATGGCACTTGGCGGCAAAGCGAATTTGGCAAAAATAACCTCGCGGCAGATAAAAGCACAACGTATCGAGCCGGACGGGAAGACGTTTGAAGACGAGGAAATTTTGCAAAAAGGTGATAAATTATTGATTCAGACAATTTATCCGTCAAAGCAATACGGCGATTATGTGATTAAAGAAATCTTTGACGGCACGACGGCTTTTAAACTCGGAAACGGCGCGAAAATCGAATTAAAATCAGATGAAATCGAGCAAATTAAGCGTGAAGCACAGCTTTTTGTCAATCCGAATTTGAAAGCGATTTATCAAAAAATGGATTTTCGTTCGGTTGATAAAATTGACGGGCGCGAAGTTTATTTAATTACGGCTTCGATCAGCGAAACACAGCGCGAAAGACTTTATTTTGACACGGTTACAGGTTTGCTCGTGCGCCGTGTTGCTTCAACGCCGACGATTTTGGGCAACTTTCAATATCAAGTTGATTACGCCGATTACAAAGATTTCGGCGGTGTAAAATTGCCGACTTTAATAAATTTTGCCGTCCCGAATATCCGTTGGACGCGCAAGATTTTGGAAGTCAAAAATAATGTAACGATTGACGATAAACAGTTTATGAAATAATCCGCGAAGCAGGAAACTCTAAAGTTCGTAGTCCTGCCTTCAGGCGAAACTACGAACTTTAGAGTTTTTTAAACTCGTCCATTAAAGACGGACGGCGTTTGTAAAGTTCTTTGATTTCAGATAAATAGCTGCTCCATTCGACTTCTTTTTCTAACACTTTATACGCGAGTTTTGCTTTTTGCAGCCAATTTACGGCGCGGGGATAATATTTGCTTTTGGTTTCTTTGACGAGGTTGTCAAAGTTTGTTTTGCTGATTTCAATGACCCATTTCGGGCGATGTTTGATTAAGCCGTCGGCGACGATTTCGGTCGTGTTTCCGTAATTGTTATTTTCTTTGATGCCCAATTTCATTGCTTCGTCCCATTTTTCGTCGTAAAGCAGTATTTCGGCAAGCACCGATTTGTAGAAATACAGTTCTTTAAATACAAGCATCAAATTGGGTTGGAGGTTTTTCCAATCTCTTCCCGACATCGTTTGCAGTTTTTGATAAAGCGGCAATGTCGGGCTTTCGGCAAAAACCAGTTGCCACGCTTGCAAGGCTTTTTCGTGATTGCCCAAGTTTTCTTCGATTGGCGCAAGCCATTCGGCTAAGGCTTTTTTATGTCCTTCAAATGTTATTCCTTTTTCGGCAATTTGAATTGCTTGGTCAAATAAACTTAGTTCCCGCAATAATTTAGCAAAGTTAAAAGCGTCGTCCGTCGAATCAAAATTATTCATCGCATATTCAAACGCTTCGTTCGGTTTGCCCAGTTCCATTATTTTGACGGTATAACGAAAATGGAATTTCTCTTTTTTTGCTAATTTCAAAAATTCGTCATCTTTATTTTGCCGTTCCAGAACATTTAGTTTTGCCGTAACTAAAGAAACAAAATCATCTTGAAACGGTTCGCTAACTTCCGCCCAACCATTATTTGCGGCAAATGACGGAAGCGATAAACCTTCGATGCCGTAATCTTCCGCCGCATCAATCAAACTATCAATTTCGTGTGCGTAAGTTGCTCTTTCTTCATCAGTTTCCAAAGATAAAAGAGCTTCGGTCAAGATAAAACCCAGCGGTTCAACCTCTGATTCTTCGCCTTCGTCATAATAAGAAGATTCGGGATAATCCTCGATTTCGCTTTCGATGGCGGATAATAATTTTTTGACGGCAGATTGAGCATCGCCAATTTCTAAAAATTTTACGGCAGATATTTGAACATCACTTGAATCTTCGGCATAAAAATAAATTCGGTTGAGAACGCTCCGAAATTTTTGACGGGAAAACTCCAAAGACTTTTCGTTTGTTTCAACTGCTAAACTAAAATTGCGCTCGATCCAATCGTAAATTTCGGGTTTTTCCTGCACGAGTTTGGTCAATAAATTCGGGAGTTCGGCTTTGTTTATCGAGTTGACAAGTTCCGAAGCCGATTTGCGGATAGTAAATTTGTCGGGTTCATTGATATATTTTAAGAGTAAGGCAACGATGTGTTTGCAGTAACCGGGAAAATTAAAAGGGCAGGAACAGACGGCTTTGCGGACTCCATAATCGTCAAGCTCAATCGTGAGATCATAAAAAGGCGTTGATTGCCCCGCACATTTGCCCGTCAGACGATTTTCTTGAATTGAAGTTTTGGAAACGGCACTATTTTTATAAAGACTTTCTCCGCGTTCAAAGACATTCGCGTCCGAATTTGCCTTGATTGATGAAATTTGCATAAATTTTAGTTTTCAATGGACTATTGATTTTTATTCGTTATTATAACAAAACAACTTGAAAAGCTCGTAGTTTCGCCAAAAGGTCGGAATCTTTACGGGCGAAACATTGCGCCCAAAGGCGGGACTCAGAACAATTTGTGATAAAATCTAAGCATTATGGAAACACAAGTTTTAGAAGGAACTTGGGAAGAAATAACGCGGCAGGCGAGCCGTTTTGCCGGTCGCAAAGTGCGCGTTACGATTCTCGAAGATGAACCAACGGAAAAGCCGAAGCCGAATGAAAAGGCTTTGGCGGCAATTCGCAAAGTCGCCGAAAGACAAAAAAATATGCGCGAAACAGGCGGCGAAAGCAGTGTAGATATTATCCGCCGCGGACGTGCAGGAGAAATGTATGGCTACGACTCCGACGAGTAATCCGAATGCCGCCGTTGTAGATGCGAGTCTGATTGTGGCAATCGCTTCCAAAGAAGCCGGAACATATCTTATCGCTAAAAATACTTTTGATTCTTACGCTCAAAGCGGTTGGGAATTTTTCGCTCCGCATACGATTGTCGGCGAAGTTTTGTTTGCTTTGTGTCAAAAATTTGCGACAGGTGTTTTGACCAAATCGGAATACGAACAGGCGATAGAATCGTTTCTCGATTATATGACGTTTGTTGAGCCGCCGGATGATGAAACGTCTCTAGTCAAAAGAGCCGTTGAAATTCGGGAAACTTACGGTTGCAGTCGTTCATCAGACAGTATTTATCTTGCGCTTGCCGAAGATTTGGCGAAAACTCGCACGGTTGAACTTTTGACTTTTGATAAAGGAATGATTAACCAAGCGGTGAAAAATGCTCCGACCGTAACGGTGAAAGTTCTATAAATTGGTATGACAATCGTCTTAAATAAAGAAACTTTACAAGATGAAATCGCCGTTTCGGTGGCGCGGATTTTGGCTTCGGCGAATCGCAAGGCGAAGGAATTGGGCGTTGATGTCAAAGAAAGTCTAATTACCGGTTCACAGCATTTATCAAACGGCGTTTGGCTTTGGCGCGTTCATTACGGGGCGAAAGATTATATCGGACGGCGTGGCGGCGATTTAATGATTGATATTGACGGGGCAAATGCCGATATAAAGCAGATTTTACGAGGACAATAACGCGCTTTGCCGCTCCGAATATCAGTTGGACGCGCAAGGTTTTGAACGTGAAAAATAACTTAACTATTGATGATGCAAAATTTATAAGATAAAAGTAGTTTTAGTTATTCATATTTTGGTGTAAAAATGAAGGTTGACCTTAGACAAACTCGTTTTATTTTTATTGGACTTGTTATAACAAGTTTATTATTTTTCGGTAGTATTTTAGACATGATAGCAAATACTGCGATTATTACACCAAAAATCACTTATTGGCTGACTTTTCTATTAGGGCTATTGCAAAGTCGTTGAAAAATTGAAAAGACCATTCAAATTTGATTCAATCTAAGTTTGAACAAAAACACTAAATCAAAAAGGAAGGTCTTTTATAGATGGATAATACCACAGAATTTGAGATATTTGAACAGA
>JANNYB010000130.1:0-3541 GCA_031409875.1 Acidobacteriota bacterium | reverse complement strand
CAGCAAGTCGTCAATTAAAGGAAAGAAAACGAAAGAGAAAACGCCAGTTAGCAATGGCACAAGCGTTACTAAGTGTTGTTTTCTCAAATGGTTAGACTCTTAACTTGGCGCATATGGGCAAGATGCCCGCGCTCCAATTTTTCAAATTACTTTTCCCTGCAATTCTTTCAAAATTTGCTTTGCTTGTTGCTCATCTAAATTGTCCAACTCAATCGCCCGAAGTTCGTCAATTACGCTTTCATTCGACATTGCAAAGAGCGAAAATTGCGAAGCTAATTTGCTTTGTCCGGCGCGATTTACGGCTTTTTCGATGCCTGCAGATTTATTTTCCGCAAAAACGGCGAGTTCATATTTTTCGAGTTTTGCCAAAACATCTTTGGCGCGTTCGATGACTTTTTGGGGCAAACCGGCAAGTTTGGCAACCGCAATGCCGTAAGATTTCGAGGCTTTTCCTTTTTTTAATTTGTGCAAGAAAACGACATCGCCGTCTTTTTCGCTTGCCAAAACTTGATAAGTTTTTGCGCCCGGAAGATTTTCTGCCAATTCGGTTAATTCGTGATAATGTGTGGCAAAAAGCGTTTTTGCTGAATGTTCGGGCGAATTATGAAGATATTCGGCAACTGCCCAAGCGATGGAAAGTCCGTCAAATGTCGAAGTTCCGCGCCCAATTTCGTCTAATAAAATCAAACTTCGCGCTGTTGCATTATGCAAAATCGAAGCCGTTTCAGTCATTTCAACCATAAACGTCGAACGCCCCGAAGATAAATCGTCCGATGCGCCGACGCGAGTCCAAACGCGGTCAATTATCGGAAGTTTTGCAGATTGAGCCGGAACGAATGAGCCAATTTGCGCGAGAATTTGAATAATTGCAATTTGCCGAAGCAAAACCGACTTGCCACCCATGTTCGGTCCGGTGATAACCAACAAACGATCAGTCGAGTTGTTCAAATATAAATCATTCGGAATAAAATCATCGGATATAAACGCTTCGACAATCGGATGTCTGCCGTCTTTGATTTCGATTTCGTCGCCGTCGTGCAGAGTCGGGCAGACGTAATTTCGCCGCGTTGCCGTTTGTGCCAGTGAACAGAGCGCGTCCAAAGTCGCAAGTGCGCGAGCGGTTGATTGAAGTTTTTGCGTTTCTTCGCGGGCGCGGGCGCGGGTTTGCCCGAAAACTTCGGTTTCAAGTGCGATGATTTTTTCTTCTGCGCCGAGAACTTTTGCTTCCCATTCTTTAAGCTGCGGCGTAGTGTATCTCTCTGCGTTTGTTAGAGTTTGCCGTCTTTCATAATCTTCGGGAACACGCGAAATATTGCCTTTTGAAATTTCGATAAAATATCCGAAGACGTTATTAAATTTGATTTTTAAATTATTTATGCCGCTGCGGGTTCGTTCCGCTTCTTCAAAACTCGCAATAATTTGTTTTGCAGATTTTGATATTTCACGAAATTCGTCTAATTCGATATTAAAACCATCGCGGATTGTTCCGCCGTCGGCAAAATTTAACGGCGGTTCGTCTGAAATCGAGCGTGAAATCAAATCACGAATTTCGGGAAGTTCAAAAATATTTTCGCTCAAAACTTGAATCAAAAGGCTTTGCGCGTCTGATAACGTCGTATTGATGTTCGGTGTTTGTGAAAGAGAACGGCAAAGCGCGAGCAAATCGCGTGGCGTGGCGGTGCCGAGATTTAATCTGCCGACTAATCTTTCCAAATCGGATACTTCTTTCAAAAGGTAACGAATTTTGTCGCGCAACATCGAATCGGTTAATTCCGAAACGGCGGAAAGGCGCGTTTGAATTTCGCTGCGTTTGATTGACGGGCGCAAAAGCCAAGAGCGCAAAAGCCTTGCGCCCATTCCGGTTACGGTTTCATCAATCACGCCGAGCAGAGTTTTTTTATTGTTTTCGCCTTTTGATGAAACGATTTCAAGATTGCGAAGCGTTACGGCATCCAAAATCATAAAATCGCTTGAAGCATAATAATTCAGTTCTGAAATATGATCTGCCGATGCCTTTTGCGTGTCTTGCGCGTAACGCAAAACTGCGCCCGAAGCCCGAATTGCTTCAGATTTTTCGGACAAACCGAAAGCCGTTAATTCTTTAACCTTCAATTGATTTTTCAAAATTTCGGCACAATCCTCTTCGTGAAAAAGCCAATCGTTAAGCGCAGTCAAAGCCGTAGAAAATTTTGCATTTGTTGGCGAAGAAATTGAAACGACGTTCGATGCGTCTGATAACGTATTTGGTTTGGAAGCGGAAAAAGTATTTTCAATAAGTTTTTGCAAAGATTCGGGAAAGAGAAGTTCACGCGGCGCAAAACTTTCGATGTCAGCTTGAACTTTTGCCCAAGCGTTTTCGCCGTTAAATTCGGTTGTAAAAAATTCGCCCGTGGAAAGTTCCAGAAATGCCAAACCGAATTTTTCGCCGCTGCCGCAAATCGCGGCGAGATAAACCGATTCTTTAGATTCGAGAAGTTGCGGATCAATCGCCGTGCCGGGCGTGATGACGCGGACGACTTCGCGTTTGACTAATTTAATATCTTTTCCGGCTTGTTCGGTTTGTTCACAAATCGCCACGCGAAAACCTTTTTTCACCAAACGCGCAATATAACCTGCCGCCGCGTGATGCGGAACGCCGCACATCGGAATCGGATTCGGCGAATCTTTGTGTCTGGCGGTCAGAGTTATTTCCAATTCGCGCGAGCCGATAACGGCATCTTCATTGAAAAGTTCGTAAAAATCGCCCAAACGAAAAAATAAAAGTGTGCCGGGATAATTTTTTTTAATTTCGAGATATTGCCGCAACATCGGCGTAGCATTTTGCATATAATAAAGGTAACGAGTATCGAAATTTTAACTCAAAAGCTAATAATCGGCAAAGTTTTAAAGTTTCGAGTCTTTTAAATTGTTGAATTTTGCTGAATTTTGCTAATATAAAGCCTTGTTCAAATTTCGGAAAGTCTGCCATAATAAAAAAGAATTGGAACTTTTATTGGAGATTATTGGAAAACTTTAAATTCCTGCCCTGTTGTAAAAAGAACACTTTGAGGAGAATTTATGATGAAAACAATTAGAATTATTACCGTTTTCAGCCTGCTGGCGGTCTTCGGTTTATTTAACGGTTTCGGGCAAAACGATTTTTGTTTCTTGACCGTGTCCGCTCAAACTACTGCCGATGCTTCACCGACACCGACAGCGAATGTTAAACCTGTGTTGGTCAAAAAACCGACGCAGCGTTATCGCATCGGTTTGCAAGATGTTTTGGATATAGTAGTTGCAAAGCATAACGAACTTTCACTCGTGAACATCAAAATGGATGACAGAGGCAGAATCAGACTTCCGGGAATTGATAAACTTATTACGGCGGCTTGTAAGACTGAAAACGAACTTGCGATTGAAGTTCAAGACCTTTTACGAGCAACTACTTTACGAAATCCGTTTGTTTCCGTTTATGTGCGCGAGCAAAATTCTCAGCCTTTCGCTGTTATGGGTGCGGTCAAACGCCGGTTGATGACATAATAACCGGGTTTTTTGACCGCAC
>JANNYB010000129.1:0-30804 GCA_031409875.1 Acidobacteriota bacterium | reverse complement strand
GAATTTAGGTTAACACAAGGGATTTTCCCAAGCGTCGTTTCAGTTGTCGTAGGTCTCATTCAGTTTGCAGACCTCGTGAACTAGATTTTCAAAGAACAGGCGTAGCTTTACTACTTTTTAACTTTATCGGAACATCTATTGGAACCTTGTTTTTTTGAACCAGCCACAACAATTTTACCATCTGATTGAATTACTACTTCATCTCCATTTGATTGAAAATCCAATTCAAATCGTCCATCGCCACTAAACGAAGTATCAAAGTTACCGTTTGTCAAAACACGGTAAACCTGCATTTTTGTTCCGTTTGCTTCACCTACAACCACAACTGAATTATTAACAGGATTTATTGCAAGACTGTCTAAAAATTCCTGTGAAGTATCTGTAAAAAAGTCGTTTATTAAAATGCCGTCTCCGCTAAATGTTGTATCAAGCGAACCGTTCACATTGTATCTAACAATTGCCGATTTGGAACTACTTGCTACAGTTCCAACGACGACAATTTTTCCATCTGACTGGAGTGCAACATCCCTTGATTCATCACTCACGTCAATATTTGTAGTTACAATGCCATCTCCGTCAAAGGTAGTATCAAACGAACCATCAGGATTTAATTGAACCAGTATAAAATCGCTACTTGAAGCGGAAACTACTATTTTGCCGTCTGACTTTATTGCGAGACCACTACCATTTGCAACTCCTAGTGGTTTTTTTCCGTCCGTGTCGAACGTCGTGTCCAAACTGCCGTTAAAATTGAATCGTAGGACTGTCAGTAAATTACCACTATTTTCTGCCAAAACAACAATTTTTCCGTCCGATTGGATAGCCACATTGATTCCATCATCATTAGTAGTTCCCAAATCAGTAAGAACGATACCGTTGGTTCCAAATGTATTATCAAGTGAGCCGTCACTCTTACATCTAATAGTTGCGAAATCAACGCCGGATCTTAAAACTGCAACAATTCTGCCATCATCCAAAACAGCCATGTCGGTAAAAAATTGTTGGAAACTCGTTGGACTAATTGGCACAGATTGTCCCGCCAAGCCAAAACTCGGATCAAGTGAACCCGGACTTGCCGCAAAGCCTGACAAACAAAACAACCCGATTGCCATAAAAATAAACGCTAAATTGATAAGTTTGTTTTTCATAATAATTCTCCTCTATTTATTTTTGTCAGAACAGCCTGCGTGAGCGGGCTGATTAGCCTCAACACCATTTAGTTTCAATGGACACTCAAAATGCTTAACGTCGTTTCACCCGTTTACGCCATTGGTTTCTACACAAGTTTGGAAACACCTGAAATATGCGGGTTTTGTCGCTGAAAGCGACGAACATTATAGCCTAGCGAGAATCGCTAGGTTGATTGCGAAAATGATTCGCTCGCTGAAAGTGAGCAACAACCACCACGCTTCTTTGTTCGTCGCCTTCAGCGACGGAAATTGTTAAAAACTCACCTCGCTATTCTCGATAGTATATATTGTCAGTCGATTTCAGCGACAAAAACACAAGACTTCAAGTCAATTTAGACTTGTGTAGATACTAATGGCTTACGCAGGTGTTTCTAACCGTTATTTTCCATCGCTAACAAAATCTTCGTCAGTTAAATCGTCATTCAAAGTAATGACACGAGACGGATTTGCAAACGTAAATCGCTTTGCCGAAACGGTTAAAATATAAGTGTTTCCGACTTCTAAATCTTCAAATTTGTAATATCCGAACGCGCTTGTGCGAACATATTTTGTTTCGCCGGTGCTTGATGTCAGTTGGATTGCGGCGTTGAGGATTCCGTTTCCGCCATTGGTTACGACTCGTCCGCTGATGGAAGCATTTGTGGCTAACGGAGCAAATCCATTGACAACCGCAAACGGCGAAAGCGAAGTCAGACCGTTTGTGCAGATTGTCTTTGTGGCAAAATTGATGCTTGCCAGATCGGTGCGATTTTGCCAAACATTGCTTTCAAGATGCAGAATCCGCAAATTACTGAAAATCATCGAATTTGTGATTGAAGGCAGATTGAAACAGACTTGCGGCGAGCCTGTAAAGACGGCAGTTGTCGCAATGTCGTAGGTCAAACCTGTGGTTGTTGAACCAATCGGCAGACTCGGCAAAGTTGATAAATTAAGCGGGATTTGTTGGGTAATTCCGGCGGTTGAAACGGTTGGGAAAGTTACGGTTGCATCGCTTTTTGCGTTGACAACAACATTTGAACCGGTCGGGGTTGTGTTTTGTTTGAGCTTTCCGGCGAGTCCGGCGTTGAAGATTGACGCGATTTCCGAATCTGACAAAGCCCGATTGTATAGCGAAGTTTCGTCTATTGCCGATCGAGCGAAAATAGTCGTCCCATTTAAGTCTGCACCGCCGATAAACAAAGGTTGAGTTGTATTAAGCAGATTTCCGATTGAAGTGGCTTGTGAATTGTCCAAAACGCCATTGATATAAATGCGAAGTGTGGTTCCATCGTAGGTTGTCGCAATATGTGAAAAAGTATTGAGCGGAAGTGAAGCGTTGCTGACTAATGTGGCAAGCGTCGAGCCGTTTCCAACCCGATTAACAATTCGACCTGTATCACCGAAGATGATTCCATACGATTGTGTGTTAGCAAACGAAAAATTACCTTTCGAGATAAAAAAGGTTGTGCCGGAGGGTGAACCAACCTCAGTTGGGGCAACCCACATTTCCATCGTAAAAGCGTTGGTAAAATCAAGTGTTGAATTATCGGGAACTTGAACTGTATTTAGGTTGAATTGAAATTTGAAATTTTGACCAACCTTGCCAACTGCAAAATCGGGAATACCGAAATTACCGACAAAAGCACCGTTATTCGTTCCCGCAATATCATTCGCATTGCCATCGCCCGACCACCAGCCGACTAATCCGCTCGGCGGAACTATCGGAGTTTGTGCAAATCCGTTCAGGCTGAAAAGTAAAATTGCGACACATTGCAGAAACACGCACGTTAGTAAGTGTGTTTTCGCCGTTGATTTAGCTTGTTTGTTTATTGTTTTCATCATTATTTTCTCCATTGGTTAATTGTTTTGTATTGGCGTTTTCAACCAACTTAATATTTTGTTCTATTCCGCAATATTTGCAGACGAAAGTTCTTGGTTCTTCTCGCTTGACCGTGATAACTTCGCGGATTCTTCGCCGAATCAAAATTTTCTTGGTTTTTTCGTTCATCTGTGCCATATTTATAGTTCATACAAGTATTTGAAGTCTTGAAATTTTTCTCATTTTTTTATCAAATATTTCTAAAATGCACGTTTTGGAAGAAAACATTTTCGATTTCGGCAAGTTTCGGCTTGATAACGCAAACAAGGTTTTGCGATACAACGGCGAGATTGTTGGTCTGCCGTTAAAATCGGTGGAACTGCTTTGTTTGCTGGTGGAAAATCGTGGCGAGATTGTTAATAAGCAAGAAATTTTTGAACGAGTTTGGACAGATTCTTTTGTCGAAGACAGCGTTTTAACGCAAAATATTTATCAGATTCGCAAAACTTTTGAAGAATTCGGCGAAAAAGATTTGATAAAAACCGTGCCGCGTCGCGGTTATATTTTTAAGTTTGAAAACGAAACAACGCTCACGATAGAACGTGAAATTTACGAAGAAATCGAAATAATCGAAACCGATTCAGAACCCGAACCAAAAACTTTGGATTTACCTTCAGCAAAGGAACCAAAATATCGTAGGCTTAACATTTTATTAGTCGCAATTGTTAGCTTAATTGCGCTTAGTCTGAGTATTGTCGGTTCTTGGCGTTACGCTAACCCGCAGAAAAATTCTACGTTTTCCGAAATTAAATCAATTGCTCTGTTGCCGTTAGTTTCCCTCAGCAATGACGAAAATGAAAAGGCATTAGCTCTCGGAATCAAAGAAAAACTTCTGATGAATCTTGGGCGGATAGACGGAATTAGCGTTCAAAATGTAAATATTGACGAAAGCGAACTCGATAAAATAACCAATGCTGACGCAATTTTGCTTGGAAATGTCCAAAGAACTGATGAGAAAATCCGCGTTAATCTCAGATTTTTGCGAGCGTCTGACAAAAAACAAATTTGGTCGGCGAGTTTTGACGAAAACCAAACCGAGTTATTCAAATTGCAAGATCTGATTTCTACAAAAATAACGGATTCACTTGCCTTAAACCTGACAAAATCCGAAAAAGAAAATATTTTCAAACGCTATACCGAAAACGCCGATGCCTACGAACTCTATTTGAAAGGTCGTTATTATTGGAATAAACGCAATACCGGATTCGCCATTGATGCCGAGCGTTGTTTTCGTCAGGCGATTGAGAAAGACCCGAATTTTGCTCTCGCGTATGTTGGCTTGGCAGACAAACTTTTGCTCAACGGCGAAAAGGATGCAGATTTTTATTTGAACAAAGCACTTGAAATTGAGCCGAACTTGGCGGAAGCCTACGCTTCAAGAGGATTTTGGAATACGTTTAATCGTTGGGATTGGGAAAAGGCGGAAGCGGATTTCCAGAAATCAATCGAACTAAACCCAAGTTATGCAACGGCTTATCAATGGTATGCAACTCTTTTGATGATTCGCGGCAGACAAACGGAAGCGATAGCTAAATTGCAACGTGCCATTGAGATCGAGCCGCAATCCGTTAACTTTTACTCTGACCTCGGCGAAGCCTATTATTACGCCGGCGATTATGAAAATGCCGAAAAATCTTGCTTAAAGGCATTAGAAATCGATCCTGAGTTTGTTTTCGCCCATCAAAACCTCGCAGACATATATTTAGAGAAAGGAGAATACGAAAAGTCAATTAAGCATCAGTTCGATGCGCTCCTTTACGATAAGTCTCCACAAGAACAAACAGCCGAAGCAAAAAAGAATTTTGAAAAGTCAGAGTCGGATTTGATGAAAACTTATCAGCAAGGCGGAACCAAAGCCTATTGGCAGAAGCGTCTGGAAGATTTCAAACCTGATAAAAGCTGGGGGCATTATTATTATTTCGGGGCTTTCTTACTTAATAAAGTTGGAGAAAAGGAAAAAGCCCTTGATAAGCTCGAAAAGGCTGTTGAACGACGAGAATTTCTCGTGCCTTTTATTAACGTCAATCCAAAACTTGATACGCTCCGTAACGAACCGCGTTTTCAAGCGTTAATCAAAAAAATGAATCTTGGTTCTCAATAGATTTACGATATAAAACTTAACGATTAAAAAAATGCGGACACGGAAATTAATCAAGCTATTTGAGAAGCATTGAAACGGCTTTCGCGCTTGCCGACACTTACGAAAAAATCGGCGATTTTCATTCGGGCAAACAAGCGCGTGAATTTTACGAAAAATCCGACAAAATTTGGACTAAATATCAGGAAACCTACCCGCTTTTACCTGCTGAAATAGTGAAAATAGAAGCCGTCAGAAAAAAACTTTAAAGCAAAAGAAAAATTAGCCGGAATTTGGGACAAACTCTGCCCGAAAGATTCCCACCAAACGCACGATTTTTGGGTGTCGAAAGGTAGAGCCGGAAATCCTTCGGAACTTGCCGAATATGCCGCGTTTATATGCAGCGACCGCAACAGTTTTAAAATCTCACATAACTTTTGCTCATCTGCTTATTTGTTGAATATTGAAACAATTTATATCAGATTAGAACAATAAACTGTCTTCACCACGACAACAAAACATTTACTGAAAAATTAAAAATTGCACTATCATTACTGAATAATAATATCCGTGCTAACGCCCCATTGAAAGATAGTTGCGCCGCCGTCTGAGCTTCTGAGGACAAACCACAAACCGCTTGACGGACGAAAGACGGCAATGTCGGCTTTGCCGTCGCCGTCATAATCGCCGACCGCAGGTTTGTCGCCGTTTAATCCGAATTGAAAGGTCGTTACGGCGTTGTTAGCCGTGCTAATAACAAACCATTGTCCGGTCGAAGGTCGAAAAACCGCTGCGTCTGTTCTACCATCGCCGTCAAAATCTCCGGCAGCCGGAAGATCGCCGTCCGAGCCGAACGGAAACGCGAAAAACGAATTATTTGAACTGCGAAGCACAAACCATTGCCCGGTCGAAGGTCGAAAGACAACGGCATCGGATTTGCCGTCGCCGTCAAAATCAATTTTCGGTTTATCGGTCAAACCGCCGCATTGATTCAATCCGACGTGAACTTTCCTTCTACCCGTAACTGCAAAATCGAGTTTTCCGTCGTTGTTGAAATCTCCGAGAACTGAACCGGTCGAGTCGATTAAATTGTTTGGGATTTGTGTTTGTCCGGCAAGGGTGAATGTCCCGCTGCCGTTTCCCAAATGAACTTCAATATCTTGGATTGCGAACCCCTTAGCGATGAATAAATCCGGTTTACCGTCAGCATTCAAATCCGCGATACGAACTGAGGCAATTAAGGATGGAGAAGTAATTATATTTGAAACGGTGAAAATACCGCTTGTCGCGCCGAGCAAAATTTGTGAATTATTTGCACCATTTGTGCTAGAAACAATGAGGTCGGGCTTGCCGTCCGAGTTAAGATTTCCCGTTTCTATGTGAAGCGGGGGTCCCGTCACAAGAAGGTCAAAGTTAACCGCCGCGCTGAATCCGCCCAAGCCATCGCCCGCAAAAAAACGCATTTGATTTGCTAGCGTTGTTACCTGCGCTGTCATTACAATATCCGGTTTTCCGTCCGAATTAAAATCACCGCCGAGAAGTCTGAATCCAGCGGCGGGGGAAATGGGAGTGCTGAGAGGACTGCCAAATGTTCCGTTTCCATTACCTAAATGCACTGAAAAAGTATTACTGCCCGCGACTCTTGCAAAATCTTCTTTGCCGTCAAGATTAAAATCGGCAACAGTCATATCAATATTAGTTAATGTAATGGTGTTGACAATAGTAAAAGAGCCGTTTCCCGTTCCGTTGAAAAAAACTATATTGTTATCGGACATAACCGCCAAATCCATTTTACCATCGCGGTTAAAATCGCGTGTGAAAACTCGTCCCGGATTATTTCCGGCGGTCAAAGTCGAAACGGTAAAATTTCCTTTGCCATCTCCCAGAAAAATGCTGACCAGATCAGCAGTTTGGTCGGCGACAACCATATCGAGATTGCCGTCGGCATTAAAATCCGCTGTTGTAATATCATTATGGAAGTTTTCGGTGGCTGTAGTATTTAAAACGCCGGTGAAAGTGTTTCTGAAAGTAACCTGCGAACAGGCTTGCGAGTAACTCGTCAGATTTGCGCCGCCGATAAAAAAAAGCGTCAAAAACACCGGCAAAAACGCCATTGTTTTCAAGTGCATTTTAAACTTGTCTTGTATATTTTGAATTAAAATTTGTGTCATTATAGTTGTTCTCCTACTGTGTTGATAAATTGTCCAAGTGATTCGCGGCACAAAAGCAGATGACCGTTTGCCGTTTCCAAAAAATGAATCTCGCTCTTTTCAATGCGCCGCAATATTTCCAAAGCGGTAATGCCGGAAACAGAAATTGCCGCGTCGAGATTGAGCATTTCGGCTTCGTTTGCACATTCGGGACAAAATCCGCGAATTGCTTGATGACCGTTTCGCACGATAAAAATTTCGTGCTTTTCGGTCGTGATTAAATATTTCTTGGCTTTTGGTAGCATTTTTTCGATGTTGGCTTTGGCTAAAAGCTCTATAAACCTTGTTTGGCGATTGGGATGTCTCCGTTTGCGCCGAAAGGCAAACCGAAAAAGGTTGCGAAATTTGCACTGCTTCGCAAAATCAGCCATTCGCCGGTGCTTGGGCGAAAGATGGCGATGTCGGTTTTGCCGTCTTTGTCGTAATCGCCGGGAACGGTTTTGTCGGTGCTGATGCCGAATTGCGCGGCAAAAACCGTGTCGTCCGAACTTTTCTGATACCACCATTGTCCGAGGCTCGGACGATAAATCGCCAAATCGTTGCGCCCGTCGCCGTCAAAATCACCGTCAAGCGGCACATCGCTGGCTACACCGAAAACCGTAATCTGCACGGTTGAATCGCTGCTTCTGAGAATAAACCAATTTGTCGTATTGGGGCGGAAAACGGCGTAATCGGAAAAACCGTCGCCGTCAAAATCGCCCGACGCAGACGGCTGGATATTGTTAACGTGGCGCGTCAGCAATAATCCCGAATTCTGCGACCCGACGACCAGAAATTTCCCGTCCGGCTGGATTGTCATTGAACTTGCCGATAGATCGTTTGCTTGATAAATGCCCTGCGAACCGAATGAATTATCGAGATTTCCATTCGTCAATAACCGCACCAATCCATCTTTTGTATTGTTAAAAAGAGCGACGATTCTTTGGTTTGGCTGGATGGCGATTTCAATCAGTCCGTCGGAGTTGTCGGTATCAGGTCGTAAGTCGAATTCGACTCTGCCGTCCGAACTGAATGTCGTATCGAGCGTTCCGGTCGTCGTCAGCCTGCAAATTTCACTTCTCCCGCTGGAAACGCTCAACGATTGTCCGGCGACGACGATTCTGCCGTCTGCCTGAACTGCAACGGACGTGGGACGGCTAATAGTAGTAGGCGTGAACGTAATCACCGTGATACCGTCGCCGTCAAAGGTCGTGTCGAGTGTTCCGTTTGTGTTCACGCGAACAACGCCGAATCCGTTAATACCGGGCGTGGCACTTATAGCTAGCCCGATGGTAATAATCTTGCCGTCGGGCTGAATCGTTGAATCTGAAGCCTGATTTGTCGTTCCGCCAATATCAATCGTCAAAATACCGTCGCCACTAAAAGTTGTGTCGAGACTGCCGTTTGTGTTGAGCCGAATCAGGGCATAATCGTTAGAGATACGATCGGTCAGCACAATTTTGCCGTCGGGAGCGACTCCAATATCACGAAACTCTTCAAATTCTGTTCCGCTTAAGACGGAAACGATAAGCTGTCCGTCGCCGTCAAAGGTCGTATCAAGAGTTCCGTTCGGATTAAGCCGCGCAACGGCAAGGTCGTTGCTGGTGCCGGAAATGAAAAAACTGCCTCCAATCAAAATCTTTCCGTCAGATTGCAGAGCTAATTGCCCGCCGAATTCGTTGCCCGCCCCGAAGTCAATAATCGCCACGCCCGACACATTATTAAAAGTCGTATCTGGTGTCGTGTCCGCATTAAAACGGGCAACGTAAAAGGCTGTGCCGGTTACGCCCAAATTGACCGTGCCGAAGCCCAAAATTTTCCCGTCGGGCTGAACTAAAACGTCAAAGCCTTGTGTCGAAACGGAAAAATTTCTGGATAGCCGCCCATCACCGTCGAACGAAAAATCCAATGCGCCCGGACTCGCGCCACGAACTGTAGCCGGCGGATTGACGATTGCAATGACGGCAAAAAATACCATCAGGGTTAAATTCATAATTCTGTTTTTCATAAATAATTCTCCATTTAATTTTTCAAAACCTTCGACAAACGAGCAGATGTTCGGTTGCCGTTTCGGTCGTGATTAAATATTTCTTGGCTTTTTTCGTCATTTGTTTTACAATCGGCTGATAGACGGAAACAATCAGAGAAATCAAAAACCAATCGCTTCCGCCCGCCGAGCCGTTCAACGATGTTTGCGTTGATATGGTTATTTAACTTTATCGGGTGATTGGAAGTCTTGAAATTTCACTCCAATTTCACTCCAATTTCACTCCAATTTCACTCCAGAGAGATTTTTATGGACGCGGAAAAGTTACAAAGATTCGGAAGATTTAAACTCGACACGCGCCGCAAGGTTTTGCGGCACGACGGCGAAATTGTGGCGATGCCGCTCAAGGAAATCGAACTGCTCTGCGCCCTGATTGAAAATCGCGGCGAATTGGTGACGAAAAATGAACTGCTCGACAAGGTTTGGGCGGAATCGTTTGTCGAAGAAAGCAATCTGTCGCGGCACATTTATCTGCTCAGAAAAACGCTCAAAGAACTTGGCGCGGAAGAAAATTTAATCGAAAATGTTGCGCGGCGCGGCTATCGTTTTGCGGGCGAAATTGACGAAGGCGGCGAATTGATAATTGAGAAACATTCCGTTTCGCGCACTCTAATTGAGGAAATCGAGAATTCCAAAGAACCGCCGCTCGTTCTGCCATCGAAACCGAATCGTCTGCGAATACTGCTGGCGGCTGGCGCGTTGATTTTAGCCGTCGTCTTCGGATTTCATCTTTACAGACAAAACCCGAAACCGGTGCAACCCATCAAATCAATCGCCGTTTTGCCGGTTAAATCATTTTCGGACGTTGCCGGAAACGATAGGGAACTGCGTTTGCGAATTACCGATGCGCTGATTACCAATCTCGGTTCTTTGCGGCAAATTTCCGTGCGCCCGACGAGTTCGGTTTTATCCTTTGCCGAAACTAGCGAAAACCCGCTCGACATCGGCAGGAAATTGGATGTTGATGCAATTCTCGAAGGACGAATGCAGGCGGAAGGCGACCGCTTGCGGATTACTTTCCAGTTGCTTGCGGTGAAAGACGGCACACAAATTTGGTCGGGACAATTTGACGGCGAAACAAACAAAATCCTGAGCTTGCAAGACACAATTTCAAAAGCGTTCGTCACGCAACTCAATCGGCAAAACTCATTCGAGCAACAGGCAATTTTGGCGAAAAACCCGACTGAAAACCCGGAAGCCTACGAAAATTATTTGCAGGGAAAATACTTTTTCAATCAACGCGGAATCAGCTACGGCGAATCGTTGAATAAAGCAAAACCTTATTTTGAAAGGGCAATCGAACTCGACCCGAATTTTGCCGCCGCTGTCGCCGGACTTGCCGATGTGGTCAATCTGCAAACGGATGACAGCGGCAATACCTTCAAAAATCTCGATGAAGGTTATGCCGAAGGACGCAAACTTGCACTAAAAGCATTGGAAATTGACCCGAATTTGGCAGAAGCCTACACCGCGCTCGGTTGGATTCAGCAAAGATATGATTGGAATTACGCGGAAGCCGAAAAATCATTTAAAAAAGCCATCGAACTCAGACCGAACTTAACCAATGCCTATATTTGGCTTTCAACCAATTACAGCATTCAGGGAAAATCGGTCGAAGCCTTGGAATACGCGAAAAAAGCCGCGGAAATCGAGCCGACCTTGCCGACTGCTTTGGACAATTTAACGACAATGTATGCGCGGCGCGGCGATTGTCGGGAAGTTGCCGAGATGCTTCCGCGAATGGCTCAATATCAAATAGTTTCGGTTCAAAGAAATGTAGTTCAAAGCGAGCAATTATCGTATTGCGGAAGATGCCCTGAAGCAATTTCGCTTTTGGAAGAAACCGACGCGGAAGAAAAAAAGAAAGGAAATAAAAACTTCAGAATGAACGCGGTTTTAGGTTTTTGCTACGCCGTTACAAATCAAACCGAAAAAGCCCGCGAGATTTTGAAAGTATTGGAAGAAGATCAGGCAAAGGGTTACTCGATGTATGGGCGAATTTTGATTCACGCCAATCTCGGAGAAACGGAAATCGCCCTCAAAGTTTTGAACGAATCTTTCCAAACGCGGGATTCCCGTTTGCTCAGGCTCAAAGTTGATCCGAGATTAAAAGCAATTCAACCCGAACCGCGGTTTCAAGAAATTTTGCGAAAGATGAACCTCTGATTTCGATTCGCTAAATGAAATTGAAAGTCAATTCTAACTTGTTATAAATCAATAGTTTAGCTTGACTTTGACAGTTAGATTTTATACTCTTTATTTAGCGAAACTTTTCGCTTTGAAGGTGAATAAAATGGGAAGAGCAGAATTAGTCGAAAATCTAAACAACGCTTTGAGTTACGAACTTGCAGGCGTGATTCAATATTCGCAACACAGCTATTTGGTTACGGGAACTGACCGCGAAATTTTCAAAGGTTTTTTTCGCGGCAATGCCGGCGAAGCGCAAGACCACGCTGAATCTTTGGGCGATAAAATCGTTGCGCTCGGCGGCGTTCCGACGGTTGAACCGGCGATGATTCGTCAATCAACCGAACTTTCGGAAATGCTCAAACAAGATTTGGAACTCGAACGTGAAGCGATGGCGGCATATATGGCGGCTTGGGCTTCGTGCGATAATAACGATTTGCCGCAAAAATTTTGGCTCGAAGAACGAATTTCCGATGAGCAAATGCACATTGAAGAATTCGAAAAATTAACCAACGAACGCAAATCGCGCATCAATTCGGAAAGAATTATTTTAAGAGAAGTCAGCTAAAAAAAGTTTTGAGTCCCGCCTTCAGGCGGCAAACCGCGAGCGAAGCAAAGCGGTTTCTCTTACTGCAAAAACTTAAAAGGCAAGCGAAGTCGAAAACTTTGCTTGCCTTTTCGTATTAGAGAAAGAGAGAAAACTATGAAAAACTCGGAAACTCTAAAATGTTACTTGAAACAATTTCTTCTTGATTTTCAACTTGCTCACGTTTCAATTTCAAACGCGCCGCCGACAGAACGCGATGCAGTTCGTCAAGCATTTCTGCGTCTAACGACATCGTTTTTTGTCCGCACCAACCTAAATCCTCAACCCAAGTTGAAAGTTTTATAACGGCTTGGTCGTCTTTTAAGGCGACTTCGACTTTTTTTTCGTCCGAAAAAATCGGTAAAAATTTTACTGCACGATTCGTTTTCATATCTTAAGTTTGAACAGAAATTGAAAATCAATTTCAATAAGGATTATGACGAAAAAATTTACTCTCGTCAAGTTTCCATTGAGAAAAATCAAGCCGAGAGCAAATTTTTTTTCAAAAAAGACATTATTTTTTTACTTTTGCCTTTTTACTTTTTCGCTTTCCATCCTGTTAGAACTTCTTCAAAAGCGGTGGTATTGGCAGGCGGAGTCGCGGCTTTGCCGACGGTAACGGCTTTATCGCCGGTGGTTATTGCTTCTTGATATTTGCCCATTTCGGCTAAGATTCGCGCCTTTGTTTGCAGATTTCCGAAAGTTTCGCGTGCTTTGATTGATTCGTCGAGCCAGCCGATTGCTTCATCGTAATTGGCTTTTAATTTTTGTGAAAAAACAAAGTTTGCACCTTGATTGAGCGGACGAAAATCGTCTGCTTTACGGTTTTTAATCGCTTCACGAATCATCGTCAACATTCTTCCGGTAACATCGCCGACATCGAACGAGAAAGGCACGGCGATTTTTTCCCAACGAAGCACGATTTGTCCGGTGGTTGCCGACATATTTTGAAATTCGTAGGACAAAGTTTCTTGATTAACAGCTTTCATCGGCTTAACCTTAACGCGCAGAGCGTCTTTCGCCGCATCGTAAGTAAAACTGCCCCAATCGTCATTGTCTTTACTGAAAATTAAAATCCATTCGTTTTTATTGGGAATTGCGTGAAAACCGTATTTTCCGGCAGGCAAAGATTGACCGTTAATCATCATATCGCGGGTAAATTCGATAATCGTATTTTCGTTCGCGCCCGTGCGCCAAACCTGACCGTAAGGCACGAGACACGGATAAGTTACGCCGCCTTTGGGAATAACATCGGTTGATGTGCAACCCCAAATCTTGCGCCCTTTCGAGTTCGGACGATGATAAACAATCGAAATCTTCGCATCGCCGACGGTTTGCGCGATTTCTTGACGTTGCGATTCACGCGGCAAATTTAATTGCGCGAAAATGCCGATATTTAATACGAATATTGCAATAATTATAAGACTTAATTTTTTCATCTGATTATTTCTCCAATTTTATTTTAGCTTTGTTGACAAAAATTTTAATCATTTCGCCGATGCGACGGCTCATTTCGCGGCTGATGATTTGTTCGCCCGCAACTCCGGCGAGCAGATGTAGTTCTCTGGCAGAATTCCGTCGCATTTCGACGATTTGCGAAAAATGCACCATCGTTGAATTCGCGTTTTTTTCGAGAAATTCCGCCGCATAACGCAGTAAATTTTTAGTTTCACCGGCAACGGGCGACCATTCGATTCGTTCGACGGAATTTTCGACAAGCTGAACAGGGAATTTCTCCGAAAAAGTTCCGACAAACGGCACTTCGGCGTAAATTTTCCAATGCGTAACGCCTTTGCCGTCGGTGTGAATGCTCTCGATTCCGGGCATCAATTCGATAAAATTCCGTATATCCGAAAAAAACTCCCGCGCCGCTTCGATGCTTGTTTTAACTTCAACCGTATCGCTATAATTTGCGCGTATTGTGAACATAAATTTCTCAGTCGTTCGTCGTTAATTGTTCGTTGCTAAGACAATTCTCTACATTTACGCATAAAAAAACAAATGACAAATGATTTTGTGTAAAGAATAAAAGCAATTCGATGATGAACTATAAAAAGCAAATGCCGCAAAAATTGGAGCGCGGGCATCTTGCCTGCCGCGCGTTCGAGGCTTTGCGAGAACAGGCGCGAAAAAGTTTGATTACTCGAAAGTTGAATTCATCACGGGCGTTGCTGTTCGACGCTTCGCGCGAACGGGCGGGCAGAGATGCCCGCGCTCAGACTTTTACGTTTTTCTGAAATATGCGCTTGAAAATTTCCAATCTGAAGATTTTTCGCAAAGTTTTGCTTTGACGGGATTTAGTTCGATGTAATTGATTGTTTTTTCAAAATGTTCGTGATTGCGAATGTAACGGTCAAAATATTCTTCTTGCCAAAATTTGCCCTCGCGGTTTAATAATCGGTTAGCTTTGAGCGCGGTGTAAGATTTTATCGAGTGCATAATGTCTTCGAGTTCGATGTTTTCCGCCGGGCGAAGCAAAAGATGGACGTGATTTGGCATTACTGCCCACGAAACGAGTTTGTAGCGTTCTTTATCGAAATGAAACAGAGAATTCTGCACGAGTTCAGCAATTTCTTCACGCTTCAAATAACACGCGCCGAAACCTTGGTCAACGTATTTTTCGATGCGCCAAAATAAAATCTTTTTGGCTTCCTCTTTTTCCTCGCGTTCTAATTCCAATTTCCAACCATCAATCACCTTTTGCGGCACGGCATCACCAAGATGAATAGTGATAAACTGCAAATTTTCGCCGCCGTCAAAATGCGGTAAGTATCCGCGCGAATGCCAGCCTCTCGGTTTTTTAGTTTCCATAATAAAATTTAATTGGAGCGCGATAATTGGAGCGCGGGCATCTTGCCCGCACCGTTCGAGCGAAGCAAGAACGGCAACGCCGCAGTTTAATTCAAGTTTATTTAAGGTGCGGCGTTCGCGCCTGTTCTCGCAAAGCCTCAAACGCGCGGCGGGCAAGATGCCCGCGCTCCAATTAAAATGTCCCGTTAAACAATATCGAATTAAAAAATTGCCGCGTAGTTGAACGGAAAATTCCTCTGAAAAATGGTTCTTCGGCGAATAAAATTGTGTGTCCTGCGCCGGTTGGTTCGTCAATTATGTAGGCTGTGCCTTTTAATAATCTTTCGGTGTTGTTTTCCCAAACGAAGCCGGAAATTGTCAACGGTTTTTTCGGTTTTTGGTCGAAGATTAGCGCGTTTGAACCTTCTTTCGAGATGCGGAAAAATAAGCCGGAAGCTAATAAAACAGGCATTTCATCGGAATTTATGCCGTAATTCAAATAAACGGTTCGATCAACCGTTGCCCGCATAATCGCGCCGGGAACGCCTTCTGGAACTTTGCCGAAATTTGACGACGGCGAAACGATTGACGGCAGAGTTTCGGCTTGCCAGTCTTGTTTGTCGGTTAGCGGCTGAATCGGCGTTTCGTTATTCGGCGATTTCGTAACTTTCGGCGTGGGCGTTGGCGAAGGCGCAGTTTCGGTTTCTTCGCGTTTGTCGTCCGTCGTCGGTTT
Source organism: Acidobacteriota bacterium (assembly GCA_031409875.1). GTDB lineage: Bacteria > Acidobacteriota > Blastocatellia > Pyrinomonadales > Pyrinomonadaceae > CALMEH01. The sequence continues at coordinate 15,147 of JANNYB010000129.1, read as the reverse complement.
GTCGCGCTCTTCGTCCGCCGCGCTGCCGACGAGTTTTGACGAAGTTAATCCGACATCTTTCAACGCCGCAAAAACCGACGCGCCACGAACCGTGATTAAAGTTCCGCCGCCGGCAATCCAATTTTTCAGCGTTTCGATTCCGCCTTTGCCCAAATCGTTTGAATATCTTCCGGCTGAACCGTTGGGCATAATCAAAATGTTGTAATTTTTGAGTGCGCCGTTGCGAATTGACGAAATTGTCATCGCCGTCGAATCAATTCCGTAACGATTTAACGTCCACCAAATCGAACCGAAAGATGTTTGGTCAACGCCTTCATCAGCAACAATCGCAATGCGTGGAGTTTGCAGAGAAACGACATTTTCGCTTCCGACATTCGTATCACCTTCTTCTGTATAACCCGAATTGATGGCGACGACATTTGCGCCAAGTTCATTCGATAAACGATTTATGGCTTCGTGAATCGAATTGTCGTTGCGCGAAATTCTAATCACAAAAGTTCCGCGATTGTAATTTTTGCCGCCCGCGTTCAACGGTTTTGTCGCCACGGCAACGCGAAAACCTTCTTTCAATAAACGAATCGCCATTGCGCCCGCGCCGTCCGATTCGTAAGGAATAACGTAAGCAATCGCGGCGCGTCCCGATACGTTTCCGCGTTTTTGATTTTTAATAAATTCGTCAGAAACGAGGTCGGAATTTACATTGGACGCATCTTCCGTCCAAAAAGCGTCAATGCCGAAAGCCAGCGGCAAACTCCAAGCCGTGATGTCGTAAAATCCGTAATCTTCTTTCGGTTGGCTTGCACCGCGCATTTCGTTGCGTTTGAATTTTGCGAGATTTTCCTTAACAAAAGCGTCGTCTTGCGGCGTGTCTTGTTCGAGCAAGGCTTTGATTAAGCGTTTTTGCGATTGATTCAAATCTATGAGAAAAGTTCCGGCAGGAAAAGTTTTAGATATTTTCGGCGCATCTTTTTCCATATAAGAATGTGCCGAATTTGACGAAAATGATTGCGTTGCGACTTTAATTTCAATCTTGGCACGTTGCAGAATTTCAAGCATTTCCGCCGTTTTCACTCTGTCTTTGTCGGGCGAAATTATAATTCGTTGAAGTTTGTCGTTGCGCGATTCGATTGCCGAACGGCGAAAATCGTAAAAATCTTGAATGCGCGAGTTTTTATTGTCGGCAAGCGTTTCGAGCGTCGTCATCGAAGCAACATAATGTTTCGCAATCGCCGAACGAAGCGTTACAATCGTGCCGTCGTCGCGTGTCCAATTTAAACCTTTGAAACCGCCGCCGTCGGTTTCGTAAGTCATCCCGATTGCGCCGTTTAGCGATGGATAAGAATCCCAATAACCCGGATAAAACAAATCAAAAATGTCGCGGACATAATAATCCCATTTGTTATCATCAAAGGCTTTAGCGTTTGCTCTGCCGAAAATGTCCATCCATTTATTAGTTGTCGGTTGCGGCAAATTCGGATTTATCGGAAGCGCGGCGGGCGGGAAAAAATATTGCGAAGGTTGCCCGTGATGGTCAACAAAAACTTGCGGATTCCACTCGAAAAATGCGCGTTGCATATTTTGAGTTTCGCGCTGTGTTGCGGCAATATTATCGCGGTTCAAATCGAATCTGTAATGATTAAATCTGCCCCAAATTGACCAAGGTTCGCGGTGTTCGATGGCAAAACGATCAGGATTTCCGGTCGCCACCGAGTTATACCAAGTTACAAAACGCTCGTGTCCGTCAGGATTTTCGCCTGTTAAAATGAGTGTTACGGTATTGTTCAAAACATTCAAAGTTCGCGGTTCGTTCGATGCGGAAAGTTGATAAATTACCTGCATCATCGCTTCAAACGAAGCCGATTCGTTGCCGTGAATCGTGTAAGCCATCCAAGCAATCGCCGGATTTTGTTGCGCGATTCGCGTTGCTTCTGCTGTTGAAGTCGTCTGCGGATTAAATAATTTCGCGTTGTTGGCTTTGATTCGGTCAAGATTTTGAATGTTTTCCGGCGAAGAAATTGCAACGAGATGCTGCATCCGAAATTCATTCGTCAAACCGATGTCGAAAACTCGAACTCGGTCGGGCGCAGTGCGTTGGATTTCTTCGAGATATTTCTCCATCTGCGCGTAAGTCGTATGAAAATCGCCGACATCAAAACGCAAAACTTTCTGCGGAGTCGGAACTTCCGCACGATACGCGCCGCGTGTATAAAAATCAAAACGCGGCTCGTTTTGCGGAAAGACGATTTGAATAAAAAGCAAACAAAAAATGACGGCGAACAAAATATTTTTCGGTTTCATCGGTTTATGAGATTTATTTTAACGCAAAGACGCAAAGACGCGAAGACGCAAAGGTAAATTATAAAATTCTTTGCGCCTTTGCCACTTTGCGCCTTTGCGTTAAAATCTATTTCCAGATGCTTAAACGCAAAAAGACAATGGAAAGTTTATCGAACGAAAATATTTGCCCAAACTGCGGCGCGGCGAAGATGAAAACTTGGGACGAACTCAATTTTGAAGAAAAATTCATCGTCGAAAGATTGCCTGCGAGCGCAGACTACACGCGACGTGAGCGAAAACAACATCGTTTTTGCGTGAAATGTAATTTTGAAGAAACCGAACGGCAAAATCTTTTAGCCTAAATTAAAAAAGCATCAGCCGAAACCGATGCTTTTTTAGAAAACTAAAATTTCAAAATTATTTATCGTCTTTATCTTTTTTCTTTGAATCTTCTTCGTTGATGGTTTTGACTTCGATTTTCCGAATCTTGAATTCATTGAGAATCTGCATATAATTTTCTTTATCGAGCTTCATCACGAGGTAATCATCGGTAGTCCTGACCGATAACCAACGCTGTTTTTTCTTGACGAACAGAAACGGCAGAACCAATAATCCTGTTAAAATTGCCATTGCCACCGCGCCGCCGGTTGATAAAAGCGGTTTTTTAGAATAAGAATAATCTGCTTCCACAATATCTGCGAAATTAAATTCTTTAATTACCGAACCGGTTTTTTTTGACACAGACTTAAACGAATTTTCCGAAAAAGTCAGCGTTGAGTCCATTTCTTTGGTTTTCTTCCCGTCGCTGACCATCGAAGCTACCTTGAAACTTTGGGTTGTTGTTTGTGCGAACGAAAAATTTACCGAAGTTACGAATATCGCCAAACACAAAAATATTGATGTGAATTTCATTAATTTCTCCTATCTTTTTTAATTTGGAACTTTTCAACTCAGGGGAAAGATTTGAATAAGCAATTCTAGCTTTGCTCATTCAATTTCACAAGCGCAGAAATTAAATGCTATTTATTCTCATCAATGTTCACTAAATCAAAATCTCTAATCAAAAATTCATTTTTCAAAAGACGATAATTGTCGTTTTCAATTTTCAGCACCGCAAAATCGGTTTCCGTTGCAATCGTCAACCAATGTTTTTCGTTTTCCGAATAGAATAACGGAAAGCCCGTGAGCAAAGTCCAAATTACCGCTTTAGTTGCCGCTGTCATAAAAGGCGTTTTGGAATAAGAATGTTCGACATATTTGATTTCGGTGTATTTAAATTCTTTGAAAACCTGATTTTTACGGCGCGAAGCAATTTTCAAAACGTCTTTTTCAAAAATAATTACGGCATTAACTTCGCGTGTGTCTTTGCCGCCTTTGTTCGGATTTTTCAACATTTCCACTTCATATCTGTTCGGCGTATTTTGGGCAGAAACGATTTGCGAAAGTATCAAAATTAAGAAGAATATTTTTTTCATAGATTTATTTTCCGCTGACGACATCCATTTTTTGTGTAATTTCACGCGCCAGATTTTCCGGTAAACTGCCCCATGAAGTTGTTTCTCCGGCAGTGATGACGATTCCGTTGCGGCGGTCGTAAATCCGAAAAACGTAACGGTGCGTAATCCACGAAAACGGCACGCGCCCGATTTCGATATATAAATCGGCAGATTCTTTGTAACGGACAAGATTTAAGCCGTATTTCTGCCATTCTTTGCGCTTCATCAGAGCTTTTTCGAGCGATTGCCGCGCCGGATTTATCGAAGATTTTTCAATCGCAACCGTCTTTGCCGACAAAAGCGATTGTTTCGGTGAAGCCTCATTTTCCGATTTTTCGTTTTCAAACGGCACACTGTCCGAAAAACCTTGCGCGTTGTTCGTAACGGCGTTCAGCGTTTCGGATTTCTTTGATTTTTCCAGCATTAAAGCGATGATTTCGTTATCAATTCCGGCTTTTTTCAGTTCGATTAAAGCGTTTGCCGAAACGTCGAAATTGTTCGGCGTGTCGGCAATTTTTTTCAAAATTATCTGCTTTTCGAGTCCGATTTTCGACATCTCGACAATCTGCGCGTTCGTCAAAACCTCGCCTTGTGCGAAAGCCGAAATCATTAAAATCCAAATACACACTATTAAATATACAAATTTCATAAATTTATTTGGGCTTGGTTGGTGAATAAAAAGTAAGGTTTTTTAATTATCCACAGATGAACACAGATAAACACAGATATTAAATCCTGATTTTATCTGTGTTCATCTGTGTTCATTGTATGTTAAGAAATGAGTTCAAAATGTAGTAAATTGGACTTAGTGGAGAATGACAGTTTGGCTGTTTATTGGTTCTTTGGAAACCGTCACAGAGCGAAAGCGTCATTCTCCTTACACGCCGACTCAAAATCTCGAACAGTTGACAGGAACTTTCGATTCCGTATTACTGCAAGTTAGAGAACCGAGTCGAGCTTAGACTTTTTTTACTTTATAACAATGAACAAATTTCAACAAATTTCCGATACCCGAACTTTCATCGGGATTGATGTCGCCAAAGATACTTTGGCAGTTTTTATTGATTCCGCCAATCACTCAAGTGAATGTTTGAATCAAGCGAAAGATTTACGCCAATTGGCGAAAGAGTTCAAAAAACTCCAACCGACTTTGATTGTTCTCGAAGCCACGGGTGGCTACGAGAACTTAGCCGTTTCCGTTTTCCAGAAATTTGAATTACCTGTCGCCGTCGTTTTTCCGAAACGAGTGCGTCAATTTGCACTTGGTTTAGGCTTGATTGCTAAAACCGATGAAATTGATGCTCAAGTCATTGCGTATTATGGGAGAACGGCTAACATTCCGCCACAAGTTGCACAACCACAACATTTAGCTGATTTACAAACTCTCACCACCAGACGCTCTCAACTGCTCGAAATCAAAGTAGCTGAACAAAATCGATTGGAAACTGCTCCCGCCTTGATGAAACAAGACATCCAAAAACATCTTGATTTTCTTGAAAAGCAAATTCAGTCTGTGGCAAATCAAATTCAAGAGCAGATTAAAACTCAAGCCGATTTAGCTGAGAAAGATCAAATTATGCAAAGCGTTCCCGGAGTCGGGAAAGTCTTGAGTTCAACTCTGTTGAGCAAACTGCCGGAGTTGGGAACACTCTCCAACAATGAAATCAGTGCTTTGGTCGGAGTCGCTCCGTTCCCTTCGGAGAGTGGCAAATACAAAGGCAAAAGATTCTGTCGCGGCGGCAGAAATTGCATTCGAAAAATTCTCTATATGGCAACGCTCTCCGCCGCCCGCTGTAATCCGGTGATTACTAAATTTTATGAACATCTGTTAGAAAAAGGAAAACTGAAAAAAGTAGCTTTAATTGCCTGTGCCAGAAAATTGATGACTTTTCTAAATTCAATGGTCAAAAATAATTCTGCTTGGAATCCCAAAGTTACTCAAGTTTCGGCTTGACTTTTATCACAGTTGCTCTGTGGATAAATATTTCTTCAACTAATCTTCTTTTTCAACTTTCTTAAAATTATAGCGCAACAAAACGCGCATCGGCAAGGTTTTTCCGTTGCGATCTGCCGGTCGCCATTGCATTTTGCGGATTGCCCGGACAACCGATTCATCTAAACCGTAGCCAGCCCAACGAACTATTTCGGTTTTCAAAATTGCTCCCGTTTCGCTGACTTCGATTTCGATGTCAACGGTTGCTGTAATGTCGTAAAGATTTGCCGTTTCGGTATATTCCGGTTTAATTCGGCGAAAGGGAAGTGGCGGGCGCAAACCTTTGGCTTCCGCAGAATTTTCGTCCGGTAATTCGATAATATTCGGTGTCGGTTTTTCGGCAATTTCATCTTTTCCGACTTCATTTACAATCTTCGACATTTCTGCCGAAAGTTTATCTGTCGAAGCAAAAAGTGTTTTGTCTGCCTCGTTTGGCGTTTTTTCTTCGGCGCGTTCGAGTTTCCAAAAAACGAGTCTTCCCGTCCGCGAACTTACTACAAAAATCGCCGCCGTTGATTCAAAATAATCGTCTTTTACGAGCGATGCGCGGCGTTGATTTTCGGTTTTGACGAGCAAAAAATAATTACAACCAATCGCCGTCGAAACGGTTTTCGATTCTTCGGTCGTCAAATTAAAAGGCGTTTCAAAATTTGCCGAACGAAAAGCCGTATCGCTCAAAGACGAATCAATAATTTTATATCTTTTCGACAAAGATTCTGCTAATTTTTCAGCAAATTCTTGGCTTTGAGCAGTTTTGTCGGGCGCGATAATGGCGATTTTTTGCGCTAAAATCGGGAAAGAAATTATCAACGCAAAGACGCTGGCAAGAAGGGGAGAAAGCGAGAAAGTGAGAAAGCGAGATTTTGCGCGAATCAAAAATCTTGCTTTCTCGCTTTCTCGCTTTCTTATTTATGATACAGTTTCGCAATTTCATCTTTTAATTCCGACGGAAAACAAACTCGATGAATCTGATAACCTTTTTGCAAACCGCGAACTGCCGCGCTGACTTCGGAAATTTCGCGGATTTGCGGGCGCGAAAAACCGTCTTGGACGTAGATCAGATTTTTCGGTTCGCTTCGTTGACTGTCGTAAAAATAATATGGAACATCGCCGGCGCGGTCTTCTGTGAAATAATATTTCGGGTCAAATCCTGATTTCTCAACCAAATCACGCGCTTTTTCGAGAAACTTTTCGCGCTCGGCTTCGGGCATATCGAGATCGAAAATCTTGAAAAGTCGGCGATTTAGAAAGCGTTTTGCTAAATCCGACAAAATCGCGTCGTCCGAGTTTTGCCATTGTTTGATATGAAACATTACGTCCGAATCGTCTAATTCGAGATGTTCTTTAAGCGATAGTTTTTCGTTTTTTAAGATTTTTTCAAAAGGCGTTCCGCTTGCAAACCAAACCTCTTTGCCGTCTTGAAATAAATCTAAAGCACGTTTAATCAGCGACCGCAAAACGGTTTCCGCCGCCCGTAAAGTTCGATGAAAATAAACTTGCCGGAACATATAATATCTGGCTTGCAAGTAATCTTCGACGGCATAAATTCCGCGTGCCGAAACATATAATCTATCGTTTTCCTCATCAATTTCGATTGATTTGATAATCCATTCAAGATCGTAGATGCCATATTTTGCGCCGGTCATCAAACTATCGCGCAAAAGATAATCCATTCTATCAACGTCTAATTGCGAAGAAACGAGTCCGGCAAGCGCGGACGGACGAAAATTGCCGCGAATAATCGAGGCAACCGATTTGGGCAAATCGGCGGAAAAATCTTTCAAAACTTGTCCGACTTCGGTTTCGTCGCTCAACACGGCTTCAATCGTAAATTCTTCGTGATGAAAGTTTAAAACGGTTTCGATAACGTGCGAAAACGCGCCGTGTCCGATGTCGTGCAAAAGCGCGGCACATCGCACGGCAGTTTTTTCTTCGTCCGTAATTTTGTAATTTAATTCGAGTTTTGCAAGAATTCGAGTCGCCAAATGCAATGCGCCCAAACTGTGCGTAAAGCGCGAATGTTCCGCTGCTTGATACGCAAAATGCGCCAAACCGAGTTGTCTGATTCGGCGCAGACGCTGAAATTCCGCCGTGTCAATCAAGCGAACGAGAAGTTTTCCTTCGTCCGAATCGGTTTTCAGACGAATAATATTGTGAACCGAATCGCGGTAAATTTTTTCCGACATTAGTGATTTAATTTTCACTTGTTGCAAAAAAATTCGCAAGTCGAAAACAAATTACTACCATAAAAGTTTTTTCGGTGCTATAATTCGGATTCTCAAACAAAATATCTTTAGAAGTTTTAGGAGGTTGTATGAATAAAATGAGAAAATCATTCAGTTTTTCGATGATTTTAGGTTTTTCTTTTCTTTTCGCAATATTATTTTTCGCGGCGGAGGCGCGGGCGCAGATTTCTTCCGGTGGCGGCAACAGCACGATTCAAGGAACGATTTTTGATAAACAGAGCAACAGATTACCGGACATAGATGTTGAATTACTCGATGATTTTTACCGGACAAAAGGTCGTATTAAAACAGACGGTGCGGGAACATATATTTTTAATGGTTTACCTAATGGAAGATATACCATTAAGGCATATGCCTTTCGCTACGATTTAGAAGATAAGGAAATTCCGCTTGAAATAAATACGCAAAATATCAGAGGCGGCGAGGGCGCAGGTTATTTTGTGCAAGATTTTTATCTTGTGCCGAAAAAAGGTGGGCTGAGAGACTCCGAATTAAGCGTCGTTTTTGCACAGGAAGTTCCGAAAGCGGCGCAAGATATTTATGACAAAGCGGTAAAAGAACTTTCCGAAAAACGCACGGACGAAGGTGTTGCCGGATTATACAATGCCGTTAAAGCGTTTCCCGATTATTACGCCGCGCTTTATCGGCTCGGTGTCGAACTTATCACCAAAAAGCAATATCAAGATGCCGTTCCCGTATTTCTTAAAGCCACGCAGGTTAATCAAAAAAGCGGGGTTTCCTATTATTATCTCGGACTTGCGCTGAGTAAATTAGGCAAAGATTACAACAAAGCCGCGCTTGCTTCGGTCAACAGAGCGGCACTTTTAGCTCCGGCTTCGCCGCAAATTTTTTGGCTTCTCGGCAAAATAGAACGCGCTATGGGAAGTTTTCCCGATGCCGAAAAACATCTGCTTCAAGCCAAAAAACTCTCGACTTCAAAAAATCCCGATATTCATATGGAACTCGCCCAGCTTTATTCCAACGATTTGAAAAAATACAAAGAAGCGGCGGACGAACTCGAACTCTATATGAAAGCCATTAAACTCAGCGAAGAAGAAGAAAAAAAGATGAAAAAAGTAATCGCCGATTTGCGCGAGAAAGCAAAAACTCAGCCGTCGTAAAAAAGGCAAAAGTAACAAAAGTAAAAAGGCAAAAGTTTCGGGAATTCCGACTTTTGCCTTTTTACTTTTACCTTTTTACTTTCTTAAACGCCCGGCATCGCTTTTTTGAGCGGTTTGAGCAGTAAGAAAAGCACGACCGCCATAAACAGAGCCATCAGTGCAAGCACGAGGAAGAAACTCGATTGCAACCAAATGTCCCAGAAAATGCCGATTTGCGTGAGCTTATTGCCGATTGCCGTGGCAACAAACCAGCCGCCCATCAATAATCCGCGTTTGCTGATTGGCGCGACTTTTGAGACGAGCGACAACCCCATCGGCGAGAGCATCAGTTCGCCGAGCGTTACAATCGCATACGCGAAAATTAGCCAAAACGCCGAAACTCTAAATAAAAATGAGCCTTGTAAAAATGCGGCTTTATGTGGTTCGACTTGTCCGGGCGCGACTTTGTTAAGTGCGTCCATCAATTGCTGTTCGCCGGAAATGGTTTGTTTAGTTGCTTCGTCTGTCTTCGGCGCAAATTTCACGCCGTAAATCACATTTTTGTTGTCAGCATCTTTGGCGGCAACGATTTTGTCCAAAACGTCTTTCGGAACACCTTTTTCACCGAGATTAGTGATAACGCGCTCGTTGATGCGAAACGTGCCGCTTGAAAGTTCTTGCGCCATCGGAGTTTTGCTTTCGCCGAGAGTTGCGCCATACCACAAAACCAAAAACGAAAGTCCGGTTAGTGTCATCCCAAATGCCATTTTAGTTGGAGTCGAAGGCTCTTTGCCGCGTTTGTCCAAAAATCCCCAAAACCAAATCAGCGGAAACGTCAGCGCAACCACCCAAAAAGCGTTAATCGAGTTGGAAATCGTGCCGGAAACATTCCAATCGGTGTTGTCGTCCGCCCAATATGTCAGCGTCGAACCGTTTTGGTGAAAAACCATCCAAAAGACGATGACAATAGCGAAAATGACAATCAACGCCATAATTCTTTTCCAATCCGGCACAGTGTTCATCAAATTTTGACGAGCCGCATTTGCCGCTTTGTGTCCGCCTTCGTCAGCGACATTCGCACCAATATTTTCAATTACATGATCGCCGACGACCAGCGCATCTTTGCTACGGTTTTCGACCAAATCTTTGAAAAACCACAAAATCCCGACTGAAATAATCATTCCGAAAGCAGCAACCGCAAAGGCTGCGTGAAAACCGAATTTTGACTTGACGATTTCCATCACAATCGGCGCGATAAAGGCTCCGATATTGATGCCCATATAAAAAATGTTATAGGCGCGGTCTTTCAAATGACTGCCTTCGGGATAAAGGTTTCCAACCATTGTCGAAACATTCGGTTTGAAAAATCCGTTTCCGATAACTAAACAGGTTAGGGCGGCATAAACTGCCCACATTGCCGGAATCGAAAGCAATCCGTGTCCTGCCATAAAGAAAAATCCGCCAATAATCACGGCTTTGCGATAGCCGGTGAACTTATCAGCGATAAACCCGCCGATGAGCGGACTGGCATAGACGAACATCAGATAATTGGCGTAAAGCGTTGTCGCCTGCGCCGCCGTCCAGCCGAAACCTTCATTCGGATCGCGCAAGTAAAGCGTGAAAAGCGCGAGCATCGAGTAAAAACTGAAACGCTCCCACATTTCCGTTGCGAAAAGCACAAAAAGTCCTTTCGGATGTTTGTTGCCGACTACGGCTTGATTAAAAGTTGCTGCATTTGCACTCATTAAAATTATTTCCCCTTAATTGATTTTTGAAATTTGAAAAGATTAGGGCAAAATATAACAGATTAGCGCGATAAAATAAATCTTACATTGTGTAATTATGAAATTTTTATTACGCGGAAGTTGAAAATCTTATCAGTAAAAAGTAAAAACAGATGGCAAACACCTTTAGAAACAAATTTTACAGTCCGATTAAAGTTTTGGCTTATGTGGTTATGGCAGGACTTGGCGGCATCGGTTTAATCTCGGCTTTGTATGCCTTGATGAGTTTTTATATGATTGTGTCGCCTGACAGCACAATGCATCTTGGAAACGGCGCGACAGTTCCTTTCGGACTCGGCATTATCGGCTTGGCATCGGCTTTTGAAGTTCCGATTCGGTTAGCGACAGTGATCTTGTTTTTAATTTGGGAATACCGCGCTTTCGGTAATTTATCAGCTTTGAAAGCACGCAATTTGGAGTTTTCGCCGGGTTGGTCAGTTGGCTGGTGGTTTATCCCGTTTGCGAATCTGGTAAAGCCGTTTCAGGTTGTTCGGGAACTTTACAACGAAAGCAATCCGAATTTTGATGATGAAACGGGCTATCTCAATATTTCACCCGGAACACCCGAAATAGTCGGTTTTTGGTGGGCGGTTTTCATTATTTCAAACATTATTTTCCGCGTTTCCGATATGCTCGTTGATCCGCGCACGGGAATGCTTTCCGAATATTTTTCGATAGTTTTTATGACAGCGGCAATTCTTCACACGGCGGCGGCGATTTTAGCGATTTATATTGTTAAAATTGTTACCGAAAGACAGACACAGCGTCTTGCGCGTATCGAACAAAACACGCAGTCTGCACCGCCGCCACCTCCGATTTTTGATAAAACAGAATAAAATTTTATGGAATTATTTAACAAACTCGGCTCGGAAATCGAAACTCTCTGGCGCGAAAAAAATTACGATAATAATGATTCTTTCTGAAATCGCCGCGCAAAAATTGAGGGCTAAAGGATGAATAAAACCAATTTGATTGTGAAATTTCCGATTCATATTTCATCCTTCAACCTTTAATCAATCTTTCTGTCTGACTTTTTGGTTTGCGCCCGATAAAACTTTTTACTAAACTATCTAAGTTCTTGCCCCTGTAGCTCAATGGTTAGAGCAGCAGACTTAAGCGGCATGAAACCTAATTGAAAAAGTCGGGTTATGAGTTTCGGCGTGACAGTTTAGACAAAGTAATTGGCATTTATTAACTTCTTTAACTAATCTGTCCCAAGAAGCATTGGAACATCGCCTAATGTCTATTTGAAAAAATTTGGTTGAAGGAACTAAGTGGTGAAAACAAAGCGCAGATGAGTTTTTGTTGTAACCGCAAATTTCACAACAACCGCCTTTCATTTGCATTAGTCGGGTTTTACGTTCATAACCTCTGCGTTGTTGGGCAACGTAGTTTTGATGTTTGTGATTTATTTGTGATTGCTTACATTTCGTCGAACAAAACTTTCTTTGACGACCTGTTAGCAAAATATTACAAGACAGACATTTCTTTTCCATATGGTTTCAAGCAAAAGGGTTGCTAATTTGCTACTAAAAAGCATTTTAGTAGAATCTGTCAAATTCGGGGAAACCTAAATGTTGAAAAACACATGGCAATCCCGAACCAAGCCTCAAAATTTTGAGGAAGGCGTAGAGACTTAACGGCAGACTCGTAAAGAGAAGAGAAAGTCCAGACCACAAACCGGAAACGGGCGGCGAAAGCCGTAGCGGGTAAGCATAATCTGTTGGCTGTAGGTTCGAATCCTACCGGGGGCATTCAGGATTGAAAAAGGCAGTCTGCAAAGGGCTGTCTTTTGTTTTAAGAATCACGATGAATTTTCAAAAGAAAATATTTTCCGCTTTGTTATCGGCAAATTTATTTTTTACGGCTTGCGGAATAAAGCGCGAAATTTCGACGGATTTGCAAAATAATCAGACGGAAATTCGAGTTTCGGATGCGGACGCGAACGCCGCCGAACCTGCGATTGCGGCTGATTCAAATGGCAATGTGTATGTCGTTTATGTCGAACATTACGCCGATAAATCCGCCGATGTTTTTCTTCAAAAATTTGATGCAGATGGCAAAAAGATTGGCGAAAAAGTTCGCATAAATCCCGAAAAAGAAAAGGCAAAAGCGTGGTTTGGAGATGCGCCGACAATAAAAATCGGAAACGATAATTCTGTTTTTGTCGGTTGGACGGCGAAAGTTTTGAATGCCGAAAAATCGAGCGCGACTGTGCTGAATCTTTCCGTTTCGAGCGACGGCGGCAAAACATTTTCCGCGCCGCTCAAAGTCAACGACGACACTGCGCCCGCGTCTCACGGAATGCACTCGCTCGAAATCGGCAAAGACGGGCAGGTTTTTATGGCTTGGCTCGATGAGCGAAATTTAAAGGCTAAAGAAACGGCTTTCAATCAAAACGAAAATCAACTGCCGAACGGATTTCAAGTAGTTAAAATTCATCACAATTCAAACTCAAATCAAGAACCAAAAAAAGAAGTTAAGGAAGAAACCGAGCCGAACAGCGAAGTTTTTTTTGCGGTTTCAAATGACGGCGGAAAGAGTTTTTCGGAGAATAAAAAACTTTCGGATGAAGTTTGTCCATGCTGTAAAACTTCGATTGCGACTGCGCCCGACGGGAAAATTTATGTCAGTTGGCGGCAGGTTTTACCGGGTGATTTTCGGCATATTGCGGTTGCGGTTTCGGAAAACGGCGGCGCAAATTTTGAAAGACCCGTAATCGTCAGCGACGACAAATGGCAAATAAACGCTTGTCCGATTTCCGGCGCGGCAATGTCTGCCGACAGTTCGGGATTGCTGAAAATTATATGGTTCACTGCCGGAAAAGCCGGCGAACCGGGACTTTATTATTCAGAATCGAAAGACGGCGCAAAAACTTTCAGCCCGCGTAAATTGCTGAATTCCGCAACCGTTACGGGAACTTCGACAATTTTAAATAAAACGGACGCAGAACAACCGCAGATGATTTTTTCTACGGCTGACAATCAAATTTTTATCGGCACATCGGAAAATAACCCAATCAAAAACGCGCAACTTCCAAGCGCGGCATTTGCCAAAAATAAATTGGTTGTCGCTTTTGTCAGAAAGGAAGGCGAAAATAAACAAGGTGTTTGGTTATATCGTCAAAATTAAAAAAGGCAGACTGAATTTTCAGTCTGCCTTTTCGTGTTTTTAGCTGAAAGAAAAACTTTTAGCTTTTCTTTTTGCAACAAGGTTTGTCGCAATTTTCTTCGCCGACAGCGACGGTTATGTTTTTCGTATCAACGGTTTTTGTGGTTGATTCGGTTTTATTTTTCATCGGACACGAATCGCCACTTTTGCAGCAACAATCGGGCGAATCGCAACAGTCTTTTGTTTCGGCTGTGGCGTTTTCCGATTTATTTTTCATCGGGCAGGAATCTTTGCCTTTACAGCAACATTCCATTGCCTTTTCGTGATTGTTTTTGGTTGTAGAATTGTAAGCAAAAGCGACAATCGTCAAACCAAAAACGAGAAGCGTGGCAATTGCCAGCATAATTTTCTTTTTCATTGTATTTACCTCAAAATTTAAATATAAAGCCTCGAAATTTATCAAACCTGCGAACAGATTTGACCGTAAAATAGACACACTAAGGCTTATTTTTAAATTCTGAAGACGCGGTTTTTAATAAAGATTTTGTTTGAAGCGAAAAGCGGCGCGTAATAATTTTTCGCAGGTTGAAAATCGTTTTGAGCGAGGGAAAATCGCGGTAATTCGATTTTCAATTTGTCGGAAATTGCCGCCGTTTCTTGAAACTTTTCGAGTTTGCGAACTTTATCGAAAAGCTGTGGCAAAAAACCGCAACAATCAAAACTAAAACCATCTGATTCGCCCGAAAATTTCGGCAAATCGGTTTCCGCTTTCATTCGGTCGCAATGGCTTCCGGCTTTCGCAAGCGGACAAATTTCCACGCTTGCCGGAGTTTCCATAACTCCGCAACAAAACACAAAAATCAAGCCGGTCAGCCAAAAAGCCAAAAAGCCCGACATTGTTTTTTGTGCGATTTTGTTTGAAAAAAATGAAATCACTAAGAACAAGATAACAGAAAAGCGTAGATTATTCCAATTTTCAGAGAATTTTTACGCCGTAAGCTAGGGCTATTGCAAAGTCGTTGAAAAATTGAAAAGACCATTCAAATTTGATTCAATCTAAGTTTGAACAAAAACACTAAATCAAAAAGGAAGGTCTTTTATAGATGGATAATACCACAGAATTTGAGATATTTGAACAGA
>JANNYB010000128.1:0-3925 GCA_031409875.1 Acidobacteriota bacterium | reverse complement strand
GCAAAGTCAGACCGCTGATCGGTTTGTAATTGCTGAAATCTTCGATTAATTTGTAGCGCAAACCGGAAACTCTGCCTTCTTCGGTGATGGTTGTTAGCGGTTGGGTTTCCTGATAATAAATTGTGCGGACGTGGCGGAAGGTTTGCGTGTCGAAAAACATTTTGATAGTCAGCCCCGAACCGTCGCGCAAAACACAGCGCAAGACGTGAGTTTCCGTTTCGCCGATTTTTTCCGTGCCTTTGTATTCAAATTTGCTGAAGCGTTTTTTTGCGTCGAGCAACGCCCAATTTGACGTTAAAACTCCGCCGAAAAGTCCTTGTTTGACGATTTCTTTGTAACTGTTGACGAAATCGCCGAGAGCCGAGCGTTTTGATTCGGTAACAAAAGGAATGTTAAAATTTTTGCCGTCATAGCCGATATGTTCACGCGAATAATCTGCCGCTGTCATCGTTTCAAAATTCATCTGAAGCACTAATTTTTCGCCTGATGAAACTAAATATCCTTTGCCGATGACGCTCGTATCAATCGCGGAATTTATCTTTCGCGCCTGAGATTTACCTTGAAAAAGTCGCGTTTTGACGGCGGCAATCGCTTCGCTGGTGCCGATGGATTCGAGATGTTTGGCGATGATTTCTTCCGGCTTCATTTTGCCTTTGTCTTGCGCCGAAACGATTGTCGTCAGCACAAACAAACACACAAAAACGGCAACTGTTTTTGATAAATAATTAGAAAATTCAACTTTTAACATCTTGAAAATCTCCTGCTTTTTTAGATTTTTGGGGCGCATCAAAATTAACAAACAATTTAAGAAAAGTCAAAAAAATGCTTGAACATAACTTACTCAAAGTAGTTCGAATAAACAAAAATCTATCAGTTATCAGTTATGTAGAAGAGTCAAAAACTTAACCTTTTATTAACTAAAAGATTTTTTTTTTTGAAATGCGACAACAATTGCAATAAACTCAAATCTGGCGGGAAGATTTTTATGAAATTCAAACAATTTTACTTGGGCTGTTTGGCACACGCATCTTATTATATCGGTTCGGAAACGGAAGCGGCGATTATTGATCCGCAGCGTGATGTTCAGCAATATTTGGACGAAGCTGAAGCTAATAATCAAAAAATTAAATACATTATCGAAACACCTTCGCACGCCGATTTTGTTTCGGGGCATATCGAACTTGCAAACAAAACGGGCGCGGAAATCATCTACGGTGAACGCGCAAAGACGACTTTTCCGACGCATAAAGTTAAAGACGGCGATGAATTGACGCTCGGAAAAATTAATCTGAAATTTCTCGAAACGCCGGGACACACGCCCGAAGGAATTACGATTTTAGCCGAATCAGACGGCGAACCTTTGAAAATGTTCACGGGCGACACGCTGTTTATCGGCGATGTCGGGCGACCTGATTTGATTGGCTCGAAAGGTTTTACGGCGGAAGAAATGGCGGGATTTTTGTATGATTCGCTGCACGAAAAAATCTTGCCTTTGGCGGACGAAACGGAAGTTTATCCGGCACACGGCGCGGGTTCGCTGTGTGGAAAATCTTTGTCGAAAGAAACTTGGTCAACGCTCGGAAATCAGCGGCAATTTAATTATGCACTGCAACCGATGAGCAAAGACGAGTTCGTTAAAATTGTTGCCGAATGTCAGCCGGAAGTTCCCGCATATTTTCCGAAATCGGCGGCGAAAAATTTGCAAGGTTCGCTTTCTTTGGAAGATTTGCCGAAACCGAAAGAGTTTTCAAGTGATGAAATTTCAAACTTTGACGGCGTGATAATTGATGTTCGCAAAAATACGGAATACGGCGCAAATCACGTTCCAAATGCAATCAACATCGGACTCGGCGGACAATTTGCATCGTGGGCTGGAACGATGATTTCGATTGGCAAACCGCTTGCGATTGTTGCGGAAACTGCGGCGCAAATTGACGAAGCGTTTATGCGTTTGGCGCGTGTCGGACACGAAACGGTTGAAGGTTTTATTTTGATGAAAGATTACGCAGGCGCAACAAAAACGGTTGAGCAAGTTTCGGTCGAAGAAGTTTCGCAATTGACGCAGACGGAAAAATATCTGCAATTTGTTGACGTGCGAAGAGTTGCCGAACACGAAGCCGGACACGCTTATCGAACATCAAATATTCCGCTCGATAAATTAGAAAAAGACTTAAAAAAACTAGACCCGAAAACGCCGACTTACGTTATTTGTCAAAGCGGTTATCGTTCGAGTTTGGGCGCGAGTGTGTTGGAAAACGCAGGTTTTATCAAAGTTTATAATGTAACGGGCGGAACTGAGGCGTGGATAAACGCCGGACTTCAAACGGAAGTTTCGGAAACGGCTTGCGCGGTTTCGTAAGTATTCAAACAAAATAATTTTTATGACTATCCACGGAAAACACGAAAGACACAGAATAAAAACACGAATATTTTAGTGCCTTTTCCGTGTGTTCGGTGTGTTCCGTGGCTAGATTATCTGCAAAAATAGCTTTGCACGACTACTCAATTTATTCGGAGGGAAAATCTTATGGACGAAATTTATTGGATTATCGGTTTTTTCGGTTTTTGGCTTTTGATGCAGCTCGTGATTTTGCCGAAGCTCGGCGTTTCAACCTGACTGCGCGGCAAATGTAAGGTCGAGTTCGACCAAAAAGAAAAATCCGATGAATAAAAAAAGCCCAAGCAACATAAATTGCTTGGGCTTTTCGGTTTTTATCAATTCACCTGATTAGTGAATATTATAACCAGCCGGAACAAGGTCTCCGGTTGCTCCTAAAGTAAAGTAGCTGACTGCGCCGCCCGTCGGACTATAGACATAGAAGACACCGTTGCGGAAAACTGCTAAATCAGCTCTTGCATCGCCGTTATAGTCGCCCGGTGCTCTTATATCTCCTGATGCGCCGAAAGCAACTTGCTGGTCTGCGCCGCCGCCTGACGGTTTCCAGAACCAGTTAATGGAACCGCCGATTGCTCGACTGACAGCAATATCGGTTTTCGCATCGCCGTCAAAGTCTGCCGTGATAACGAAATCAGTCGAAAGTCCGAAACTGACAACAGGTTGAACTACGCCGGTTGAAAGACGAATCCAGAAGTTTCCGGCTCCGGCGTTAGCGCGTTGGATACCAAAATCTGCCGTGCCATCGCCGTTGTAGTCGCCCGGTGCCGCAAAGTCACCTGCTGCTCCCCAAGGAACAAATGTTACTGCTCCATTGGCAACCGTGCGGTAATACCACGTTCCGTTTGATGCGCGGAAAACTGCAACGTCATCAGCCGCCGTGCCGCCGTAGTTATTAACCACCGTCGGATTATCGCCGGTTTGCCCGAAGAGTTCGACTCGTGCCGTGCTTGTCGCACTATTCAAAATGTAGAACGCCGCAACACCTGCCGCGCCCGATCGCCAAACGGCAATGTCGTCCTTGTTATCATTATCATAGTCAGCCGGAACGAGAGTATCGCCGTTCAAGCCCCAAGCCGAAGCCGCCGTCGGTGTTGCTGCACCGTTGATGTTCCAGAACCACGTTAATTGATTAGCCGGAACATTTGTGTTGCGGGCAACAACCCAATCGGTTCTTCCGTCGCCATTGAAGTCAACCGGTGCATCGCCCGGTGTCAAAACCATTCCCGGTGCATAGCTGAAGGTGTCAATTCCGATAAAGTCCGAATTGTCGCCAGCCGGTCCGCCCATTTCGACGAAGTATCTAAATGCGACTCTGCCTGATGTCGGTCCTGCTAATCCTGCAATTGTAATCGTAAATTCCGTCCAAACCGACGGATACACGCCTAAGTCATACATCGGATTGATGTCGAGCAAAACTGTTGTAAAGTCGCCGACTGCCGCCGAACCTACGCCGACGTTGGTGCTTGCTCCTGCCGTTGAAAGGCGAACTTGCAAACGGTCGGGAAACTGTTGATTCGTTACCGTGCG
>JANNYB010000127.1:0-25274 GCA_031409875.1 Acidobacteriota bacterium | reverse complement strand
TCTGTTCAAATATCTCAAATTCTGTGGTATTATCCATCTGTAAAAGACCTTCCTTTTTGATTTAGTGTTTTTGTTCAAACTTAGATTGAATCAAATTTGAATGGTCTTTTCAATTTTTCAACGACTTTGCAATAGCCCTACGAATTAGTTTCAAATTTCACTAATTCGCGCCTTATTTTTTTAGTTTAGAGTTCAAACTTCAGTTTGCCGCAACCGCGAGCGAAGCGAGAACGGTTGCGCGACGTTAGCCTACTTGAATGTTAAGCGAAGCAAAAACCGACTTGCTTCGCTCGCGGTTTTATAAAGTGCGTTCCGCGTTTGAACTCTGAACTTTTATTTTACAACGACATTCACCAAACGATTCGGCACGACGATGATTTTGACAATTGTTTTGCCGTCGGTATATTCCTTGATTTTCTCGTCTGCCAAAGCGAGCGATTCCAAATCTTCTTTTGAAGTTTCGGGCGCAACCGTAATTCGTGAACGCAGTTTGCCGTTGACTTGAATCGGGATTTCTAGTTCGTCCGATTTTGCCAGATTTTCGTCTGAAATCGGAAATCTCGCGCCGGATTGCAAAATGCCTTCCGCGTTTCCGCTCAAAGTTTCCCACAATTCTTCAGCCGTATGCGGCGCGTAAGGCGTGAGCATCAAAATCAAACTTTCCAACGCTTCACGGACAGCAAAAACTTCGTCCGTGCTGGCGACTTTCGGCTCGACTTTGAAGTCATACAACGAATTGCACAATTCCATCAAAGCCGCAACCGGCGTATTAAATTGGTAAGTTTCTAAGTTTTCCGTAATGCGCTTAATCGTCTGATGAGTTTTCTGTCGCAATTTACGGCTGTCAGAACCACCTGCGGTAGCGGGTGGTTGAAGTTTCACATTTGAAGAGTCAGCCAACGCCCCAAATTGTTGCGTTAAACCGCCCGCTACCGCAGACGGTTCTGACAAAACATCGTTCCAACGAAAAACAAACCGATAAACTCTCTGCAAAAACCGAACTGCGCCGTCAATTCCCGTTTCTTGCCAAACCAATTCATTTTCCGCAGGCGCGGCAAACAGCGAGAAAATTCGCACGGCATCTGCACCGTAAATCAAAACCATATCGTCGGGATCAACGCCGTTATATTTCGATTTCGACATCTTCTCAATCGCAACTTTTATCGGCGTTTTGTCAGATTTCAGTTTTGCTTCAAGGACTTTTCCCCGTTCATCACGAATGATTTTCACTTCGTCCTGCGGAACATAACTCGATTTTGTATCGGAATAATAAGATTCGCCGACAACCATTCCTTGCGTCAGCAGATTTTTAACAGGTTCATTAAAATTTACCAAACCTAATTCTTGCGAAACTTTCGTCCAAAATCTCGTGTAAAGCAAGTGCATTACCGCGTGGTCAACGCCGCCGACATATTGGTCAACCGGCATCCAATAATTTGCAATTTCCGAATCAAACGGCAATTCCGTATTTTTCGGATCGGTGTAGCGGAAATAATACCAACACGAATCAACAAAAGTGTCCATCGTGTCGGTTTCGCGCTTTGCAGGTTTATCGCATTTCGGGCAATTCGTATTATAAAACTCAGGAACTCGTGCCAGCGGCGATTCGCCAACGCCCGTAAAAGGCGCACTTTCAGGCAATTCGACGGGCAAATTTTCGTAAGCAACGGGAACTGCGCCGCAAGTTTCGCAATAAACAACCGGAATCGGTGCGCCCCAAAATCTCTGCCGCGAAATTCCCCAATCGCGCAAACGATAAGTCGTTGCCGCTTCGCCGAAATTATTTTCTTCGGCAAATTTCGTCATTTCCGCTTTTGCAATTGCGGTAGTTTTTCCGTTCCATTCGCCGGAATTTATTACAAAACCGTAATCGGTAAAGGCTTCTAAGATTTCTCGCTCTCGCGCATTCTGAGTAGCCATTCCCAAATCGGATCGTCCTTGTCCGGCATTTCCATCGGCGGATTCGGTTTGAAACTCAAAATTTGTTGGTTCAATCGCTCGCCCCAAGCCTCGTATTCTTCCTGTGTCATCCGCTTCTTCGGAGTCGGTGATGTTGTTTCGGAAGTCGCTTCGTTGTTCGTTTCTTTCGTATTCGTTAATTCCATAAATGATTTTTTGCAAAACCTCCTGCTTGTTATTATACGCTCTTTCTTTTAATTCGTTTAATGAAATTCTTTTCGGCGAGTCATTTTCTATTGTTTGATAATACAAAACCTCAAACCCTTTGCTTCGTGCATATTCGTCTGTGTCGTTAATAAATGATTGTTGACTGCCGAAATGCCCACTTGCCATATTGTCTTCGGAAACCGGACGACCTTCCAGCTTTTGTCGTTTGAGCATTCCGATAACGGCAAATTCGATTGGACGATAGATATAAACTATTCGGGCAAAATGACCTTTTTCAGCAATTAAATCCAAAACTTTTCGATTGCCTTCTTTGCTTGCCATCACCGAATCGTAAATCAAACCAGCTTCAGTATTTTCGGCAATTATCGCAGATTTTCCCGAAGCCTGTCCGCCTGCCGTTAAAACTACGGTTGAGCCTGCGGGCAATTCGTTCAAGCGACGTTTTAAAATCAAACGAGTCAAAGCCGAAGCCGTCGGCTGAACGGCGCGGTCATTTTCCAGACGATTTTCGTTGTAAATATCGAAAAGTTCTTTTGACCTGTCGGCATTTATGATTTGTTTGCCGTGTGTGGCGTAATATTTTTCTATCAGTTCTTCAATATTTTCCTGCAAATAAGCAAAAGTCTTTTCTTGAATTTCCAATTCTTTTTCTGTCAGTTTCGGGTTTTCAAACAATTCGACTTCTTCGTTATAAGCCGTTTTCAAAAGTTGCGTTTCTGTTTCTTTTGAAACAACTTGGCGAATCGGCAAACCGAATTTTTGAGCAAATTCAAAATCGCGTTCGTCGTGCGCGGGAACTGACATAACTGCGCCTGTGCCGTATTCCATCATCACATAATTGCCAACCCAAACCGGCAATTCTTCTTGGCTGAAAGGATTTATCGCTTTCAAGCCTGTGTCAATTCCGTCTTTTTCGACCTCAACGCCGTAATCAGTCGGTTTGGCTTTTTCGATTTTGATTGCTTCGATTTTCGCTTTAACTTCATCCGACAAATCTGCAAAATTTGCTTCAATAATCGGATGTTCAGCCGCAACAACAATCGCATTCGCGCCGTAAATCGTATCAATTCTAGTTGTAAAAACGCGAATCTTGTCAGAACCGTCTGCGGTAGCGGGCGGTTGAAATTTGGCATTTGAATCGTTAATCAACAACTCAGATGTTTGAGTTAAACCGCCCGCTACCGCAGACGGTTCTGACAAACCAAAATCCACAAACGCGCCTTCGCTTTTGCCAATCCAGTTTTTCTGCATCGTCAAAACGCGCTCTGCCCAACCTGCTTCGATTTGCGCCATTCCTTTGAGCAAATCTTCGGCATAAGCCGTGATTCGTAAAAACCATTGCGCCAAATCTTTCTTTTCAACCACTGTTCCGCAACGCCAACAAACGCCGCCCGATGCTTGCTCATTCGACAAAGTTGTTTGGTCTTTCGGACACCAATTAACCTTCGTCATTTTTTTATAAGCTAGACCTTTTTCCAACATTTTCAGGAAAAACCATTGGTCAAACTTATAATATTCGGGACGATGCGCCGCAATTTCGCGCCGCCAATCATAACTTATGCCCAAACGCTGAAGCTGTTCGCGCATTTGAACGATGTTATCTTCCGTCCAATCTCGCGGATTTACGCCTTTTTTAATCGCCGCTTGCTCTGCCGGTTGTCCAAACGAATCCCAACCAATCGGATGCAAAACATTAAATCCGCACAGACGTTTATACCAAGCCAACGCATCGCCAATCGAATAATTGCGAACGTGACCCATATGCAATCTGCCCGAAGGATACGGCAACATTTCCAAACAATAAAACTTCGGTTTCGTCGCATCGGCTTCCGTCTCAAAAGTCCCGTTTTCCGCCCAACGCCGCTGCCATTTCTTCTCTATCTTTTCCGCAAAATATTTCTCGTCCATAATTTTTATGAGTCCAAAGTCTCAAGTCCAATGTCATCGGTAAAATCAAAAGTTTAGCGAATAAACAAAAATCTATCCACTAACAATTTGTAATTCGTAATTTGTAATTTGTAATTGATTAAAGTGCTGCGCCGCGTCGTCAAAATAAATTCAACGAGCGGCTAAATAAGGGCGAGTTTGTTTTGATAGCAAATCATATTTGGATTTTACGGAAAATGTTTTATTCTGTCCAATGCTATGAAACGTGAAATTTCTTCATCAACAACAGGAATTAACAAATTCGTAGTTTTATTTTTTTTCGGTTTTCTTGCGCCGTTTGTGCTTTTATCGCAGTTATTTTCGGCATATCATTTTGATTTCGGCGGTTTTTTCGGCTTTTTGTTTTTTGTTTTTATCGCTTTTTTATTTATTCGTGCGGCTTTGAATTGGAAACAAGTTGAAATCGCTAAAGACGGTTTGCTGATTTATCAAATGAATTTCGGCAAGCGAAAAGAGATTTTCGTGCCGTTTGAAAACATAAAAATCGTCAGACAAACTTTTCTGCAAATGTTTAATCCCGAAACTGTAACAATTGAATTCAAAGTTTCGACAGAATTTGGCGATAAAATCAAATTTATTCCAAAAGTTCGGTTTTTCCCGTTTCTCGATCATCCGATTGTTGACGAACTCAACACTTTAACAAAATTCAAATAGATAATTCCGTAATAAAAAATTATGCAGGACTGGAGCGCAAGCGTCCCCGCTTGCAAACGCCGCTGTTTTTTAGCGGCGTAAAACCTTCGCGTAAATTCAACTTTAATTTTCCGTGCAAAAGTCGCGGTTCATAAGCCTAAAGTAAATTCAAGTTAATTTCTTGCAAACGCTTTTTCGCGTTTGCAGCAAATGCTCATTGCAAGCGAGGACGCTTGCGCTCCAGTCTTTTAACTTTTGATTTTGCTTGCCAATTATTCTTGTGATATTCTGATAAAGCCTTTGAGGTAAAGGAGTTTTACAAAATCTTAAGTTTAATGATGAGAAAAAATCTAACGCCGACAGTCGAAACTTGAAACTTTTAAGTTTATCGCTTTGACTGTCTGCCGAGAAAAAAAAGGAGTTACGGAGATGGTCAAACGAACAAAACAAATTGTCGCTAATAAAACTACGAAATTAAACGAAAAAGAAACTTCCCGAAAATCGATTTCTACACTTTTTTCCAAACAAAATTCTAAACAATTAAACGATGATTTAATCATTTCGCTCTCGGATGCTTACGAAAACCGCCGCGCTCGTCAGGTTTTTGAATGGGAATCTTTGCGCCGATCCGTATGAAGAAAGTGAGAAAGCGAGAAAGCGAGAAAGCGAGATTGCTTTTGCAGTCTTTCGGCGTTCTTTGCGTTCTTTGCGCCTTTGCGGGAAATATCTTCGCCCAAAATCTCGAAACTTTAGCGGAACAAATAAAATTCGGCACAACGGAAGTTAAACGCGACGCGCTTTTCCAAATCCGTAATCTGCGAAATGAAACGGCTTCGCGCATTGCGATTCCGGCTTTGAGCGACACGGAAGAAATTGTCCGCGCAACTGCCGCGTTTGCAGTAATTTATTTGCTGAAAGACGAAGCATTTTCTGCGCTTTCGCCGCTTTTAAGTGATTCATCCGAACTCGTCCGACGCGAAACGGCTTACGCGCTCGGCAAAGTTCAAAGTCTTGCCGCCGTTCCGCTTTTAATTCAAACTTTTCAAAAAGATAAAATTTCCAACGTAAAAAACGCTTGCATCGTCGCCCTCGGCGACATGGGCGATGTTTCGGCAGTTGATTTTTTAACACAAATCTTAAAGCGAAAACCGAAAGATGCAGACGATTTTTTACGCCGAAGCGTTTCGCGTTCAATCGGACAAATCGCGCAAATAATCCAAATCCAAAAATCGCAAGTCGTTACGCCAAAAGACTTTCTTCCCGATAAATACAAAGAAATCGAACTTCCAAAATACGCAAAACTCACAGACGAATTCCCTGCTTTCCGCGAAACCTTGCCGCTTTTGACACAAGTTTTGCAAAACTCAAAAGAATCAAACGACACAAAACGCGAAGCCGCTTTCGCCCTCGGCGCAATCGGCGACAACGCGGCAATTTCGATTTTGCAAGCAAATTTAAACAACCAAGATTATTATTTAGCGGAAATCTGCAAAGAAAGTTTGAAGAAAATACAAATAAACCGCGAAATACGCTAAAAGGCGCGAAAATAAATCGAAATGTTTTTTCGCGTTTTTTAGCGCATTTCGCGGTTAAATCTCTTTCAATGAATTTAACAATTTTACGTTTCGACACCATCGAATCAACCAACACCGAAGCTCTAAACCAAGCCCGACGCGGCGCGGACGAAGGTTTGTGCGTTGTTTCAAAGCAGCAAACCGCCGGACGCGGACGGCACGGGCGCGTTTGGATTTCGGAAAAAGATTCGGGGCTGTATTTCAGCATCGTTTTGCGCCCGAAAATCGAAACACGATTTTTGCCGCTTTTGACTTTTGCCGCGGCGATTGCCGTTCACGACGCGCTCGAAAAACTTTATCGAATTAATTGCGACATAAAATGGGCAAACGATATTCACGTCGGCGGCAAAAAGATTTGCGGGATTTTGGCGGAAACTTGCGAAAGCGAGAAAGGTTTGGCGGTCGTCGTCGGCATCGGCATCAATCTGAAATCGTCAAATTTCCCGCCCGAAATCGCCGAAACCGCAACATCAATCGAAACGGAAACGAATGAAAATCCGAACGCGGAAATTTTACTGCAAAATCTGACTCAACTTTTCACGGAATTTTACGATTTATTGCAATCCGAAAACGGCGCGGAAAAAATCCGCCGCGAATGGTCAAAAAGGTCTTCGTATTTTGAAGGCAAAAATGTCCGCGTTTTGTCCGAAACCGAAACAATTTACGGCAAAACCTGCGGCATCGAAGAAAACGGCGCATTACGGCTCGAAACCGAAAACGGCATAAAAATAATTCACGCCGGCGATGTCGAAAGATTGCGAAGCGTTTAATTAAAATTTCGATTGAACGAATTTTCAGTAAATATGCTTCGCCGAACCAAACACGGATTGAACTTTGCGCCGCAAGAGTGTAACTTGTAAAAAGCATTATGGATAAAGATTTAGATTTTGAGCCTGAAGATTTGGAATTTGAAGACTTCGGCGAAAACTTTAACGAAGAAGATTTTGACGATTTCGACGACGAATTTGACGAGTTTGAAGAAATAAATATTCGCACGGCGATTTTAGCGAAAAACAATATTATTGCGCTTTTGTGTGTCAAAACCGCCTCACAAGGCGGCGCGATTTGCCGCGTTGACCCGCGTGAACATGTGCCTTCGGTGCAAATTTACGACACGCCCGAAGCCGCGCTCGATTGGTTCACGCAGAGCCTTCGCACCAGCAAACTTAACGGTTGGCAGATTGTTTATGACGGTTTGCCTCTTCAAGGTTAGAAAGTGAAAAGGTGAAAAAGTGAAAGAGTGAAAGAGTGAAAAAGCTGTCTAAGTTCACTCATCCAAACTTTTTCACCTTTTCACTTTTAAACTTTTTCACTTTATATGCTTTTAGCAATAGACATCGGCAATTCTTCAATAAAATTCGGCGTGTTTGATAACGAAAAACTCGTTTCACGCTTGACGATTCCGACGGTTCGCACAAATTCGGCGAACGAAATAAATTCACAAATTTCAGACAAATTCGAGTCGAAAATTTCGGCGATAATCATTTCTTCGGTTGTTCCCGAATTGCGTGAGGCGTTTCAAAATTTGGGCGAAAAGTTTTTTGATGTTTCGCCCGTTTTTGTTGATTGGACTTTCGATTTCGGTTTGAAGATTAAATATTTTCCGCCCGAAAATTTAGGCATTGACAGAATTGTCGCGGCTTTTGCGGCAGTCGAAAAATACGGAAAACCTTGTATTGTCTGTGATTTCGGAACAGCAACTAACATCGAAGTCGTCAATTCCAAAGGCGAATATCTCGGTGGCGCAATCGTTGCCGGAATCAATCTTCTGGCAGACGCTTTGCACCGCCGAACTTCAAAACTTCCGCTCGTTGAACTTGCAAAACCTGAAAAAGTCATCGGAAATTCAACCGTTTCGTGCATTCAATCCGGCGTTTTTTACGGCTACGTTGGTTTAACCGAAGGGATTATCAAAAGAATGTCTGACGAACTCGGCGAAAAACCGAAAATCATCGCTACCGGCGGTTATGCGAAACTTATTGCCGAAAGCGCGGAAATCATTGAAATTGTTGATGAAAATTTGATTCTCGAAGGACTGCGTTTGATTTATGAAAGAACCGCACAGATTGATGTTGTTTGAAAAATGAATACCGTAATAAAATAAAATGTAAAAACTGGGAGCGCAGGCATCTTGTCTGCCCGTTCGAGCGAAGCAAGAACGGCAAACGCCGCAAAGAAAATCAACTTGATTTTCTTTGCGGCGTTTCCGCGCCTGTTCTCGCAAAGCCTCTAACGCGCGGGCAGGCAGGATGCCTGCGCTCCCAGTTTTGCGGCTTTTTTTTCAAAAAATATCAATTCGTGCTATTTGATTAAACGCCGCAACCTGATTCTAAAACTTTGGTTGGTTTGTTGCCTTTCATTTCATAAATGACTGCGCCGCTGCCTTCGTAATATGCGTCATAAATTATAATTTCCATTTTGCCGTCGCCGTTAAGGTCGCCAACAGACGAAATTTCAAACTTCGTCGGCGCACCGAATTCGATGGCTTTTTTGACATATTCTTCGGAAATTATTATATTTTGCGCTTTTCCACCGACGATTTGTCTGAGCAAAATAAACGAATAATCGCCCGCTTTTGCGCTCGGTTGCGGATTGGATGCGTAAGATGTCGCCGAAATCAAAACTTCTTCCGTGCCGTCGCCGTCTAGGTCAACGCGCACGGCTTGTTCGATTCGCGCTTTCGATTTCGTCAAACCTTTTGCCTTCAAAATTCCGCCGACAATGCCGAGATAAGTCTTGTCCGTTAAACTGATTTGTTTGACTTCTCGCGGCAAAACCTTCCAATTTGCGCCTGTTCCGATGGCAATGCCTTCTCTCGTTTCGTTTTCAACCGAATAAAATTCTTCACAAGGCGCGTCCGGCGCGGAAACTGTGAACTGCAAATCGTCCTGCGACATTCCGCCCGCAAGACTGTAAAGCGTGTATTCCGATTTTGCTTTCAAATCCTTAAAAGCAGTTTTCGCGTCCACAAATTTGCCGCCTTTCACGCCGCCGAGAAGTCCGCCGACCTTCAAATCCAAAATCGGCACAACCGCTGTTTGCGCCGAAACCGAAAAACTAAAAACCGTTAAAAGAATTGTTGTAATTATAATTTTCATTTGATGTTCCTTAAATTTAACAGATCGCTACCGCTCGCTGTTCTGACTGAAAAAAATTAACAGATCGCTACCGATTGCTGTTCTGACTGAAAAAGAAAAAGAAAAATGCCGCCGCGTGTTCCGTTTTGACACCTTCGGCATAACCGATTGTCCGCCGCGAACTGTCTTCGACTTTGCCGTTTGAATTAACGTAACCGAGCGTCGAACGGCTTGCGTTTTCAACTGTTCCGTTTGAATTTATGTAACCGAGCGTCGAGCGACTTCCGTTTTCGACTCGTCCGTTGTCCGAAATATAACCGATTGTCCGACGGCTTGAATCTTCGACTTTTCCGTCGGAATTGATGTAACCGAGCGTTCGACGGCTTCCGTCTTCAACCGTGCCGCTCGAAGAAATATAACCGATTGTTTTGCGACTGCTGTCCTCAATTTTCTGCGCGAAAGCCGCCGCGCAAACCAATAAAAGTATGCTGATTGCCAAAAATATTTTTTTCATAAACTTGCTTGAGTTTCCTCGTCTTTTATGACGACACCATTTTCGGTATTTTGCTGAAAAGCCCGATTCACAAAATAAATTATCAGCCCGATTGCGGCAACTATCAAAAGCACCAAACCTTCTTTTTTATAATCCACATTCGACAGAAGCCAAACCACCAAAATCAGCGAAAGCATAGAAGCCAAAACATCGAACGGAACTTTAAACTCAGCTTTTGGAACATCTTTTCGCTGACGAAAAACCGGTAATGCCAAGCAAGTTGTCGCATAAACAATCAGGCGCGTGATGGTGCTGATGGTCAGAGCTGTTAGGAAAGAAGATTGAATCGTAAAAATCAAGATGCAAATGGACGTTAAAATTATCGAAAAATACGGCGTTTTAAATTTGTAATGCGTTTTTGCCAAAAATTGTGGCAACTGCTTTTGTTCGGCAATGGCAAACGGAATGCGCGATGAAGCGAGATAACCGCCGTTCAAATTTCCGAGAATCGAAACTAGTGCGCCAACCGCGATAAAAGCCGCGCCGAAACTTCCCATAAATTGCCCCGCCGCGTCTGCCAAAGGTCGCTCAGATTTTGCCAATTCCGGCAAAGTTCCGATAGCTACGATTTGAATTACGATAAAAAGTATGGCGCAAAACACGAGCGCAAACAACAGCGCAAACGGCACATTTTTTTGCGGGTCTTTCGTTTCGCCCGCCGGAATAACCGCCGCTTCAAACCCGACAAACGCATAAATCAAAAGCAAAATCGCGCTCGAAAACGAAGCGTATTCGGGAATTTCGCCAAACGTAAAATTTGCAGGCTGTATAAAAAATAAACCCACTGCCGCAAAAATCATCAATGGAATAATTTTCCCGACGGTGAAAATATTCGTCATCACCGACGATTCGCGCACGCCGAGAAAATTAATAATCGTAATCGCCGAAACGATCAAAATTATCAAACCGATACGCCACGCGCCTTCGTTTGCCTGCGGGAAAAAAAAGCCGAGATAGGCAAGAAGCAAATTGCAATTCGCGGCAAAAGTCGTAACGCGGACAATCCAATAAAGCCAGCCGACTTCAAAACCGAACATTGAACCGAAGGCTTCTTTGGCGTAGAGATACATTCCGCCCGTTGCCGCAAAACGGCTGGAAACTTCCGCGTAGCAAAGCACGATAAAACCGATAATGAAAGCACAAGCAACAAACGCCAACAGCGAATAACCGCCAATCAAAGCCGCAACTTTTGACGGCAAACCGAAAATTCCCGCACCGATAATTATATTTACCGCAATCGCCGTCAAATCCCAACGGCTGATGCCGCGAACGAGTTTTTCTTCCATATTTTTTGCAGGAAATCTTGCTTTAGAACTGACTGTAAATCGTTTTTCGCTTATAATCATAGCTGTAAAAAATCTATTCGCAAAACTAATCTGATGAAAAATATAACTGCCTTTTTTCTGCTTTTCGCTTTCGTTATTACAGCAGCCGCGCAAACGCGCACGCGGAAAGCCGATACAATCAACACGCCGAAAAATTATAAACCGATTGCTTTAAACTCTTCACCGCAACTGCAAACGCTTTTGAGTTCGGCAGTTAGCGACACGATTAAACAATTTTCGGCGAAAAATTTGAAAGCCGAAAATGTCGCGGCGACTTTGATTGATTTGCGAGATTGGGAAAATCCGAAGACGGCAAATGTGCGCGGCGAAGAAAAAATTTATTCGGCAAGCGTTGTCAAAATGTATTATATGGCTGCGCTTTTTCAGCAAATTCAAGACGGAAAAGTCAAATCTACGCCCGAACTCGAACGCGGATTAAAAGATATGATTGTTGATTCTTCAAATGACGCGACAGGTTATATTTTCGATGTTATAACCGACTCGACAAGCGGTTGGGAAATGCCGCAGAAGGAATTTGACGTTTGGCAATTTAAACGCAATGCGGTCAATCGTTATTTCGCTTCGATGAATTTTCAAAACATCAACGTCAATCAAAAAACCTTCTGCGAAGATGCCTACGGACGCGAACAACAATCGCGCAAATATAAAGGCGAAAACCGCAATATGTTGACCACGAACGCCACCGCGCGTTTGCTTGCCGAAATCGTTTCGGGCAGAACCGTGAACGCCGAAAAAAGCGGTTTGATGATGAATTTGATGAAACGAAATCCATTTGCCGAAAACAACGACAAAGACAGTCAAGACACAGGTTTTACGGGGCTTGCGCTGATTAACAAAAATCTAAAAACCGCAAAAATCTGGTCAAAAGCCGGCTGGACTTCAAAGACGCGCCACGATGCCGCATATATCGAAACCGCTGACGGTTTGAAGTTCGTTTTAGTCGTTTTCACCGAAAATTTTGCTAACGAACGCGACATTATTCCGATGGTTGCGGGCAAGGTTTTGGACGGTTTGGGAAAAATAAAATAATCGCTTAAAATATTACAGTTCAATTCTAAAAATTTATGAAAAAATCAATTTTATTCGTTGTTGTTTTATTATTTGCAGTAAATTCTTTCGCGCAAGAAACTTATCAAAAACCGCCGAAAGAAATTTTGGATGTTTTAAATGCTCCGGCAATTCCAGCAACTTCGGTTTCGCCCGCGAAAGACAAAATCGCGCTGCTCGAACCGCTTCGTTATCCGCCGATTTCGGAACTCGCACAACCGATGTTGCGTCTTGCCGGTTTGCGAATAAATCCGAATAATAACGGGCAGCATCGTCAGCCTTATTTTGTAAAATTGACGCTCAAAAATGTTTCGGACGGCAAAGAAATGATTGTCAATTTGCCGCCGAACGCACAGATTTTTTCGCCGACGTGGAGCGCGGACGGCAAATATATCGCCGCCGGAAATATTACGGCAAACGGCATCGAACTCTGGATTGTCGAAACGGCGACCGCGAAAGCCAAGAAATTAAAAGATGTTCAAATCAATTCGGCTTTTGGCAATTTTGAATGGATGCCTGACCAAAAATCTCTGCTCGTTAATCTTGTTTCCAAAAATCGCGGAACTGCGCCGCAATATCAAAATGTCGTCCCGATTGCGCCGAATATTCAAGAAACATCGGGCAAAAAAGGCGGCGTGCAGACTTTTCAAGATTTGTTGAAATCGCCGAATGATGAAAAACTTTTTGAATATTATGCGACTTCGCAACTCGCAGTTGTCGGTGTTGACGGCAAAACAAAAACTTTCGGCGGCGCGGCGATTTATGATTTGGCAGATGTTTCGCCTGACGGAAAATATATTCTCGTTTCGCAAATTAAGCGTCCGTTTTCGTATCTTTTTCCATATTTTCGCTTTCCGAAAACGGTTGAAGTTTGGGATTTGAGCGGCAAAAAAGTTTATGATGTCGCAAATATTCCGCTTCAAGATAATCTGCCTGTGCAAGGCGTTCCGACAGGTCCGAGAAGTTACGGTTGGATTCCGACCGAAAGCGCGACTTTGATTTGGGCTGAGGCTTTAGACGGCGGAAATCCCGCAACGAAAGCGGCTTTGCGCGATAAATTGATGACAAATGCCGCGCCGTTTTCTTCGCAAGCAAAGCAATTAATCAACGTCGAACAACGCTTTCAAGGCAGAGGTTTCGGAGAAAAAAACGGGTTGATGTGGTTTTATGATTACAACCGCGACACGCAAAAACGTCGGATTTTTCAAATTGATTATCGAAATCCCGCCACACCGAAACTTATTTCCGATTTAAATATCAACGACCGCTACAACGACATCGGCACGCCGGTTTTGAAATCTTTGCCAAACGGTGAAAGAGTTATTCAGCAAAACGGCGATGAGATTTTTATGACAGGTTTAGGAGCGTCAAAAGATGGCGACAGACCTTTCCTTCGCGCCTTAAATATAAAAACAGGAGCAAATTATGACCTCTATCGTTCTTCAGCTGATTCGTATGAAACAATCGTTTCGTTAATCGGAAACAACGGTTTAAGTTTCATCACTCGAAAAGAAACCACAACCGAACCGCCAAATCTTTACTCAAAAACTATTTGTCCGCCAACCGCGCTATGTGAAATAAAAGACCCGATAAAACAAATTACAAATTTCACCGACACTTTGCCACAGCTTCGCGGCATCAAAAAACAACTCGTAAAATACAAACGCGAAGACGGCGTTGATTTGTCGTTCACGCTTTATTTGCCGCCGAATTACAAAGAAGGCGAAAGACTTCCGACGCTTGTTTGGGCTTATCCGCAGAGCTTTACGGACGCGCAAACTGCCGGACAAGTTTCCGGTTCGACGAATCGTTTTACGCAAATCGGCGGAATTTCGCATCTGTTTTTTCTGCTTCAAGGTTATGCGGTTTTGGACGATGCGGCAATGCCCGTCGTCGGTTCGCCGATGACCAAAAACGATACGTTTATCAAGCAAGTTGTTGATTCGGCAAAAGCCGCGATTGATAAAGGCGTTGAAATGGGCGTAGTTGACCGCAATCGTGTCGGAGTCGGCGGACACAGTTACGGCGCGTTTATGACGGCGAATCTGCTCGCGCATTCCGATCTTTTCCGCGCCGGAATTGCGCGTTCGGGCGCGTATAATCGCACGCTCACGCCTTTCGGTTTTCAAGACGAACAGCGTTCTTTTTGGGAAGCACAGAAAATTTACACCGATGTTTCGCCGTTCTTTTACGCCAATAAAATCAACGAACCTGTTTTGCTGATTCACGGCGAGGCGGACAACAATCAAGGAACTTTCCCGATTCAATCCGAACGTCTTTTCGCCGCACTTCAAGGCAACGGCGGCACGGCGCGATTGGTAATGCTACCGCTCGAATCCCACGGTTACGCCGCGCAAGAATCAACCGAACACACGCTTTTCGAGATGATTAATTGGTTTGATAAATACGTTAAAAATGCAAAATAGGTAATAGGTAATTGGTAATAAGTAATTGGCAAAAACTTATTACCAATTACCTATTACCAATTACCAACTTCTTATTGAACGTCGCTAATCTCGATTAATTCTCGGTTTCCGCCGAAAACGAAGGAATCGTCTGACGGAAAATTTTCGATACCGTCCCGCAATAATTTTTCGGCTTGCATTTCCGAAACAGGTCTTGAAAATAAATAGCCTTGTCCGAAACCGCAACCGAGATTTTGGAGTTGGCGAAGCTGATTTTCAGTTTCGATACCTTCGGCGACAATTTCCAAATCAAGATTTTGTCCGAGCAAAAGAAGCGTTCGCACGATTGCCTCGCATTTGTCATTTGAATCCATTCGGTTGATAAACGAACGGTCAATTTTCAAACGGTCAAACGGAAAACGGTGCAGATAACTCAAAGAAGAATAACCCGTGCCGAAATCATCGGTGCTGAGATGAATGCCGATCTCGTGAAGTTCGTTCAAGACTTGTTGTGCCGTTTCGTGATGCTCCATAACAGTGCTTTCCGTTACTTCGAGTTGCAAACAATTCGCTTTTAAATTCGTTTCAAACAAAACTTCTCTGACTTGGGCGATTAATTTCGGGTGCATCAGTTGTTTTGCCGAAAGATTAACGCTTATCGGCAAAGATTTGAACGCCGGAAAACGCTTCTGCCATTGGACGGTTTGGCGACAGGCTTCTTCCAAAATCCATCTACCAATCGGAATAATCAAACCCGTTTCTTCGGCAACAGAAATAAATTCATTCGGCGCAACAAGCCCGTATTCGGGATGTCGCCAACGCAGAAGTGCTTCAAATTCAATAACTTTGCCCGTCTGAAGCGAAATAATCGGCTGATAATTCACTTCAAACTCATTGCGGTCGAGCGCGTGTCGCAAATCGGTTTCGATTCTCAGCAAATTCATATTGCGAACGTGCATTTCGCGGTCGAAAATTTCATAACGCGCCTTGCCCGCATCTTTTGCCCGATACATTGCCGAATCCGCATCGCGCAAATAATCATCGGGTTGGCGGCGTTCGCCGTCCGAAAGAATTATTCCGATGCTGACCGACGTAAAAACTTCGTAACTGCCGAGTTGAAAAGGCTCCGAAAGACTTTTCTGCAAACGGTCGGCGATTTTTTCGACATCACCGATTTCCCCCGTGCGATGAAGCAAAATCGTAAATTCATCGCCGCCGAGACGCGCTACAAGGTCGCCCGGTCGAACGCAAGATTTTAAGCGTTCGGCAATCGCAATCAAGAGTTTGTCGCCGATGTCGTGTCCGAGCGAATCATTAATCACTTTGAATCGGTCAAGGTCTAAAAACAAAACTGCAAAACGTGACCAACCGTTTCCGACTGAGCGATCAATCGTTTCTTTCAAACAGCTCATAAATTCGACGCGATTCGGCAAATTCGTCAGCGTGTCGTGGCGGGCATAATGATTCAGTTGCGATTCGGCAAGTTTTTGGTTATGAATATCGGTGTTCGTGCCAAACCATTTGACGATATTTCCCTGTGCGTCGCGTCCGGCAGAAGCCCGCGCCAGATGCCAACGATATTCACCGTCGCGCCGCAAAAGTCGAAATTCGGTTTCGTAATCATTGCCGGTTTTCAGCGCGTAAGTCCAAGTTTCGATAGATTCGGGCAAATCGTTCGGATGCACGACTGATTGCCAACTTTCTTCCGTTAAATTGGTTGTTTCGCGCCCGAAATATTCTATCGTTTTGCCGTTGATGTAATCCACCTTTCCGTCCGGTTGCGCCGTCCAAACTTGGTGCATTATGCCTTCGCCGAGCAGACGATAGCTTGCTTCACTGCGTTTCAAATCGGCTTCGGCTTTGAGTCGTTCGGTAATGTTGCGTCCGATGCCTTGCACGCCGACAGGTTTGCCGTTTTGGATATTCAGCCGCGTGCTGATTTCGAGCGAAACGTGCTTTCCGTTTTTGTTAATTATTTCAAGTTGATACGCCGTCTGCGCTTCGCCGTCAACCTTGCACCGAATCATCTGCCGTGCCAATTCGAGAAATTCCGGTGCCACGACTTGAGATAAATTCATTTTCAAGGCTTCTTCGCGTGTGTATCCGGTGATAATTTCTCCGGCGCGATTGAGCGATTTAAAGTTTCCTTTCAAATCGTGCGTGTAAATCAAATCGTTCGCATTTTCGACAAGTTCGCGGTAGCTTTCTTCGGAATTTTTTAAGGCTTGTTCGGCGTGTTTGCGTTCGGTTATGTCACGGGCTGTGCCTTGAATGGCGATTGGAACACCGTTTTTGTAAATCGGCGTGCTGTTGATTTCGAGAGTAATTTGTCTGCCGTTTTTCGTTAAACAATCGGCTTCGTAAACAGTTTGTTTTTTCCCCGAAAGTTTTTCTTTGAGTTTGCGACTCACGATCTTATATTGTTCGGGAACAATGATTTGGCTCATATTGAGCTTTAAGGCTTCCTCGCGCGTGTAGCCGAAAACGCGCTCGACGGCTTGGTTCACCGAAAGATAATTTCCCTTCAAATCGTGGACGTAAATCAAATCTCTGGCATTTTCAAAAAGATTGCGATAGCGAATTTCGCTTTCCTTGAGCGCGTTTTCCGCAACTTTTCTCGCGGTTATGTCATTCCACATTATCATTCCCGCAAAAATTTCACCGCTTTCGTTTTTTACCGGAAGAATGTTAATGTCGTAAAAATTTTCGTTCTTATTCCATTCAAAATTAAGCTCTTCGCCCGCCAGAGCGCGACGATAATAGTTGCTCCATTTTTCGTATATTTCCGGCGGAAAAACATCGAAAAGTGTTTTTCCCTCAAAGGTTTCGCCGGAAAATCCGTGTTTGGAAAGTTGCACGCCTTCGGCAAGAATATAACGCAAATCCGAGTCAAAAAGCAGAACCGCCGTGTTCGGAATATTTCGCGTAAAAGTGCGGTAAAGTTCTTCACGGCGTTCGATTTCCTGTTTGGCAATTTTTCGGTCGGTAATGTCCATAATCACTTTGCGGAGAAAAAGTGCCGCATTTTGTCATTGTGAATTCCCACAGTTTGTCATTTAGAATGATTTTCAGTCATTCCAATTTATCGGAGAGTTTTTAACTTCATTAGATACAGATTTTACCGATTTTACGGCAGAATCCGTTATAAAACTATGTGCAAAATCTATGCCAACGGCGTGCAGTGCCGGCGATTGATGTTTGCGCCCGAAAAGCGTTAAACTTTAATTCAAACCGAATCATTCTGAAAAACTATGAAAAAATTTATTTGTCTGCTTAATTTATTTGTTTTCGCCGTAACGAGTTTCGCTCAAACAATGCCGTCGGGCGCGGATAAAACGCTTTGGGAAAAAGCCTTGAAAATCCATAAAAAAGCCATCGTTATTGACGGACACAACGACATTACTTCGCCGATGGTTGATGAAGATTTCGATTTGGCAACTAATTCAATCGGCAAATATCACGCTGACGGCGATCCGTTTCACACAGATTTGGCGCGTTTCAAACAATCGGGCATTACGGGCGAATTCTTTTCGATTTACGTTTCCGGCACAAATAAAACGCCGATGTTGCGGGCGATGAATATGATTGACGCAACAATGCGCGAAGTCGAAAAACATCCGAACGAACTGAAATTTTGCACAACGGCTAACGAAATCCGACAAATTAAGAAGCAAAATAAAACTTGCGCTTTGATGGGCATTGAAGGCGGTTACGCGATTGAAAATTCGCTGTATGCTTTGCGGAATTTTTATCGTTTAGGCATTCGATATATGACTTTGACGCATAATGTTTCGCACGATTGGGCAGACGCGCATCGCGGCGAAGTAAAAAATAACGGTTTGTCGCCGTTTGGCAAAGAAGTTGTTAAAGAGATGAATCGGCTTGGAATGTTGGTTGATATTTCTCACGTTTCGGTCAAAACGATGTCGGACGCGCTCGACGTTTCGACCGCACCGATTATCGCTTCGCATTCATCAGCTCGCGGCGTGAACGACCACACGCGCAATGTTCCCGACGACATTCTCAAACGAGTTGCCCAAAACGGCGGCGTAATTATGGTAAATTTTTATCCGGCATTTCTCGACAAAAAATATAACGATGACGAAAATGCTCGCACCGAAAGATTGAAACCGCAAATTCAAGCTCTGCAAGAAAAATACAAAGACGACAAGCAAGCATTTAACGAAGCCGAACGCGAACTTCTCGCCGAAAATCCGATTGACGTGCCGAGTTACACGCGCATCGTTGACCACATTGACCACATCAAAAAAGTCGCCGGAATTGACATCATCGGCATCGGTTCAGACTACGACGGCGTTCCGCTTTTGCCAGCCGGAATGAACGGAATGGAAGATTTGGCTTTAATAACTTACGAAATGCTCCGACGCGGCTACACCGAGCAAGAAATCAAAAAAGTTTTAGGCGAAAATTTCCTCCGCGCATTTTCAAAAGCCGAACAAGTTGCCAAAATAAACACACGCAAAATCAGCGGCGAAGGCAGTTTGATGAAATTAAATAAATAGACAACTTTCTAAAATAAACACTTTATTTAGTTTCTTAAAGTCCACCACGCTTTAGCTTGTTGATGCGTCAAACACCTCGCAAGCTAAAGTTCAATCGGAAAATTAGCAAATTTGATATTAAACATCGGCGACAAGCTAAAGCGTGTCGGACTTTTTATGACAAAATTATCAAGACTTATTCAATTATTTAGGAAAGTTGTCTAATGAATCTTTGCCACGTTTGCGGACAAAAATTAGAAATGCGCTTTGCAGAAGCAATTGATCCGCAGACGAAAGAAAAGTTTGCGGTTTTGGCTTGTAAAAATTGCGGTTTGGCGGAAACGCATCCGCAACCTGAAAATCTTGGCGATTATTACGCTGAATATTATGGCGGACGACACGGTTTTACGAACGATTATTGCGCGTGGCGGAGAATTAAATTTTTAGAAAAAAGTTTTAGTTCAAACAAAGAAACAAAGCGAGTTTTGGATGTCGGTTGCGGTGATGGAACATTTTTGAATGCGGCAAAAAAACGCGGTTGGCAAGTTTCGGGAACGGAATTAAACGCCGGCAGATTTGAAGATTCGGATTTAGAAATCTACGGCGATTTGCGCGAAGTTAAAGAAAAATTTGGCGCAAATTCGTTTGACGCAATCACGCTTTGGCACACGCTTGAACATTTCAAAAATCCGCGTGAAATTTTATCAAATGCGTGTTCACTTCTCGCTGACGAAGGCGTTTTGCTCGTTGCCGTGCCGGACGCGGGCGGTTGGCAAGCAAAGATTTTCAGCAAATATTGGCTACATTTGGACGTTCCGCGACATCTGTTTCACTTCGATTTTAATTCGCTGAAAATGATTTTGACGCAGACAGGTTTTGCAGTAAAAAATCATTGGCATCAAGAGTTTGAATACGATTTACTCGGCTGGTCGCAAAGCGCGTTGAATGCAATTTTCCGTGAGCCGAATGTTTTTTTCAAAACACTTTCGGGACACGAAACGAATGTCAATACGATCACAAAAGCAATGAATTTCGCACTCGGAGTCGTTTTCTCGGCTTTATCTTTGTCGCTCGTTTTATTCGGAACTCTTGCAAAAAAAGGCGGAACGCTGATTGTTTGCATCTCAAAATTGGAGCGCGGGCATCTTGCCCGCCCGTTCTAGCGAAGCGTTGAACGGCAAACGTCGCAGAGAAAATCAATTTGATTTAATGTGCGGCGTTTCCGCGCCTGTTCTCGCAAAGCCTCGAACGCGCGGCGGGCAAGATGCCCGCGCTCCGACTTTGTGCTAATCTTTCCTTAAAATGCTCAACGGAAAAAAAATAATCGTCGTAATGCCCGCGTATAATGCGGAGAAAACTTTACAGCAAACTGTGGCGGAAATTCCGCGTGAAACGGTTGATGAAATTTTGCTCGTTGACGACGCAAGCACCGATAAAACCGTTATAAAATCTACCGAATTAGAGTTAATTACGTTTCAACACAGCCGCAATTTCGGTTACGGGCGCAATCAAAAAACTTGTTACCGCGAAGCACTTGCACGCGGCGCAGATGTCGTCGTGATGGTTCATCCCGATTATCAATATTCGCCGAAATTGATTGTGCCGATGGCGGGAATGATTGCGTTTGGCGAATATGATGTCGTTTTAGGTTCGCGCATTTTGGGCAAAGGCGCACTCGCGGGCGGAATGCCGCTTTACAAATATGTGGCGAATCGTTTCTTGACGCTCGCGCAGAATATTTTGATGAGCCAGAAATTGAGTGAATATCACACCGGCTTTCGCGCTTTCAGCCGCGAAGTTTTGGAAAATCTACCTTTGACAGAAAACTCCGACGATTTCGTTTTCGATAACGAAATGATCGCGCAAGCCGCGTTTTTCGATTACCGAATCGGCGAAATTTCTTGCCCGACGCGCTATTTTGATGATGCTTCGTCAATCAACTTTTCGCGTTCGGTAAAATACGGTTTCGGCGTGCTTTCTACGTCGCTGAAATTTCGTCTGCATCGTTGGAAGCTAATAAAATCAAGGATTTTTATTCAAAGAGATA
The DNA here is from genome assembly GCA_031409875.1 of Acidobacteriota bacterium. Taxonomy (GTDB): domain Bacteria; phylum Acidobacteriota; class Blastocatellia; order Pyrinomonadales; family Pyrinomonadaceae; genus CALMEH01. Next base: position 4,016 of record JANNYB010000127.1, on the reverse strand, counting down.
AAAAATCTTTGCCGGAATATTATCAAGAAATTTATTGAAGAATCAAAAATCTATCATCTATCAGTTATCATCTATCAAATATATAGAAGGTGAAAAAATTTACTCTGCTTAATAACTGATAGATGATAGATGATAACTGATAGATTCGTAATCTGATGTCCGAAAATCAACCAAAATCTACACTTTTCGTAATTCTCGCGCTTATTGCTGCGTGTTTGATTATTTTTGCTCAAACACTCTATTTCGATTTTATAAACATTGACGACCGCGCTTACATTTATGAAAATCGTGCGCTTTTGAGCGGTTTTAACTGGGAATCGGTCAAATGGACGTTCACTGCGTTTTATTCGGGAAACTGGCATCCGGTAACGTGGCTTTCGCACTTTTTAGACTTCGCGCTTTTCGGTTTGAACGCCGGCGGACATCACGCGACAAATGTTTTATTTCATACATTTAACTCAATTTTAACTTTTATTGTTTTTCGCAAAATGACGGGCGATTTTTGGAAAAGCGCGGTTGTCGCGTTTCTTTTCGCCGTTCATCCGGCGCACGTCGAATCCGTTGCGTGGATTGCCGAACGCCGCGATGTTCTTTCGACATTTTTCTGGCTACTGACGATGCTGGCGTATTTCAGATTTGTAGAAAGCGAGAAAGCGAGAAAGCGAGAAAGTGAGAGCCAAAAACTCTCTTTCTCCCCTTCTCGCTTTCTCCCTTTCTTGATTTCTGTGTTTTTCGCACTCGGATTGATGTCGAAAGCAATGCTCGTAACTCTGCCGTTTGTTCTGCTTTTGTGTGATTTTTGGGCTTTGGAACGACTAAAAAGATTAGCGAATTTGAAGGCTTTGATTGTCGAAAAAATTCCGCTTTTCGCCTTAACGATTGCGGCAAGCGTGATAACTTTTCTCGCGCAAAAATCAGGCGGCGCAGTCGTTGCACTCGAACAAGTTACATTTTCCGAACGCCTTGCAAATGCGGTTACGGCTTACGCAAAATATGTCGTAATGCTGTTTTATCCAGTAAACTTGGGCTTTTGGTATCCTTTTGAACCGAATAAAAATCCGCTCGAAATTATCGGCTCCGCAATTTTGATTTTAATAATTTCGGGATTTTGCTGGAGCGAGAGGAAAAGGCGAAAATATCTTTTGATGGGCTGGCTTTGGTTTTTGGGAACGCTCGTTCCGGTCATCGGACTTGTTCAAATCGGAATGCAAAATCTGGCTGACCGTTACACTTACGTTCCGTATTTTGGGCTTTTCGTAATGATTGTTTGGGGCGCGGCGGATTTGTTCGAGCATTTCAAATTGAACAAAAAAATCGCTTTAGCAATTTGTGCGATTGTGGTTTTAATATTGAGCGTCTTGTCTTTTCGGCAAACTTCCCTTTGGAAATCGAGCGAAACGCTTTACGAAAATTCGCTTCGCATAACCGAGAAAAATTATTTTATTTTTACGAATCTTTGTCTGCATCATTTCATAAAATCTGCGCCCGCAATCGCCGAACCAAAATGCACCGAGCTTTTCGCAAACACGCCGCCGTCGCCCGAAAGTAATTATGTTTTGGGCGTTTTGCGAATGCAGACGGGCAAGTTCGATCAATCAATCCAAAACTTTGAAGCGGCAATTCGTTTGCGCCCTGATTGGGGAATTCTTTACACGGGTTTAGCAAATACTTTAGCGAGAGCGAACAAACCGGACGAAGCCGAAAAGAATTTAAACAAAGCCTTTTCGATACGCGATTCGAGTTTGAATAATGACACTTTGGCGCGTTCGGCAAACGATGTCGGAACTGCGTTTTTGATAAACAAACGCAACGAAAAAGCTATTGAATATTTTACGAAAGCATTGGAACTGAAACCCGATTTACGCGAAGCGCAGGAAAATTTGAAAAAAGCAAAAGGAGAAAAATGAAACGTAGAGAATTTATAAGTATCGGCGCAATGAGCGGCGCGGCTTTGATGTTTAATGAAACAAAAGCGCAAACCAAAAACTTCGAATTGGAAGAAATAACGGTCGCAGAGATGCAAAACGCGATGAGTTCGGGCAATGCGTCCGCTAAGGAAATCACGCAAAGTTATATCGAAAAAATCGGCGCGATTGATAAAAAAATCAACTCGGTCATCGAACTCAATCCCGATGCTTTGTCCATTGCTTCCGCGATGGACAAAGAGCGCAAAAGCGGCAAAATTCGTTCTGTGCTTCACGGTGTTCCTGTGTTGCTGAAAGACAATATTGACACGGCAGACAAGATGAAAACAACTGCCGGAAGTCTTGCGCTTTTGGACGCGCCACCCCCGAAACAAGATGCGTTTCTGGTTCAGCAATTACGAAATGCCGGCGCGGTGATTTTGGGCAAAACAAACTTGAGCGAATGGGCAAATTTTCGTTCGAGCGATTCATCGAGCGGCTGGAGCGGACGCGGCGGACAAACCAGAAATCCGTATATTTTGGACAGAACGCCGTGCGGTTCATCTTCGGGTTCGGGCGCGTCAATCGCCGCAAATCTTTGTGCGATTGCGATTGGCACGGAAACCGACGGTTCGATTGTTTGCCCCGCGTCAATCAACGGAATTGTCGGCATCAAACCGACGCTCGGTTTAGTTTCGCGTTCGGGCATAATTCCGATTGCACATTCGCAAGACACCGCCGGACCGATGACGCGAACCGTTGAAGATGCGGCGTTTTTATTGAGCGCAATTATCGGCGCGGACGCAACAGATTCGATAACTTCGCAAAGTTCAAAAGGCGAAAAAGATTATACGAAATTCTTAAAAAAAGACGGCTTAAAAGGCAAAAAAATCGGCGTGATGCGGCAATATTTCGGGCGCAACGAGCGCGTTGATAAATTGATGGAAACGCAACTTCTAGCTTTAAAAGACGGCGGCGCGGAAGTCGTTGACATTATAATTCCAACCTTCGGAAAATTCGGCGATGCCGAGTTTGAAGTTTTGCTTTACGAATTCAAAGCCGATTTGAACAAATATCTCCAAAATCGCGGCGGAAATTATAAAACGCTTGCCGATTTAATCAAATTCAACGAAGAAAATAAAGCCAAAGAAATGCCGTATTTCGGACAAGACATTTTCATCAAAGCCGAAGAAAAAGGCGACCTCGAAACACGCGCTTATCGCCTCGCTTTACTGCAAAGCAAAGTGATGACGCAAGACCAAGGCATTGATGCGGTAATGAAAAAACACAACTTAAACGCCATCGTTGCGCCGTCAAACGCGCCACCGTGGTTGATAGATTTGGTCAACGGCGATTCGCCAACAAATTATGTCGGAAGTTCTTCGCTTGCAGCAGGTTCCGGCTATCCAAACATCACCGTTCCGGCAGGTTTTATCAACGAACTTCCAATCGGAATTTCATTTTTCGGACGCGCATTTAGCGAACCAATTTTAATCGAAATCGCCTACGCCTTCGAGCAAATGACGAGAGCGCGAAAAACTCCGAAATTTTTGCCAACTTACATTTAATTATTGGAATTTGGCGAAGGCTTGGCTTAAACTCGAAATTACCAAATGACCTGTCTGGTCAATAATTTACGTTTAATATGTTAAAATGATAAATATAGAAAACGATTCAGTTATTAATCAATACAAAATCATCTCAGCCATCGGTAAAGGCGGAATGGGTGAGGTTTATCTAGTGGGGGATTTTTGCCTTGTCGCATGGACGATGGCAAAAGCATGGCTCGGTTCCGAATTCAGCGGAGGAAAACCGCGATGAACCGCGAAGAATATCAAAAGGTCAAAAAAATCTTTCAATCCGCGCTCGACGTTGCGCCGGACAATCTTTCTGACTTTCTCAACGAGAAATGTTCCGACAATACCGTTATTCGCCAAGAAGTCGAAAAATTGCTCAATTCTTACGAAAGCGGTTAGGGCTATTGCAAAGTCGTTGAAAAATTGAAAAGACCATTCAAATTTGATTCAATCTAAGTTTGAACAAAAACACTAAATCAAAAAGGAAGGTCTTTTACAGATGGATAATACCACAGAATTTGAGATATTTGAACAG
>JANNYB010000126.1:0-9676 GCA_031409875.1 Acidobacteriota bacterium | reverse complement strand
AAATAACAAGACAAAAAATTGACGATTTGGAAAGCGCATCAAGTGGAAAGTGGTGAGTGGAAAGTGGAAAGTATCGGAGAAATTCTTGAAGCAAAAGGCGACAATTTGTTTGTAAGTTGCGGTAATCAAAGTGTTTTGCAGATTGAAGAATTACAACTCGAAGGCAAACGCCGAATGACGACGCGCGATTTTTTGAACGGTGTGAAATTGCATTCAAGCGAAAAATTGGGGTAAAGTTCAGAGTTACGGCTTGCGGCGTGTTTCCGCCAGCGAAGCGCGGCGGAAAGCAAACTAAAGTTTGAACTCTGAACGGTTGAAAGATGTCAGAATTAAATTATCAAATCATTACATTTTATGAATTCAAGCGGCTTGAAAATTTGCCTGAAATGAAGGCGAAATTGAAGGCGGCGATGGATGAGTTTTCGATAAAAGGCACGCTTTTGATTGCCGTTGAAGGATTTAATTCGACGATTTCGGGTTTGCCGGAAGATGTTAAAAAGTTTGTCGAGATTTTGGAAGAAATATTTGGAACAAAAATAATTTATAAAACTTCGTATCATTCGGAACGTCCGTTTTTGAAAGCGAAGGTGCGGATAAAGCAGGAAATTGTTTCGCTTCGTAAAAAGGTCGAAATCGAAAAAGGTATCGGAACGCATACGAAATCTGCCGATTGGAACGCAATTATTTCCGACGAAAAGACGATTGTTTTGGACACGCGCAACGATTATGAAGTTTCGCTTGGCACGTTCAAATCTGCGATAAATCCGAAGATTGCAAAGTTCAGCGATTTGCCGAAATTTGTTGCCGAAAACTTTAATCCGAACGAACATAAACGAATTGCGATGTTCTGCACGGGCGGAATTCGTTGTGAAAAATTTGCGCCTTTGATGGTCGAAATGGGATTTGAAGAAGTTTTTCAGCTTGACGGCGGAATTTTGAAGTATTTGGAAGAAACGCCCGAAAACGAATCGCTTTGGGAAGGCGAATGTTTCGTTTTTGATGATAGAATTGCCGTTGATAAAAATTTGCAAGGCGGAAAAACCGAAGATTTGCGCCCGCTGACAATCAATCCGCCGCAGAAAAAAGTGAAGAAATAATTTTTATCCACAGATGAACACAGATAAGAAATCAGATAAAATCATCTGTGTTTATCCGTGTTCATCTGTGGATAATTTTTCTTAAATTTTATGAAAATATCGCCAGCCAGAATTGCCGCAGTTGAAATTCTCACGAAAATCGGAAAGGAAAAAGCGTTTTCATCGGTGCTTTTGCCGCAATTTGAAGAAACTCTGGCAACAAATGACCGCGCACTTTGCCACGCTTTGGTGCTTGGCGTTTTGCGAAATCAAATTTATCTCGATGCGCTGATTTCAACATTGTCAGGCGGAAAAAAGATTGATTCGGTAGTGAAAATCATTTTGCGAATCGCGCTTTTTCAGATTATTTTTCTCGATAAAATTCCGGCACACGCAGTTTTGAATGATGCGGTGAATCTAACGCAACGCGCAAAAAAAACTTCGGCAAAAGGTTTTGTAAATGCAATTTTACGCAGGTTTCAGCGCGAAAAAATCGAATTGAGTTTTGCCGATGAAATTGAAAAAATCACGGTCGAAACTTCGCATCCGCGCTGGTTGATTGAAAAATGGATTGGGCAATTCGGTTTTGACGAAACGGCAAAATTGGCGAATGCAAATAATCAAACGCCGAAAAGTTCGTATCGTTGGACGGCGAAAACGACGGAAGCCGTGAAAAAATCTCTCGAAAAAGAAAATGACGGAAAGTTTTTGCGCGAATTGGCTGAAAACGGCAAGATTTATTTTCAAGAAGAAGGCTCGCAAATAGTCGGAAACGCTATTACTTTGAAAGAAAATGACAAGTTTTTAGATGTTTGCGCCGCGCCGGGAAGCAAGGCGACTTTCGTCGCAAGTAAAAAGGCAAAAGTAAAAAGTAAAAATTTATTAGTCGCGGGCGATTTTTATTGGAAAAGAGTTGAGATTTTGCAGAAAAATTGCGAAAAACAAGGCGTTGATTTCGTGAATGTTTTGCAATATGACGCGGAAAAATCTCTGCCTTTTGCGGATGAAAGTTTTGATGTGATTTTGGTTGATGCGCCTTGCTCAGGCACGGGAACGATACGACATAATCCTGAAATTCGATATTTTTTGGAAGAAAAAGATTTTTTTGAATTATCGCGCAAACAACTTAAGATACTTTCAAACGCATCAAAACTCGTGAAAAGCGGCGGAAGGATAATTTATTCGACTTGTTCATTGGAACGCGAGGAAAACGAAGCGGTGGCGTTTGAGTTTTTGAGGGCGAATGAAGGTTTTGAAAAGATTGCGCCCGAATCGGATAAGAAATTTATGACAGACGAAAATTTTGCGCGAACATTTCCTCCGCGTGATGAAATTGATGGTTTTTTTATTGCCGTTTTCCGTAAAAAATAGTATTTTCTTATGTGGTCAGAACCGTCTGCGGTAGCGGATGGTTGAAGTTGAAAGTTTAAAGAATTTGCCAAAAACTTGAAATGTTAAGTTAAACAGCCCGTTACCGCAGACTGTTCTGACAAGAGAAAAAATGTTAGACTTTCGGTTTGCGCTTGTAGAAAATCAGAAAAACAAATGAGTTTTATCAAAAAAAGCACTTCAGCACTCGGAAAATTGATTATGGTCGTGTTGCTTGCCGCCGCATTTCTTGCGGGTTTGGTGAGCGTTGTGATGCTTTCGTTAAAAGGCGAAGAAATCAAAGTGCCGGAAATAGTCGGAAAAAATTTCGCGGAAACTGAAAAAGAACTCGCCGCGCTCGGTTTGAGAATTAAAAAACGCGCCGACCGATACAGCGAAGAACCACCGAATACGGTTTTGGAGCAATTGCCGAAATCGGGCGATACGGTGAAAACCGGACAGATGATTTTAGTTGTAACCAGCAAATCGAGTTCTGACGGCACGGAAGCTCCGATGAAGATTCAGAAAAATACCGACAATGCTGAAGAAGAAAGCGAAAAAATTCAAGAATTGATTGACGACAAGCCGAAAAAGACGACTAATTCAAACAAAACGGTAACGACAAATAAAAAGAAAGCGACGACCACGCGCGATGTCGTGAGCAACAGTTCGACGAAATCGAATACGAGTTCGGGAAACAGTAATTCGAGCAATAACAGTTCGAGCGGTAACAATAATTCGTCAAATTCAAATAAATCAACAACGACTCCGACGAATAAATCAACACCGACAAGCACGCCGAAAACGCAAGTTCCGAAACCGGGCGACGGCGGCAGCACAAGACCGCGGACGACAAATCCGTAAAAACTTAAAAATTATTTGTGAATAGAAAATTTGAAATTGCGCCTTCGATTTTGTCAGCGGATTTTACGCGGCTTGGCGAAGATATTAAGGCGATTGAAGCGGGCGGCGCGACGGTGTTGCATTTTGACGTGATGGACGGGCGATTTGTGCCGAATATTACGGTCGGTTTGCCGGTTTTGAAATCGGTGCGGAAGTTTACCGAAATGACGATTGATTGTCATTTGATGATTGTTGAACCGAATCGGTATGCCGTTGAATTTGTAAAAGCGGGCGCGAATATGGTTTCGGTTCACGTTGAAGCCGACGTGCATTTGCAGAGAACTTTGACGGCAATCCGCGAAGCCGGCGGACAAGCCGGAGTTGCGATAAATCCGGGAACGCCACTGATTTTATTGGAAGAAGCCTTGCCATACAGCGATTTTATTTTGTTGATGTCGGTTAATCCGGGTTTCGGCGGGCAGAAATTTATCCCGACTTCGGTTGATAAACTTCGCCGTTTGCGCGAAATGATTGATGAACGCGGGCTGGCAACGAGAATCGAAATTGACGGCGGAATTGATGCGTCGAATATCAATAAAATAGTTTCATCCGGCGCGGAAATCATCGTCGCCGGTTCAGCCGTTTTCGGCAAAGGAACTCCGGCAGAATCGGTGAAAGCATTGATTGACGCGGGAAAAAATTGGGTTTGAAAATTCCAGATTCCAGATTCCAAATTCCAAATTGAAGGGATTTTAATCTGGAATCTGGAATTTGAAATCTGGAATTTAAAAAGAGGTAATTATGTTTTTAAGTAATAAAAGAGCAATTTTCTTTAGTTTTTTGGCGGTTTTGAGTTTTGTCGTTTCGGCAGTCGGACAACAGCGGAGTGATTCTACGCCAATGCAGAGACTTGATGTTTTGCGTCAGAAATTAGAAACGTCGCGGCGTTCGCTCGGTGCGGCGATTTCGGTTATCAAGGACGATAATAAATCGGACAAAGATAAAAAAGATGATAAAAACAAAGCGGAAACGCCTCTCGGACGGCTGACGGCTTTGGAAAAAGAAGCGTCCGGATTGCAGTCTGATGTTAATTCTCTGCGCGGCAAGGTTGACCGTGCGGAAAAATATGAAATAAGCGACATTGACCAGATGGAAACGGCAGTCGGCGAATTTCTGGCGCGTTCTGACCGCGCTTTGCTCGATACGGCGAGTGCGCGGGCAAATCCGGTTTCGCAAGTCGGTCAAACTCGTGAAAAGAAAAAGAAAAAATGTAAAATCGTCTTTCTTTTTTGCACGGGAGATGATGAATATGATGAGCTTATCGGCACGGTAACGCCCGGACGCGACAAGGAACTTTTTATTATTGCGACACGCGAAGTCCGCAAAAATAATTACGATGTCGGCAGATTGCTTTTCCAAACAATCATTACGACTTATCCCGATTCGCCTTATTTGCCGATGTCAAAACTCGCGGTTGCCGATTCTTTTTATCTCGAAGGTTCGACCAGCGCGTTGATTCAAGCGGCGGCGGCTTATTCGGAATGGTTGACATTTTTCCCGACACATCCGCTTGCCGACCGTGTTTTGCTGAAAATTGCCGAATCCGAAATGCGTCAAATCGGCTTGCCCGACCGCGATTCGACCCGTGCAAAACGCGCCGAACAGCGTTTGAAGGCGTTGCTGCAACAATATCCGAATTCGATTTTGATTCAAGATGTTAATAATCGTCTGAAACAGGTTCAAGACAATCTCGGACTGCATAATCTTATCATTGCAAATTATTACTACAAACAATCGGTTGAGTTGCAAAAAGGCGGTTTGAAGGGCGCACAATCGCGTTATCGTGAAATTTTGGACAAATATCCGAATTTTACTTTTATGGACGAAGCTCTTTTCAAACTTGCGAATACTTATATGATTGAAGAAGAAACTGATCAAGCAATCAAGTATTTTCAAGAAATCGTCCGCAATTATCCGAACAGCGATTACGTCGAAAAATCCAAAGAACAATTGCAATTAATGGGCGCAACGATTCCCGAAGTGAATCCTGACCGCAAAGACGTATTGCCGGCGGAAGATAAATCGTTTTTCGCAAATTTCCGCGAACAACTTTTCGGCGTTTATCCGATGACGATTGATAAAGACGGCGTTTTGATGACGAAAGATTTTGATAAAACGAAGTTTGAATTGATTGACCAAATCATCGAAAACCAAGGCGATTTAACTGCCGCGCAAATTCCTCAATCTTTGACGACGGTTATCCAAACTCGTTCGCCGCAACAACAGGAAAAATAAAATATCGAAGTTGAAACGGAGCGATGAAGAAATTACCGGAAAGTTGATTTCTAAACATTCGCTCCTTTTTTTTGTGAATTTTCCTCATAGTCGGTAACATCAAAATCAAATGAAAACAATTTTACTTTCGGTTATTTTATTACTTTCGGCACAGGCAATTTTTGCACAAAACGATACACCGCTGCTTGCCAAACCTACGCCGAAACCGATGACGATTCGGGACACGGTAAATAATAATGTTGGCAGAATCGAGAAAAAAGAAGCTATTTCGAGAGAAAACCGTGAAGCCGCATTTGTGAATCTCTTGAAAGGTCAAAGATTTTTCAGAAACGCCGATTCCTTGGACGATTTGATTCAATCGAGAGCCGCGTATCGCGCCGCCGTCGAACTCAATCCTTATCTGACTGAAGCCTACACGGGTTATGCCGATGTTTCGTGGCTTTTGTATTTTCGCATTTCTGAAAAAAAGTCGAAAACCGATTTGGAAGATGTGATTTCGCTTTCGGAAATGGCGGTTAAATTAAACCCTGACAGCTTTGTTCCGCGTCGGTTTTTGGCAATGGCGTTGACGGAAAAAAGCGGTTTGCGCGAAGGGAATTCAAATGAGACATTTGCTGAAAAAGCGATTTCTCAATGGAAGGAACTTGCGCGAATTGACCCGCGAAATGCCGAAGCCTTTGCTTTTTTGAGTTTATTTTATGAGCAATCGCAAAATAAAGACGAACAAATCAAGGCGTTAAAAGGTTGGCTCGGTGCAATTGCGCCGATTGATTCGCGCTATTATCAAGACGTTGTTCAAACCCGCGAAACGCTTTCGCCGGATTTTGTGCCTATAAAACTCGGCAAAGCCTTTCTCGAAGCCGGACGTTCGAGCGAAGCCGTCGAATTTTTAAGCCGCGCCGTTGCCGACAATCCGAATGATGAACTCGCCGTTCAACTGCTCACCGAAGCTATCGAATCGGGCGATGTTGCCAATCCCGACGCAGTTATTTTATTGCTTCAGCAGGCTATTTTTGCTAATCAAAAAAATGTTACGTTAAAATTGCTTCACGCCGAAATGCAGTTGCGAAGCGGAAAAACCAACGAAGCAATCAAATTTTTGCGCGATACGATTGCCAAAATGCCGGCAGAAGAAGAATCGTCAACTGCCGATTTACAGATAAAACTCGGCGATATTTATTACGAAAACGAAAATTATGCCGAAGCTATTCGCGTCTTTCAAACCGCGCTTAAACTTCGGAATTTGGAAACTTCGGTCGTTACCGAAGAAGAACGAATTTTCGTTATCACAACTTACGAAAAAGTAATCAAAAGTCATAAAAACGCCAATCAATTAACCGAAGCAAAATCAGCGATTGACAAGATGCGAACGATTCTCGGCAAAGACGATACGGTTTCCGATGAATTTTTAATAGATTTTTACCGTCAAACGGGAAATCGTCCCGAAGCCTTGAAAACGGTTCGCGCAATGCGTTTGAAAAACGCGGAAGATTACGGACTTTTGCGGCTTGAAGCCACGATTTTAACGGAAAACGGCAAAGTTGACGAAGCCGTTGCGCTGATAAATCCTTTGCTCGGAAAGACTTCGCCGCTTTATAACGATTTTACGAATTTCGTTTTTATTTCAACACTTTACAACGACGCATCACGCGGAAAAGAAGCAATTTCAGCGGCAAATAAAGCGTTCACCGCCGCCACCAACGAAGAAGAAAAGCAAATTGCCAAACTCGTTTTGGCAAGCGCACAATTCGAGTCGGGCGATTTTAAAGCATCGGAAATAACGCTGCGGGCTTTGCTCAAACAAACGCCGCGCAATCCGATGGCGTTAAATAATTTGGGATATTTTTTCGTTGAAAAAAACACGAATCTCGAAGAAGCCTTAACTTTAATTCAGCAAGCCGTAAATATTGATCCGAACAACGCTTCGTATCTCGACAGTTTGGGTTGGGCATATTTCAAACTCGGAAAATTAGATGAAGCCGAAACAAATCTGAAAAAAGCCGTGCGAATTTCGCCGTCATCAACGATTTTTGAACATCTCGGCGATGTTTATCAAAAACAAAACAAACCCGAACTTGCCAAAATAAATTGGCGCAAAGCTCTGAATCTGTCAATTAATAAAGCAGAAATTCAGCGTTTGAACGTGAAACTAAAGTAATACTAATACGCTTTCCCAATAGAAAGTAGGCAATAAAAGTCCAACACGCTTTAGCTTGTTGATCCGCTTAACTTTCATTTTTGCTAAACTTAGAGCGACAAGCTAAAGCGTGTCGGACTTTTTCGGTAAATTCATATTGCACACTTTCTAACAGTAAATGGTATAAGTTGCGTGAAAATGAATTAATAAACTAGCTGCGGATGAACGCGGAGAAACGCGGATTTTTTTTGATTTAATCTGCGTCATCCGCGGCTAATTCTTTTTCAGCATATTTAAGCAACATAAGTTTCATTAAGCCGGCTGACAGCAATTTTTATATTCAATTTTTGGAAATCGAAATCAATTAAGTTTTTATTTTAAAGGGCAAGTTAAATTTGCCCTTTTGTCATTGAAAAAGACAAAACCTTGACCGAAAAAGGCAATTCCGCCGAAATGCGGAAATCGCAAAGTCTTTAATCTTCGCGCGAAGATTGAAAGATTACCGAAGTGAGGTTTCAAATGAAAAAAAAATCCGTGTTGGCGGCGATTGTTATTACGTTCGTTTTTGTCGTCAGCAGCTTTTCACAAAATAATAATTCCGAAGAAAACCGTCAACGAATTGTCCGCAATTCGTCATCTAAATCCGCGCAAAATATTACAGATTTGGAGCGAAAAGTTCTCGCGTTGATAAACAATGTTCGCCGCACAAACGGTTTGCAAGAACTCACTTGGAACGACCAAGTTGCCGGAATTGCGCGGACGCATTCGACAAATATGTCTGAAAAAACATTTTTCTCGCACACGGGCGCAGACGGTTTGATGGTTGACGATCGCGCCGATGCTGCCGGATTGGGAAGATGGCGGGCAATCGGCGAAAACATCGCATTTAATCGCGGCTATGCGAAGCCTTCGGATTTTGCCGTCGAATGTTGGATGAAATCGCAATCGCACCGCGAAAATTTACTTAATCCGCGCTGGAAGGAAACAGGAATCGGAATCGCAATGGCTGATGACGGCGCGTATTATTTTACGCAGGTTTTTTTACAGCGTAAGTAAGGTCAGAACAGGGAGCGGTAGCGACTTGCAAAATTTGCGGCAGCGATTTGTCAAAATTTTAGCAAGTCGCTACCGCTCCTTGTTCTGACTATTTGAAAAGTTTGGGCAAGTCGCTACCGCTCCTTGTTCTGACTTTTTGAAAGTCTTATGCTAGGCATAATGTCGAAAGATAGTTTTACATTGCCATCGTTTGCGAAAATAAATTGGTTTCTGCGCGTTTTGGGTAAGCGCGACGACGGTTATCACGAGCTTTGCACGTTGTTTCAGACGATTTCGTTGGCGGATGAAATTACGTTTTCCGCGTCGGATGAATTGATTTTGACTTGCAGTGATGCGCGAATTCCGACTGACGAAAGCAATTTGATAATTAAAGCCGCCAACGCTTTGCGCGAGAAGTTCAAAATAAATTCAGGCGCGAAAATTCATCTCGAAAAACGAATTCCCGCGCCCGGCGGACTCGGCGGCGGTTCGTCGAATGCGGCGGTTGCATTGATCGGGTTGGCGCGGCTTTGGAATTTAAAGATTAAAAAAGCAGAATTAATAAAAATTGGCGAAAATCTCGGAGCAGATGTGCCGTTTTTCTTTTTCGGCGGAACTTGTCTGGGAACGGGACGCGGAACAGAATTACAGCCGATAAAGGATTTAGCGGAAAAATACTTGCTGATTGTTACGCCTGATGTTGATGTTCCGACACGCGAAGCGTTTGCGCGTTTGAACGCGCCGCGCTTGACAAATTCCGATTCAAAAAGTATTCTCGAAATTTGCCGAAATGAAGCCGAAAACTTCATTCCTCAGCAAAACGATTTGAAAAACGATTTTGAGCCGAGCGTCTTTGCCATCGAGCCGGAAATCAGACGAGTTAAAGAAAAACTTCTTGAACTCGGCGCGATTAAAGTTTCGA
>JANNYB010000125.1:0-28789 GCA_031409875.1 Acidobacteriota bacterium | reverse complement strand
AAATTTTTTGCGCCCCGCCTTTCGGCGGCTTCCCCGCCGCGCTTCGGGGGGGGTGGCCGCCTAACGCCGGGACTCAAAACAGTAAAAAATATGTCTGAAGAAAATTCATCAAACGCTGTCGGACGTGCGCTTTCGATTCTCGAAATGGTTGCGGAAAGCAATAACGGATTGAGCAATTCGGATTTAAGCCGCCGTTTGAAAATTCCTAAAAGTTCGGCGAGTTATATCTTGCGCGTGTTGGAAAAGCGCGATTATTTACAGCGCGAAACGGGCGGAAAATATCGGCTCGGCTTAAAACTTTTGAGTTTAACGGGCGGCGCAATATCGCATTTGGATTTGCGCGAAGTTGCAAAACCGATTTTAAGCGAGTTTTTGAAAAAAAGCCGTCTGCCCGAAGTTCATCTGGCGGTTTTGGACAACGGACGCGCCGTTTATATCGAGAAAATCGAAGACGAAAAGAGTTTTATCAGAATGGATATTTGGGTCGGACATCGGCTTCCGGTGCATACGACGGCAATCGGGAAAATTTTGGTTTCGTTTCTGCCCGACGACGAGATTTTGCAAATTCTCGAACTTCGCGGAATGGAGCGCAAGACGAAAAAATCAATCGTGAATCCGCAGAAATTTTTGCGCGAAGCCGAGCGCGTCCGCAAATACGGTTTTGCCGTTGATGACGAAGAAAATGCCGAAAGCGTGCGCTGTATTGCCGCGCCGATTTATGACTCGAAAGGAGAATTAATTGCCGCACTCGGAACTTCGAGCGTCGTAATGCAGATTGACGAAACTCACTTACCGAAAATTGTCGAGTTAATCACCGAATCCGCCGCAAAAGTTTCGCGTCAAATGGGTTTTGTGGCGAGTTCAGAGTTCAAACTTTAGTTTGCAGCCGCGAGCGAAGCAAAGCGGCTTTCGCTTCGATTAAAATTTGCGTTTATTCAGCGTCCGGCAACCGCAATCGCTTCGCTCGCGGTTGCAGCAAACTAAAGTTTGAACTCTGAACATCACAAAACCTTCAAAAATTCTGTTAATTCTTCAGGCAAAGGCGCGGTAAAATCTAGTTTTTCCTTCGTTTCGGGATGCGTAAAAGACAATTTTTCGGCGTGCAGAAAAAAGCGTCCTAACTCATTAATTGCTTGACGAATTTGCAGATTGTGAACGGTTTTGTCGCGTCCGCCGTTGTAGGTTTCATCGCCGACAACCGGATGATTGATGTGCGCGAGATGCACGCGAATTTGATGTGTTCTGCCGGTTTTTATTTCGACGGCGACAAGCGTAAATTTTTCAAATCTTTGCTTAACTTTCCAATGTGAAACGGCATATCGTCCGTGTGTGCGGACAGCCATTTTCGTCCGATTATGTTTTTCACGCGCAATTGCCGCGTCAATTTTCCCCGTGTTTTCTTGAATTTCGCCGTGAACGAGCGCGAGATAACTTTTAAAAACTTCGCGTTTCCGAAATTGTTGGCTCAATGCTTCGAGAATTTCTTGGGTTTTGGCGACAACGATCAAGCCGGAAGTGTCTTTATCTAAACGGTGAACGATGCCGATGCGATTTGGGATTTGGGATTTGGGATTTGGGATTTCTTCGATTTCAGATTTGAGATTTGAGATTTGAAATTTGAAATGATAAGCGATTGCATTTGCGAGAGTTCCGCCCAAAACGCCTGCGCCGGGATGAACAATCATTCCGGAGCGTTTATTGATGACGGCTAAAAATTCGTCTTCATAAACAATATCGAGCGGAATGTTTTCCGGCTCGAAATTGTCGGTGGCGATTTCGGTTAATTCGACCTCGATTTCATCTGTTTCATTGATTTTGTAAGAATTTTTAACAGGTTTGCCGTTGACCGTGCAATCGCCTTCGTCAATCAATTTTTTCAGACGCGAACGCGACCATTTTTCGATTTTTTCGGCAAGAAAAGCGTCCAGACGTTTGCCTGCGTCTGCCTGTAAAGGTTGAATTGTAAAGGTTGAATCTTCGTGGTTATTCATTGTTATTTTTGAAAAAATCTTCGGGCAAATGTTCGCCGTAAGTGCGGAAATAGAGTTGTTTTTTTAGTTCCTTTTCAGAAAGATTTTTCGGCATAGAGGCAATAATTATTTCTCTGGCAGTTTGAAACATCTCGCAAGCAAACTCGATGCGGCGATTGGACGAAAGTTTTTTCATCATTTCAAATTGTATGCGCCGAATATCGTTAGTCGTGTCATTCATAACCTTATTGCATCTTGGCACTTTTTGAATAGTTCTTCAAGATTTAATTTTCCAATCCATTTATTAATATATTCAGCGTCAAAATCGTTTTGCAAAAGATTTTCGACATCAGTCAATTGCTTTTCCGAAAGACTGTCTTTAGCCCAAAAGAGTTTTGAAATAATTAAATCTTCTAAACTTATTACCGATATTACTTTGCCGTGAAAATCTATTTTTCGGCGGCGTTCAAAAGCATTTAATTGAAATTCATCTGTTTTTTTTACAACCAAATCTATCTTGAAAGCGGTTTCTTGATGAATTATATTAAACATAAATTTTCGGGCGATTGCATCGCGCACTCTGCCGTGCGGAACGTAATAATCCGGCTCGAAAGTTTTGATAATTCGGTCTGCGTCTTCATATTTCAACTCGATGACAACATCAATATCGGCGGTCATCCGATAAAAATTATACAGCATCATTGCCAACGAACCAGTCAACATATATTCAATGCCGAGCGGTTCGATTCGCTCGACAAAATCGTGAAAAACTTTTACAGGAAGCAATTCTTTACTCATTTGCTCCTTTTTTCCGCAAACGCCAAATCATAAAAATAACCGAACTTAGCACGACGATAAGACTGATAATTTGCGAAGTTGAAAGACCTGTTAAAGCGTTTAATCCGAATAAATTGCCGCGCGGATCGTCGCGTAAAAACTCGATTGAAAAACGGACGATGCCGTAGATTATGCCGTAAGCAATGAGAACTTGTCCGTCAAATCTTTTGCGTTTGTGAAGGAAAACCAAAATGCCGAAAACCGCAAGCATTATCAAAGATTCGTAAAGCTGTGTCGGGTGCAGATGAATCGGTGCGCCGGCTTCGGTAAAGATTGGAACGCCGGTAAAATCGTGTGCTTGTTGAGTGAAATGAACGCCGAAAATCGAATCGGTCGGTTTTCCCCAACAACATCCGGCGGCAAAACAGCCTTGTCTGCCGATGGCTTGACCGAGTGCGAGCGCAGGCGCAAATGCGTCGGCAACCTTCCAAAAATCCAGTTTGTAAAAATAAACCAAAATCGCGCAGGTAAAAAATCCGCCAATCAAACCGCCGTAAAAAACGCCGCCCGAACGCAGAAAATCAAGCGATAAAAGGTCAACATTTTCATCAACGAAAAACATCAGCAATTTCGAGCCGACGAGTGCGCCGATGAGCGTCCATAAACCCAAATCGTAAATTCTTTCACGCGGCAATCCGTCGCTTGCGGCAAGACGCGACGCGATAAAAAGCGCAAGCAACATTCCGACTGCCAAAAGAACGCCGTAAGTGTTTATAGGGAAATTGCCGATTCTGAATAATTCTGGATACATCGTTTGTTAGTTGTTCGTCGTTAGTTGTTCGTTGTTTATAAGTTCAGTTTGAATAAAGGTAATTAGAACCAACTCACCTCGAATCAAAACTGAAACACACCAAACATTTTTTACGCCATTTACAGAAACAGAATCTTCTTGTTTAATTTCTGCAATCAGTATTTCTTTACTACTTTTACCAAATCTGTGAATTTTTGATATTTCTAAATTCTCAGCCCAATTTATACAAGCGTTTTTCGCAGAATCTGAATTAACTTGCGAAATATAAGTTCCGCCTTTGAACTCCATTATAAAAGTGTAAAACGGCATTACGTTTTAGTTTCTTCCGCTTTAGTTTCTTCCTTCTTTTTTGAAAAAAACATATCAATAATCAGCAAACCTGCGCCGCAGATGATTGCCATATCCGCGACGTTGAAGGTCGGATAATGCCACGAGCCGAATTGCACGTCAATAAAATCTACGACAAAACCGAGCCGCATTCTGTCCGTAACATTTCCGACAATTCCCGCGAGAAGCAACGCCAACGCACCGAGCATTCTATCGTCGGAACGCGGCGTGCGCCAAAAATAATAAAGCACCAGAACCGAAGCAATCAGCGCAACCGCCGACAAGCCCCAACGCCCTGCGTCGCCGTGCGAATCGAAAATCGAAAACGCCGCGCCCGTGTTTTGTGCGTAAGCGAAATTCAAAAAACCCGAAATAACCGGAATGTCATCGCCCAACCGCAAACGCCGAATCGCCCAAGCCTTCGTCGTCTGGTCAATCAAAAAGATTGCGCCCGCCGCGATTAAATAACCCAATTTCCAAAAAATATCTTTTTTATTCACAGTTTTTATTTCAAATACTTATTCGCAACGTAAGGATGTTTCGGATTGACAACGAGTTTTTGTTCTCGCGGGTTAATCAAAACGTCCATATCTTCCATCGGAATTGCGCCGAGCAAAACTTCCGCATCGCCCGGCAAAACAACTGCGTCAACTGATGTGCGGCGATTTTCAAAGCGCACTTCGACCGGACCGACAATTTCGACTTCGATTGTGCTTTCATCAGCCAAAGTTACGAATTGTTTTTCAATAAAGGGCAAATCGAGTTGAGTTTTGATATTTTCGTTAATCGAAAGCATATACGCGCCGCTGTCAACTAATGCCGTAACAGTTGTGTTTTTTATATCTGTTTCCGGCAACAAACCTTGTCGAAAAAGATAGGTGTCGCCGCCGTTTGCCAAGTCTAGTTCCGCATAAACAAGTCCCATTTCATTCACCCCCGTTTTGTAAATTCTTCTTGCAATTCGTTTTGATGATAATTTTAGCATAACTTTTCGCTTCTTTTATTATTGCTCAATTTGACCGAGCGCGACAACGCATCTTTCGCAGACGGTTGGATATTTTTCCGATTCGCCGACTCTGGTTGAATAATTCCAACAGCGTTCGCATTTTGCGCCGTCGGCTTTTTCGATTTCGACTTTGAATTCGTCGCCTTGATGAACTTCGACTTGCGAAACGATGAAAATGTAACGCAAATCTTCAAAATACGAAATCAAAAACATCGTCGTATCTTTATCAACCGTCAAGATAACTTTGGCTTCTAAAGACGAACCGATTTCTTTTGCCGTTCGCGCTTCTTCGAGCGATTTTAAAACTTCGTCGCGGATCGAGAAAATGCGTTCCCAATCGTTTAACATCTGCGAATTGTCTGCGCCGGAAACTTTCGGAAATTCCGCGAGGTGAACCGATGCAAATTTTTGATGCGGCAGATTTTCAAACGCTTCATCAGCCGTAAAAGCCAAGATCGGCGCAAGCAGACGGCACATTTTATCGGTGATTTCGTAAAGCGCAGTTTGCGCCGAACGCCGCGCCACGCTTTTCGGTGCGTAGATATAAAGACGATCTTTGATGATGTCGAAATATCGCGCCGAAAGCGTTACGGTGCAGAGATTGTAAATCGTTCGATAGACGGTTTGAAAATCAAAAGTTTCGTAAGCCGTCAAAATTTCCTTCGCCGCTTCGTCCAAACTCGCCAACGCCCAACGGTCGGTTTCGAGCATTTCCGCCAGCGCAACCGATTCGGTTTCAGGATTAAATCCGTCCAAATTTCCGAGCGCGTAACGCAAAGTATTTCTGAATTTACGATATGCGTCAGTTACGCGATTCAAAATTTCGTCCGAACATCGAACATCTTCCGTATAATCAACCGCCGCCGCCCACAGACGCAAAACGTCCGCGCCCGATTTGTTGATGATTTCCTGCGGGGCAGTTACATTTCCGACGGATTTCGATTGCTTTTTGCCTTCGCCGTCAACAACCCAACCGTGCGTGATGATTTGTTTATACGGCGCGATGTCGTGTGCCGCAATTCCGCACATCAAACTCGAATTAAACCAACCGCGATATTGGTCGCCGCCTTCGAGATAAACGTCCGCCGGAAAACGCAAATTGTCGCCGCGAGTTTCCAAAACTGCGACACAACTCGAACCAGAATCAAACCAAACGTCCAAAATATCGGTTTCTTTGCGAAAATCAACGCTGTTACATTTCGGGCAAGCGAAACCTTCGGGAAGAAGTTCACTTTCGACACGATTATACCAAGCATCAGCCGTTTCCTTCGCAAAAATATCGGCAACGTGATTAACGATTTCTGCGTTTGCAATCGTTTCATCGCAATCCTGACAATAAAAAACCGGAATCGGCACGCCCCAACTTCTCTGACGCGAAACGCACCAATCGGGACGACCTTTCATCATATTCGCCAGCCGTGTTTCGCCCCAATTTGGATGCCATTTGACGTTTTCAATTTCGCGCAAAGCCTGTTTTCTCAAAGATTTATCTTCCAAATTGTCCATCGCAATAAACCATTGCGGCGTGGCGCGAAAAACGACAGGTTTCTTACAACGCCAACAATGCGGATAACGATGTTCGTAATTTTCAGCAAACAAAAGCGAACCGTTTTCGCGCATCAATTCAACGATTTGCGGATTTGCTTTAAAGATATTTTCGCCGACAAAACCTTCGACATCGTCCATATATCTGCCCGCGCTGTCAACCGGACAATAAACTTCCAAGCCGTATTCTTTACCGATGATAAAGTCGTCGTGTCCGTGTCCGGGCGCGGTGTGAACGAGTCCTGTTCCGGCTTTTGCGGTATCTTTTTTCTCACGCGCTTCCGAAACATCGAGTTCGGTTTCGCCGTCTGCTTCGCCGCCGAGCGTAACGTGATCGCCGTTCATTATCAACGATTCGCGGTCAATCCAAGGATGTTTTGCCTTCATTCGGTCGAGTTTTGATCCTGCAAATTTTGCTAAAATCTTCGGCATTTGACGTTCACCTTCTTCATTTACGCCGCCGATGCCGCATTTAACCACGACAAAACCGACTAATTCCGAAGCCACGATTAAAACTTCGTCATTGTGTTCAATCGCCGCATATTCGTAATCGGGATGCACGGCAATTCCCAAATTCGCCGGAATCGTCCAAGGCGTTGTCGTCCAAATCACGAGCGAAACTTTTTTGCCCGCGAGCTTTTCATCAATTTCCGACGGATTTGTTACGAGCGGAAATTTCACATAAATCGAAGGCGAATTATGGATTTTGTATTCGACTTCGGCTTCGGCAAGCGCAGTTTGATCGTGAATGCACCAATAAACGGGGCGCAAACCTTTATAAACGTAGCCGCGTTCCAAAAATTTCCCGAAAAGCCGCGCCGTTTCCGATTCGTATTCATTCGACATCGTTAAATACGGCGTTTCCCATTCGCCCAAAATTCCCAAACGCTTGAAATCGCGCGTCTGATTATTCATCGCCGTCGAAGCGTGTTCGCGGCAGATTCGGCGAAAAGTCGAAACCGGCAAATCCTTTTTATCCTTGCCTTTTTCCGTCAATTTTTTCTCGACGTGCGTTTCAATCGGAAGCCCGTGGCAATCATAGCCCGGAACGTAAGGCGCACGAAAACCCATCATCGAACGCGATTTGACGACGAAATCTTTGAGTATTTTATTGAGTGCCGTGCCGATGTGAATGTCGGCGTTCGCGTAAGGCGGACCGTCGTGCAAAATAAATGTTTGCTTATCTTTGCGCTCATTTTGAATCGCTTCATAAAGTTTTGCGTCCGTCCATTTTTTCAAACGCGCCGGCTCTGCTTGTCCGAGATTCGCCTTCTGAGCGAAATCGGTTTTCGGTAAATTAACGGTTTTTTTCAGTTCCAAAGGTTCAGTCATAAATTAGTGGTTAGTGGTTAGTTAAAACCAAAACCCAAGACTCATCGTAAAAATTCAGATTTTAGCATTTATCAACAAAAAAATCCTAAATCTTTGCAGATTTAGGACATTCGGCGCAAGTTGAGTTTTTCGTTCCAACTTCAGCCGTTGTCCTCCAAAATAATAATGCTAATTATAATGTTCAAATTTCTCATCACTTTCATTTATCGCAAAATTCAGGCACAAAGTCAAAAAATCTTACGTCCTCCGCGTTTTTTAGAATTTTTTTCCGAACCAAACTCCGAGCGCAATGCCGATAAAACCGACCGCGACACTCGAAAAAAGATAAAGAAAAGCCGTCGCAAAACGGCTTTCTTCAATCAATTTCCAGATTTCGAGTTCAAACGTCGAAAAAGTCGTGAACGCGCCCAAAAATCCGACAAAGATTGTCAGCCGCAGATTTTCGTTTATCTGAAATTTTTCGGTCAGCAAAATAGTTAAAAAACCTATCAAAAACGAACCCGTAATATTGATAAAAAACGTCGGAAACGGAAACGGCTTGAGAAAATCCTGCAACGGCGAAATATTTATCAAATACCGCAAAACCGCGCCGAACGCGCCGCCGATTGCCACTGCTAAAATTTTCGTCAAAGATTCCATCTAAAAGAGTTCCGTCAAATATTTACTTAATTCTGCGCCGGAAATATCGTTTGAAATCAGCCCGATATAATTATCAGGTCTTAGCAAAATCATAAACGAACGCGACGCGCCGAAGATTTCCGCGATGTTCGGATAAAGCGCGATTTCGTGAAAATCAATCGCGCCGTTTTTCAAAATTTCAGTAAGATCCGCAAAGTTATTTTCGCCGTCGAAAAACGTCAAAAGGTGAAACTTCGGCTGTTTTAATTTTTCGTAAATGCTTGCGTTCTGCGTTTCAAAATATGGCATTCTGTCGCCGCCTTTGACGTTAAATTCTCCGTCCGTCCGGCTCACGGGTGAATGACGATAATTGATTCCGGTTTGCGAAATTATCGGGAAAATAAACTTTTTAACCGCGTCCAAACTAAACGCCGCGCCCGCAACGTATGGAAAAACGTGCGTCCGCAAATACGACAAAATCGGTTCAGGGCTGGCGGCAAAATTAAACATTCGGTCAGTCGTTTTCAACAATCTTTTCGCGTTTTCGAGCCGTTCCGTGTTGTAAGTTTCAAGCAGTTCCACAGGCGCATTTTGTTGCAAAACCGACGCGATTTTCCAAGCCAGATTATAGCCGTCTTGAATTCCCGTGTTCATTCCTTGCGCTCCGGCAGGCGTGTGAATGTGCGCCGCGTCGCCCGCTAAAAAACATCTGCCGGACGAAAATCTTTCAACGTGGCGCGAGTGAACTTTGTAGGTCGAAAACCAATTAACCTTTGTAATATCGAGTTCGACTTCCGAATCTTTTTTGATCTGCGCCTCGATTTCTTCATATAAAACGTCGCCTTCATCCTTCGCAAATTCTTCGGGAAACGTCCCGACAATGCGAAAACTGTTTTCGCCGACCATCGGAAAAAACACGAGCAGATTATTTTTCATCAGAAAAACCATCAACGCCTCGTGCGCGAATTTCCAATCAATTTCGACATCCGCAACATAAAACATTCGCTCAAACGTGCTTCCTTCAAACTTTAATCCGAGCGAATGACGCACAAAACTCTTCGCGCCGTCGCACGCAACCAAATATTTCGCGCCGATAACGTCCTGCGTTCCGTCTGCATTTTTGATATTTGCCGTAACGTCCGCGTCCGTTTGCGAAATGCCTTCGAGTTCGGTATTCCACAAAATGTCTCTGCCGTGCGACTTGATAAAATCATAAAGCAACGTCTCGTGTTTGCCTTGTTGAACAATTAAAACATACGGATACGCGCTCATTCCTTTGCCGATTTCGTCAAAAACGATTTCGCCGCGCACCTCGCCACCGACAATCATCTGTGCTTTTTCGACGATTGCGCCGAGCGAAATCAATTTATCAGCCAAACCGATCTGCTCATAAATTTCCAAAGTCCGCGCCTGCACACCAATTGCCTTTGAAAACTGCGTAGTCGTTTCTTTTCTGTCCAAAATCACGAAATCCACACCAAACCGAATCAACTGACACGCCAAAGCCAACCCGCTCGGTCCCGCGCCGACGATAATTACATCTGTTTTCATAAAATCCCTAAAAGTTACTTGCAATCACATGACCATTACATAAAAATTATTTTCGGCAAACTTGCCAAGTGTTGCAATAATATGTCTTACAACTAAGTGAAAAATATTCTGTTCGGAAAATTCGCGGTTCAATTACATGACCGTTACATAAGATTATGCCCAAATTGGAACGTAACTTCGCTGTTTGTTTGAAACTGCTGCATCAAATAATTTTACTAATCCAGACTTTATGGTTTCATTGATGATTTTTGATGCCATCGGATAATTATGGTCGGCTATGTCGAATCTCTCACGCAAGCTCGCGTTCGTCATTCGGTCATTGCTTACATACTGCAAAACGGCGTGTTGATAGCAGGCTCTTGTTCTTTCTTCGCCCGACATTGCCGATAAAGCCTTATCCGCATACAAAATCGAAATGGTATTATCCCCAATTACTTTAAAGTCCGGCGGAGGTAATTGAAAAAGTTCTATTGCGTGAATAACTTTGTCAATTCCGCTTCCGCGCTCTTCGCAAATGTTTATTTGTCGCATAAATGCCGCTATATCTTCGTTACGGGAGCGCGGCGGGTGGTCTATAAATCTCAAAACATCAATCAAAGGTTTGCCGGGATTTGTAATTTCAATTCGGTCTGAATAAATTTCGACTGTCGGACTTGTGCCGGAAATTGAAAAATCTTGATGTATCAGCGCGTTTGCAACCAGTTCACGGATAGCGATTTCGGGATACATCCGAACCTCGCGGCGAAATGCTTTACCGATTTGTTCATTTGCGGTCAAAAGACTGTTTATAACTGTAACTGTATTTTCATATCCGACGGCATAACCTTTGTCGTCAGTAATTTCCCGACTCAGTCCGGCTTTATTTTTACCTTCATAAAATATTATCCGAAAAGATTTGCGGGAAAGACGATCGAAGTTATGCAAACTTTTGGCAAAAAGAATTGCTCCGATATTTGTTATATCGTATATACCTTGAGCGTTTTGGACAATCAATCTGTCCTCCAATAAACGCTCAAGAATCGCCTCACGATTCGGCGGCAAAGGTTTGCCGGTCAAATCAAAATATGCTGGATAATCCAGTAGCTTTAATACTTCATCTGAGGTTGTGTTAAATTTTGCAATTTCCCGTTCAAATCTGTATTCACGAAACAACTCCCACAGAGTCCGCTCTTTTTCGGGAAAATCCTTTAACTTTCTTTTTGCGCTATTGACCCGAATAAATTTTGAATCGCCGAATCTGACAGGTGTATGTTGAGCGGCGGGAATTTCTAATAAAACTACCGACTTTTCTTCAAACTCGCCTTCGTAAAATCGAAAATCAATTCGCGGATGAATGTTATTAGCAAGCCAATTTTCAAGGTCTTGCCCCTTAGTCTTGGCTAGCCTGGGTTTGAAATTAGTGCCGATAGTTTTATGCGTTTCATCTTCGATTCCCCAAACTAAAAACCCTGAAGATTGACGAAATAATGCGGCTGAATTTGAAAGCGCAGAAATATATTCGCCAATGTATTCGCCACTTTGGTCGGTAATATTTGTCTTAAATTCAACCCATTCAGTTTCAGCAGGCAATCGTTTTAAGGAACTGATAATTTGGGTAAAACGCAAAGCATCCATTTTCTTTTAACTACCTCAAAAATTCAAAACCAATTCGCTGTCTTTTTCTTCAATCAAAACGCTGCCGCCGTCGGTTAATTTGCCGAAAAGAATTTCGTGCGCGAGCGGTTGTTTGATTTTTTCGTGAATCAGACGCGACATCGGGCGTGCGCCGTAGCGGGCATCGAAGCCGTTTTTGGCAAGCCATTCTTTGGCGGTTTCGTCGAGTTTGACGAGGACACGCTTTTCGGCGAGTTGTCCGTTTAATTCTTTGATGAATTTATCAACGATTAGTTTGATATTGGCTAAGTCGAGAGCTTTGAACGGCACCCAAGCGTCTAAGCGATTGCGGAATTCGGGCGTGAAAGTGCGTTCGATTGCGCCTTTGGCGTTGCCTTTCGTATCGGACGAATTGCGGAAACCCATTCCGCCACTCGAAAGTTCACGCGCTCCGGCGTTGGTTGTCATAATCAAAATCACGTTGCGAAAATCGGCTTTTTTGCCGTTGTTGTCGGTCAAAGTCGCACTGTCCATCACTTGCAAAAGCAAATTGAACAGATTCGGATGCGCCTTTTCGATTTCGTCCAGAACCAAAACGGCGTGCGGCGTTCGCATAATCGCTTCGGTCAACAAACCGCCTTGGTCAAAACCGACGTAGCCCGGCGGCGCACCGATGAGGCGCGAAACCGTGTGCGGTTCTGAATATTCGCTCATATCGTAGCGCAAAAATTCGATACCGAGAACTTCCGCAAGCTGTTTTGAAACTTCGGTTTTGCCAACGCCCGTCGGTCCCGAAAACAAAAATGAGCCGACAGGTTTTGTCTGATGCCCGAGTCCGGCGCGTGAAATCTGAATCGCGTCAACAATTTTATCAATCGCGGAATCTTGCCCGAAAATCACGTTTTTCAAATCGTCTTTCAGAGTTTTCAGACGGTCTTTTTCATCAGCAACAACCGTTTTCGGCGGAATTTTCGCCATCCGCGCAATCGCGTTTTCGACCATTTGCACGGAAATAAATTTCGGTCTCGATTCTTCGGGCAAAAGTTTTGTTGCCGCGCCAACTTCGTCAATTACGTCAATCGCTTTGTCGGGCAAAAATCGGTCGTTGATGTATTTTCCGGCGAGTTCGGCGGCGACTTTCAAAGATTCGTCCGAATATTTTACGCCGTGATGTTCTTCGTAAAATCGTTTCAAACCTTTCAAAATCTCGTAAGTTTCATCAATCGAAGGTTCGAGAATTTCAATCTTTTGAAAACGCCGCGCCAAAGCTCGGTCGCGTTCAAATGCGGCTTTGTATTCTGCGTAAGTCGTTGAACCGATACATCTTAAATCGCCGTTTGCAAGTGCCGGTTTTAGAATATTCGATGCGTCCATCGAACCGCCCGAAACTGCGCCCGCGCCGACGATTGTATGAATTTCGTCAATGAACAAAATCGAATTTTCGTGCTTTTTAAGTTCGGTAATAATTGCTTTGAATCTCTGTTCAAAATCGCCGCGATAACGAGTTCCGGCGAGAACTGCGCCCATATCCAAAGCATAAACTTTCGCGTCTTTCAAAACGTCCGGCACATTTCCTTCCGAAATTTTCAACGCCAAACCTTCCGCCAAAGCCGTCTTGCCAACGCCCGGTTCGCCGACATAAAGCGGATTATTTTTCTTGCGCCGACACAAAACTTGAATCGTGCGATCAATTTCTTCCTGTCGTCCGATTATCGGATCAATTTTGCCTTCGGAAGCGAGTTTTACCAATTCTTCCGTAAAGGCTTCGAGCGGTTTTTGACGTTTTCCGCCGTTTGCCTTTTCTTCGGCAAATTGTTCGTCCTCAACGCCTTCGGAAATGCCTCCCAAATCAAACGAATTATCGACTTTAGAAATTCCGTGCGCGAGATAATTCAAAATATCGAGCCGCGAAACATTCTGCTGTTTCAGTAAATAAACTGCGTAAGATTGCTCGGCTTGATAAAGCGCGGCTAAAATATTTCCGCCGTCAATTTTGGCTTGCCCGCTGCCTTCCGCCTGCAAAATTGCGTATTGAATCGTGTTCTGAAACGTCGTCGTCAACTCCGGCATCAACTGCACGCCGTTCGGCATTTTTTCCAAAGTATCGCGGAAATATTCTTCCAACGATTTGGCAATTTCCTCAACCCGTGCGCCGCAATTAAACAAAACGTCCCGCGCCGCATTATCCTCAAGCAATGCAAAAAGCAAATGCTCCAAGGTTACAAATTCGTGTTTGTGCTTCACGGCTTCATCAACCGCGTAGCTTAATGTTTCTTCTAATTCTCTGGTTAACATACAACTAATTTATTTTAACTTCAATGACTTTTCCGCTATTTTTGTTGAATTTAATTATATTCGGCGGACGGTGATAATCTTCTTGATTTTCTGTATAGGTAATTATATTTTCTTTTATTTTAGGAACTTCAAAAATATTAAATGCTCCTTCTTCGTCATATTTTCGGTAAAAATTCGCGTGTTTCCAAATGAATTTTCCGTTTTCCAAGTTAATTTTGGCGGCAAAGCCGATAGCCGCTAAATAAGCCGACTTTCCTTCAATTAAACCTTTGGCAACATTAAAACCCGGTATGTGTTTTCTCCATTTTGCTTTCAAAGTTTTGCCGTCAAGTCGAATGACAAAGCCTGCCCCGCCATCAAAAATAGAAGTTTCGCAAATGAGTATCAAATCATTTTTATACTTGGCAAAATAAATTACGCTTTCAAGGATTTCATCTTTGTCGAGCCGCAAACGAAACTTCGTGATACGATTTTTACCAATGATTCTTTTTCCTTGTCCATTATTTTTTATCTCATATCTTTGCTTGCCAATCGAAAAACTCCATTTCTCAAAATCATAAATTCTATCGGGAAAAGGTTTGCCTTTAGCTTCAGAAAAAACTCGCGGTTGCGTTTGTGAAAATCCGTTTATACTGAAAATTATGGTAATTAATAAAATTAAAATCCGAAATTTCATATCGTCATCTCCTATTTGCTATACTCGCTCAAAAATAATTTGCCTTCATAATCAATCAAACCTAATTTCACTCTATCGAGCCAGCCTTGTCTGCCTAAAACATTGCGCGTGAATGATTCTTCTTTCGCAAAACAGACAGTTGAAACGGTTTCGATATTCATTACGGTCATTCGTAATTCGTGTTTGTAGGCGAGAAAATGATTGGTTGCCGTGCTGATGCTGATTTCTTCGCCGTTTTCAACTTCCAACTCTAATCTTTCGGCGTGTTTGCGCTCAAAAATGCAAAAACTCGCGCCTGTATCAACTTTCCTTCATAATCAACCAACTCTTCGCCGAATTTCAAAATAACCGAAACGGTAATGCCTGTTTTGAGTGTGTCGTAAAACAGAACTTCATCAAACAAAATACTTTCCATCTACCAACCTCCCCAATCAATTTCGGGAACGATGTGATGAACAAACGGAATTTTGATGCCCGCTTCTTTCGCTTTTCGATGAACTTCCAAACCGTCCGTGCCGTGTGCGATAAGTTTATCGCCTTCGAGACAAACCCATTGATTCATATACTCTTTGCTGTGTTCGTCAAGCCATTTTCGCGCCTTTTTGTAACGCTCGATTTGCCAATCCGATTTTTTTTCTTTCTCGCGTCTGGCTTTTTCTACTTCGTTGAAAACTTCGCGCACCTTTTCAAAATCTTCGGGCGGCAAGGTTCTGATAGTTTCGATTGTTTGTTCTAAAGTCTGCATAATATTCTCCATTTTACTCTTCTTCTACCGTGCAAAGAAGCGGATATTCGTGCGCTTTGGCGAGGTTTATTGCTTTTTCTGATTTCATATTGGCGATTTCAAACGGATAAATTCCGGCGATTCCAATGCCTTCGTTGTGGACTTTGAGCATTATCGAAAAGGCTTCGATTTCGGAGCGCAGAAAGACGTGCGTTAAGATGAATACGACAAATTCCATCGTCGTAAAATCGTCGTTGTGCAAGATAACTTTGAAAAGTTTCGGTTTTTCGAGCTTTGTTTCGCGCTCGGTCAAAACGTCGCCGTCATATTCGCTGTCGTTCATAGTTTTCAGAAAGTTGCAGATAGTTTTCAAAAAATTGTCGGTTAAATTCAACTAACTTCCTGCAACTTTCTGTAACTTTCCGCAACTACCTGCAACTATTTTACCTCAAAAAATGTTTTAATCGCCTTGTATTTGCCAGAATTTTCTAAGATGTCGAAAACTTCGGCGTAGTTTTCCAAACCTTTAATTTTGTGCGTCAGCATTCGGGAAAGCCAGCCGGCATACATTGCTTCGCACAACGCTAAATCTTTTACGCCGAGTTCAAAATGTTCGCGGTTGGCGTTGACCGTTCCGACCATTGCGCGATTTCCTAAAACAAACATTTGATTGATTTTGTCGGACGGAACAGCGTCAGTTTTGCGCTCGCCGCCTGTAACCGAAGCCAAAATTAAGATACCGTTTTCGTTCAAAGATTGCATTGCGTCAAACATAATCGGCGAAAAACCTGTGCATTCAAAAATCAAATCGTATTCGCCGTATTTTTTGACTGAACCAACGATTGAAAGTTCGGCAGTTGAATCGTAAGTTGCGCCGATTGCTTCGCAAAGTTCGGCGTTTAAATAACCTTCGCGCACATCGCGCCCAAAGCCGTGAACTTCGTAACCGCGCATCCGTAAAGCCATTACGGTCAACAATCCGACGTTTCCAACGCCCAAAACTGCCGCCGTTTTCGGTTTCCAAATCTTTAATCTTTCCTGAATATCACTCGCTTGTTTCAAACCTTTTTCGATAATCGAAAGCGGTTCAAGCAGAACGGCGATTTCCGAAATCGCGGGCGGAATCTTAATTAAAAAATCTGCACTTTCCGCATAAAATTCAGCCATATAACCGTGAATCCGCGAAATTCCGCGCTCGTAATATTTGTCGTCGGTCGTAAAATCCTGTTCGCCGATTTTGTCGTAAATACTCGAACCACGCGGACGGCGCACGGTTGCGACAACAAAATCGCCGACCTGCAAATCCTTCACTTTTTCGCCGATTTCCGCGACGCGCCCGAAATTTTCGTGTCCTAAAACCAAAAAATCAAAGCCTTTCGGCGCAACGCCATATTCGCCGTTGTTAATTTCGCGGTCAGTTCCGCACGCGCCAACGCGCAACACTTCGACAAGAACGCCGCGCCCGTCTTTGAATTCCGCTAAATCCGGCTTGTCC
This sequence comes from Acidobacteriota bacterium, assembly GCA_031409875.1. Classification (GTDB taxonomy): domain Bacteria; phylum Acidobacteriota; class Blastocatellia; order Pyrinomonadales; family Pyrinomonadaceae; genus CALMEH01. Next base: position 12,069 of record JANNYB010000125.1, on the reverse strand, counting down.
ATTTCCACAACCCGCACCGATTTCGCCTGTTTCGGCGTAACTGCAACTGCTTTCATAGTTTCTATTCTACAATTAAACGCGAAATTTATGTTAATCTGTCATTTCTTTTATGCAGGTTATCAAAGCCGAAAATTTGTCGAAACTTTATTACTTGGGCGGAACTTCGCATAATTCTTTGCGCGATGTTTTGGCGAGTTTTGTTAAAAATCCGAAACGCGATAAAAAGCGCGAGCTTTGGGCTTTGCGCGATGTCGGTTTTGAGGTCAACGACGGCGAAACTTTGGGAATTATCGGGCATAACGGCGCGGGAAAATCAACTTTACTGAAAATTCTGTCGCGCATTACGAAACCGACGAGCGGAAGTGTCGAAATCAAAGGTCGAATCGGTTCACTGCTCGAAGTCGGCACGGGTTTTCATAATGAATTATCAGGCAGAGAAAATATTTATCTGAACGGCGCGATTTTGGGAATGAAACGCGCTGAGATCGAAAAGAAATTTGATGAAATCGTTGCGTTTTCCGAGATTGAAAAGTTTTTGGACACGCCTGTTAAACATTATTCGTCGGGAATGTATATGCGTTTGGCATTTGCGGTGGCGGCGCATCTCGAACCGGAAGTTTTAATCGTTGACGAAGTTTTGGCGGTCGGCGATATTGGTTTTCAGCGCAAATGTTTAAATAAAATGAAAACCGTCGGCGAATCGGGGCGCACGGTTTTGTTCGTTTCGCACGATATGAACGCGATAAATCGTCTTTGTTCGCGGACGATTTGGCTGAAAAACGGCACGATTGAAAAAGACGGCGAAACAGGCGAAGTCGTCAGTCAATATTTGCACGAACAATCCGAAAGCGGCGCGGAAAAAAGTTGGGAAACGTCGAAAACCGCGCCCGGAAATGAAATTGCAAAGTTAATTAAAGTGCGTGTTTGCGATGAGTCAGGTGCGACGACTTCGGCAATGGACATTCGCCGTCCGGTCGGAATCGAAATGACTTACGAAGTTTTGCAAGACGACAAAATTCTCGTGCCGAATTTTCATTTTTATAACGAACAAGGCATTTGCGCCTTTATCGCACACGATTGGAGCGAACCTTGGCGCACAACGCCGCGCCCGCGAGGAATTTATACGACAACCGCCCGAATTCCCGGCAATTTTTTGGCGGAAGGACATATTTTCGTAACCGTCGCCGTTTCGACTTACGAACCTTTAATCGTCCATTTTGTCGAACGCGACGCGGTTACTTTTAATGTCGTTGATTCGACTGACGGCGATTCCGCACGCGGCGATTTTGCCGGAACTATGCCCGGCGTTGTGCGCCCGATTTTAGATTGGAAAACCTTGAAAAAGTAAAAAGTAAAAGGTAAAAAGGCAAAATTCGGTCGTTGAATTTAACTTTTTCGCAGATAAAAACACGCTTGATCGCCTTTACTTTGAGTATTTAAACCTTCGGCTTGCTTTTGCCATTCGTCAATTTGTTCTTGCGTAAAAATGCTTTCCGAGATAATTCCTTTGTAAGCGCGTTTGTCGGTTAGCGCGATGTTTTGAAGATATTGTTCACTGCCCCAAAATTGGAACGATTCCGAATCGTAAATCACTTTTTCAACCGTAAATCCGGCTTTTTTCGCCAAAGCGCAAAAACTTTTTTCCGTGTAAAGAAAAAGATGTCGCGGCGCATCGAGTTGAACCCAATTTATGTCGTATTTTTCCCACACGAAACTTTTTAATGGCAAACGAATCAAACAAACGCCGTCTTTTTCGAGAAGCGGACGAAATTCGCGCAATGTTTCCAGCGGATTCGGCAAATGTTCAAACGAATGATGCAACATTATCAAATCGAATTTCAAACTCAATTCATCGAGCCGTTTTTTATAAATTTTCACGCCGTTCGGATAAAAAATATCTTTTTCGATAAAAGCGTCTGCGCCCGTTAAATTACGAAAACCGAAATGACGCAAAATCTGCAATAATCTGCCTGCGCCGCAACCGAAATCTAAAATCCGCGAATCAAAATTCAAATTTAAAAGCGATTCTTTCAACGATTGCGGATAGAAAAAATTTATCCAATCTTTTTTTTCTGCAAGAAATTTTCCGCCGAAATTTCTGCCGTTGACGAAAAATTCGCCTGCAACTCGCGCCGCAATTCGGCTTTTGAGTTTGCGCGTGAACCAAAGTTCGTCCAATGCGGAAAACGAATAATATTCCTTCGGATAATGCCGGCTCAAATCGGGAATTTCCGCAATCTGAAGCGTGCCGCACGTCGCGCATTCGACGTAATCAAATTCTTCGCGCGTGCCGAACATCATTTCACGCGCCTTAAACAAACAATTGTTTTTGTCATTTTCGCAGATGCGGCAAGTTAAATTCATCAATTATATTGTAAATCAAATTACAAAAATCTATCAGTTATCAGCTATCATCTATCAGTTATATAGAAAGTGAAAAATTTTCTCTTCGCCATTACCGATAGATTTGAATCTCAAATATGAAATTTGCGGAACAAAGATTTTTGAAATATTTTCTTCTGACGCTGTTCGGGTTGGTTTTGATTTTTACGCGCCGACCGGATGCGTTTTTAAATCCGCAGTTTTGGGCGGAAGACGGTAGAATTTGGTTTGCACAAGCCTATAACAACGGCGTTTTCGCGGCACTTTTTACGCCTGAAGCCGGATATTTTCAAACAATTTCGCGGATTATCGCCGCTTTTTCGCAGGCTTTTCCGTTTGAATATGCGCCGTTGATTTTTAATCTTTCGGCAGTCGTAATTAAATTGTCGGTGGCGGCATTTTTGCTTTCAAAACGACTTTCAAATCTTTTGCCTGATGCGCCTGCGCGTTATTTTGCGGCGTTTATTTATCTTGCGTTGCCGCATTCTTACGAAACTCACGCGAATCTGACCAACGCGCAATGGCATCTCGCGGTTTTGGCGTTTTTAATAATTATCGCCGCGCCTTCAAGGAAAAAAGTAGGGCAAATTTTTGATTTCGCGGCAGTTGCGCTTTCGGCAATCAGCGGACCGTTTTGTTTATTTCTCGCGCCGATTGCCGCCGTTAAATTTTATTTCGGGCGCGATAAAAAGACGCTCGGCTTTTTGATGATTTTGACGTTCGGCTGTTTCATTCAAGCATTTTCGATTTTCTTTTTTCCGCACAATCGCCCGACTGCACCGCGCGGAGCGAGTGTTGATTTGTTCTTTAAAATCATCGGCGGACATTGGTTTTTAAGCGCGATTGTCGGCGAAAAAGGTTTTGAATATTTGCAAAATCGTTCGATTTGGAAAAACGGCGGAAGTATTTTGATAACTTTTTTCGGCTTTGCGATTTTGATTTACTCGTTTTTGAAATCGAAAATCGAAATGCGTCTTTTGTTGATTTTTGCAAGTCTAATCGTTGCCGCCGCGCTTGTTTCGCCGGCAATTTCAAACGACATTCCGCAATGGCAAGCGATGAGTTTTCCGCCGGTCGGCGTGCGTTATTGGCTCGTCCCGATTTTCTGTTTTTTGCTTGCACTTTTTTTGCTTGCGCGAACCGACAAAAATCGTGTTGTCCGCATTTTTGCAAGTGTTTTCTTGATTGCAATGCCGTTTGGAATTGTTGCAGATTGGCGTTACGCGCCTTATAAAAATTTAGATTTCCTGCGCTACGCAGATGAATTTCGACGTGCCGAAACCAGCGCAGAAATTACGATTCCGATAAATCCCGATTGGGAAATGCGTCTGAAAAAAAAGTAGTCAGCCGAATTTAGAACGGAAGAAAAATTATCCACAGATGAACACAGATAAACACAGATATTTTTTTGATTTCATCCGTGTTTATCTGTGTTCATCTGTGTTCATCTGTGGATAATAAAAAGAAATGAATTACCTCGAAACTTTTAGGCAAAAATTAAGTAAAGCGCGGCAAATCAAAAGCGCAAGCGGCTGGCGCGGAATTTTGCGACGGCTCGAATGGATTCGTTTGAAAAGACGCGAAGCCGCAAATTATCAAAAATGGATTCGTTTTAATTCATTGACGGACGAAACACGCGCCGCGATTCGTAATCAAATTGAAAATTTTTCGCATAAACCTTTGATTTCCGTAGTGATGCCGGTTTATAACGTCGAAGAAAAATGGCTGCGGATTTGCATCGAATCGGTTACGAATCAAATTTACGAAAACTGGGAATTTTGCATTGCCGACGACGCTTCGCCTGCGCCGCATATCAAGAAAATTTTGGAAGAATATGCCGCAAAAGATGAAAGAATCAAAATAATTTTCCGTGCCGAAAACGGTCATATTTCCGCCGCTTCAAATTCTGCGCTCGAACTTGCAACGGGCGAATTTTGCGTGCTTTTAGACCACGACGACGAGCTTTCCGAAGATGCGCTTTTTTATGTTGCCAAAGAACTTAACGAATTTTCGGACGTTCAAATGATTTATTCCGACGAAGATTTGATTAACGAACGCGGCAGACGTTTTCAGCCGAAATTCAAGCCTGATTTCAGCCGCGATTTGATGTATTCCCTAAATTTAATTACGCATCTTTCGGCTTATAAACTTGCGCTTTTACGAAAAATCGGCGGCTTTCGCATCGGCGCGGAAGGTTCGCAAGATTACGATTTAGCTTTGCGCGTTTTGGAAGAAATCGACGAAAAACAAATTCGTCATATTCCGCAAATTTTATATCATTGGCGAGCAATTAAAGGCTCGGTTGCGCTTTCGGGCGACGAAAAACCTTACGCACATTCACGCGCCCGCGAAGCGATTTCCGCGCACTTGGAACGAACCGGAAAACACGCCGAAGTTGTTCAAACGATTTACAATCTGCACCGCGTTCGATATATTTTGCCTGAAAATTTGCCGAAAGTTTTGTTGATTTTAACGGCGAATTCAGCGGAAGAAATCGAGAATTTTATCGCGCAAACCGATTATGAAAATTTAGATATTATTGCGGTTTCAAAATTACAAATTACAAATTACAAATTACAAAATTTATCTGAAAATCTTGCCGAAACTTTGAATCTTGCCGCCGCGAAATCAAGCGGCGAAATTCTCTGTTTTGTAGATGCAAATTTAAAACCGCTGGCGAAAGATTGGCTCAAAGAATTGATTAGTTTTGCCTTGCAAGAAAAAATCGGCGCGGTCGGTGCGAAGATTTTGGACGCGGACGAAACCATTCTCGGCGGCGCGTTTATTGTTGGAACTGATGAAGTTATCAGCACGGCGCATCGAGGTTTTCCGCGATTTGAGAGCGGAAATGTTTTGCGAATTGTGATGCCTTCAAATTTTTCGGCGATTTCAATTTCGACGTTTTGCGTGAGAAAAAATCTGTTTGATGAGATTGGCGGATTTGACGCTGAAAATTTACCGAGACGATTTTTCGACGCGGATTTTTGTTTGAAATTGCGTGAGAAAAAATATCGAATCGTGAACACGCCTTACGCCGAATTAATGAAAATCGAAACGGAAAAGCGTCTGAATTCGGAAGAAATCCCGAACGCTTCGGAAAAAGATTATTTCGTAAAAAGATGGCGCGAAAAAATTGAAAAAGACGAATTTTATAATCCGAATTTATCGAAACAGGGCGCGAGTTTTTTAATCAAAATATAACCGCGAAAGGCGCGAAAAGACACGAAAAAATTCTACTCATTTTCGCGTCTTTTCGCGTATTTCGCGGTTCAAACTTTTCTGCCAATCGTAAAAATTTTAACCAATGCCAAACCTGCGACAAATCCGCCGATGTGCGCCGCGTAAGCTACGCCACCGCCTGAGGAATCGGAAAAATAGCCTTGAACAATCTGAAAAACAATCCAAATTCCGAGCGCAATATAAGCCGGAACGGTCGTCATAAAATTGAAAATCAAAGCGCGAACTTGGCGCGTCGGGAAAAGCAATAAATATCCGCCGAGAACGCCCGAAATTGCGCCTGATGCGCCGAGCATCGGAATTACCGAACTCGAATCCATAAAAATTTGCGCGAAAGCCGCTGCCAATCCAACCGCGATATAAAAAATCGCGTAACGGATGTGTCCCATCATATTTTCGAGATTGTCGCCGAAGATGAACAAAAACAGCATATTGCCGAAAATGTGCATAAAATCGCCGTGCATAAACATCGAACTGATGAAATTAAAATAAACGGGCAGAGGTGTGGTGTAATGATGAATTTGTCCGAGAACTTTTCCGGCGGAATTTTTCACTTCGACCAAACCGTTGAGGTCATTTCCGCTCGTAATCTCATTCGGCACAAGCGAAAAAGCGTTGCTGAAAGCCTCGTTTCCGCCCAAACCTTGCAGAAAAACAAACACCAAAATATTTGCGCCGATGAAAAAATAATTAACATACGGCTGAATCGTTCTGTCTGAATTGTCGTCGCCAAGAGGAAACATAATTTATAAAACCTTCTTTTTTTTTATCCTAGAATTTTATTAACTTCGATTTCGAGATTTGGTAAAACCGATGATTTTACCGTTTCGCCGAGTTTGTAAATCTGAGCCAATTGATAAATTCCGATGTTCGGTTTTTGATGAACTTCGATAATATTATTTTTCAAATTAACAATCCAAACTTCAGGGATTTCGGCTTCAGCGTAAAGCGAAAGTTTCGTGTCGCGGTCGTATTTCAAAGTCGAATCGGAAACTTCGACAATTAAAATTGTTTCCGCCGGACGCGGATGACGTTTGCCATCAAATTTTGTCAAATCTGCCAAAACTATATCAGGCTCAGGTTCGTTAAAATCGGATATGCGAATCGGATTTTGCACCCGAACTCGAATTTTATCGGAAACATTTTTGATAAAAAATTCCATTAAAATATCAACTGCAAAAGCGTGTCTATCTCCTATCGGCATTTTTGGTATTAGTTCTCCTTCGATGATTTCGGCTTTCTCATAATCTTTGAGCATTCCGAGTTCAATCATCTTGTAGTATTCGTCAACGCTGAAACGAAGTTGTCTAGGTTGCGGTTGAAAATTCATCATAAAGTTCACCTCTCAAAATCTACTTTACGCCAAAACTCTAGCCAACATCAAACTTTCTTTGTATCGGTCAAAAGTGGAAAACCTTCCGAACGCGCCACGAAAGTTGCCGCCGTGATGTCGCCGACGACGTTTAAGGTTGTGCGGCACATATCGAGAATTCTATCAACGCCTAAAATAATCGCAATCAGCGCGGGATTTACGCCAATCATTGCGAGAATGCCGATAATAAACGGAATCGAACCGGACGGAACTCCGGCAGTTCCGATGCCGCCGAGAATTGCGAGATAAACGACCATTAATTGCTGTGCGAATGTTAATTCAATTCCGGCAAGTTGCGCCAAAAATAGAACGGTAATTCCTTCGTAAAGTGCTGTGCCGTTTTGGTTTGCGGTTGCGCCAACGGTGAGAACGAAGCTGTTGATTTCTTTTGGAACGCCCAAGTTTTTTTCGGAGATTTTGAGCGCGGTCGGCAAAGTCGCGTTTGAAGAAGAAGTCGAAAAAGCCGTAACAATCACGGTGCGGATGCGTTTGAAAAATTCGATTGGATTGATTTTCGACAAGAACCAGACCGACAGCGAATAAACGCCGAACATCTGCAAACTCAAACCGAGCAAAACCGAAACTACAAACCAACCTAACGCGCCGAGCAGATCAATGCCAAACCGCGCCACGTTTGTAAAAATCAGACACGCCACGGCATACGGCGCAAACTTCATAATCATTTCGATAATCTTTGAAGTTATCGCAAAAACCGATTCCATAAACCCGACAAACGGTGCGGAAACTTCTGCCGGAAGCAGCGTTATCGCAATGCCGACAATCAGCGCGAAAAACATCAAATGCAGCATATTCGGGTTTTCCGGCGAGATTGAACTCAGAAGATTTTTCGGGACAATCGTTTTCACGACCGACATCAGAGGCGTGTCTGATTTGGCGGCTTTGTCGGCTTCCTTTTGGTCTTCGACGCGCTTTGCCGCATCGCCGCCGTATTGCTGTTGCATTCGTTCCGCAACTGCCGGATCAATGCGTTTTCCCGGCTGAATAGTGTTCGCCAAACCAAGCCCGATAATGACCGAAATTGCTGAAATCACCAAACAATACGCGAAAGATTTCAGCCCGATGCGCCCCAATTTGCGAACATCGCCGATGCCCGAAACGCCGACAACCAAAGACGAAAACACGAGTGGCACGACAATCATCAAAAGCAAATTCAGAAAAATCGTGCCAATCGGCTCGGTAAAATTTTTGATAATGTGGTTGACTTGATCGCCGCCGACGGTTTGATTAACGATAAGCCCGGCAACTACGCCGACCAGCAAACCGATTAAAATCTTCGTATGCAAAGCCATTCCAGACGGTTTATCGGCGGTGTCGTCGTCCAAATCGGTTGCCAATTCGCGCTCGAATTCGTCGGGCGCACTCGTTTTTTCGTTGTCTTTTTCGCTCATAATTTTTTTGTTTGGAAAGTTAGGAATTAAAAAATGTCCTAAGTGTAGCAGAAAACTTCTTTTCAGAACAGGAAGCGGTAGCAACCTGTTAAAGTCGGAAGTTGAAAGATAAACAGGTCGCTACCACTTCCTGTTCTGACAGGAAATCTAGTGAAAAAGTTTTAGAAAAGCGTTGAGCGTTTCTGCAAAACCGTTTGTCCAAAATTTGCCGAAACCTTTGCCGCTGCCGGCGACAAAGGCGAAAACCGCGCCGTAGCAGATTAAATTCATTACGGGTAAAATCAGAAGCGTTTTGACGATTCCGGCTTTTTGCAAATCGGGTTGGCGAAAGCTCGTTTCCGTCCAATTTGTAACGAGATGAAACGCAGTTGTAAAACCCAAAATGCCGAGCAGAATTTTCGTGTCAAAAGCCGCAAAATAAGCGACGACAACGACGAAAAGCGAAACGGTCGGGAAAAAATATGGCGCAAGCGTAACCCAAGTTTGTCCGGTCGTGCCGAGTCCGATTTGGCGAACTTCGCCGCCTTCGTGTGCGCTGACGCGAATGCCGACAGGAATTTTCAGAAACAGCAAACCGATAAGCAGATGCGCCAATTCGTGTTCCAAAGTTTGCAAATAACTCCAAGTCGCCGGAATAATGCGTTTTGCAACAAAATGAAACGGAAAAAAAACTGCCGCGCCGATTAAAAACGCCAACGGACGCGCATCGGTTAATGACAGATTTGAAATCGTCCGTAAAGTTTCCGTGCCAAAACCGATAAACAAAAACGGTGTGGCGCACAGAAACAAAATCATCGAAATTTTAGAAATAATTTTCAGCATTAAATTTTTTTGACCGCGAAACACGCGAAAGACGCGAAAAAAAGACAAGAAAACATTCAATTTTAAGGTTTTAATTTTAGCGTGTTTAGCGTGTTTCGCGGATAATTTTTTTTATAACTTGCAACTTAGAGCAGATTAAGAGTAGATTTACGGTAAAAATGTAGAATAGGCTGTTAGCCTGTTCCGCCGTTGCGCTTCGCTGACGGCGAGGCAGACTAACAGTCCGCCTTACATTCAATTCGAATCTGCTCTACGTTACTCTAAACAAATGATAAACCGAATTTTCGCTACGGGCTATGCAGAAAAAGACATCAACGATTTAAAACCTTTTGTTGTCCGTCTAAACGCGATTTTGGTTGACATTCGGTTTGTGCCAGACAGCGAAATAATGTTTTGGCGGCGCGTTTATCTGAAAACGCTTTTGGGCAATAAATATCTGCATATCGCCAATCTCGGCAACCGAAGTTTCAAGGAACGCGATAAAATTTCGATTCAAAATTTAAATCTCGGACTCGAAACGCTTCTTAGCTTAAACACAAACGTCATACTTTTCTGCGCCTGTGCCGAATCCGAAAATTGCCATCGCCGCGCAATTGCCGAAGAACTGCAAAAACGCGGCATCGAAATAACGGAGATTAAAGATTGGAAAAGTTTTTAATAAATCGAAGAGATATTTGAATAAGCCCGATAGATCGGCTTGGTCGGTTTTTCGGCGGACACAAATTCCGCGCCGAATTCGTCAGCGGCGCAGATATGAAGCGCGTCAAGTGCGCCGAGTCCGTGTTGCGAAGCCAGTGCCAAAGCCGGAGCAATCAAAGCCTCGTTGTCTGCCCAATGCGTTACATTGTCAAAAAATTTCTCGTAAAACTTTAATTCCCGTTGTTTTTGAAAGTAAATTGCTATCGGTAAAACTTCCAGACGCAAAAATTGACTAGCGACAAATTCGCGGTCAGGGTCGCCGATAATTTGCAAAGCGCGTAAATGCGTGGCAAAGGTTATCGCCGTTGGTTTAACGGCGGCGCGAATCAAAAGAGAAGCATCGGTAAAAGTCAAAATTTTATTACTCATCGAAATCATAACCGCCGCGCCGTCTTTTTAGCTCCTGTTCAATCGCTTCGTCATCAAAAGCCGGTTCGTCGGACTCTTCGATTTCTCTGGCGATTTCAAACAATTCTCTGCCAAGCGGCGACATCTTTTCCGGCGTAAGCCAAGTTTTGACATTCGTCCGTCGCACCTCAAATTTTACTTTGCGATTTAAATTAGTAATCGCCATTGTTTGCTTCCTCCTTTAATTCAATAATCTGCCTTAATCCGGCGTTTCATCTATCATAACATTTTCTAAAGACGGCAACGATTTAACAATTTTCACGGTTTCCAGACTGACGGTAACGATTTTTTTGATGAGTTTGACGATGTATTGTTTATCGTCTTCGCGGTTTGGGTTGTTGGTAATTCCTGAACGCTTATCGGTGGAAATTTGGTATTGGTCAACAATCCAATCGAGCGCGGAACGATTGCCCAGACGATATTCGTGAGCTTCGGGCGGAATTGAGCCGAGCGTCAGAAAGTCGTTGTAAAAAACCGACGTTTTATCTTTGTTATAACGCATTTTCTCGACTGTCCAATTGAGTTTTTCGTCTTTGTTTTCAATCATTTCCAGCGGATATTCGGCTTGCGTTTCATAGTTCAAATGAATGTCGGCGAGATTTTTCCCCGCAATAGTAAGTTGTCGGAATTTTGGCACAAACGGAATTCGCGGCAATTCGCGTTTGAGATTTGCCGCGTATTTCGCACGATATTCGGGATGATGCAAAATCGCGTAAGTGTAATAGAAAATCTCCCATTTCGAGATTTGCGTGTCGTTATAATTAGTTTGAAATTGCTCCAAAGCCCAATCGGTGATATTTTCACGGCGATTGCTTCCGTCGGAATTGTAGGTGTAAAAAGGAAAATTTTGGGTTGGGCGACCTCCAACATCTAAGCAAGGAATTTGATTGAGTAATTGAACAGAAAAAGGAACTTGTGTGTGATTGCAAACTCCAATAACTGAATTTTCTTGTTCGCTTTTGATTGTGGGAAAAATTGAACGAAATCCATAAATCCTTTCATTTAAAGATTGGTCAAAATAAAGAAATTCTTTCTGGAAAAATCTATAAATTGAGCTTCGGATTTTGAGTTCGTCAAATTCAAAGGTTATGCCTCTTTGTAGATTTGATTTTAATGTTGCACTCCAAGAAATTTTTGTTTCATCATTTGAAAGAAATTCATCAATATTTTCTTTTCTATCACTTTTAAACCATTTATAGAGTTGTTCGTTGTAAAATTCGATTGTTGTTTTGATGTTTTTTGCCAATTCATTTTTGTCGAAATTATAAGCCCAAGTATCCCGATTGGTTTTAATTCCAGTGCTGAATGTTTTAAATATGGTTTCAACATCTTGATTTTTGTCAGATTTCGCTTCTTTATTTCCAATCGAAATGAAAGTAGCAAATTCGCTTTTCATTCCTTCGTTAAGCCAATTATGATTTTTGTCCGGCTCAATTTCCTGCCAATCTATTTTGGAGATGGTTTCGTGTTCGTCGAGAAATCTGTATTTTTGCTCTTTGCGCCAATATTCGTCCGTTGCGTAATAATAAATTTTTGCCATAGCTTTATAGTTTGCGGATATTTTCTTTTTTATAGCCAGATTCTTTAGGCATTAGTTTCTACACAAGTTGGAAACACCTAAAATCTTCGGGTTTTGTCGCTGAAGGCGACTGACATTATAGCCTAGCGAGAATCGCTAGGTTAATTGCAATTAATGTCCGCTCGCTGAAGGCGAGCAACAATCGCCGCGCTTTTTTGTTC
>JANNYB010000124.1:0-62163 GCA_031409875.1 Acidobacteriota bacterium | reverse complement strand
CGGGTCTTTTATTTCCCCAACTTTTTCAAATAAACTCTTTGCTTTTAACTGTTTCAACTTTTACTCACCTCAATTTTAGAAATAAATTGAAGTTTGACACATTTTCCCCTTATCTTACATTTTTAATGCGTTCGCCCTAATATCTCTGCCGAAAACGATTGTAATCTGCCGTAAAAACGCTTATAATGACATAATGACAAATTTTGAATCCAATAGCCGAACCGCGACGAATGTAATTTTGAGACAATAAAATATTATCTTTTGGCGTTCTTAAGAGTTTACGCATTTCCATTAAACCAAAAAGTATTTACAATGCCGGCTAAAATACTAATTGTCTTAAATTTTAAAAATTAATTAATAAACGAGAGGTTATGATGTTTCAAAAATCAGATTATTTAATATTGGGTGCCGCATTTCTTTCTTTTCTTTTTTCGATAGCACTTTGGTTCGGCGTTTTCGGTCAGAATCAAAAAGATGCCGGAATTTTTGTCGGCTTATGGGTGCCTTCAATTCTAGCATTAGGTTTATATACAGTCTTGAGAAGCAAAGGAAATAGTTAATAATGGAAATAATAATATTCGCAGTTGGGGTAATTGTAATGATGATGGTCATCGGCGGATGCTATATGACAATGATGCTGTCATTTACGTCCAACGCTAAAGATAATGACAAATAATCATTGTCAAAATTGCAATTATTGCCGCGAGCATTATTTTGCTGATTGTTTCGGTTTGAATGCTTTTGCAATCAGTATAACCAAAATTTGGTTGAGTGCGGATTAAGAATTAAAACAGCAAGATAACACAAACTTATTCGCAAAAAGCACAGATTAGCGCGAATAAAAAGCTAAACACTTTTTATTCGCGCTTTTTTGCGTTCGTTAGAAGGGAATTTTTCCGGTTTTCAATCTGAGATTTGTGACTAAAAATTAATAGCTATTCACGTTGCTTTCAGCTTAATTTTACGATTTTCTTTGGCAAAAGTTAGCAAAATTTTATTTCTCTTAAAAATACCAACCTATTTATATTTTTTCATTTGCTTGACGTGAATCATAGATTTGCTCAAGTTCTACGACTACAAAGTTCTTACATTATCTTCTTTATTTTATTATTCTGAACGGTTTATTTATTTTAACTATTTCTCCTTTAGATTTTGGATATACGCCATAAACCTACTATTTTTATATAGATACAAGTTATATTAGAAACGCTTATTAATTTGGTCGTTATTTTAGATGAGCGGATTGAGCGGTTTTGGTTGACTTCAAAAATCATTACTGATACTTCTTTTAGACAGATGCAATAATGACTTTTAGTAATAAGTTAAAGATTAAGAAGTAAGTAAAAATTTCCATTTTGTTGCTAAAAGCCAATTTGTTATCGTCGTTTCAAAATAGAAGTATGTGTTTTTGAAACATTAAGAAATATAAACGACAAATTTGTATTTCTTAGCCTATCAAAAAAAGTTTTAATAAAGACAAGAACGAAAGGGAGATAAAATATGTTAGGAACAGTAATTAGTTTGGTAATGTTCGCGTTTTCAACCGATCTCATTACCGCCAGTCAAGTTGGTATTTTGCCAATGATTGTGAATTTTACATTTTTCGTCGCATACATTTCAATGGGCGCGGCGTTTGTGTTTTTTTTGGCACAAAGAAATAGTGTTGCACCGGAATATCGCACGGCTTTGACACTTTCGGCAATAATTGTGGGTATTGCGGCATTTCACTATTTTTATATGAAAGGCTTGTATTCAGATGTTACGCTTCCGCTTTTGGCAAAAAGCGGAGCTGATTACGCAAAGATTACGGCTGATTCATTTTTTGGAATCATCAATTTCCGCTATATGGATTGGCTGATTACCACGCCGCTTTTGGTAGCGAAAATTCCGCTCGCGGTCGCCGCCGGACGCAAAGTTGGCAAGGTTGTTACTTATCTGATTCTAGCGGATTTGCTGATGATTGTTGCCGGATTTATCGGTGAGCAGTATGTTACAAATACTCCGATGCACTTGCTTTGGGGAGCAATTTCCACAGTTGGATATATCGGAATCGTTTATTTTCTTTTCACAACTGTTAAAGAAATGGCAAAAACTGCTGAACCGGAAGAGCAATGGGCAGTAAAATGGATGTCAATATTTGTTATTACCGGCTGGGGAATTTATCCAATCGGATATATGATTCCTTCGTTTTTCCCAAGTTTGGACTTAAATATTGTTCACGCGGTTTACAATTTAGGTGACCAAATCAACAAAATCGGACCGGGAATTATTGTCTATTTGGCAGGCGCGGCTTTGCTTAAAAAACGACAAAAAGCCGGACTGGTTACAGAAGCGAGAGCGCAAAAAGGTGGACTGGTTACAGCATAAATGCTTTAGGTAGAAATATTTAGAGTTTGGCTTTTGCTTAGCAAACTCTAAATATTTCTTAATATATAAAGACTTGTAAGCGGGAGCAAAGTTGTGAAAAAAGCTGACATCTTAATTCTTGGAGCAGGTTGTTCAGGCACATCATTAGCGCATTATTTAGAAAGTTCAGGTTACAAAGGCAAAGTTGTGTTGCTTGACAGCCGGACTGATTTTAATAGTGAACAGCGTTGGTGTATGTGGTCAGAATTGCCCGATTCGATGAGAAATTTAGTCAAATATTCGTGGAATGATTGGATCGTTCGTGACGAAAATCATTCAACCGGACAAACTTCCGAAAATTTTTCATATAAACAAATATATGCTCCGCAGTTTTTTTCGCATTTTCATTCGAAATGGACGAAAAACAAATCCGTTGTGGAATTAAATTTGGGTGAAAGAATTGAAAAAGTAATTGAGAAAACCGGATCAGTTGAAGTTACGACAAATCAACAAACTTGGCAGTCTGAAATAGTTTTTGATGCTAGACACGAAGGAAGCAAAAATTTTGAGTCAATAAAAGATACTGCCAAAACTTATCTGCATCAAACTTTTTTAGGTTGGGAAATTGAGTTCACAAATGCGGTTTTTAATCAGCAAAAAGCGACTTTAATGGATTTTCGCACGGCACAGATTGAAGGCGTAAATTTCATTTATGTTTTGCCGTATTCCAATCAAAAAGCCTTAGTAGAAAGCACATCTTTCAGCACAAAACCGCTCGACGTTGAAAAACACAGACAAGCTCTGGAAACATATATTGCCAAAAATTACGGCAACAATTTCGTGATTAAAGCAAAAGAATCGGGACAACTTCCGATGACTTCGGCAACATTTCCAACTAATTTTGGCGAACGAATTCTCAGCATTGGAGTTGCCGGCGGAAGTGCCAGACCTTCGAGCGGTTACGCTTTTCATCGAATTCAACGCCAAACATCAAAAATTGCACAGGCAATAATGAACGGCGAAAGCATTCAGCAATCAATCGCTCCGTCAAAATATAATTTTTTTGATGATGTATTTTTGAATTTGATTGCTGAAAATCCGAATGCTGCGAAAGACGCTTTTATGAGATTGTTTGGGCAAGTTTCGCCTGATAGCTTGGTTAGATTTTTAACTGATGAAAGCTCAATTACAGATGATTTAGAAATTATTTCCGCGTTGCCAAAAGTGCTTTTCGGAAAATTAGGTTTGCAAAATATTCTGCGAAAATTAGTCGCAAAAGATGAAATATCGAAATCTTTTACAATTATATCTAATCCCGTGGTTAAGCCTGCTCGGAGGTTGTCTGCTCGGTAAATCAGCGGGTGAAAATGCCGAAAGTTATGGTGCTTGGTTGTTAATCGCCAGTGCTTTATTTTTCGGCTTACCGCACGGAGCATATGATTTTTGGCTTTTAACAGATACTGCGAGCCGTCAGAAAAAGAGTTGGTTTCAGTTGGTAAAGTTACTGCTAAGTTATCTTTTAATCGCACTTTTAACTGTTGGGGTTTGGATTTTTCTGCCAAGTTTTGCAATTGTCGGTTTTCTATTTTTAACAGTTTGGCATTTCGGTAGCGGCGATGCAGTTTGGGAAACTGTGGACAAAAAAGATTGGCTAATCAATTCATTTGGGCGTGGTTTTATCTTGGTATTTGCTCCGCTAACTTTTTTTCCAATACAAAGCGGCACAGTTTTGGCTAAACTTATTCCAATCCAAAATACAGAAATTGTTGATTTCCTACTTAACATTGCACCATTTATTTGCGTTTTCGGCATTCTTTTAATTTTAATCAATTGTTTGCTGATTAACCCGAAAAACTCAAAATTAATCTCTGAAAAAAATCTACTAATTTTAGTTGAAACAAGTATTTTGATCATTTTCTTTTGGCTGACCACGCCGTTACTGGCAGTTACAATTTATCTGCTTGGCGTGCATTCGTGGCGACATCTTTTGCGGCTTGATGTTTATGAAAATAATCATAAAGTATCTGTAAGCAATAATTTATGGTTTCTGATAAGCAGATTCCATCGCCGCGCATTGCCCGTAACACTTTTTTCGCTTTTGGGAATTGGGTTGATATTTTGGCTCTGGCAATTCCAATTTTCCGACCTTGCCAACTACACTTCGGCATACTTAGTTTTGCTTTCTGCTTTAACCGTGCCACACGCAATTTTAATTACTTGGACAGAATTAAATCATCGCCGCCCACTTTTATTTGAAGGAATTTAACGAAATATATTTAAAATGAACCAAGCAGAACTTTTATCAAAAATTTTCGCAATGCTAACTCGCGGTGTCGCCGACCGAAAATCGCCGCTTCACACGCCGACTTTGGCAACCATTGGGATAGACGGCAGTCCGCAAACACGAATTATTGTTTTTCGTAAGTTTATGCCCGAAGAAAGAAGTCTAATTTTTCATACAGATTCGCGTTCGCCAAAGATTGAAGAAATCAGGGCAGATCGGAGAGTTTCGTGGCTTTTTTATCACGCCGGCGAAAAAATGCAATTTCGCATTGCGGGCGAAGCGACAATTCAGACGAAGGCAGAGAACGCTCTAAAGTTGAAACAATGGCAGGCGACGCGGGCTTTCGGGCGGCGTTGTTATATGGGCGAAGCACCGAGCTGCGTGGTTGCGGAAGCGACTTCGGGAATGCCTGCCGAAATTGAAAACCGCGAGCCGACCATCGAAGAAAGCGAAGTCGGATTTCCAAATTTCGCGGTCATTTCTACGAAAATAAGTTCGATTGATTGTCTCGAACTTTACGCGACCGGACATCGCCGCACGCTTTTTACTTGGAACGAAAATGATGAACCCGAAATGCGTTGGCTGACACCATAATTTGGGCGGTGAAAATTGATGAAAGAATGAACAAAATCGAAAAAATATTTGAACTGTTTTCCGCCAAATTACTTTCGGAAAAAACCAAAGAAAAAAGCGAAAGAATAATAGTTACGATTGCGATAATTAGTTTTATTCTTCATTTATTGCTTATATTTTTGGTAGATTTCAACGTCTTACAAATTCAAGACAAGACTAAATTGCTGACAAATCCGATAGCCGCAATTTACACGCCTTTTTCGTTCATTTTGATTTATGAAGTTTATTTGCTGGTTTATTATCTGCCGAAATCAACCTCAATTTACATCGGAAAACAATACGAAATCATCACATTAATCGTCATCAGAAGAGTCTTTAAAGATTTGTCAAAACTAGAATTTACGCTTGATTGGTTTAAGGAAAAAAATGATCTTCAGTTCACCTACGATTTAATTGCTACGATTACGTTATTTCTGCTGATATTCGTTTTTTATAAGCTCAACGAACAGCGAGAAACTCGGAAAAAAAGCGATCAAATACCATCAGAAATAGTAAAGTTTATCCGAATGAAACGAATTATTGCGATGTTTTTAATTCCGATATTTCTAGTGTTGGCAACATTTAGCTTGAGCCGTTGGATTTACGAAAGTTTTTTTTCATTGAGCCAAATGGTTGATTCTTTAAAGGACATTAACAATATATTCTTCGCCGATTTTTTCACAATTTTGATTATGATTGATGTTTTATTGCTGTTATTTTCTTTTCTGCACACCGACAAATTCAGCAAAGTGATTAGAAATTCGGGCTTTATTATTTCCACAATTCTGCTCAAACTATCTTTCGGAGCCGAAGGGTTGCTCAACATCGCGCTAATTATCGTCGCCGTCTTGTTCGGCGTGATTATTTTAGCGATTCATAATCAATACGAAAAACTGAATGCTGAAACCAAAGGTTGAAATGATTTTACTGCCGGTAATTTCGCAAGTATAATCAGCAATAAAGTAAGCAACAATTTCTAAAAATTATGTCAGAAGCAACCAAAACAAATAAACAAACACGCATCGAAACAGATTCGATGGGCGAAATTGCCGTCGAATCGGATAAATATTGGGGAGCGCAAACCGAACGGAGTTTGCATCATTTTAACATCGGTTTTGATGTGATGCCGCGTGAGATGATTCGTGCGCTTGGGATTTTGAAAAAAGCCGCCGCGATGACGAATCACGAATTGAAATCGAATCTTTTGACGCGGGAAAAACTCGATTTGATTGTGCAGGCGGCGGACGAAGTTATCGAAGGCAATTTGGACGCGCATTTTCCGCTTCGAGTTTGGCAGACGGGAAGCGGAACGCAGACGAATATGAACGCCAACGAAGTCATTTCAAATCGCGCCATCGAAATTTCCGGCGGCGAAATGGGATCGAAAAAACCTGTTCATCCGAACGATGACGTGAATATGTCGCAAAGCTCAAACGACACATTTCCGACGGCGATGTATATTGCCGCCGCCGAAAGATTAACCGCGCTGATTCCGACAGTTCAAGTTTTGCACGACGCGATTGATGCCAAAGCCAAAGAATTTGCCGACGTTGTAAAAATCGGCAGAACGCATCTGCAAGACGCAACGCCGATTACGGTTGGGCAAGAATTCGGCGGTTGGGCTTCGTTGGTTGAACGCGATATTGAAAGATTGAAACAAGTTTTGGACGGATTATTCGATTTGGCAATCGGCGGAACGGCAGTCGGCACAGGTTTAAATTCGCATCCCGAATTTGCCGACAAAGCCGCCGCCGAAATCGCAAAATTAACCGATTTACCGTTTCGCGCTCATCCAAATAAATTCGCCGCTTTGAGCGCACACGACGAAATCGTTTTCGCTTCGGGCGCACTCAAAACTCTCGCTTGCTCGTTGATGAAAATTGCCAATGATGTTCGCTGGCTTGCGTCAGGTCCGCGTTGCGGAATTGGCGAATTAATAATTCCCGAAAACGAGCCGGGCAGTTCGATAATGCCGGGCAAAGTTAATCCAACGCAAAGCGAAGCGATCACAATGGTCGCCGCGCAAGTTCTCGGAAATGATGCCGCAATTGGGTTTGCAGGTTCGCAAGGCAATTTTGAACTCAATGTTTTCAAACCCGTAATGATTCACAATTTCCTGCATTCCGTCAGATTATTAAACGACGCTTGCCAAGGTTTCGTGGAATTTTGCGTGTCGGGAATCGAATTAAACCGCGAACAAATTGACGAATATTTGCAAGATTCGCTGATGCTCGTTACCGCTCTCAACCAACACATCGGCTACGACAACGCCGCCAAAATCGCCAAAAACGGACACAAAAAGGGCATCAGCTTAAAAGAATCCGCGATGGAATTAGGATTAGTAACCAGCGAACAATTCGATGAATGGGTAATTCCGGTTGATATGACGCATCCGTAAAATTTTGTGCTAAAATTCAATTTATGAGCGTTTTAACTATTCCAAAACTTTCCGTTTCGACCGAAGAAGAAGCCATTTCAACCGTCAATCGCTGGTTGCACAGAGAGATTGGAATGGCTCTTCACACGACCTCGGCGCAGTTTAATCGGGTAACATTTTGCTGGCTTTGCCGATTGAATTAGCGTATCCGAAACGCGGCACACTCGGCGTTATTGGCGATGTTTATCTCCACGCCGCAACGGGCGAATTTATCGGACAACCCGAAGCCGCCGATTTAACCGAAAGAGCCGAAAAATTAGCCGAAGCGTTTGGAGTCAAATGAGTCTTACTTGGTTCGCACAAGAAACCGAAACGTCGTGCGTTGCCGCGTGCGTGCGAATGGTTTTGAGCAGTTTCGGAAAAATCTATTCCGAAGCCGAATTGCGCGAAATTTTGGGCAATCCTTTAGGCTTAACCTTAGAAGCTGTTTTATTCCTCTCCGGCTAATTTTCGATGATTTTTATTTCGTCATCGCTCAAACCGTAGAGTTGATAGACCAATTTATCAATCTGCCTATTGAGCGCGTGGCATCTATCTCGCGTTTGGAGTTCCAACTTTAGTTGGCTTTTTGATTTCGCTGCGCTTCGCTGGCGAAATTCCAACTAAAGTTGGAACTCCAAACTTTTGCCAACTGAAGTTGGAACTCCAAACTTTGGAACTCCGAACTTTAGCTCCAAACTTTAGCTTTGGGTTTATTTGGTGTCCCATTTTTCGCCATAATTTAGAATTGGATAACGCTTCCAGATTTCCAGAGCTTTTTGTCTGCCGACTTTTTCCAGATATTCGTTTGCGTTTGACCAAAGCCAATCTTGCCAGCGCGTTGCGTAGCCGTGATGCACCGGATTATGCAGAACATAATTTAAGGTCGCGTAAAAGTGTCGCTCAGATTTCATTTTGCGTTCAAAACAATTATGCCAAACCTTTCTGCCGCGCATTTCGTCTTCGCCGTTCCATTTATAAGAAGTTTTCCCGTTAAAAAGCCCGATTTCATTTCGTATTTCTTTTATCTGCGCGGTTTTTACCAAAATATGATAATGATTCGGCAAAATGCACCACGCATATATTTCAATACTGAATTGTTCAAAAACCGCGAGAATTTTCTGCTCACACTCGCTCATTCTTTCCGCAGATTTTCCAACAACGTGCGCGTGTTCATAGCAAGTCCCGCTGACCAGATATTGAAGTTCCCGCTCAGAATCGAAATGCGGCGGCGAATGTCGCGGAAAGCGGTGCAAACGCCGATATTCAAGCGCGTCTTCACGCTGTTTCTCCGACATTTTGCGCCATAGATACATAGTTCTAATTTTAGAGTATTAAAGTTCAGAGTTAAAGTTTGGAGTTAAAGTTTGGAGTTAAAGTTTGGAGTTCCAGCTTTAGCTGGCAAAAGTTTGGAGTTCCAGCTTTAGCTGGCATTTCGCCAGCGAAGCGCGGCGAAATCAAAACGCCAACTAAAGTTGGAACTCCAAACTTTTGAACTCCAAACTAAATTCCTTCGACAATATTTCTTTCCGCTTGCGTCAAAGCGTATAAATCATAGACCAAATTATCAATCTGCCTATCGAGCGCGTGGCATCTGCCCAGATAAAAAGTTTTGTCTTTATCAGTCCGCGCCGCTTGCAGAATTTTCTTCGCATCGAGCATCTGTTCGACCAACGAAACAATTTTATCGTGCGCCGCTTTTTCGCCCGCATCATCGAAATTGATGGCGCGGATTGGAAGTTGTGCAACGTGAATCCGCTTTACTTCGGCGAGTGCTTCACCAACTTCAGGGTTATTGCTGTGATGAAACCAATTTAAAAGTTTGGAATTTATTAATCCCAAAAAGTATTCAATTTTTGATTGTGAATTTTGGCGAGAAACCAAAACGTGCATATTGTTAAGACAAAGAAGTTGTTTTTTATCTAATGCCGCAACTAAACTATCGCCTGTCTGCCGCATAAATAATTTTTCAAGTGCTAAAAAATTTGCGGCTGGTCTAGGTTCTGCTAACCAATTTCCATACTTTATAAATCTTTCTTCGATAGGTGCAATCACATAACGATTGATGTCTTTGCCTCTTAAATACAGTTTGTGCAAATCAGTTTCTTTTTGTGAGCTATCGAAAGGACGGGAATCTACAATGTTTCTAGTTTGAGGTGGCGTTCCTTTACCGACTTGATACGGTTTGATACCAACATTAATTTCAAAGTAATTTTCTAATGATTGCGCGTTTTTCTTTAGTTTAGAAACGAGTTGTTTTTCTTCTTGGTTAAGAAAAATGTTAATTGTTTCGCCAGCATTTTTCTTCCATTCGTCTTGATTATGAAGAATTTCGATAAATTTATCTTTTCGATTTTGGAAAGTGTCAACCGAATCAATTATAGAAACTTTCGCTGAAAAATTGTTTAAGACAGCATTTTGTAATAGAACAATTTCAGTATCAACAACAACCTTCGGAAAAACAGGAAACTTAAAATGCACAATTTCGTGAACACAAGTTTGCTCAACAACAAACTTGCGAATATTGGTTTGTCTGACATTTGTTAGCCAAGGATTTGGAATAATCATTCCCCAAAAGCCATTTGGTTTAATCAAGTCTCTTATGGATTTTTCAAGGAAAATTAAATAACTATCAAGCTGATAATTTTGAGCATTGTAATTTCTTAGCAAGTAATCTTTGGTTACTTGATTAAAATCTGCACCGTAAGGCGGATTGCCGACGATTGCGTCGAAGCCACCGCGACGCATTATTTCGGGGAATTTGTCTTCGTAGCTCATTGGGTTTAGCTTGCGTTCTTCGTTGCGCTCGAAAAGCTGTCCGTCGAGAATGTCGTGGTCAATCAAGGAGTTGCCGCAGATGATATTTTTGGTCATATCGGGCAGAATCTTTTCGCCTAAGCGTGGCTGAAAGGCGCGGGCAGTCGCGGTTGTTGCGTCTTCAAGCAGTTTCAGCGCGAGCGAAAGTTGTGCGACTTCCGTGGCTTGCGCGTCAACGTCAACGCCGTAAATATTATTCCGCAAAATCTCGCGCCGTTGGGCAATTGATAAAGTAAAACTGCCGTCAGCATTTTCAATACAGCCAGCCGTCCGCGCCTCACCTTTTTTGCCTGCGGCGTTGTAATAAGTCGTGTGATAACGAAGCAAATAATCATAAACGCCGAGCAGAAACGAACCCGAACCGCAAGCAATATCCGCAAAACGCATCTCGCTGATTTCTTCTGGAGTTTTGTTCGGAGTTCCAGCGTTTGGAGTTCCAGCTTTAGCTGGCATTTCGCCAGCGAAGCGCGGCGAAATCAAAGAGCCAACTAAAGTTGGAACTCCAAACTCAGGATTTTCGTTCAAAAGTTTTCCGACTGTATTTTCGACGATGTAGCGCACGATATATTCGGGCGTGTAATAAACGCCGCCGGCTTTGCGAACTTCGGGTTTTTCTTGAACAGTAGCGCGTTTGTCG
This sequence comes from Acidobacteriota bacterium, assembly GCA_031409875.1. GTDB lineage: Bacteria > Acidobacteriota > Blastocatellia > Pyrinomonadales > Pyrinomonadaceae > CALMEH01. The sequence goes on along the minus strand of JANNYB010000124.1, from coordinate 51,051 downwards.
GTGGCGACGATGACTTTGCCTAAGAAACGCTCGTAGATGCTGCCCAAAATATGAACCGGAATATAGTTGAAATTATACGGCGTATCTTTATGCGAAAGCTCGGCGCAGATGTCCGAAAATGCTTTGTCGTCGGCGTTGAAATCTGCCGAATCAATAAAATGCTGTTTGAAAATGATGCCGTTGTAAAAACTGTTGAGTTTTGATGATGTGCGGACAAAATCAGCCCACGAATCAAATTTATCCATCATCGTGTCCGGCTCAATCAGTTTGTCTTCCAAAAATCTGATGAAAACAAGTCGGTCAATCGTGCGCGTAACGGCTTCGGTCAAATCTTCGCCGTCGAGTTCGGCGTTTTTGTTCTTAAATGCACGGGCAAGCGTTTCGCGGTATCTATCTAAATCGTCAAGAAAAGATTCGTCAACCGATTTTTGGATCGGCGCAGAAAGTTTTAATTTGCCTTTTCCGCGTTTCGGCAGATTATTCGCGTATTCTTCGAGCGAGCCGCTAATAACGGCTTCACGCGAGAAAAGATGATAAATTTCGCGGAACTTTTCTTCGTTCGCATATTCGCGGTAATCAATTTTTTTGAGCGCGAAATTGGTTGCCGTGTTGATGTTCGGCTTATATCGGCAATCAATCACGCGAAATTGCTCAAAGTCTGTGAGAACGGCAAGCGGCGTGTTGCTCGACCAACCGTAACGAATCGTTTGAAAATAATCATCGGCGTTATCAAGATTGCGGCTCGGCTTTTTCGCTTCTACATAAAACTTCACGTCGCGGAAATTCGGCGCGGCAAAAAATGCGTAATCTGCCTTTTTCAAACGATTGCTAACTGCTACGCCGCGCTCGACTTTGACTTCCTGTTGATAAGGATTTTTCTCGCGCTCGTGATTTACGTCCCAACCAAGTGCTATCCAAAATTTATCAATAAAATCAAGCCGCGCCTGCGCTTCGGAATATTTTGCCTCAAGATAAGTTTGCTCGCCAACCTGAAAGTTTTCAACCAATTCTTTGACGCGCTCAAAAGCTGTGGAAAATGTCTGTTCGTTCATCGCAAATTGAAGATATACAAAAAACCGCGAGAAATCAAAATCTCTCGCGGTCTTGTTATTTTTTACAGACTTTTTATCCTCCAATAATCACGGTTGGTTCGCCTTTGACGATTTTGTTTGGTGGTCCGATGGCTTCGGTGATGGTGTCGCCCATTCTCGCTGCCGGTAAATTAGCAACCATCACGGTTTTTGATGGCGTTGTTACCACGCCGGGTCCGTGTGGCGGAACGGGCGAAGGTGTAAGACAGGCGTGGATGTCTGTGCCGGAGCCGGAAATCATACTCGACATCGAAGCTAAAAGTGTCGTTTTAAGTAATTGTTCGGCGGCGAGCGCGATTGGCGCAGCCGGTCCAACTGCGGCTTTGGTTGCTGTTTCGGCGACTTGAATTGATGTCGTCGCGGTTTTATTCGCGGCTGTAATCGCGGCGGCGGCGGCTCCGCCAATTCCGCGCCAAGCTGGTAAAAATCCGATAATCACGGTTATCGCGGTCGGTCCGCCCGTTATAACAGGCGGCAATGGATGTGCAACATTATCTGTAATTCTCGCGGCTGGCGGCATAATTTTTATTTCTCCTTAAATTTTTCCAAAGTATTTTTCGACTAATTTTCTCAAAGTTTGGTCGTTGCCGGAAGTTTTTTTGACTTCGGCTTCCGACATTGAAATTTTATACGTCTTGCTGTTGATTGAAACAAATCCGGCGGTCATCTGACACGGCATATTCGGTTTCGGAATCGGGAGCGATAAAATAATCGTTGCTTTGTCCGATTTATGTTCCAAAATTGTGCGACACGATTCGATTCCGCCGCCGTTCACTTTTAAGGCAATCGGCGATGCAAAACCTTCGAGATTTAACTCCAAAGTGCTGCCGTTTTGTTTGACGGCGACGCTTTTTGCCGATTCGTCTGTTAAACTAACGCGATATATAACTTTGCCTTTCAACATTTTGCCCTCGACGGAACTGCAAAATAAAAGCGCGACTAAGGCGAATACGGCGATAAATTTTTCGTGTCTGTATCTCATCATTTTTTTTGATGCGAAAAACCTCGCTTACGGAATCTGAAAACCTTCATTTGCCAAAATATCGCCTTGCTTTCCTTTATATTGCGCTAAGAAATTTTCTTCTTGTTCGGAAATTTCGCCTTCAAAAAATTTAATTGCACGCAAAATCTGCACTTGCGCGGCTTCTTTGTCTTCGGCATCTTCCAAATCAGGCATTTTGTCCAAATTCCCGTAAAATTCCCGGAGCATTTTGACGACATCTGCCCGTAATTGCGGTCTCATATTTCGCATTATTTGTTCAGACGGTTCTTTTCCCCACGTTTCGCGCCGCAGACGCGCCGCCGCCCATTTCTGCAAATATTCTAAAAATCCGTAGTCAATTCCCACATACGCCTTGATTTCTTCTTCTATTCGCTTTTTGCGGTCGGCGGAACTCAAGATTTGATCTTTTATGGACGCGGCTTGTTCGACGCGGGGCAATTCTTGTTCGATTTTTCCCTGAAACTCGTAATATTCGGTTTCGGCTTCCTCGTCCGAATCTATTTTTGCTTCCAGCGGCTTAATTTTTTCTTGAACTCTCGCCCGCAAAGGTGCGGAATTTTTTCCCAATCTTAAAACGTCGTGGAGCAGAATTATATCTTTAAATTCGACCAGCGAATTAACTTTTGAAATCAGATAGACATAATATTGTTTGGCGGCTTCGACATCTTCCGGTTTGCCGACGCTTCCGACGATTCGCGCGATCACAATCGAACGCCGAACGCCTTCTTCGCCCGATTCGCTCTTGTTCAAAAAGCCTTTAAATTTTTCCGCAACCTCAACCGAATCGTAAAAATTCGCAACCTTTTCAACCTGCACCCAATGTTTGAATTCGGTTTCGGCGTTAATCTTTTCCAACAAAAATTTCGCTACTTCGGCAGCATCCAATTTTCGCGGCACAACGCCTTTGCTAAAGCTGTCCGCCTTAAAAATAAACTTTTCCAATTCAGGGATTGACACCGGCTCTGACGGCGAAGGTGTATTTGTTATCGGTTCATCGTTCATAATTTTTTTCGGCTGATTTTGACAGCTAATCAGCAATAATAAAACGGCGCAAACATAAAATCGGTAATTTATCGGAAATATTATTGCGCGTTTTCCCATCATTTTTCCGCATTACCACCTTTCCAAAAGCGGTGCGCCCTGTGTTCGCATTCTTCTGACCAAGTTATGATGACCGGCGATATTGCCGCCGTCATATTCCGTCGCACCGTCGCGCACTCGTTTGGCAATTCCGACGGCGTTGTTTTGGTCGGCACTTGGGTTCATAACTTGTGCCGGTTGGTTGACAGTGTGCATTACTTCGCCAACCGAGTGCATTGCTTCGTGAGCAATAACAGTCGGAAATTTGTTGGAACTGTCAGCCGAACGGAGGTCAACGAAACCTGACCATTTTATTTTCCTCACGGCAGGTCTGTCAGGATCAACAATATGACCGGACATCATCGCCGCGCCTAACAGTGTCGGCGCAATAAATCTTTTAATGATGAAAAGTTCGTAGCGGTCATCGCCCGTGTCAAAATTTCTCAAAACAGCGCGTTGTTCGATTGATCCGACTAACCAATTATCATCGCCCCATTCTTGAAAAAGCGTCGGTGTCGGTCTGCCGACATCAATTGTTTGTCGCGCATCAAGACTGATTTCCGCGCCAATTCTAACTCGTGCGCCGCCTTCTTCGGTAATTACGATGTCGGCGGATTTTCTGCTTTTCCCGTGGTCGAAACGCGCCGTGTTTTCCGCCGCGACCGCCTTAAACGGGGCGACAACTTTTGCCGCCAAAGCCCGCGCCGTTTTGATCGGCGTATCGCCCCGCGCAGTCGTAACGCTGACTATCTGCGGAAGTTTTCCCGTGGCTCTGATGGTAAAAGTAATTTGTCCGCCAAATCCGACTATCGGACCACGCGCTCTGAGACCGGTGTCATTTGAAATCGAAACCATATTTCTCGGCGGATCAACTTCGCGGATCGGAATAACGAGTTTCGGCGCGATTGAAATTTGCGCGTATGAACGCCGAAGCCAAGTCAGAATTCTTTTTTCGGCATCGGCAATGGAAACAATCGGTGCGCCGCCGGCAGTGCCTCGCAAAATATGAACCGCCATCCGCAAACGCCGCCGATCTTCGCCAATCGGCAAAGTTACGGTTGATTTACACTTCGGATTCGACGGACATTTCGCAATTGTATAAAATGCTTTAACTTTTTGGTCTAAAATCTCGACTTGTTTCGCCGCCGCATCAGCCGCATCATACATATCCGACGCAAGCAACGTCTGGTCATTGACGGCGGCTTTGTCTGCCGCGTCCGTTACGAGTCGCAGATAACAAGTGCGAAAACGCTTGGTTGAACCTTGTTTGGAAGCCTTTGTTTTCAACAGCCGCGAGGCGCGAATTGCCGCCGGAAACCGTTCGTGTTTGGTAACTTTCCCCGCCGCATTATAAACCGGTTTCAGCACTTCCAACTCGACATCTATATCGCCTGTCGCATCTATATCAAAAACTTCAACCTTAAAAACATCCTGATCTTTATCGGCATTGGTGTTAAAGTTTTTGACACCCGAATTAGGAAACGCGACTGAACCGTCAGGATTTCCGGCTCTGTTGGTAATATAGTTGCTGACATTCAGAAAAGTCAGCGTCCGGTCATTTTTCATAGTGCTGGTTGCTGAACCGTGAACAAAACGCAGAATCGCAAAATTGTCGCGTTTGACGAATTTATGTTTATTTTCCGTTCCTTTACTTTCGGAATGCTCGATAAAATCGGGAACGGTAACAATATCGCCCGCCAAAACCTGTCCGGGATCGTCCACGCGATTGACAATAAAGGCATTTGCCGGATCTTCGCGCAACGGTTTGCAGTCGCCGAAACCGTTTAGAAACGCAATATTGCACAATGAATCACCAATTTTTGCTGTAACTTTTCTCGGCATCTATTTATTTATTCTCCTCAATTCTAAGTAACTTACGCATTTTTCCAAGCGCGTCCGTCAATGTTCGGGAACGTAACTTTACAAGTTCCCGGATCAATATGGTCAACTCTGGCAAAGCCTTTTTCGTCCGTTGTTCCTTCGGCAAGCGTTGAGCCGTCGGGCAAAGTTACGCGATAGCGTTCGCCTGCGACCGGATCGCCTTCGTCATCAACCAGATTAATTTCAATCCAAGATTTTTTATCTTTATTCTTCGGATCTTTCGGCTTATGCGTCGGTTTTGTGAATGACGGAATCTTTGCCTTAGGAATCTTGCTGCGCTGATTTTTATACGTCGGAGCTTTGCTTCCGGGATCGGCGTTGTCGGCAATTTCCGCTTCTTCTGGGTCGAGCGGCGGAACAATTGAGCCGGGAATACACGGCAGAGCCGCGCCGCCGCTGTTAATCAGAACCATCGTGCCGTTAATTTGAACTCCGGCGGCATTGACCGTTACATAATTTCCGCCGACTTTAATTGTCAAACCCGTTTCGGCTTCGAGAACGATTGTTTTCGCCTTGACGTTAAATTGACCTGCATCAATTGCATAATTTCCGCCGACTTTTTCGGTTTTGCCTTGTCCGATGTCGTGCGAAAACGATTGATCGGTCTTGAAAGCGATTTTTCCTTCGACGTGGCGGTGCAAATCGCGTTCGATTTTAATGATTTCATCGCGTTCGATGATGATGTGTTCGTCGCGTTTGATGCGGTCGCGTTTGTCCCGATAGACGATTAAATGACGGTCGTTGCCGATCAATTCGCGGCGCGTATTTTTGATGCGGATGTCCTGATCTTTCTGCCCGTGCAGAAAAACTTGTTCTTTACCTTTTTTGTCTTCAAAACGAATTTCGTTAAAACCGCCGCCGCCTTTTGACGAATCCGATTTTATTGTCATCTTCGTTTTTTCGTCCGGCAAAGTATATGGCGGCATATTTGACGGATTATAAACCGCGCCGACAATAATCGGTTGATCGGGATCGCCTTCCAAAAACTGCACGATAACTTCCATTCCGACTCGCGGAATAAACATCATTCCCCAACGATTTCCCGCCCAAGCCTGCGCCACGCGAAGCCAACACGAACTAAACGCATCGCCTTGACCTTCACGATCCCAATGAAATTGAACTTTGACGCGCCCGTATTTGTCTGTAAAAATTTCTTCGCCCGAAGGTCCGCCGACAATTGCGGTTTGCGAACCGTAAATCATCGGTTTCGGAGTTTTCTGAACAGGACGAAACGGCGGAACGCCCGCGCCGTGCGACATACAATTAAACGTATTTCGATACGGCTGGTCGGTGTGTTCGTCCGAAACATAAGACGGATTTTGCTCGATTTCGTGGACGATTGACGTAATCACATACTTGCCGTTTTCGCTCGTGTTCGGATGACGCGACATCGTAAAACGAAATCCGGCAATCATCGAAGAACAATCGGAGCTTCCGATAGCGGTTTTATAACGTCCGTCGAGAGCTTGCATTCGCACCTCGGCGGTTTTGCGGTTGTCTTCAAAAATTTTCTGCAATTCGCCCGCTTGTTCGCCGCCGTCTTTTGAAATTCCGTCGTATTTTCGGGCATATCCGGCGGTGTTTTCGTAGGCTTCGAGTTCCTGATTGCCGCCGATATTGAACAGCGAAGGCTTATCGGCTTCGAGTTTTTTGCCCGGAAGTTGGAAATTATTGTCCCAAAGCGTAACTTTTCCGGTCTGTAAATTGTAGTCTGTTTGCCACGATGTAATCGAAGTTACAAAGTCTTCCTGCGCCCTTGAAACATCGAGGAAAAACGGAATCGTGCTTTTGCCCGGACAATCCTGATGCGATTGCGGCGTGTTGGCGATAACCATTTTATGTTTGCCGTCGTTATGCTCGAAGTAATAATAAATTCCTTCTTCTTCCATCAGGCGCGAAGCAAAATCGAAATCGGTTTCACGATATTGAACGCAATAATTTCGCGGCTCGAATTTTCCTTGAATTTCATACGAAACATCAAAGCCCGCAAAAATAATTTTTAAAATGTCGGGAACGCTTTTTTGCTGAAAAATGCGGCTTTGGAAAATTTGCGTGAGCAGCCAGACATTCGGCACGACCGTCATATAATAAAATGAAAATCGTGCGTGGCGCGTGCCTTGCGAAAAACGGTTGACCATTCCGGTAAATTGCCGTTTCGTGCCGTCGCGTTGTTCCATTTCGATAGTGATGCCTTGCCCGACAATTTTTTTCGGGTCAACCACCGTCGGCGCAAATCCGCCCGGTTTTTCTTCGTGGAGAACTTCGACTTCGTAAGAATAAAGTTCCGAAAGAGCTTCGCTTGCCGAAACCTTATTGACCAAGAAAAAATCCTGTCCCAAAGGCGTATAAATCGCCATTAACCTGTTAGCTTGTGTCGTTTTCGCCATTATAATTTCTCTCGCAATCTTTGTTATGAGTTCCAACTTCAGTTGGCTAAACCGTCAGCGAAGCGAAACGGTTTTTGTTGCCTTTCGAGGCTTTAATTTGAAACGCAAGCAACTGCCTCGCTTTGCTCGCAGTTGCGCCAACTAAAGTTGGAACTCAGAACTTTCTAGCCGATGTCATAAACAAATTTCTCGCCTTCACCGACTCCGACGTGAACTTTCTTGATGCCTTCGCCCGAAGCCATTCTTGAAAGAACTTCGCCCGACATTTCAGGCAAAAGCGTTCCGGTCAAAATGTTATAGACGTTGCGTGCGCCGCTGTCAACATCGGTGCATCTTTTCGCTACTGTGTCTATGACGGAATCATCGTAGGAAAATTGCGCTCCGTGATTGTCCATAATTCGTTTTTTGATTTTTCCGAGCTGTAATCCGATAATCATCCGTAAAATATCGTCGGAAATCGGATAAAACGGAACTGTTACCATTCTTCCTAAAAGCGCAGGCTTAAAGGCTTTAACGAGTTCGGGTTTGATTGCTTCGACCAATCCGTCGGGTTCGGGTTTCGTGTCGGGATCGGCGCAAAGTTTCATAAAAGTATCTGTGCCGACGTTTGAAGTCAGCAAAATAATACAGTTTTTGAAATCAATTACGCGACCTTCACCGTCTTCCAAAACGCCTTTGTCAAAGACTTGGAAAAATAATTCCATCACGTCGGGATGCGCTTTTTCGACTTCATCAAGCAACACAACCGAATAAGGTTTGCGCCGCACAGCTTCCGTCAAAACGCCGCCTTCGCCGTAACCGACATATCCCGGAGGCGAACCTTTGAGCGATGAAACCGTGTGCGCTTCCTGATATTCGCTCATATTTATCGAAATCAAATTGCGTTCGCCGCCGTAAAGCGAATCGGCAAGTGCCAGCGCAGTTTCGGTTTTACCAACGCCCGAAGTTCCGACGAGTAAAAACACGCCAATCGGACGTTTCGGATCAGTCAAACCGGCACGCGCCGTGCGAATTCTCTGCGTAATTGCTTCGAGCGCGTGATCTTGCCCAAGAACTCTTTCGCCAAGTGTTTTGTGCAAATTCAAAACCGCTTCAATTTCATCCGCAACCATTTTGCCGATTGGAATTCCAGTCCAACCCGAAATAACTTCCGCGACAATCTGACCGTTGACAACCGGCGACATTAAAGGATTTTCGCCTTGAAGTGCTTTTAATTCAGCGTTTAGACGTTTCAATTCGCCTCGCAAAAATTCCGTGTCAACAGGTTTTTCAATTTCGGGCGCAGTCGCCGCCGCCGTTCCATCGCCACCTTCCGAATCGGTTTCAGCCGTTGCCGCCGCCGCCAATTCTGTTCCAGCTTCCGAAACTTCCTGACTGCTGACTGCTAACGGCTCACTGCTCACTGTATCAAGCCGCGACATTTCGAGCTTCATACGAATATTGCGAATTTGCGTGGTCAAATCTTTTTCTTTTTCCCATTGCTCGGTGAGCGTCGCCAAATCTGCTTCCGATGTGGTGCGTTTGGCTTTCAAATCATCAAGCCGATCATCGTGTTCCGCGCCTGTAACTTGTTCGCGTTCGAGCGAATTAATTTCCGAAGTTAAGTTTTGAATTCTTCGAGTAACATCTTCGACCGCGCCCGGCGTTGCGCCTTGTCCGATGGCGACTTTCGCGCAAGCCGTGTCCAAAACCGAAACGGATTTGTCGGGAAGTTGTCTTCCGGTAATATATCGGTGCGATAATTTTACGCATTCGACAATCGCTTCGTCCAAAATGCGGACGTTGTGATGTTCTTCCATTTTATCGAGCAATCCGCGCATCATTCCGATAGCTTTTTCTTCGTCCGGTTCTTCAACTTTGACGACTTGAAATCTTCGCGCAAGTGCCGCATCTTTCTCGAAATATTTTTTGTATTCCGCCCAAGTTGTCGCCGCAATTGTGCGAAGTTCGCCACGCGCCAACGCCGGTTTTAACAAATTTGCCGCGTCATTTTGTCCAGCCGCGCCGCCTGCGCCAATCATCGTATGCGCTTCGTCAATAAACAAAATAATCGGTTGCGGCGAGGCTTTAACTTCATCAATCACAGACTTTAGGCGATTTTCAAATTCGCCTTTCACGCCCGCGCCGGCTTGCAATAAACCTAAATCAAGCGTCCGAACAGCAACATTTCTTAGCGGTTCGGGAACATCGCCTTGCGTAATTCTCAGCGCAAAACCTTCGACGACGGCAGTTTTACCAACGCCGGCTTCGCCCGTTAAAATCGGATTATTTTGTCGTCGTCGCGTTAAAATATCAACGATTTGGCGAATCTCGAAATCGCGCCCAAGAATCGGATCAATTTTTCCCGCCGCCGCTTTTGCCGTCAAATCTTCGGTGTATTGATCAAGTGCTTTTGTCTTGCCTTTAACACCGCTGGCAACGGGCGCACCGTCCGAAACTCCGCCGGTTTCGCCGAGTGCCATTGCATCACGCGCTTCGGATGAATCCGCCGTAATGTCTTCCAATTTTTGTGCCAAAGATTCAACCGAAATATGCGTAAATTCACGCGAAGCATCACGCGCCAGACGCGCCGTTCCATCATTTGAAAGCAGAGCTAAAATCAAATGTCCCGAACGCACACGCGCCGCGCCGAAATCAACCGAAGCCAATAACCACGCATTTTGAAACCACGTCGGCAAACGGTCGGAAAGTCCGGGCGTTCGTGAATTTCCGGTTTTCAAACGGTCGAGCGAAGTCGAAACATCTTTCGTCAAACGATCAATATTTACTTCGTAATGGCGACAGATTTTATGCAAATCCGTATCTTCCTGCTCAAGCAATTTTGCCAAAATATGCTCGATTTCAACATCATAATTCGTCCGCGACAGACACAAACCCGCCGCGCTTTCCAGCGCACCGCGACAAGTATCGTTTAATCTGCCAACCAAAGATTTTAAGTTCACGTTCATTTATTTTCTCCAATATGATTTTTACTTTTGCTTACTACATAATTCAGATAAAATTTACCAACTTTCCCAATCGCCGACTCCTAATTTCCCCGTATGCAATTCATCAGGCAATCGCATCGAGTGAGTAGGTTTTTTCTTCCAACAGCGATTATAATCCCGTCCGTTCCAAATATCGTCATTCCACGCATCACAAATAACCGAATCTTCATTCCACGTCGAAGGATCGGTCAACTTGGTTTCTTTATTTCGGTTTATCAAAACCATCCAATGTCCGGGAGCCGCAATCAATTCCAGAGGAGGATTTTCTCCTTCTCCGAACCGATGTATATTACGCAGATATTGGAGCGCAGTAACGGCAAATTCTCCACAGCATCCCGTTTTTGCGGCTTTTGCACCTTTTTCGATTTCAGCAAACATCGGAAAAGACAATACGAAAAGAGAGCTTTTTCCGTCAGTTGATTCTGCTTTTTTCGTAAATTTTTCCTTTAATATTTCGCGCATTCCTTTTAATCGAATATTCGCTGTCCCTTGAATACGATCACCACTTATTGTAGATATAACAGCATGGATTGCGCCATTCACCGCACCATTCGCCGGACCTAATGATAATACACGGTTTGTGTAAATTACTGCTTCTTTGGCTTTTTGCCTTATTTGATCTTTGTCCATATTCCTTAAATCTTTATTGTTTGACTAATTCGACGCGCCGATTTTGCGCTCTTCTCGCTTCGGTTTCGTTTGTTGCTAAATGTAATGCTCTATAAATTGCCACTAGCTTGAGCTAGTGGATTAGGTTTGAAAAAACCAAAGGCTTTAGCCGAATATCTGTAAAAAAAATAAAATCCTTATCGCTTTAGCGCAAACTTTAGGCTAAAGCCAAGAGGAATTTTATTTTTTCTCCTATTCGGCTAAAGCCTTGTTTCTTGATTTGCTGTCCACTAGCTCATGTTCTTTGAAAAATAAATATCGTAAAAAGGTTTTAGCTCGCGTAGCGAGTGATAGCGTGTAGCCACAGGCGCGAGCCTGTGGAAGATTTGCGGAAACCAACAAGCCCGCGTAGTCGGGTGACAGAAATTCTGACGCTATCTTACGATAGCTTAAATTTTTTGGCATTCGTTCCCATAGCTTGCGCTATGGGCTACAAGCTGTTGCCATCTACGATGGCTTTTCAGATTACGGTATTTATTTTTCAAAGAACATAAGCTAGTGGCAATTTATCGAAGCATTTCAAACAACATTACTTTTAGTTCACCACTAAGTTTTGAAAGCCTTAGCTCATTTTTCTTCGTTCTGCATAGATTTTTTTAACGCATCACAATCAACAAGGCAATGTGCAGAAAGATTTCGTTACATTTCCTTCTTTATCAAGTATCAAATTGATTTGAAAATCGGCATTTTCGGCTAGATTTTCGCTTTCCCAAACCATTTCTTTGCCGCCGATTTTATAGAGCAAAGTTACATTATTAACCGCATTTTTTTCCGCAAATAGATTAACGGATTTTTCTTCGCCTGCTTCAAAAGCGTTCCACCAAAATTTATCTGACCCGATAATGACGCGGACGTTTTCTAATTTTTGCTGTCGGCTGTCATCTGAAAATTTTACTTTTACCGCAAATTTATTGGTATTTCCTCTAAAAAGAAAACAGCCTGATAATAGAAAAAGTGCCGATAAAATTATTATCGGCACGATTTTTACAAACATCATCGTCCGGTTGCTCCTTGCGCGAACGGTTTTTTCTCGACTCGAGCCGAAGTTAGAACTGAGTTTAAGACGATTTGTGTTGTCAAACCTGTTGAATAGCTTCGGTAAAGATTAATGCCGATTTCGATTCCGGCGCGGTCGTGCGGATCGTCCCACGCTCGCAAACCTGAAGAAGTCGAATCGCGTTGCGGACGGCTTAATCGCATAAGCGTCGAACCGATTTGCTCAAGTCCTGCGCCGTCAAGCAAAACTGCATCGGAAAATCCGGCGGCTTTACCGACATAACCGTAATGAATATTTGACCAAACATCATAATAATAAAGCGTTGTGTCGTAAAGATGCCAATGCTGTTGTCCGGTCGGGTTTCGCGGATGAAACCTTTGCGCGATTATCGGTTTATGATCCCAATCGCCGTTTTGCCGCACTTTCAAACCCCAACTTATCAATGCGGCAGAGTTTGCCGACATTTCCATATTCATACATTGGTCGGGCGTAATGCCTAAACCTAAAAGCTGTTTCCAGAAGGGAAGTTTTTGATAATCGGCAATACAACTTTCGCCCGAAAAATTGTTGTTTTCGCGCATTCGGCGCACATCTTCTCCTGCGGCGTTGTTTGCCATTTCGTCGCGCATATATTGGGCAATCGGTGTTAATTCATCTGTCATTTTCAGTTACCTCACTTTAGTCTTGAATCTTTAAAATTACTTGGTCGTCATCTTTTTTGAACGGTTTTGTTTTTAAAAACGAAGTCCAGCCGAGCATCGGACGGCGTTTGGCGCGAGTCGTTAAAATCGTGCTTGGCACTTGTTTGGCTTGCAAAATAAGCTGAACATCAAAGTCCAGTTCCAAACTGACCATAAATTTAACGATAGATTGCATCGGTTTATTCGCCGTGCCGTTTGGCAAAAAAGATTGAAATTCATTGAACGTCAACGCGCCCAAAACGAGCCGGAATTTCGATTGTTGTTCCCAGACGCGGCTTCCGATGAGCGCGGTTTTTCCTAAATGACTGTTGTGTCCGCCGAGATTCGTAACGCTTTCGGGTTCTAAATCGAGCCATTGCCCGAAAAATTGTTCGATACGCGCTTTGATGCCGAAATAATCGCTTAAAATTTGCGCCAAAGCACTTGACGAATGTGGTTTTTGAGCGATTAAACCACTAAACGGAAGCAGCGATTCGTCGTCCAAAGCCATTCGCCCGCGCATTCCGCGTGTGCCGAGTCCGGCAAAATCAAACAAAAAAGACGTGAAATCATCTCTGCCGCGTTCGTAAGCGACAGGAAAACGATATTTTTCCCACGCACGAAAAAAAAGTGAAACGGCGCGGTGCGTGAACATATCCAAAAACGCCCACATCGCTGTATCGCCGTATCGGATTCTGTCCATCACGAGTTCGGTATAATGCGTCGGCAAAACGCCCGAAATACCGACTAAACCCATAAAATTGATGAACATTTCGAGCCGTTGTTCTTCCGTAAATTCATCCAAAGATTCGGCGAATTCGTGAACTTCGCTTGCCGGAAAATTGAGCGTTACGCGCGAACGAAAACGCACGATTTCCGGCTTGATTTTCGCCTCGCGTCCGACGGGCATCCGTTCGGGATAAATCTTTTCGAGAAGCCGCACCGCTTGAAAAAATTCAAACCGATAAGGCTCTTCGAGAAGTTCTTGATGTAGAGGTTTTTTTGGCATTTCAAATTCCAAATTCCAGGTTCCAGATTCCAAATTTCAAATTTCAGATTTCAGATTTGTTTTCAATCTGGAATTTGAAATCTGGAATCTGGAATCACAAAAGTATCTGTTCGCCTGTGCGCGGCGAAAATCGTTTGACGATTTCTTCGCGTTGCTCGGTGCGTAAAACAAACTCATTAAACGAGTTAAGCGAAGTATAAACGCCTAGAAATCTTTCCAGAACGCAGGCAAAAAGAAACATTCCGCTGCCGACGTATTGTTCTTCGTCAAACGTCAGAGTCGTTTCGAGTCCGCGCACGAAACCTGCGCCGATATGACCGCCGATTTGCCTGACGACTTTGCGGCTTGCAATTCCCGTAATGCCCAAAATTTGTTTGCGCGTTGCCGAATCATCGTTAAAATTATAAAGCTGTAAAATTTCCTGCAAGGCTTCGGGCGTTCCGTTATCGCTTTCGGTAAGCGATAAAAAATTAAGATTCAGATGCGAAATTATGCGCCATTGCGCCGAACGTCTCTGCGGCGGGCGAATCGTTTCCGAAGGTTTCGTTAAACAATGAACACGCGATAAAAGTGCCGTGCCTTCGACTTCAAAATCGCTTTCCTTGCCGCCGAAGGGAAGTCTTGCAGGCAAATCACGATTTGTGCAGGTTGCCCTAATGTTGATAACTTCAGCCGCCGGAACGCGCGGATTGAAATTCATATCAACCAGCGACATATACAATTCCGTGCCTTCATCATCGGCGCGTTGCGAAGCGCGTCGTGTGGCATACCAGAAAATTTTTTCCATCTGTTCGCCGTAAGCGTGTTTCAGCGAATAAAAAGGTGAAAATTCCCGCGTCGTATTGGTCTTCGGATCGGTCGTAATCACTTCGTCAATCGAATAAACTTCCGTCGTTAATTGACGATGAACATCGGGAACAACGTGATATTCGTATTTTTGCTGTGAAAGATAAATCGGGTCAGCCATCCGCGAAAAAAGATTGACAATCGGCGTGCATCCCAATCGAAAAGTTTCTTTCGTAATCGGCGCACGCGGCGGCGTAACGTCTTTCAAATGAATCAAAATATCGAAATGACTGCCGAATTTCTGAGCAATCGCACGGTCAATTCCGTAAATATCGAAAAACAAAAATTTATGCGGAAAAGCAAAATATTCAGTCAAAAGCCGATAACCCGAAAACGAGCGTTTCGTGTATGGCAAAATATTTTCGTCGTTCTCGAAACCGACTTGTTTGATTGCGTCAGCCGCCGGAATTATCACGGACGAAGGCAGTTTATATTGAATATTGGTGAGCGTTGGCATTGTTTTACTGCCGATTGGTTTTTCTTTGGCGCGAAATTCGACTGCGCTTGCCTGATTAAAAATAATTTCGTAAAGCGGATAAATAAGTTGCGGATCGCCGTTCAGGAAAAAGCGAAAAAATTCCGGCGGTTCGCCTGTATCGCCCATCGTCATTTCGCTCAAATTTGAATCGCCGAAACAACGCATACTCAAACGAATCACGCTTTCGGCATATTTTCCGCGTCCATCTTTTGGCGCAGGCGATTCGAGCGCGGCGGATTGAAGTTCGACCGGCGCGAGCTGAACATCATACGAAGTTTGAAAACGGCACGGCGTTCCGTCAACCGGACGCGAATAAAGCCGTGCGCCGCGCTGAAGTTTCTGAACCGAAGTCATTTTATCGTTCGGCGAACCGAAATGAAATTGAGTAATCGCCATCGAAGGAATCGGCGCAAGATAATGCGGATAAATGACGTTTAAAAAAGATTCGGTAATTTCGGGCAGTTCATCATCGAGTTTGAGAGAAACTCTGCCCGTGAGAAACGCGAAGGCTTCGACCATTCGCTCAACGTGCGGATCTTCGATTTTTTCTTCGTCAAGTTGAAGCCGCCGCGCAATCTTCGGATATTTACGCGCAAATTCTGCGCCCATTCGCCGCAGAAAAATCAATTCTCTTTCGTAATATCCTAAAAGTTCGTCTCGCATTTGTTAGGTTAGTCTAATTTCTATGATTGGTAATTCTTGTGCAAATAGAATCTTTATTAATTGGTTCAATTTTGCTATTGAAGGCAGCTAAACTCATTTTCTTTTCAAACCCATCCCATGGATCAATATAATAAACTCCGCCAAAATATTCGGCATATCCATAAACGGTTATTGCATGAGATGTTCCTCCAATTTGTATTGAAGAGTTTTGTCCTTGAAAAAATTTTCCATAGCAAAGTAAAGGTCCTTTTTTTCTTAATAAATTCGATATTTCTTCGGAAGACCAGTATTGATGCAGAGTTTCGTTTTCCATTTGGAAGCCCCAAGTCGTTAGACAGTTTCGAATCTGGTCAATATAATCAACTCTCGTTTTGAATGAAATGTCATCAGCTTCTTTTTCAGACAACACCTTAGTTTTATCATCTTTAACATTGGCGTGAACGCTGGCAAGCCATATATCGCTTCCACTTTTGGGCAACCATTGTTCGAAGTGTGGGCGAGAGAAAAAAGAATTCGTTCTATTCCATTTTACAATCATTTCGGCACAAGTTGCCCAACATGCCATTTCCGCCTCTTCACCTTTGTAAATCTGTTTTTGGCATATTACTGGCGGAGTTTCTAAAATGTAATTGAACGATGTCATAGTTTTTATCTATTTTCTTTAACTTTGAAATCGCCGCTTCCGAGTTGCAAAACGGTGTCGAAGGCAATCGGTTCGGGCGATGGTTCGATATTTAATTGCGCTTCAATCCGAAATTTTAGCAAACGGTCGGTGTTGCTTACAGGATCAAGCATAACCTTTAAATCGAGAAAGCGCGGTTCAAAAATGTTCAGCGCGTTTTCTACCGCTTTGGTTAAGCGTTTCATCTCCAGATGACTTTTCGCGCTGATGCCCGTAAAATCAGGCAAACCGAAAACCGCGACGGATTTATTAACTTCTTCGAGATGTTCGTCAATGTAACCCAAATATTGCCGCGAATTCAGAATCCATTCCAAATCGCGCCGGACAGATTGTTTCAATTCTGCCAGCGAGCGTGAGCGTAATTTCGGCGATTCGGTTGATATTTTCGGCTCAAAATCCAAAAGACGATCAAGCACCGAAGGCGTTACGCGGGTTTCGTGGTCTATTCGCGCCATAATATTTTATCAGAACAGCCTGTTCACATTTAAAAAACAAATTTCCTCGCCAAAATCGGCAAGGTGAAACTTTGAAAAATTGAAGATTGACCGCTTCCTTGCGGAAAGCGGTCAATCTTCTCGAACCAATCAACCTTATGCGCCTGCGCCTTCGACTTTCTTGATGTCGTAGCTGACGGTGTTGGTCAATGCAACTGTTCCGTCCGGTTTTTGTTGGAAATATTCCAAAGTAATGTTCGTAAAGTTGAACGAAATTTGTTCCATCGGCAAAGTTGCGCTACCGTTGCTTCCGCCCGTGTGAAACGATGAAAGCACGAGGTCGCCAAACGTAACTTTCGTATAAGTATAGGGGTTGCCGTCGCCGCCCGTTTTGCGGCAGCTCAGGATAGCTTGCGGGATGTGGTTGCCCTTCGCGCAGGCTAAGAAAAGTTGCGGCGTTGCTTTGCCGTTTTGAACGACGAAGTTAAAGTCTTGGAATGAAACTTTACCAACACCTAAACCCGTTCCTTGTGCCGATGAACCGCTGTTTGATTCGCCAAACGACCACGATTCGATTTGCATTTGTTTTTCAAAACCGACTGCGTCGGATTCACCTTCGATAGTATCAATTTTTAAGTAATAATCTGCTTGTGCCATATTTTTTTTATGCTCCTTTCAAAATAATTAACAGTTTTAGTTTCCGAATTGATTTGCCCGTTTGACGAATCAATTTCAATTTCCGGCTTTCGCTCGTTTTTTCCGCGATGTTTTATTTCGCACAATTATAATGACGCGACGAAAGCCGGCTTTTGCGTAATTTGCAATTTTTTTTTCAAAAACTTGCAAAATAAATTATTTATTAGCTGATGGCGGCAATTCCGCGACCAGACGTAATGAAACAGAAAGCTCATCGAGTTGGAAATGCGGGCGCAAAAACGCGACGGCGCGGTAAACGCCCGGTTTACCCGGAACTTCCGAAACGTCAATCCGCGCTTCACGAAGCGGATATTTCGCTTTTTGTGCCGCCGGAGCGACATCGTTTTCCAGAACGTAGTTACTAATCCAACGATTCAAGAAAATTTCCGCTTCTTTACGCGACATAAACGAACCGATTTTGTCGCGCACCATTGATTTCAAATAATGTGCAAAACGCGAAGTTGCAAAGATATATTGCAACTGCGTCGAAAGCCGGGCGTTGGCATTTGCCGTATCGGTGTCGTATTTTTTCGCTTTTTGACAAGATTGCGTTGCGAAAAATGCCGCGTAATCGGTGTTTTTGCAATGCACGAGCGGAATAAATCCGTTGTCGGAAAATTCTTTTTCGCGGCGGTCTGTAATCGCCACTTCGGTCGGGCATTTCATTGCAATTTCGCCTTCATCGGTTTGGAATGTGTGCGTCGGCAATTGGTCAACGAGTCCGCCGCCTTCAACACCGCGAATCGCCACGCACCAACCGTGCATCGAAAATGCTTCGGTCAAGCGCGTTGCCATTGCGTAGGCGGCATTGCTCCACAGATATTTTTTGTGGTCTGTGCCGTCAACGTCTTCTTCATAACTGAAAGTTTCGGTCGGTTTAGTCGCCGCGCCGTAAGGCTCGCGCCCGAGAACGTGCGGCAAGGTCAAACCGACAAAACGCGAGTCTTCCGATTCGCGGAAACTGCGCCATTTCATATATTCGGCGCGGTCGAAAATCTTGGAAATATCGCGCACATCGGTCATTTCGTTAAACGTATCCCAGCCGAACATATCTGCCGAAGCCGCGCTGATAAACGGCGCGTGGGCTGCCGCCGCAACTCCCGAAATGCTCGTCAAAAGTGCCATATCTTGCGGATGATTGCCGAATTCGTAATCGCCGATAATCGCGCCGAACGGTGCGCCGCCGAACATTCCGTATTCGTCTTCGTAGATTTTTTTGAACATCGCCGATTGGTCGAATTCGAGAGCGCGTTCAAAATCTTTCAAAAGGTCTTTTTTCGTTGCACTCATCACACGGATTTTAAGCTGTGTTCCGGTCAAAGAGTTTTTGACGAGATGATGCAGTCCGCGCCACGAGCCTTCGAGCTTTTGAAATTCTTCGTTATGCACGATTTCATTCATCTGCGCCGACAGAAGGCGGTCAATTTCGGCGATGCGGGCATTGATTGCCACGTCCATATTTTTGGACAAGGTTAATTCGCCGCTCATTACTTGATTGACAAATTCGCCAATCATATCTTTTGCTTGTTCTTTTTGATATTCGTCGCGTGCCATTTTCCCCTGCGTCAAGATTTGGTCTAATAAACCGACTTCTTCGACGGCTTCTTGGGTTTCAACGGCGGCGGCTTCTTGTTTTTTCTCAGCCATAATTTTATTCCTCCTTCTTAGCTTCCAGTCCGAGCGCGTCGCTCAGTTCTTTTTGTTTTGCGGCATCGGAAATAACCGATTCGAGCAGATTTTCCAATTTTTCGTTTCCGTCCATTTTTGAACGCAAATCGGAAAGTTTCTGACGTGCTTCGACAAGTTTGCGAAGCGGTTCGACGTTTTGGACGACGCTATCCGGCTCGAAATCTTCGATACTGTTAAACGTCAAATCAACGCCCAGCTTGCTTCCGTCTTCTTGCAATTTGTTGTCAACCGTAAAGGCGACACGCGGCTTCATTCCGGCAAGCACCTGATTGAAATTATCAGGATCAATTTCGACGAATTTACGATTCTTCAGCGCGGGGAGCGGTTCTTCGGGTTTTCCGACAAAATCGCCCATCACACCGACGACAAACGGAAGTTCTTTAAGCTCGAGGGCATCTCCGACTTCCACATCGTAGGTAATTTGGACACGCGGCGGACGCACGCGGTCAAGTTTATGTTGCAGACTTTCTCTCGTTGGCATTCTTAATCTATCTCCTTTCTTTTATTTATTCTAACTACCTTGCAAATTGTAAATTAAATTTATTAATGTTCTGAGTTCCGGCTTTAACCGGCTTTTTCCTCACCATCAAGTTAGCTGAAGTTGGGACTCGTAACGCTTACTCAAAGGTTAATAAATTTAATTCACAAACTACTCAATCAGAAACATTTAAACTTACGGATTTTCCGAATCCGACGGCAGATTCGTGTTAAATCCGAGTGTTTGACGAAGTTGGAAAATAACCGTTTCGTCCTTAATTACGTCTTGCAGCCAGTTTTCAAGCGGCATATTGCCCCATTTTACGGCGCGTTGCACAAGGTATGAAATCGGACTGTGCGGCTCGGTTTTTTGAAAAAATTGAGCGATGTCCGCCAGACGTTTGAGCGCGTCGGAACGACTTTGAATCGCACCGCTTGCCGTTGCTACACCGGCAACTTTGACGGTTGCGCCTTCTTCGCCTTCCGTTGCCGATTCGCTTTCAACGGCTTCCGCTTCGTCCGGTTCTTCCTGACGTTTATCTTCAAGAATTTTTTTGACCTGCGTTTGAACCTCATCCAGAGCTTTTTTCAAATTGCCCATACCGGGAACTTGATTGCGGTCATATTTTTCTTCATTGACGCGGTTTAGTTCCGCATATTCCGCCAAACATTCGTTAATCGTAAAATTTAATTCTTCATAAAAAGCCCGCCGCGAAGCCGCGATTTCGACGCGCCATTTTGCCGCCGTAACGCGATTTTCTTTTTCGGCTTGAGCTTTTAATTCTCTGTATTTTGTTTGGTCACTGCTGTCTAAAGTATCAATATTATCGGGAATATCGAATCTTTTTGAATCTTCCCAATCATTGAAACTAAAACTCGACGAGCCTGTAATTGGCGCACTTTTAATCGCAAAAGCCGCTTGTTTATCCATTACCGAAACGGAATTTGCGCGACCTTCCATATCGCCTTCGTCAATTTCGGGGTGAAGTTGTTCCCAAAAAATACTCTGAAAACCCGACATCAATTTCAAACTGTCGCGCAAACCTACAAAGCCGTTCTGTCTGACCAATGCTTCGGAAAGCCACGCGGCAATTTGCAAATCTTTTGTATCTTTTTCGAGCGTCGGCACAGCTAACTCGATAACCTTGCGCCAATCGGCAACTTTCAATTGCGTAACCCATTCGCCTTGCGCCGCATCATCATCCGCCCGTCGCGCTTCGGCGATTTCATCATAAATTCCCGAATAACGGACGCTTTCGCCTGCCGGACTTTCTTCCGAAATCGGCTGAAGCATTGCTTCGAGATTGATAACTGACGGTTTTGATTCGATATTACTCATCTCTCAAAAATTCCTCATTTTACATTCAAACTATCTAAAAATATCGCCGGATTGCTCGGCGTAAAAACTCGCATATACGTTTTTTTTGTCCGCTCTGGATTTCGATGAAAAAGAAAATATCGCCATTTTCTTTTTCATCTTTACATATTCAAGGTATATTGCTGAACATTACGACTCAAAGCCGCGCCCATCGGAGTAATTTCCGCTGTTGTCGGACGCATTCCGCTATTGACTGTTGGCGATGACAAACCGCCGCCACCGATGCCGTGAATATCGGCAAGCGGAGATGGTTCGAGCTTGTTGTGCAAAATTTCGTGAAAAGCAATGTTTGCTACCAGTCGCGGATAATTTCCATCGCCTTCCATTTCGGAAAGAAAAACTTCCGAAATTGTTCCCGCGCCGGTCGTGTAAGTCGCTCCCGAACCGTGCGTTACACTGCCGCCGCGTGCCGCGACAATGCTGTCTTTTCGTGCTTGCACAAAATAGACGACAATTTCGTGCGGCTGAACTTGCCCCGTGCTTCCGCTCCACGAAAAACGTGCGGCATCAAATGCTCCGCCGGAAGCCTTGCAAATCGGCGCAAAATATTCGACCAGAAAATTTCCGACCGCAAACATCGTGCCTTCGCCCCAAAAGAAATCGCTGCGCGTTCCTTTATCTACCAACCAAAGATTAAATAAACCAGCCATAATGTTTATTCTTTAACAAATTCAATCGTTTCAATTTCCAAAATCGGTTTGTCTTGTCCGTCCGCCCAGAACATTTTCATTCCTTCGCCGATAAAGATTTCACTTCCCGCGTCGCGCCAATCGGTCATTCTGCCAAGACGGATTTGATCGTTACCGCTACGCCACGAATCGGCATACAGCGCGGGAATTAAAACTTCGCCGTTCGTGCCGTTGTCGGTTTGAACTTTGCCTTGCAGCCAAAAAAGATCGCGCAAGGATTTCGGTTTGGTAATTTCGATGCGCTCGATTTGCTCGAACGGAATCCAAACATAACTGTCTTTGATAATCACTTCCAGAATTCCGAGTGTTAAATCATTATAATCACGAAAATCAGACGCATCCGCGCCGTTTATTTTGCAGGGAAAAGCCGGACGTTCTTCTTCGGTTTTATCTAAAATCTCACGCGCTTCTGCCGCATTTCCTTCGCGCAGACGATTGTTTGCCGTCAGTAAACCGTAAATCCAATTCGGCGGTTCAGCGAGAAATTCGGGCTTTAAACTTTCGGAAAAATATTTGGCGCGTTTGCGTTCGGCTTCAAATGCCTGACGATAAATCAAAGTGCTGATCATCGCATTGGCATCTTGATGACCGATAACATCGAGCTGACGGTCGGCGCGATCCCAATCGCCGGAAAAACACGAAAGTTCAAACAAAAAAATCCGTGCCGGTTCATCCGTCGGCTTCGCTTTGACCGTCGCAAGAGCCGCTTCCGTCGCACCTTTCAAATTTCCTGCGTCGAGTTGTGTTTTGGCTTCATTCATAATTTTTTATGTTCTGAGTTCCAACTTCAGTTGGCTTTTCTGCGAGCGAAGCAAAGCAGAAATTCGCTGATAATCAAAGTCTTCGCAATCTAATGCTAAAACCGCAACGCTTCGCTGGCGGTTGCCGCCTAAAGGCGGGACTCAAAACTTATTTCAAAATCGCCGACGGAACTGCGCGAACGGCTTTGAATACTTCAAAATTCTTTTCAAAAACGTCGCCGCCCGCCGGTTTGATAATTATCGTAATCTTTTTATCGCCGCGAGTTACGGTCAAATTATAACCGTTCGCTTGCAAAGCTGCGTTGTTATCTTTAATCAGACGGAACAAACCCCATTGCGATTTATATTCAATCGGCGATGTTCCGGTCGGACTTTTTGCCGGAGTCGGACTTGACGAAGGCGAAGGTGAACCTGTCGGACTCGGCGCAGGTGTTGGCGTTGGTGTTGCCGCCGTTTCGCTCGCGCCGAAAACGATATTTATGCCGACTTCTCTGCCTTGTCCCGCAGGGAATACGATGTTTTTCGTCTTTCCGGCTTCAATCC
Organism: Acidobacteriota bacterium; assembly: GCA_031409875.1. Classification (GTDB taxonomy): domain Bacteria; phylum Acidobacteriota; class Blastocatellia; order Pyrinomonadales; family Pyrinomonadaceae; genus CALMEH01. The sequence continues at coordinate 27,931 of JANNYB010000124.1, read as the reverse complement.
CTTCGCCGTCAGCCGTTCCCGAAACAGTCAAATCCGTCGGTGCTTGCAATTCAAAAGTGTATGGATATTTTACCGTCGCGCTCGATTTTCCGAAAAGTCTGTCGCGCAGACGAAAAGCGTTATTCAAAAATACGACAAACTGCGGATCGTATTTTCCTTCGGTCGTCGGCACGACTTGTCCGTTCGATTCTTTGAAATCGTTTTTCAGATTTTCGTTAAAGAATTTCGTCAAAATTCCATTTTCGGTCGGATTCAAAAATTCTTCCAAGTCTTTCAAATTCGCTTCGGTTCCCGTGTCTTCAAACGGAAACCCTTTAAATGCGTTCTGCGCTTTCGGCAAAATTGTTTCCGCCCAAAGTTTGGTAATTTCGTCTTTGCCTTTTGCGCCGAGTTGCAGATTTAAAAGATCAAGCGGCTGGCGCAGAAAATCGGCAATTATCAATGCCGAAGCAGGTTCGGCGAAAGATTTCAACAGCGTGTCCATTTTTCCGCGGGCATCGCCTAATTCGGGGAAATTATCGAATTTGCGTTTGGCAAATTCGGCGGAAATTTCGCTGATTTTATTTTGGTCGAACCCTGAAAATTTCTTATTTACAATCGTTAATTGATTTTGATATGTGTTAATCGGCGCATCTTTCGCGCCTTCTTCGCCAACGAAAGTTATCAGCGGGCGAAAAGCAGTTTCAATGTCGGAATTTCCGCCTGTTCCCAAACTTTCTTCCTTGCCGCTGAACAATCCTTTAATAGTTTCGACAATACCTGAGAAAAATCCGCTGCTTGCCGCCGGTTTTTTGCCCACAAAATTAACATTCCGGGCAAATTCACGAACGATTACGGAAACGGGCGACTTTACGTCGGAAAATTCTTTCATCGCGGCTTGGGCGTTCGCTTCCTTGTAATTAACGCGGGCATCTTTGATAAATTCGTTCCAATGTCTTATGTAATCAGTATAATAAAGTTTCCGAACGATTTGTGCGCCATCGCTTTTTTCGACTGTGATAGTGCCTTCTTCATCGCCCATTACCCAATCTTTTTCGTTTAGTTTTTTGTCGGCTTCGTCAATTACGGTTTTCATTAATTTGAAGCCTTCAATCGTATATGCACCGGGAATTTGATATTTGCCTTCGACAAATTCGGTGTTTGCGTTGCCGCGCGATAAAATTCCGCGAACCGTAACTTCGCCCAAACTTTTATCAACTGCCTGTGAAATTTCCGCCGTCTTGTTTTTATAATAACGATTCGGTGCAGGGAAATATTTCAAAATTTTGCGAACCGAAGAAACCATCGTTTTCGTTTCTTCATCGTATGGAATTCGCGGAAATTCGTCGCGGGTAATTTGTTTTGTCCAAAAAATCAGAATATCTTCCGCCGTGCCTTCCATTCCGCCCGGAGTTTTAGATTCTTTCGCCCAATATTTTTTCAGAACTTCGGTTAATTCGGCTTCATTGATTCTCGGTCTGAATTCACCCGTAAGCATCAAATAAGCCCGAAGCAGATTGTAATTTTCGCCGAGAACTTTTTCTTCTTCTTGCGTTAATTGTCCCGGATTTTGCGGCGGTTTGCTCGCGGCGAATGTTTTCAAATCCTGCTTCATTTTTTCAACCGTTGGAGCTTTAAATCGGCGTTCGACGGCGTTGAAATAAATCGGCAGAAGTTTTTCACGATAGATTTTATCGCCCGAATACATTCCCCAACCCAAAATCGGTTTGCTGAACCAAGGCGCAGAACCGCGCTCCCATTTGTCGAGTTTTTCGAGTTCTTTACGCAGATTATTTATCGCTTTGAGTTCGGTTTCGGTTTCGCCCGTTTTTTTATCGAGCGGATTGACGTTGGCATCGTTCAAAACGATATTCAAAACTTCTTCGCCTTTTTTGCCCACATCGGCAATCATCGCTTTATTGTTAAAAAGCGAAATCGTCGCCATCGTCAGCAAAAAGAACATCAAAAACGCGGCAATAGCTGTTAAAAACCAACCCAAAAGCGGCGGTTTTTGCTTTTGTTCCTCAAAGGTTTTGACCAAATCTTTGTCGCGCAAAATCACGTCGCGGAAAAGTTTTTCGGTAAAAAATGTCTGCCCGACGGTTGCCGCGCCACCTTGTCCGGCTTTGGCAGGAATTGATGCGGTAAAATAAAAACCGCGCAAAAACGGATTTTCGCTAAACGGATTCGGCTTAAAAAGCGTCGAAACAAACGCGCCCAATTTTCTCCGCGCCGAACCGAAATGCAGTGGAAAATTAAAAATCCGAAGCTGTCGAATCGGCGGAAACGGCGCACTCAGACGCATCAAACGCCGCTTCATCATCGAATTTTGCAAAAGCTCAAATTCGCTGTCGAACATTCCTTGCCCGTTATCGGCTTTTTCGAGCGGAATCGTCGCGCCCCAAACGAGGTCTTTACCTTCTTTTTTTGAAACCGAAAAAGAATCGTTAAAACCTTCAATCGAATCGGCTTTCGTGAAAACTAAATAAACAGGGAAGCGAATCTTGAATTTTTGGATGACTTCATCGAGTTTGCCGCGCAGAATTTTCGCTAATTCTTCGGTTTCGCGCTCGTCGTCGTTTAAGATTTTTTCCGCGCTGACGGTTAAAATAAATCCGTCGAGCGGACGATTTGAACGCGATTTTTTTATCGTGTCGAGAAGTTCAGCCCATTGGCTTGCATCGTCCGATTCGGCTTGAAACGCGCCCGAAGTATCAATAAAAACTGCGTCATTCGTAACGCGCCAATCAACCGCTTTGGTTGGACGAATAATTTTTTGTTCCGATTGTCGTTGACTCGGCAGATTTTGAAACGTCAAATCAGAACCGATAACAAACGAAGATTTGCCGCTTCGGGTTGCGCCCGCGACGAGATACCACGGCAGAGAATAGACGGCATTTCCTACGCCCGCGAGATTTGAATTTTTTAAGAATTGAACGACTTCTTCGGTGCTTTGTTTAAAATCGCCGCTGTCTGTGGCGGCAGTCGGCGCGGCTTTTTCGGCAGGTTTTTCAGTGTCCGTTTTTTCGCCGGTTTTGGCTTCGGCTTCGGCTTTGGCAGCAGCTTCTTTTTTCTTTGAACGGCGCGACGAAACATAGCCGATAAGCAAAGCAAACGGAATCGAAAGTAAAATTAGCGCAATCACAACACCCTTTTGCGGAATATTGATTCCGACCTTGTCGCCAAACATCACGATGCCCATCACGATACCGTAGAACGACATAAAGCCGCCGATGCCGAAAGCGAATTTAAGTTGTTGAGTGTGCCAAGAAGTCATAATTTAAAGATAAAATCTACGATTAAAGCCCGGAATTTATTTCAAATTCAAAGGTTTCATCGCCTCATAGAGGAAATACGACGACGTTACAAACATCGCTATGTAGATAACTATTGCCAAACATAGACCGCCGAAGACGGAAACTTTTGCCCAAGTCGGCATTCCGCGTTTTTCGGGCGGCTTCGGTTGATCGTTGGCAAACCAGTGCGGAGAAAGTTCGGTCGGTTTGATTCTTCCGACTTTGACAAGCGCGTTTGCGGTTTTTTGCATTGTTGACAGCAATTTCTCTTTTTCGTAAATCGCAAATTTGCCCTTAAAGCCGAGAAGCATACACATATAGTAAATCTCGACTGCGTCTTGAGTTACTTCGATTTGCTTGATCATCGCTTCGAGTTTGTCGAAAAATTTGTTTCCGGCAAGTTGTTCGTTAAAATATTCGAGTTGAAGCGCATTTTTTTCCCATTCGTTTTTCAGATTAAAATCGTTTGTCAAAACGGTTTCGTCAACAAATGCGGCGAGTGCAAATTTTGAAACTTGAATAATTTTGTGGTTAAAGCGGTAGCGTTCGGCGCGACGTTCAAAATCGGTCAGCATCGCGGCAATTCTCGGACGCAGTTCCATCGAAGGCTGGACGATTCCGGCTTTCAGACGCAGAATCAAATCGAAAACCGGTCCGGCAAAGGCGACTAAATCATTTTTGGTTGCTTTTTCGCTCATAATAAGTTCTATACTTCAATAATGCGTAATTTTTGCCGATTTAATACCAAAAAAACTTAATTTTTTTTATATTACCTCAAAACCGCGAAAAAGTAACGCTAAACATAACAAACCATAAAGTTTTCACAAACATCATCCGCCGCCACTCATCAATTCGCCCTAAAACATAAAAATCCTTTTTAATTTCTTCCGAAACACAAAAAAAAATCCACGAATCGAAAAAATCCGCAGATTAAAAATCCGTCATTTCCGAACAGTAAATTAAAATCTCGATATACTGATTGAAACAAAACGGCTTTTTATGAAAGTTAATTTATAGAATCTCAAACTCTTTGCCCGCGAATTGGTAACGGCTCAGACTGTGAAAATTTGCCCGAACGGATTGTAAGTAAGCAGGTGAGCAAAAGTTTTGTCAGATTTTGCGTCGCGTTTGGAGTTCCAACTTTAGTTGGTTTGCGCCGCGCTTCGCTGGCGCAAAAGCCAGCTAAAGCTGGAACTCCGAACTTTTCATAATGCCTCATTACTTTTGCTCATCGGCTTAAATTTCTCCGTTCCCAAATCCGTTCCGCCGACTTTTTCGTTGCGCGTCAAAACGTCGCCTTGATAATTGTATGTAAAAGTCGTGTCGCGCCAGACGTTCGTTGAAATTTGTTTCGCTTTTATTTTCCAGACTTTCTTCGGTTATCGTCTTTGCAGAGCATTTGGCAGTTTTCCGCTGATGTTTTGCCGCCGCTATGCCAAGGCGTGATGTGGTCGGCTTCCATTTGATTTAATTCAAAATGTTCGCCGCATTTTACGCAGATTCCCGCTTGTCTTTCGTAGGCTTCGCGCTTTTGGTTATCGGTAAAAGCGCGAATATTCAGAGATTTTTCTTCGCCTGTCAAAACGTATAGGTAAATACCCGACTTTTTCGTAACGTCTTCGTCTTTCATTAATGCTTCAACTTGAGTTTCCAGTTTAGCGGTATCATACACAACATCTTTATATTTGTTATAAAGCGTTCCCCAAGCAAGACCTTTCATTTCTTTGCGGTATTTCGGGAAAGTTCCTTTTACCCAAGTCATAACAGACTGAAAGTATGTCCACAGAGCAAGCGCGTTCGGGTCGTGTTGATGTGCAGACATATAATCTTCTATTTTGCCGTCCTCAATCCACTCGATAGCGGTTTCAAGATAATCTTGACGAATCGGGCTGCCTGTCAGGTAATCGCTTCCGATGCCGTAAGCCGGACAACCGTTTTTGCTGAAATATCTTTTGGCATCTGAAACCCACGAACCCGAATAAACTGCATTGCGTAATTCTTGGTCGGTAAGTTTTTCACCCGCGATGTTAATGGTTCTAAACCATTCCAGTTTTTCGCTGTCAGTTCCCGAACAAAAATAAACCATCAACTTGTAGTTCAGAATCTGTTCTTTCTTGTCATTCGGGAGATTGTGAATTGCCAAACCGCCAATCGAATAATCGCCGTTGATATATTGGCAGATAGAAATTGTTCGCTGTTGTCCGTCAATCACTTCAAAATTCCCGTCATCACGAACTGCCCAATACATCACATTCAGCGGAAATTCTTTCGTAATAGTTTCAATAACCGCGTCGCGCTGTTTGTCTTTGTAAATAAATTCTCTCTGATAAGGCGGACGAATATCGAGCTTTCCGCCATAACCGACCACGCCTTTCTCGGCATTATCTACAAAACCGTCGGTTAATTCTTTGACTGTGATTTCTTTGAGTTCTATTTTCATATTATTTTTTCTTAATTAAGAGCCGTGCGTAAGTTGATTTATAAGTGTCGCCAATTTTGATTGCAGCACGGCGGTTCAAATCTCCAGGGTTTGGAACGTCTTCTGTCGTATATGTTTTTGTTCTTAGTCCTGAAAGATTATCTCGGTCTGTTATCCCGACAATTTCAAACTGTTTTGGATTATATTTATCTAAAAAAGTAATCGGAACGCCCATTACTCCACCGTAGTCAACAGGAATATCAACGACCTTTGATACTTCTATTGCATCATAATTGTCGTATGTCGGATACTCTTTAGGATTATATTGTTTGTAACAAATTAAATCTTCGTGGCGTTTTGTCGTATCAAGGTTCGTAAACCAGCAAGCACTTATATGCTGTAACTTCTTGCCATCTTCAAGTCTTTCCCATTTAGCCGCATCATCAGGAAGGTGAAACCATATATCGCTGTTGATATTTCTATATCCGAGCCACATCTTATTTTCTTGAATGAAGTTAAAGACTTCTTTGTAAGTAATTGCGTTTTTGTTGCTTACAATCAGAAACTTTTTCTCGTATTTCATCAACTGCGCGACATATTCCCGAAACAGCGAAAACGGCGGATTTGTTACAACAATATCGGCTTGTTTGAGCAGTTCGATACATTCATCACTGCGAAAATCTCCGTCGCCTTTAAATTCTTTAATACCGATCTCTTCGGGGTCGGGAACATTATTGTCATTCTTATCGCCCGTGTATTCGAGATAAATTGCTTTTTCGGAATCGTGTTCGCTAAACAAATCACGATTTTGATTTTTATAACAGGTCGTAATCAGTTTTTTCAGTCCTAACTGCTCAAAGTTATATGAAAAATAATGGAAAAAATTACTGACGCGCGGATCATCGCAATTACAAAAAATAACCTTGTCCTTAAAATGTTCTTTGTAATGTCTGACTTCTTTTTCGATGTCAGAAAGCTGTGTATAAAATTCGTCGTTTTTGGATTTGTTAGCTTTATGTAAATTTTTATTTTTATTCGCCATAGATTATTAAGTAATTTTGTAAGTATATAGCTACTGACGTTTTAATCGTGTTAAAAATATAAGAGATGTAAGTTGAAAATGCAATTAAAAAAAAGGACGCAAGCCGAAACTTCATCCTTCATAATTTAGTTTTCAGATTGCTTTCTCATCGAAGCCGAATCTCGAAAAACGAGTCTAATGTTTAAGGTTTTACGGCATACATTTCGATTTTTTCGTCGGGGATTTCTTCCGGCACGAAGACGGCGACGACTTTTGAGCCTTTGATGCCGTCCCAATATGGTCCGATGGTGTCGAGCATAAAGTATTTGAAATCAATTCGGGCGGGAATCGGCGCGGGCGGCGGATTCGTGTGCGAAACAATAACGCCCGGAAGTGCCGAACCGATGATTTTGTCAATCACGTCGCGTGAAGCGATTTTGATGACGCGCGGAACGCCTTCGATAAGTCTGGATTCGGGCATCTGCGCTTTGACCGCGAGATAAAATCCGGCTTCTTTCAAAAGCCGTTCGTCGTCAATGCGTCCGACATACAAAGTGTCGCGTGTTTTTTCCAGAACAATCTGCACACAGCGGCTCGGAATAACGGTTTCGAGCAGTTCTTTTAACAAGCTCGAAAGATTGTAAAACGTAAAATATAAATCGTCGTGATCGTATTTAATGATGTCGCGCGGGTAATGGTCGGTTGAAAACGTCATCAATTTTCCGACTAAATCAGCCATCGTCAAATAAAGCGGTTCGGGATGCAGAAGCGGCGAACGGAAATAATGCGCCATTGAAGGAATTGCCGAATTTATCGTATGCAAAAGCCAAAAAACCGCGACTTCCGAAGTCGTAAAATCTGCCAAACCCGCATTTCTTTGCCGTCGTTGTTCACCTAAACTTCCGCTTTTCGTATTGAGAATTTCAACCATCTGACGAACCATATTAACCATCCAAACCGACGACGAAACTTTCAGCGTCGGCGGAATATAATTTTCGTCAATTTGCAGTTGTCCGGTTGGCGTGCGCGTCAGTTCGGCAATCTTCATCGAAGTAAAACCGTCGCGCACTTCGTCATCGAAAATTATCCGCAGATTGCTTTTCGCAAACGCCAACGGCTGTTCGTTCGTGCCGCTGGTTTCGTCTTTGACGAGTGCGCCTTCCTGCAAAAATCTCAAATTTGCATTGGCTTTTGCGCCGTTTGCCTGAAAATTTGCTTCGCCTTTTTTCTTCGCCGGAATCGCCAAATGAACGCCGAGACGTTCGGCTTCGGGATGAAAATGATCGCCCACGGGACGCAAATCCGGCACGGCTTCCGTATCGGGAAAATTTATCAGCAAACCGTCCGGCAAGACGGCGCGGCAGTTGATTATCTGAAAATTTCCGTTTGCCACGGCTTCGCGGTTTATCTGCAAATCTAAAATGCCATATTCGTAAGGTTTTATCGAACGAATCCGCGAATCCAGAAGGTCTTCGTAATAATTATCCCACTGCTGAAAATGATGCGGTGTCAGCAGCATTCCTTCGTTCCAGACGATTTTGCGATATTTGCTCATAATTTAACGGAATTACGGGTGATTTTACTACTCGTTTTTATTGATTTTGGGCTTAATAAGAGTTTTTGTCAACAAACTGCTTGCAAACTCTAAATACAAGAGTTTGGGCGATTTAGAAAAACTTTCGGAATAGCTGAAAACTGATAGTTGATAGCGGATAACTGAATTCGGAAAAAATTATCAGCTATCAGTTATTCGCTATCAGCTATTCCGAAGAAAAAAACATTAAAAAACAACTGCTTCGGCATTCACGCCGAAGGCTTTCGGATTTTGCATAATCACGCCGATTGCCAGAAAATTTAAGGCGTTTTCAAATTCTGCGGGCGTTATTTTTCCGTTGTCCTTCAGAAACCAGATTGACCGCAGTTTGCGCGATGAAATACCTCGTTTTTCCTTTGAAAGTTTTTTTGAAAAGCCTTCGATTTTCTGTTGCAAACTCTTGAAATCGCCGCTTTTTCCTTGATTGTATGCTGCGATTATAATCAAACAATCATCGGCAAAATCCGTGCTGAGCGAGATTTTCAAATTCGCTAAAATCGGCAATATCGTCTGCGCGGTTTCCGTCGGATTTCCGCCGACATTAAGCGCGGCGGCAGCTAAAAATTGCGGTTTCAAACCTTTTGAATTCGCCAATGTTTCAAACTGCGACTTATTACTCCCAATTGAGCGCAAACCTTCAACCAGCGAGGAAGAACTTTTCAAACTTTTGATTTTTTGGAGAACATCTTCGGCTTGCGAATTTTCCAAAAACGGATTCGGATCGTTTCGCGCAATGCGGCGCATAAAGTCGGGCGCAATTTTTTTGACATTTTCGGTGTCCGAAGAAACGACAACGGGCGTTTGCGTCGTGCCGCCGGATGTCGCCGTCGGCGAAGTCGTTGGCGTTGAATTTGTGTCGCCCGAACTTGTCGGCGAAGGCGAAAACGACGGCGATTTATCTGCGTCCGGCGTTTTGCGCGGCGTTTTTTCCGTGTCGGTTTCGACAGGTGTTTTTGAATCGGCAACGTCTTTTTTCGTGTCATCGTCCGAACCGCCGCCGATGGCATAAATCAATCCGCCAACAAAAAGCAAAACCGCCAAACCGATTAACGGCGCAATAAAGAAAAAGTTAGTCGAAACGCCGCCGACAGTTTGCGGAACGCTTTGCACGGTTGCCGCCGGACGATTTCCTTCAATCTTCGGCACAGATTCGTGCGACACGGGCGCAGAAGTTTCTTGTTCCGATTCGGAAGCGATTTCGACTCTGATTTCTACGCCGCCGAGACTTAAAACATCGCCGTTCCGCAAAGTTTCGGTTTCAAATAAATCGTCATTATTCAACGTCGTGCCGTTGCTCGAATTGCAATCCGAAACGCTGATTTTATTGCCGAAACGCTCGATTAAAAGATGTTGGCGCGAAAGCCGTGTATCCGAAACACACAAATCATTTTCGGGACTTCTGCCGATATAAAAGCTATCGCCCGCGACCGAAATTCGTTTCGGATAGCCTTCTTCATCTGTAAAATTGAGCCAAATTTGTGTCATCTCTTGTCAGAACAGCCTGCGGTAGCGGGCTGTTAAGCGTTGATAAGAAAACATTGCCTATTAAACTTAAACAGCCCGCTACCGCAGGCTGTTCTGACTTATCTATACAAAGAAAGCGGTTTTTGATTTACGCCGAAATCTTGCGGATTTTCGCCGATAATCGCGGCGGCAAAAAATTTCGGAACATAATTCGTGTTTTCTCTTTTAAATTGTGTGCTGTATTTACTGATCATCGCGTCATCATTTTCAACCATCGTCCAAAAACTGCGGTTTTCCTGACCTTTTGCCTGTAAAACTTCTCTTAAATTTATTCGCATTGCGCCTTGTCCGCTGTTGTATCCGGCAATCGCCAAAGGCACGCTTTCCGCGCCCGTGCCGGAAGAATCAATCAGCGATTTGAGATACATTGCCGCCGCTCTTGAAGCCGGTTCGGGTTCGCAACGCTTGTCCGCCGGCAAATCATAATCGGGCGCGGTGCGCGGCAAAAACTGAAACATTCCGACCGCGCCCGTATTGCTCGTCAAACATTCGCAATGCTCCGATTCAATCATTGCGACATAAAGCCCGACTTGCGGCACGACGTTTTCCCGCTCGAAATTTCGCACGATAAACGGCGAAGTTTTCGTTGCCCGCGTCAAAACCGAAAGAAAATCGCTTCTCATCCAACCGCCTTGCGAACAATCATCGTTTTTGCTTTTTTTCAGACGGTTAGCATAACCGTCAACACTTTCTTTTATCTTGTTAATCGCCGCCGGAGGAATCGGTTCGCTTTTCTGATTGCCGATAATTTGCGCGATGCTTTCGGCTTTTACCGAAATATATTGACGTTTTTCGTCTTCACCTAATTCCTGATATTTCTTGTTTTCCGTTACCAAAACTTTTCCGGCGTTTGGATTGTCGGGAAGTTTCGGAGTCGCGCCCGGAGTCGGCGTTGTGTTTGTCGTCGAACCCGAACTGCCGCCCGTTTCGCTGCTCGTGTCCGTTACCGTCGTTTTCGTCGTTTTCGGTTTATCGTCGTTTTTTGCGATTTCGATGTCTTCGTATTCTTGGTTTGAAACATACGGCGGATCGGTGTTATCGCTTCCGAAAACTTTTACGCCGATAAAAACTGCCGAACCCGCAATCAGGAAAATCGCTAAACCCGTAATCAAAAGCGGAATCATTCCGAAAGAACTTTTTGCCGCGTCCGCTTTGGCTTCGGTTTTTACGGGCGCGTCCGTTGTCGGAACATTTGCGGCAGTTGTTGTTTCCTTTTTTTCTTCTTCTTTTTCTTCTTCTGCTTCGACGATGTTGATCGTAATTGTCGTATAATTGCCGATTTTTATCGTGTCGCCGTCAAAAAGTGCCGTGCCGTGCGGATTAACTTTTTCGCCGTTGACGAAACTGCCGTTTGTCGAATTTTCGTCAACAATCCAAAATTCGTCAGCTTCACGAAAAACTGTTGCGTGAAGTCTTGAAAGCCCGTCGTCATTAATTTGCTTATCAGCTTCGCCGCCGCGTCCGAGCGAGATTTTATCGCCGTCAAGAGCGATTTCCTCCGCACCGTAATCGGTTGGAAATGTTAATGTAACTTTGAGCATTTCTTCTAGTTTTGAGTCCCGTCTTCAGGCGGCAACCGCCAGCGAAGCGAAGCGGTTTTAGCTTCAATTTAGAATTCAATCTAAACGAAATGTGAAACCGCTTACGCTTCGCTGGCGGTTTCAGCCGCCTAAAGGCGGAACTCAGAACTTTTTAATAAAGCGACGAAATCGGTTTATCGTCTTTCAAACCGAATTTTGGCGGATTGTCGGCAACGATTCCGGCGGCAAAAAATTTAACCAATTCATCGCGTTGCGGCTGAGTTTTTATCGCATTCCAAAAATCGGCGCGGTCGCCCGAAATCGTTCTGTTCCAATCAAATGCTTCGCCCGGACTCATTCCATAAGCCGCCACAGTATAAACCGGATCATTCCCGAAAACCGTGCTTAAAAGATTTTTCGTGTAATTTGCGGAGGCTTTTGCGGCGCATTCCGTGTCGTTCAAAGTTTGTGTGCCGCAAACGGTTGTCAGCGAATTCTTTTCCGCAAATTCGTTCGACATTTTCCAAATTCCCGTTTCCGCGCCTTGTGCCGGAGTAAATTGCGAACGACTCATTGCCGTCAAAAATCCGAGCGGTGCGCCAACGACGGTATCTTTCGTATAAGCCGTTTTAATCATATCTTGAAAGCCCGCCGCCCGCGTCGAAAAACCGCCCGCGTTTGTAAATTCGCTCGTTTTCGCCAGAACTTTTTCGACAAATTCTTTATTGATTTTATGCCCCGAACCGCCCATTGATTTGATAAGATTTTCAATCATCGTTTGGGCTTCTGCCGGAGAAACTTTGCCTTTATTGACAGGTAAAGGTTTCGGTGTCGGCGTTCTGCCAATCGGTTCGGGCGTTTGCGTTTCAATCGGTTTCGGCGTTTCGACGGCGCGTGTTTCCAAAACCAGCAAAACCTCGTCCGATTGCTGAATCCGCTTGCCGTTTGCGTCTTCCAAAACTACTTTCAAATTGACGGTTGCGCCGGTTGCCAACGACGGAAAATTGTTAGGATCGAGCTTTGCCGTAAAAGGTTTTTCGTCCGCCGTCGCCAAAACTTTATCATCTAACAAAAAAACCGCACGGCTGACGCATTCTTCCTCGTCTTCCAAATCAACTTCGATTTCCTGCGTTTTGCGTAAAGTGTCGTGATTTTCAACGCCCTTAATCGTCGCTTTTGCCTGACATCCCGAAGCCGTTTCATTAAACGAAAAAAGCACCGCGCCGGCAACAAAAACAAAAGCCAAACCGACTGTTGCGCCCGTTACTGCTAAACCTGTCGGAAATTTATTGGCTTGCGGCGCAGTTTCATCAATTGCAGTTGCGCCGCCGTCCGCCGTTTCCGACTCGGTTTCATCCGTATTTCCGACGGGCGTTTCGGTTTTTTGTTCCGGTTCTTTATCCAAAACAAATTCGATAACCGCCGAGTTTCCGAGCGTGATAACATCGCCTTCGTCAAGCAATTTTTCGCCCGAAACGCGCCCGCCATTGACGGTTGTGCCGTTGCTGCTTCCGAGTTCGAGCAAATAAAAGCCGCCGCCGCGATTTTCGATTTCAACGTGATAGCGCGAAACATTTGAATCGTCCGCAAACGAAACCGTATTGTCCGAAGCACGCCCGATAGTCGTCAAATCTTCGCCCAATCTGATTTCTCTGCCGTCAAATTTTAATGTTGCGTTTGCCATCTTTTTATAGTGGTAAGTGGTGAGTGGTGAGTGGTAAGTTTTCTTTCTTCCACTTACCACTCACCACTTACCACTTACCACTTACTTAGCTTTATCAATAATAAAAGTTTCGATAATCTCCTCGTTATCTTTGACGTTTTTGTTGATGATTCGCATTGCCGCGGGCGTGTCGCCGGGTTGAATGACCAAATCTTGTCCCGATTCTTCAATCAAATCAACGATTGTGCCAAACGGAATTTTTCCTTCGTTCGCCAAATCCTTTAAATTAACGCGCTTGTTTTTGACATCATTCGGCAAATCAACCAACGAATCGCGCGTAAAAAGAACCGTAAAAAATTCCTGCGGCGCGTCTTCCGTCGAAAGCAAAGTCAGCGAGCAATCAATCGGCGTAATTTCCTTCGGACAGTTGCTCGGCAAAGTATAATCTTTGTTCGCGGCGATATAATTACTGCCGTTATTGACTAACTGATTCGGGAAAATAATTTCACCGTCTGAATCGGGCGAAGATTGGCGAATAACATAAAGATAGCCGCGCTGATTCGTTTTCAAAGAAAGCCGCAAACGGTCGCTGGTCGTAAATTTTGAATACGGATCAATTTCGGTTTCCTTGCCGTCTTCGTCAACCGTCAAAAGCCGCAACTGCACGGCAAGCGGCAAAACCGAAATTTTAACAACGGTTTTTTTCGTTGTTACCTGACGTTTGCCGGTCGGCGTTTTTTTATAAGTTTTCCGACTTTTTTTCTCAACCCGCGTAATCGTAATGCGTTTGTTGTAATCAACCTTTTTCGTTACCGGCTTGGCTTTCGGCTTAATCGTCGTCCGCGCTTTTTGGCTGGAAACCTCGCTAATCTGCGCCGATGCACGACTTACGCCGAAAACGATTGCCGCCGCGCAGAACACCGTTAAAACTAATTTTCCTAAAAATGTTTTTCCAATCATAACTTTCAAGTAGTTTTCTTTCGCCTGATTTTAGACGTAAAAGTTTAAATTATTTGCTCAAAATTTCCTTCACACGCGAATCGTCCGCCGAAATCGCACATCGAAAACCGATATAACTTGCCGTTTCGCCGCTCGGCACAAAATTAGGCGGAATCCAAATTCTTTTTGTCGTTTTCAGACGATCATTCGTTTTCGCATTAAAAATTCCGCCGCGCACGACACGATTTTTGTCGCCGAAATTTTCGTCTTTCGCTGTTGAATTCGGATAAGGTTTGAAAAAAGAATCAACCCATTCGGCGGCGTTTCCAGCCATATCCATTGCGCCCGAAGGACTTGCGCCCGAAGGATATTTTCCGACATCGGCAAGCTCCGAAATGCCGAATGCGGCGTTTGCTTCGATAAAAGAATTTCCCCACGGAAATTCAAATTTCGTTTTTGAAGCGTCGTTCCACGAAGCGGCTTTTTCCCATTCCGCTTCTGTCGGCAGACGCTTTCCAGCCCAAGCCGCGTAAGCCTTTGCGTCTTCAAACGAAATGCCGACGACCGGAGCATTCGGACGCGCCGAAAAATAATTTTCGTTCCAATATTGCGCTTTCGGCAAACTTTGTCCGGTTGCGTCGCAAAATTCTTTGTATTGCGCGTTGGTAACTTCGGTTTGGTCAATGTAAAACGCCGGCAAATCAATTTGATATTCGGGTTTTGATGTTTCTTCGCCGGTGTTGCTTCCCATCGTAAAACTGCCTGCGGAAACTAAAACCATTTTGCCTTTAACATCAATTTCCTTCGGCAGATTGCTTGGCGTTTTTGTGGCGGAAACGGGAGTATTTGCGCTCGAATTTGTCGGTGCGTTGCTCGATGTATCAGCGGGCGTTGATTTTGGCGCAGTATTCGATGATATTGAAGCCGTTTCGCCGCCGCCGCGTAAAAACATAAACCAAACGCCGGCAAGAGCCGCGACGCTGATAAATAAAAACGTAAAAAGTCCGCCCAAAATCAAAGGCAATTTCGAGCGTTTTTTTGTTACGGGCGCGGCGGCAGTTTGCGCTTCGGGCATCGGCGCAGATTGCGGTGCGACTTGTGCCGAATTCAAATTCGGCACGGCTTGATTTGATGAAAAATCGGTTTGTTCATCGTTACTTTCAAACTCAGTTTGCGTCATTCGCGTGGAAGTTTTTTCGCCGGTCGAAACGCGAAAAACAGGTTGCGGCATTTGCCAACCTTCGCCGCGTTTATTTTCGCGCGAAGGTGGAATATAAGGCATTGACGAATCAAAATTTGCTTGCGGCAGATTGATGTTTGGCGCGGTTTTGTCAGTGTCAGCGGTTTGATCCGCAGTCGGCGCGTCCATCGTCCAATCTTCCGATGGCGGCGCGGTCGGAAGTTCGATTTTCGGCGCGTCTATTGTCCAATCATCTTTCGGAAGTTCGATTTTCGGCGCGTCCATTGTCCAATCTTCGTTTGATAAATTGACATTCGGCGCGGTTTGTCCGTAATCTTCCGACGGCGGAATGTGTTCTGCCAAATTCGTGTTCGGCGTAGTTACGCCCCAATCTTCATCAGCAGTTTCAGCGGCTTTCGGCGGATTTTTCCGGTCGGTAAAGCCTTCCGCCTCCAACTCCTTTTTCAGATCAACATTCGGGTTCGACATCGCCCAATCATCATCTTGTTTCGGTTTATCATTATTCATCGCTTATCCTCAATTATTTTCGGGAGTTACGAATATAAGGCGAAAAATTTATCCACAGATGAACACAGATGAACACAGATATTAAATCTGATAAATCATCTGTGGATATTTGTGTTCATCTGTGGATAAAATAAAACCATTACTTTCGATTTACCCCTTATTTCTGCAATTCAAGCACATCGCTTCGTGTAATAATTCCGGTAATGCGTTTAAAATCTTCGATTAAAACCGCCGGAGATTTTTGTAGTTTCGTTTTTATTTCATTGAAACTCGCATCAACATCTAAAACCGGAAAACTTTTGTCCATAATTTCGCCGACTTTCGCGTTCATCAAATCGCGGTTTTGCAGTAATTTCGTCAAAATTCCGCTTTCTTTGAGCGAGCCGACGGAAACATTATCTTCTAAAACAGGCATTTGCGTTACGCCGTTTTCGTTCATTTTCGCAAAGGCTTCGGCGACAGTATCATCAGGCGCAACAAAAACCAAATTCGGCGGCGCACCGTTCGATTTTGTTTCGACAATCAATCTGCCCGTAATGCGTTGCGGTTCGAGCAGAAGTTTTTCCTTCATCCACTCGTCCGAATAAAATTTCGTCAAATAATGTTCGCCCGTGTCGCAAACTATGAATACAATCAGACTGTTTTCGTCCAAATCTTTTGCCGTTTTCAAAACTGCGCCGAAAATCGTGCCGGTCGAACCGCCGCCAAAAATTCCTTCTTTGCGCGAAAGCTCGCGGGCAAGTTCAAAAGATTCGCGGTCGCTGATATTGATAATTTCGTCAATTACCTTCATATCAGCATTGCCGACGGGCAGATTTTGTCCGATTCCTTCGACTAAATATGGTGTCGCTTCAGGAACGTGTCCCGACTCTTTATAAGTTTTGAAAATCGAACCGTAAGGGTCTGCGCCGATGATTTTGATGTCGGGATTTTGTTCTTTCAAATATCTTCCCGTTCCGCTAATTGTGCCGCCTGTGCCGATTGATGCAACGAAATGCGTGATTTTTCCGTCCGTGTCGTTCCAGATTTCCGGTCCGGTCGTGCGATAATGCGCCGCCGGATTTGCCGGATGATTATATTGGTCGGGATAAAAAGAATTCGGTTTTTCCGAGGCGATTCGCCGCGCTGTTTCAACGTAATGATCGGGCGTTCCCGATTTTGCCGCTGCCGGACAAATTACCACGTCCGCGCCGAGCGATTTCAAATATCTAACTTTTTCAACCGACGCTTTTTCGGTCAAAACGAAAATACATTTATAACCTTTGACCGCCGCGCCGAGAGCTAAACCGATGCCCGTGTTGCCCGAAGTCGCTTCGATAATCGTGCCGCCTTTTACCAAAAGTCCGTCTTTTTCCGCCGCTTCGATAAGCGAAACTCCGATGCGATCTTTGACCGAAAACCCCGGATTGAGGTTTTCCATCTTGGCGAACATCTGCGCTTTGATGCCGTATTGTTTCGCCAAATTATTTATTTTCACCAACGGCGTATTGCCGATAAGCCCTAAAACATTGTCGTAAAATTTCATTCTTTCTCCGTAAGATTTGCGATGCGCTTTAATTTTAGCGTGAGTTGAAAATCAGAACAAGGAGCGATAGCGACTTGACATTGGACAGAACAGGAAACAAGGGAACAATGGCAACTTGACGGATAGCGTAAAGCCAAGTCGCTACCGCTCATTGTTCTGATTATTCCGCTCAACTAAAAGCCGCGCCGGATTGTTTGAAATAATCGCTTCCAACCCAAAATCCGCCGCACGTTTTACCCAAACGGTTTGTTCAACCGTCCAAATTGTTACAGGCAAATTCCGCTGTTTTGCCGTTTCAACCGTTTTGCGCGTTGCCAATGAATAATGTAGCGAAATTTCGTCTGCCAGATGCACTTCAGCCGCATCGAAAATCGCAGTTCTTTTGCGAAAAACCGTTTTGAATTGCGGCTCGAAAAGTGCGACAGTGCAAATTTGCGGAAAAGTTTCTTTGGCGTATTTGACGGCTTTGAGATTGAAACTTTTTAATTTTACGTTTGGCAAAAACTTGCTTTCCGCAATCATTTCGCAAACTTTTTCCACAGACTTTTCCACAACATCGTCAGCAAATTTCAGTTCGACGTAAAGCAAAAAGTCAGAACCGCCTGCGGTAGCAGGTTGTTGAAGTTTATCTTTGAAATCGTTTGAAGATGGCTCGGAACAACGAGTTAAACCACCTGCTACCGCAGGCGATTCTGACAGAAAATCGAGCAAACTGCCGAAACTCGGAATAGTTTCATTTGCAAAATTCGCGTCGGCTTTTTCCTTATGACGACGATTAAACCAACTTCCGACATCAATTTTCTGTAATTCTTCCGCCGTCAAATCTTTGACAAAATCGGCGCGTCCGCCCAATCTTTTCAAATCGAAATCGTGAATCACCATCGGAACATCGTCTTTTGAAAGTTGAACATCAAATTCCAAACCTTCCGCACCGCAATCAATCGCTCGCCGAAACGCCGCAAAAGTGTTTTCGGGTGCAAGCGCAGACGCGCCTCGATGCGCGATGATGAAAGGTTTTTGCATAATTTTAACCGCGAAATACGCGAAAATACGCGAAAAAAAACGATATAAATTTTTCGCGTATTTTCGCGTATTTCGCGGTTGATAATTTTATTTCTTCTCCAACAAAAAAATCATTTTCGACCAACCAATCGGTTCGGTTATCGGAAATTGCGAATCGCCGACGATTTTGAAATATTTTTGCGCGGTTTCTCTGACTTCTTCGATTGAATGCGTTTTAAATTTATACAAAATCTCCAAAACTGCGCCGACAATCGAAGGTTTTACCGGAATCAAAACAAGTTTCGCGCCGCGTTTCATCACTCGCGCCATTTCGCGCAAACCGTCGTCGAGCGGCACATATTCCAAAACGCCGCACGTCAAAACCAAATCGAAAGTTTCATCCGCAAAAGGCAGAAAAAGAATATTTCCCTGCACGGCTGAAATATTTTTCGCATCGGTTTTTTTATCTTTTTCAAATTGTTCACGCGAAACTTGCAGGGAATTGAACGACAAATCGAGCGCAACCGTTTTGCACGGACGAAAACCCGCGCTTTGAAAACCGAGCGTAACAATTCCCGTGCCGCTTCCCGCATCTAAAACCAGCGAATTTTCATCGAGATTCAAGTTCAGAGATTTGAGATATTTCGCCACCGACTTGCGATAACCGTTGACCTTCATCGCCAAATTATGCACATCGGCAATGCGGTCGTAGAAATTTTGAGTCTTTGATTTCTGGGACATAGATTTTGAAAGTAAGGAGTAAGCAGCGGCAGTTGGCAGTTAAGAAGCAGGACTTTAACTGCCAACTGCCGCTGCCTACTCCTTACTCTTCAAGAAGTTTCTCTATTTCCTTCTGAATTTGCAATTCGCGGCTTGCGCCCGAACCTGTTTCAACGTAGCGAATAAGTCCTTTGCGGTCAATCAAAACAGCGGTCGGAATGCCGTTTGCGCCGTAATTTTCTTGATTTGCCTGACCTTTAGCAACGACGAAATCGTAAGGCAAACCATATGATTTTCTGAATCTTTGCAAGAAATTGAATTCGGCATTTTCGTCCGCCGACATTCCTTCGACTTGATAATACCAGCGCGTTACGCCCAAAACCACCAAACCTTGCGATTGAAAAGATTTTTGCATTTCGGTCAAAGCCGGAAACGCCGAAATGCACGGAGCGCACCACGTTGCCCAAAAATCGAGAAACACGACTTTGCCGCGCATTTGTGAAAAAGTTTTTGCTTCGCCCGGAAACCAGCGTTCGATATTTTGAAATTCAATCGCTTGTTCGCCCAAGATTCTGTAATGTTTTTCGCGCTTTTTCAGATTGCGTTCGATGTCGTCTTGCAAAGGTTTTGAAAGGAAATCTTTTTTCAGATTTCCGAGCGTTTCGGCATAAAGTTGTAAGCCGAGCGGTTTGCGTCCGGTTTCGATTAAGTATTTTATTTTGTGGTCAACAGCGGAAAAATAAAGACCGTTCGATTCGACCGTAACGCCCATTTTCCGTAAATCATCGAGCGCGGCATCGGCTTCCGTCTGATTTTTGCTCGTGCGGTAAATGTCGAAAACTTCCATTCCCGCGCCTAAAACCTGATTGAGCGCACGAACACGCGAGGATTCGTCTTTGAAAAGTGCTTTCGCCGCGATGTATGCTTCCTGTGCGTGAAAGGCGGCTTTGGTGAAATTCTTTTCCGATTTGTAATTTTCCGCAAGTTCGGTTGACATTTTCAGCCTTTCGCTCATTTTCGACGGCTGATTTTTGAGATATTCGGCAAGCGTTTTTTCGGCTTCGTCAAACTTTTTTTTACGCGCCGCCGCAATTACCAAAGCCGCCCGCGCTGTTTGCGATTTTTCGGCATCGGCGCGTTCGGACGCAAGAAATTTCCCGAATGCTTCGCCTGCGCCTTCGATGTTTTCGGTTATCGAATGAAGCATTCCGAGATAATAAAAATCATCGGGCGAAAGACTTTTTCGGCTCAAAAGATGCGCCGCGTATTTTGCCGCAAGCAGTTTTTGCTCCAAAACCGTGCTTTTGTAAAGCTCGTCCGTGTAAGGAACTTTTTTGATTTTGAATTCTTCAATTTTTACTTTTGTGTAATTGTTGGCTTCATTAAACATCTGTTCGGCAGTCAGATTGTTTAAATCATTAGTCGAAGAATCGGCGGCAACCGTCGTTTTTTGTCCCGTGCGTCCCGATTGTGCAAGGCAGTTGAGCGATAAAATAATGATGAAAGCCGGAATATAAAATCTACGCATAAATCTAAATAAGTAAGGAGTAGGCAGCGGCAGTAAGCAGTTAATTTGGTTAAATTTTACTGTCAACTGCCGCTGCCCACTGCTTACTAAAATTAAAGTTATCGGCTGAAAACAAGCGGTTTGACGGGCAGTTTGCCGTCCGAAGTTTTTTCTTCGCCGCATTTGCCGATTATTTTTCCGAGTATTTTGATGTCGCTTTCATCGAAAAAGGTTGGTTCGCCCACGCCATTTTCTAAACAAACGATGCCGAAATCCGCATCGTAAAAACCGCAAATAACTGAATCAGTCGCAATTTCGAGGACTGCAACCAAATCGCCGCGTTTGATTTTCTCCTTCACGGCAATCGCCAGCGAACCTTTCGGTAAATCATATTTTTCCAAAGAATAATTGTTTATCCGAACGCCCTGAATATCGCCATAATGCGCGAGTGAAGGCGGCAAAATCAGTTCAAAAGTTTCTTCATCGAACTGTTTTTTGACAAAGTTATCATCAGTTTTAGGCGAATTTTTCTTGAAGATTTCGATTTCAAAATCCTTCATCAGATTTTTTCCGGCTTCTTCGCTGATGTGAATATTGGCAATCTGCACCGCTTCAAAAAGACTCTGAGTTGCCGCCGAAACATCGTTCAATTTAATCAAAACCTTAGTTTTCGTCCAAAAAGTTTCAACCAAAAGAGCGCGGTTTTCGCAACTTTCCATAATTGCCAAAGATGCTTCGACGGCAATCAAGGCTTGCTTATATTTTCCTTCGTCAAAATAAATCTGCGCCTTCGTGTCGAGCGAAAAACCTTCGCGTGTGTTGTCGTTTATGGATTTGAAAATATTCGTCGCACGGTCAATCGCTTCGTGCGCTTTTTCAAAGTCTTTTTCGAGTTTATAAAGTTGCGCGACGTTGTTTTCAATCGCTCCGACATAATTTCGATTGCCCGATTTCTGGTGATAAAATCCGGCTAACCTCGCATATTTCAAGGCTTTAGATGTTTGTCCGAGTTCCTGCAAAGCAAGCGCGAAATAGTTATGAAAATCGCCTTTCAAACCTTCATCGTCAGAAATCAGGAAATTTTTTTCTTCGTTCGCCAGACAATCAATTATTTTTTCGTATTTTTTGTGAGAAAGAAGTAGAAGGCATTTGATTATTTTTGAATAAAGTCTGACGTTATGAGATTCGGGAATATCGTGAAAAAATGCTTGTTCCAGCCACGTTTCGGACTCGATTAATTCGCCTTCGCGCCAATATGCGAGAGCCAGATAATTTTCGCATTCGGCGATTTTTTCGATGTTGCCGAGTTCGATAAAACGCCAACGCGCTTCGGTTAAAAGGTTTTTCGATTTCTCCTGCGTTTTCGGAATATTTTTATTTTGCCCTTCAAAACCGATTAAACTTCCGCATCGCAAATACAATTCCGCCGCTTCAAACTCGCTCAAATTTTCAACGTCCGGCACGGAATCAAAATCTTCCCAAAAAAACTCGACCGCCGCCAAAGCAGTCTTATATTCACCGCGACGCTCGAAAAGAAACAATTCTTTGAGCAAAACCTTAATTTGTGGGCGGAGAATTTTCATAACGGTTTATCGGTCTTATTTGATAGTATAAACCCGATACGCTGATTGTATCAATAAAAACGAACATTTAGAGAATAAAAATATGAAAACAACAGTAAAATTTTTTTTGGTCATCGCTTTGTTTAGCTCGATTACGCTTGCCGACGACGGCAATATGGGAACTGGCAACAAAAATTGCACGCAACAAAACCCTTGCTTGATTGACGATCAAAACGATGAAAACACTAACGAAAAAAATAGCGTTTTAGATATTGTCCAAGAATTTTTAACAAAAATATTCGGATAAATTCAAAATCTATTCCGCAGAAGAAATTAACGGAACATCTTCGTTTATTTTTTCTTCTTTAATATCGCCGGAATTCAAGATAACAATTTTTTCTGCGGTTTCTGCTTGATAGTCGCCGCGAAGAATTTCCTTGACGAGTTCCAAACATTCCTGCCTGATAAATGCGCTCATTTCGGCAGATAGACGGAGCGTGCCTTCATTTAGTTCAAAACTGACAAATTTATCGCCTTTTCCGGTTAAAAGCCAATGAATCGAGCAAGAAGTTTTTTCCGAAATTTGAATTAAAACGGGAATATCCGGTATTCTGCCGTGAAAATAATTTTTCGCGGAGCGATAGGAAATGTCTAATTTTTGACAAGCAATTTGCGGGTGTGAAGTGCCGCAAATTTCGACAAGCCTTTTTACAAAATCAGGATTTTTCATATTCTTATAATTTCCTCTTGACACAAGTGAACAATCGTGTAATATATTAAACGATTGTTCAGTTTTTTTTCAACCTTTAAAGATTGAAAAAACAGAATCGGCGATTTTTGAAATTATAGAGTCCAGAAAAGTTTGGGTATATGAAAAAGCAGCGATTATCGGTGATTTTTCTCCTTGGGTTGACCCGGCTTTTTTGCTATAAGTTCAATTATTGCCGAACTTTCGTGTCGGTTACCTAGTAATTGATGCGAAACGAGGGAAACGGTGTGGGAGACGTTTCCCTCGTCCACATTTTAAAGAGAATTTCCGGCGGCAAAACCGCTTGCCCACGCCCATTGAAAATTATATCCGCCGAGCCATCCTGTAACATCTACAACTTCGCCGATAAAAAATAATCCTTTAACTCGTTTGCTTTCCATAGTTTGCGATGACAACTCATCGGTGCGAATTCCGCCGCGCGTTACTTCCGCTTTGTGATAACCTTCCGTTTCGCCGAAGAAAATTTGCCAATCGTTTAATTTTTCGGATATTTTTTCGCGTTCTTTTTTGCTGAATTGATTGAGTGGCTTATTAGAAAACTCATTTGCCGCGAAGATTTCGGCAAAGCGATTCGGCAGAAATTTACCGATAAAATTTTCCAAAGTTTGTTTGCTTGAACCGTTATTTTCAAGTAGTTCGAGCGCGTTTTCGTTGGGCAATAAATCAATCGAAATTTGTTTTTCGCGTTGCCAATAATTTGAAATTTGCAAAATCGCCGGACCCGATAAACCTTTGTGAGTAAATAAGATATTCTCCCGAAACTCTTTTTTGCCGGTCGAAACAAGTGCGTCAATCGAAACTCCGGCGAGACGCGAAAAACTCTTTCCGTCGGCGAAAACAAGCGGCACGAGCGAAGGCGAAGTCGGCACGATTTTTAAACCGAATTGCCGTGCAATTTTATAGCCGAAATCAGTTGCGCCAATCTTCGGAAACGACAAACCGCCGGTTGCAATTACCAAGTTTTCACAGGTAAAAATGCCTTGATTTGTTTCGACTTCAAAATTGTCGGTTTGGCGGACATTTTTTACTGAACAATCGTTCACAATTTTGACTTTTGCGGCGGCACATTCCTTCAAAAACATCTCGATAATTTGCCTTGAAGATTCGCGGCAAAAAAGTTGTCCGAGCTTTTTTTCGTAAAATTCGATGCGGTGTTTTTTGACGAGTTCGACAAAATCTTGCGGCGTAAATCTTGCCAACGCCGACTTACAAAAATGCGGATTTTCGGAAATAAAATTTTCTGCTTTCGTGTTGACGTTCGTAAAATTACAACGCCCGCCGCCGGAAATCAAAATTTTGCGCCCGACTTGCGAATTATGTTCTAAAACCAAAACTTTGCGCCCGCGTTTTCCGGCTTCAATCGCGCAAAAAAGTCCTGCCGCACCTGCGCCGATGATGATTGCGTCAAATTTCATTCGCTCAAATATCTTTCGCGCAAAATATTAAAGTGATGTCGAATGTGTCCGACCATCATAAAAGCCAGAGCGCGAACCGAAACCGGAACGTCGCTTGCCGTGCCGATGCGAAGCCAAGCATCTTCGGTTAAGTTTCTGAAAAAAATCAAAGTTATCTTTCTCGAAAGCGTAAATTCTTCAATCAAATCGGCAAGTTTTATCGAATTAAAATTTGCATTTTCGACATAATCGTCTTGCTCAAAACCTTCAATCGGCGTTTCGTCAGCGCGTGAAATCCGCAAAGCACGATACGCAAAAATTCTTTCGCCGTCAATCAAATGTCCGAGCAATTCTTTGATTGTCCATTTATTTTCGGCGTAAGCGAAAAACGATTTTTCTTCCGAAATTTCGGCGAAAAGCTGTTCAAGTTCGTGCAATTGTGCTTGCATTGCCGCGACAATATCAGTTTCACCAACGAGTGAAACGTAGGTTTCGTAATATTCGGCGTATTCATTTTTTGACGGACGATTCATATTCCATTATTCTAACCTAAATTGACGGCAAGCAAAAATGAAATATTTTTTGCCTGTAAATCACTTTAATTGACGAGAAAATTTAGTTACGGAGAAAATTATGAGAACAAAATTAATAGTTATCGCAGCAATTTTATTATGCAGTTTCGTTTCTGCTTCCGCGCAGAACGCCGAGCCGCTTCGCATTAAATTTGCCAAAGGAAAATCAAGCGCGAATTTGACCGGAACGCTTTCAAACGATCAACAAATGGAATACATTTTCGGCGCAAAAGCCGGACAAAAAATCACTCTGAAAGTTACTTCGCAACCGAAAGGCGGATTTTTTGATTTTGATTTGCAAGGCGACGGTTTTGAACTTTCAACTGAACGCGATTATTACACCGACTACAGTTTTACCGCGCCCGAAACCGGCGATTATTTAGTTTTTGTGCGAAAACGTCCGACCGAAAAAACGCCGAAAGCGAAGTTTTTTCTGACTTTGACAATTAAGTAAGTGCGGAAAAATTTAACCGCGAAAGACGCGAAAAAGCGCGAAAAAATAATGAACTGAACTTTTCGCGCTTTTTCGCGGTTTTCGCGGTTGAAAAATTATTGATGATTGCAAACAATCGCGTGAGATTCGCGCAAATCGGCTTCGATGCGGAGTCGGTTTTTTTCGTCTTGTTCGGCTAAAATGCAGACCACATTGGCTTTATGTTGTTTGATACATTTGCCTTTCGTATGTTTTTTGATGTCGCCTAAAACCGATTCGGTCTGTCCGATGCAGACGAATTTATGATGCCCGCGTCCGGCTTTGTCGTTGATTCTTTTGGAAATAATGTAAATCGCTGGAACATCTTCAAACTCCGCAGTCAGCGGAAAAACTTCAAAATTATAGACAGTTTTCTTCCCGCGAAAGATAGCTTCGCTTATCTTTTGAGATTTTTTCTTCTTCGCTTTCATACAGGCATTGTAGCAAGTATGAAACACTATCGCAAATAAGACACAGTTATTTTTTTGCGATAAAAAGAAATCTTTTTTCAGACATCGGCAACAGTTTTTCTTTGAATTTTACGTTTTGTTTTTGCAAGGCGACGCGCAAGTTTTCGCCGCCGAAAAATAATAAATCGGCTTTGCCCGACCATTTCAGAAGACGCGGCAATTTGTCGGTAAATTTGTCGAGAGCGCGGCAGGTTACGAAAAAATTGTTTGATTTTTCGGCTTCTTCAAATTGTTTATTGATGATGGAAACACGAGCTTCGAGATTCAATTTTTCACAAACTTCTTCGAGAAACTTAACCTTTTTCAATTTCGATTCAATCAAAACGCCGCGCAAATCTTCGCGGACAAGCAAGCAAGGAATCGAAGGCAAACCCGCGCCAGTGCCGACATCGGCAAAACTTGCTTTTTTCGGAAGATATTCGAGCAGAGTTAAAGATTCGAGAATGTGTCGAATGGCAAATTCTTCCGCCGAACTCGGTGCGACAAGATGCAAAATCGCGTTATGTTCCAGAATTATTTCGTAATAATCGGCAAGGGAATTGATTGCGCTTTCGGAAAGATTTAAGTCAAAAGCAGTTTGATGTTTTTTGATTGATTCGATGAATTCTTCGCGCATAAATTTTTTTCCGCAAAGACTCAGAGAAATTTGGAATCTGAATTTTGGAATTAAAAATGAAATGCGGACGAATGGAATCGAACCATCACGGGATTGCTCCCACGGGCTTCTGAGACCCGCGCGTCTACCAGTTCCGCCACGTCCGCGAGAAAAGGCAATCGTTAGAATACAATTTGCGGCGTGAAAGTTCAAATTGTATTTTGTTATGATAAATATGTGAATGAAACTTTGGCAGAAAGACTCGAAAAAGTTAAAAACGAAATCGCAAACGCGGCACAGAAAGCAAATCGGAGCGCGGACGAAATAAAGCTCGTTGCGGTCAGCAAAACGCATCCGGCGGAAACTGTTTTGGAAGCGATTGACGCGGGCGTGTCGGTTTTCGGTGAAAATAAAATTCAAGAAGCCGAAGATAAAATTGCGGAAATCGGACGCGAAAAAGCGGAATGGCATTTAATCGGACATCTGCAATCGAACAAAGCGCGAAAAGCCGTTAAACTTTTTGACGTGATTCATACGCTCGATTCGCTCGAACTTGCCGAGCGTTTGGAACGTATCTGTATTGAAGAAAATCGCGCCGCGCTTTCGGTTTTCGTGCAGGTTGATTTGGCAAATGAAACGACGAAAAACGGTATTAAAGTAGAAGATTTGCCGCCGATTATTGAATTTTTGAAGACTTGCAAGCATTTGAAATTTGACGGATTGATGATAATTCCGCCGTATTTTGAAGACGCGGAAAAAACGCGCCCTTATTTTAGAAGATTGCGCGAACTGCGTGATAAAATTTTGCCATCAGGCGAACTTTCAATGGGAATGAGCCACGATTTCGCCGTGGCAATTGAAGAAGGCGCAACTGTAATTCGTGTCGGAACGGCGATTTTCGGAAAAAGGTTCTGAGTTCCAACTTCAGTTGGCTTTTCTGCGAGCGAAGCGATGCAGAAACTCGTTGCCAATCGAAGTCTTAATTTATAAACGAAAACCGCGTGCGCTTCGCTGGCGATTGCCAACTGAAGTTGGAACTCAAAACATAAAATTTATGCTTTTACGAACAATTTATCCATATATCAGCCAAATTTTGATTATTGCGCTTTTGGTATTTGTTGCGCTTATGGTTTTGCGGCTGATTCTTAATTACGCCGACCCGAATCCGTTCGGCAAAATCGGACGGTTTTCTTATCATTTGAAAAAACGCACGGACAGATTCGTTTATCCGGCGGCGCGGCTTTTGGCGAATTTTCGGATTGACACGCGGCTTGCGCCGATTGTAACGATTTTGATTACGGCGGTTTTGGCTTTTTTCGCGCTCAATATCATTCACCAGACATTTTTTATTATTGATAAATTGACCGCTGGCGTAGTTACAGGAAATGTTAATTGGATTATCGGTATCATTCTTTATGCGATTTTGAGCGTGTTGGTTTTGTTTATTTTCATACGCTTTATTTCGTCTTGGTTTGTTTTTACGCGCAACACTTTTCTCGGTTTCGTTCAGCGCGTAACCGATCCGATTTTGCTTCCGGCGCAAAGATTGATTCCGACAATCGGAATGTTCGACATCTCCGCAATGCTCGTGTTGATTTTGATTCAATTACTGCAAGGCTTGGTTTTGCGCGTTTTCGGAATTTATTAGAAAGGAAATGGAACACTGATTTATTAAGATTT